>CAWHAB010000020.1:0-17894 GCA_963827105.1 uncultured Solirubrobacteraceae bacterium | reverse complement strand
TGTGCCAGGGGGGGGGGGGGGGGGGGGGGGGGGGGGGGGGGGGGGGGGGGCGCCTTCAGTTCAGTAATTGTCCTCGTCGCAGCACAAACCACTTGGGGGCCCTAATTCCTGGTGCCGATGTATCACCCCGGCCGCGAGCAGCGCGACGCGCATGGAGCTGCGCTGCCCGGACCCCGCATGCAACCCCTACCTGACGTTCGCCGCGCTGCTGCAGGCGGGCCTCGAGGGCATCGAGAAGGGCTATGAGCTGCCCGAGCCGATGGAGAAGAACCTCTACCACCTCTCCGGCGAGGAGCGCCGCCGCCTCGGCGTCGAGCAGCTGCCCGAGAGCCTCGGCGAGGCGATTGAGATCACCGCCGAGTCAGAGCTCGCGCTGCGCACGCTCGGCGAGCACATGTTCAACCGCTACGTCGAGATCAAGCGCCAGGAGTGGGACGACTACCGCGTGCAGGTCACGCGCTGGGAGCTGGACCGCTACCTGGCGATCCTGTAGCGCTCGACGGCGCGATCCCCGGCACCGCGCAGGCGATCGCGCGCGCCGGTGCGAGATACCAGTGCAGCGCCTGCAGCGCATGCGCAAACGCGCGCGGGTGCCGCGGCGCGATCTCCGCGAGCAGCCGCAGCACCGAGACCGCGTGGCGCTCATAGGCTCGCTCGCCGCTCAGCTGGGCGAGTCGCAGCAGCGCGACCGCGGCGCTCGATGAGCCCGCCGGGATCGGCGAGTCCTCGAGGTCCTTGCGCCTGACGTCACGCTTCGCCGTCGCTCGCGGTCGAGAAGAATCCGCCCTGCTCGGGGTCGGCGAAGCGCGCGATGATCTGCTCGGCGAGCGCGATCGCCTGCTATACCAGCGCTCCTCGCAGGTCGCTTCAAACAGCGCGATCAGCGCCTCGAGCAGGAACGCGTGGTCCTCGAGGAACGCTTCGATCTTCGCGCCGCCGTGGTTGTAGGTGCGCAGCAGCCGCCCGTCGCCGTCGCGCATCTCGCCGAGCAGGAAATCCGCGCAGCGCACGGCCGCGGCCAGGTAGCGGGCGCCGCCGAGCGCCGCGCCGGCGTCCGCCAGCGCGCAGATCATCAGCGCGTTCCAGCTCGTCAGCCGCTTGTCATCGAGCGCCGGGCGCGGGCGGCGCTCGCGCCCGCCGAGCAGGCGCGCGCGGATCCGCGCGCGCGTCGCCTGATCCGGTCGCGGCCCGCGGTCCTCGAGCACGTTCAGCCCCGGCTCGGGATGGTGCGGGTCATCGAAGTTGCCCTGCTCGGTCGCGCCCAGCCATGCGATCGCGGCGTCCCCGTCCGCGCCGAGCAGGTCGCGCAGCTCGGCGGTCCGCCACACGTAGAAGCGCCCCTCGACGCCCTCCGAGTCGGCGTCGAGCGCGCTGTAGAAGCCGCCCTCGGGGCCGCGCATCTCGCGCAGCGCCCAGCTCGAGCGTGTCGACGCAGACCGCCAGCAGCGCCTCGTCATCGCAGGCCTGCCAGGCGTGCAGGTAGGCGCGCGCGAGCAGCGCGTTGTCGTAGAGCATCTTCTCGAAGTGCGGGACCGTCCAGTGCGCGTCGACGCTGTAGCGGGCGAAGCCGCCGCCGAGCTGGTCGTGGATGCCGCCGCTCGCCATCGCGCGCAGCGTCTGCAGGCTCATCGTGCGCTCGCCGCGCAACAGCAGCAGCTCGAGCACCGAGGCCTGCGGAAACTTCGGCGCGCCGCCGAAGCCCGCGTTGCGCGCGTCGAACTGCTCGGCGAGGTTCGCGACGGCGGTGTCGAGCGCGGCCTCACGCAGCGGCTCGCCCGACGGCTGCAGCCGCGCGCCGCCGGCGAGCCGAGCGCGCAGCCGCTCGCCGCCGCCACGGATCTCCGCGCTGTTCTCAGCCCACGATTCGGCGATCGCGTTCAGCACCTGCGTCCATGCCGGCATCCCGTGGCGCGGCTCGGGCGGGAAATACGTGCCGCCGTAGAACGGCAGCTGCTCGGGCGTGAGGAACACGTTCAGCGGCCAGCCGCCGCGCCCGGTCATGCCCTGCACGGCCTCCATGTACAGCGCGTCGACATCGGGGCGCTCCTCGCGGTCGACCTTGACGCAGACGAAGCGCTCGTTCATCAGCGCCGCCGTGCCCGCGTCCTCGAAGGACTCGCGCTCCATCACGTGGCACCAGTGGCATGCGCTGTAGCCGATCGAGACGAGTACCGGCCGGCCCGACGCGCGCGCCCTGGCGAACGCCTCCGGGCCCCACGGCAGCCAGTCGACCGGGTTCTCCGCGTGCTGGAGCAGGTAGGGCGAGCTCTCCTGCGCGAGCGCGTTCGCCACCGGCTCAGGGCAGCCGCGGCGAGCGGCTCGGCGCGCCGCCGCGGCGAGGCTCGCGTGCGAGCATCGCGAGCACGCTGCTCACGCTGGGCCATTCGCCGGCGCCGACGCTCGACAGCTTGACTTTTGCGAGGCTCAGGTCGAAGTGCCTGCCGCCGAGCGTGCCCGAGACCTTCGCGCCGGAGCCGACGCGGATCGTCCCCGGCGCGGCCGCGCTGCCGGAGATGCGGACCGTCGTCGGTCTGCAGCCTGCCGTCGCGGATCGGGAACGTCGCGGTGAGCTGCACGCCGGGCACGAACGCGAAGTCGCGCATGATCGCGTGCGCGGAGGTGAGCCTTGCGAAGCCGCCGCGCAGGCCGCCGAAGCTCGCGCCGCTCGGGAGTTCCTGATCGGCCTGCAAGGTCGCGCCGATCACCTGGCGGTTGAAATCGACGAGCGTGTCGAGCGCCGCGACGAGCGTCTGCCCGGCACGTCCGGAGAGGCCGCGTGGTGGGTGCACGTAGGCGAGCTTCGTCGGCGTCAGCGGCGTCGGCGCGAATGTGTTGACGGTCGCGCGCATGGCTGCACCGGGCTGCCGCGCGAAGAACGCCTTCAGCGCGTCGGCCGCGCAGTGACTGAAGTCGCTGCCGATCACCGAGTGCCCGGTGAAGGGCACCACCTCGACCTGCGCGTCGGGAATCTCCGCGGCGACCGCGCGGGCGTTGGCCGTAGGCGTGCGCAGATCCTGCTCGCCGGAGAAGATCAGCGTCGGCACGTTCGGCAGCGGGCTCGGCGGCGGCGGCGGCGCTGACGCGTCCGGCCAGTAGGCGCACAGCCCGGCGAGGCCGTTGTTGAAGGCGGTCGTCGCATCGAACGGGAAGAAGTCCGAGGGGGCTGCCCGCTCAGGGCCGCGACCGCTTCCGCGCGTCTGCTGCTCGCCGAGGCCGCCCGCTGCCACGGGAACGGGTCTCCTCACAGCTCGTCGCGAAGAACAGGACTTCATCGATCTCTTCGGTGCCTTCGAGCTCGACCCCTTCGTTCGGGACGTTCGGGATCAGCCCCTCGGACAGCAGGTTCAGGCGCAGCAGCGGGTCGGGATCGTCGCGCAGCGCCGAGCGCACGGCCGCCGGCAGCAGCGCGCGCAGCGCGGGATTGAGGTCGCCGGCCTCGAGGATGTGCAGCAGGTCGAGCTCGCTCAGCTCGCTCGCGTGGCGCTTGCCGTTGCCGTCGTAGACCGAGCCGCTGAGCGGCCGCTGATGCAGCTGCGCGGCGAGGTGGGCGACGTCGTTGAGCGGATTGGAGGTGATGCCGGCGCAGGCCCGGTCTTCGGCAGAGCTCGGCGAGGACGCCGCCGATCGCCTGGAAGGTCGCGATCGAGAACGGTTCCGGGCCGGTGCTCGGCACGACCGAGTCGAGCACCAGCGACTTCGACGTGCTGGGGGTAGCGTTCGGCGTACTCGAGCGCGACCTTGGTGCCGTAGGAGGTGCCGTAGAGGACGAGCTTTTCATAGCCGCCGGCGCGCCGCAGGGCCTCGATGTCCTGGACCGATTCCTGCGTCGTGAAGCCCGCGCGCGCGGGTCCGATCTCGAGCGCGCACTGTTCGAAGAGCTTCGCTGCCTGCCCGCCGTCGAAGTGTTCGAGCGCGGCGCAGTGCAGCGGGTCCGATGTGCCCGTGCCGCGCTGGTCGAACACGAGCAGATCGCGCGAGCCGAGCGCCGGCGCGATCGCCTGGGCGATGAATTCACCGAGCGGCAGCGCCTCCTGGCCAGGCCCGCCGGCGAGCGCGACGACCGCGTCGCGGCTCGGCGCCGCGCCGGCGAGTTTGCGCTCGACGCCGAGGGAGATCGTCCCCGGCACGCTGCCGTCGCGTACGAGCGGGACCGCGAGCGTCGTGCACGAGAACGCCGCCGTGTTCGCGCACGGGCCGTAGCTAAGCGGAGCCGCCGCCGAGGAGCTTGTCCAGCTCGCGCACAGCAGCCACGAACAGCAGCCCGCTGAGAACGGGAATGGGAGCTCGACGCGGCATCGTCTCCGACAATAGCCTGCCGTCGCGCCGGGACTCTGCAGCAGCCTGACCGCGCGACCGCCGAGCGCTCCGACGAGCTCGCCGTGCGGGCCGAGCCGCAACGTGCCCGCGGCGGCCGCCGAGCCCGCGACGCGGACGCTGCTGGGGCCCGAGTCGATCGTTCCCGACAGGGTCACCCCGGGCACGTAGGAGTAGTCGTGGAGGCTGATCGCGCCAGCCGCATAGCGCGCCCAGCCGGCCCGCAGCCCGCCCGTTCGCAGCGTCAGCGACGCGGCCTGCGATTCGCGCCGCCGCGATCGCCGCGCCGAGCTCGAAGCCGAGCTGACGGCCGAGGTCGGAGAGCGTCAGCGCGGCCGCGTGCACCGTGCGCCCCGGCCGCCCGCCCGCGCCGCCCGCGGGCGTGACGAGCGCGAGGCGCCGCAGCGGCAGCGGCGGCGGCAGGATCTGCGCCGGCGGCGGCGCCGCGCGGCACGGCTTGACCGGCCTGCCGCAAACAGCGCCTGCAGCGCTTCGCGGCCGCACGCGGTCGACTCGTCGGTCAGGACCGAGTGACCGGTGTAGGGCACGACGAGCAGCTGTGCGTCGGGGATCTGCGCGGCGACTTCACGGGCGTTGGCGGTCGGCGTGCGCAGGTCGTCCGCGCCGCTGAGGATCAGTGTCGGCACGTTCGGCAGCGCCAGCGAATCGCTCGCCGGCGCCGGCGCGGTGAACTGCCAGTGCGCGCACGAGGGCAGGTCGCTGAATTCGATCGCTTCGCTCGCGCTGAACGGCGCGAACGTGCTCGCTCCCAGCGCGGCCGCGGCGGCGCTCGCTTCGGCGAGACGCGCGTTGGGGTCGACGGCGCGGTTCCAGGGGAAGGCCTGCTCTTCGCAGGTCGTCGCGAAGTACAGCGGCGTGTCGAAGTCTTCGCCTTCGCCTTCCCCTTCGCCGCCCTCGGCGGTCGCGACGAGTCGCGCGAGCGGCGCCGTGTCGCCTTTCGCGGCGGCGCTCAGCGTCGTCACGAGTTCGGCGCGCAGCGGCGGCGAGAAGTCGCCGGCGAGCAGCAGCTGATACAGCTCGCCCGCGAAGACCAGTTCGCTGTGCGCCTTGCCGTGACCGTCGATCACGCGCCCGATCAGCGGCAGCGCCGAGCTGCGCCTGACGACCGTCGTGAGGTCCGCGAACGGGTTCGCTGTGATGTGCGCGCAGGCACGGTCGACGCACATCTGCGCGAGCACGCGCGGCAGCGCGGCATAGGTCGGACGGTCGAGCGGTTCGGGGCCGCTCGGCGGCACGACCGAGTCGAGCACGAGCGCTTCGACGTGCGTCGGGTACTGCTGCGCGTATTGCTCGGCGACCTTGGTTCCGTAGCTGGTGCCGTAGAGGACGAGCTTTTCGTAGCCGCCGGCGACGCGGATCGCCTCGATGTCGGCGACGGTGTCGGCGGTCGTGTAGTCAGCGCGCGCCGGTCCGAGCTGCGATGCGCACGCTTCGATCAGCGCGCCGTCGAGTGGAACGCGCCGGGGCGTTCGAGCGCGTGGCAGGACAGTGGCTGGGAGAGGCCGATGCCGCGCTGGTCGAAGACGATCAGGTCGCGTGTCGCGCGCGACCGCGCCGAGCACTTCTGAGAACGCTTCGGCGAACGGCAGCGCGGGCTGCCCCGGTCCCCCCGCCAGCGCGATGATCGCGCTGCGCGCTTCGCCGACTGGTGCGCGGTGGCGGCGCAGCGCGAGTGTGACGGTGCCGGGGAGCGCGCCGCTGGGGTCGAGCGGGACCGTCAGGTGCCCGCAGGCGAACTCGATGCTGTCCGCGCAGGGGGTGAACGCGATCGTCGAGGCGCCCTCTGCGAGCGGCGGCGCGAACGCCGCACAAAGCCACCCGCACGCGGCGGCGAGAACCGCGGCGAGCGCCCTCGGAGAAGATCGCACGGTCGGAATCTAACCGCTCGAGCGGACCTACCGTCGCGGTTGCGCGCGCGGGCAGCGCTCGCGCTAGGGTCAGGCGATGGCCAGTGATCGTGAGGCGATCGACGCCGCCGGGGCGCCGCCGGCGATCGGGCCCTACAGCCACGCGATCGCGTTCGGCGAGCTGCTGTTCTGCTCGGGGCAGATTCCGCTCGACGCGGGCAGCGGCGAGATCGTCGGTGCCACGCCCGCCGAGCAGGCGCGCCGCTGCCTGGAGAACCTCAGCGCGGTCTGCGTCGCGGGCGGCACCTCGCTCGCGCGCGCCCTGCGCGTGACCGTCTACATGACCGACCTCGGCGCGTTCGCCGAGGTCAACGAGGTCTACGGCTCGTTCTTCGCCGCTGAGCCGCCCGCGCGCGTCGCCGTCGAGGTGGCCGCTCTGCCGCGCGGCGCGCAGGTCGAGATCGACGCGATCGTCGCGCGCGGCTGAGCGCCGGCGCCTAGGAGGAGAGCGCCGCGGGAGCGGGCTCGGCGCGGTCCGGCTCGGCTCCCAGCAGGGCCCGCGTCAACAGCCTCCAGAGCACGGCCCGTTCGTCGTCGTCGAGCGCCGCGAGCACGTCGTCCTCGATCGATTCCTGCGCGCGCTCGGCACGCGTCATCGCGACCAGGCCGGCGTCGGTCAGCTCGACGATGTGGCGGCGGCGGTCGGCGGGATCGCGGCGGCGGATCACGTGGCCGAGGTCCTCGAGGTCGTTGAGCAGCAGCACGACGTTGTTGGCATCCATGCACAGCGCCTCGGCGAGCTCCTGCTGGGGCGCGCCGTTGTGATCGCGGACGTAGCTGAGCGCCATCAGCAGGCGCAGGTCCATGCCCAGCAGCTGCTCGCTGCTGCGCCGGTAGACCTGCTTGGCGAGCCGCGTCAGCAGCACCATCGAGCCCGGCGCGCACCTTCGAGTCTCCTCATTCATAGCCCGCGCATCATACCACATTACAGAGATCACCAATTCTTCACAGATAATACCTGCTTCAAGGATGATCCCTGCTACGGTGTTCCCTTCGCGTACATGGAAGGAGCACCAATGAGCACGACCATCACCCCCCGCAGCAACCACATCGAAGCGCAGCGCTCACCGGCCGAGGCCGAGCGCAGGCGCGAGCGACGGCGCTGGATCGCGCTCGGCGTGCTGTGCCTCGGGCAGCTGATGATGATCCTCGACTCGACGATCGTGAACGTCGCGCTGCCGTCGATACAGCGCGAACTGCACTTCTCGCAGGGCAACCTCACATGGGTGATCAACGGCTATCTCGTCACGTTCGGCGGCTTCCTGCTGCTCGCCGGCAGGATGGGCGACCTGGTCGGGCGCAAGAAGGTGTTCCTCTCGGGTCTCGTGCTGTTCACGCTCGCGTCGGTGCTGTGCGGGCTCGCGCAGGACCAGACGACGTTGATCGCCGCGCGCATCCTCCAGGGCGTCGGCGGCGCGGTCGCCTCGAGCGTGATCCTCGCGATCATCGTCACCGAGTTCCCGGGCAAAGTCGAGCAGGCCAAGGCGATGGGCATGTACGCATTCGTCTCCGCCGGCGGCGGCTCGATCGGGCTGCTCGCGGGCGGCGCGCTGACGCAGTCGCTGAACTGGCACTGGATCTTCTTCGTGAACGTCCCGATCGGCATCGTCGCGTTCCTGCTCGGACTTGCGCTGATCGAGGAGAACGAGGGCATCGGCCTGGCCGGCGGCGTCGACGTGCTCGGCTCGTTCCTGATCACGCTGTCGACGATGCTGGGCGCGTTCGCGATCGTCAAGTCGACCGAATTCGGCCTGCTGTCGGCGCGCACGCTGGGCGTCGCCGGCGCGTCGCTGGCGCTGCTGGTCGCGTTTCTCGTGCTCGAGTCGCGGATCGCCAACCCGATCATGCCGCTGCGCATCCTGCGCCTGCGCATGCTGATGGGCTCGAGCCTCGTGCGCGGGCTGCTCGTGACCGGGATGTTCTCCGCGTTCTTCCTCGGGGCGCTGTACCTCGAGCGCGTGCTCGGCTACGACGCGATCGACACCGGCATCGCGTTCCTGCCGCTGACGTTCTCGATCGCGGCGATGTCGATGGGCATCTCCGCGCGCCTCGTCGGGCGCTTCGGCGCGCTGAACACGCTCGCCGCGGGCCTCACCGGGATCGTCGCCGGGCTGCTGCTGCTCGCCCACGCGGGCACGCATGTGAGCTACTTCCCGGGGCTGTTCTTCGCGTTCCTCGTGCTCGGGCTCGGGGCCGGCGCGTCGTTCCTGCCGCTGCTGACGATGGGCATGTCCGACGCGCCCGCGCGCGACGCGGGGCTCGCGTCGGGGATCATCAACGTGTCCGTACAGCTGTTCGGCGCGATCGGGTTGGCGACGCTCGGGACGATCGCGACCGATCGCACGAAGGCGCTCAGCTCGGCCGGGCACTCGCTCGAAAGCGCGCTGACCGGCGGCTACCACCTCGCGTACATCGTCGCGGCGGTGTGCGTCGCACTCGGGGTGATCGCCGCGCTCGTGCTGCTGCGCCCGCCGACGGCGCTCGGCCAGGAGGTCGAGGAGCCCGAGCGCATCGGGTCGATCGAGGCCGGCGAGCCCGTCGCGCAGGCGGCATGAGCATGCGCACGCCAGACAGAGATCACGCGGGTGCGCGTGTGCGGGCCGAGCGTTCGCGGGCGCTCGGGCGCTCGCGTCGCTCGGGCGAGGGCAGCGTCACCGAGATGGTGCGCTCGCTGCTGCGCGAGGCCCGCGAGCCGGGCGAGCGTCGCCTCGCGGGTGCGCGGTCGCCGCGCAGCGCCCGCTTCGCCCCGGCCTCAGGCGCGGTCGCGCTCGGCGCCGGCGCGCAGCTGCTCGAGCAGCGCGATCAGCTGCACGTAGCTCTCGAACCTGTGCGCCGCGGCGGCGCCCGTGCTCAGCCAGCCGCGCGGGGGGACGCCGCCGTCACGCGGCGCGAGCTCGATGCGCAGCTCCAGCGACAGCTCTCGTGAGTCCATGAGCGGCAGTGTCCCCCGCGACGTCCCCGTTCGCCTCGGGCGTCGCTACCTACATCGCTACTGACATTTCGGGTCTCCGTTCAGGTGCTGCGGCCAAACAGCGACGCTTGGCTGGCATCCTCGCCACGCCGCAAGAGAAAGTCCCTGAACTTCGGGGCCGTGTATTGATACTGGCCCTTCCTGACTCGATACAGCACGCCGCTGTCCACGAGGCGCCCAAGTAGAACGTTGACATTGCCGGGCGTCTTGCTGATCGCCGCGTTGAGATCGGCGACCACGAGCGGTGGATAATCGCAGTCCGCGCTCGCGAGCAGCACGTCTTGCTCCGCCGGCGTGAGTGTGGCTACGCGAGGATCGTAGAAGTCGAGGTGGAGTCGACGGTAGATCTCGGGCCGAACGGCATCGAGGAGCGGCTCGCTGAAGCGGTCGCTACCCGTCACGTCGGCGGCGTCCCATAGCTCGGCGCCCCATAGTTGCAGGAAGTACGGGTAGCCCTCGACTTCCTCGACGACCCGTTCGGCAAGTCCCGGCTCGAGGGTAATCGGGGAGTCGGCGAGGGGCCTGACGAGTGCGTCCTTCGCGTCGTCGGGTCCGAGGGATCCGATCTCCTCGCCCCGGAACATCCGCTCGGTGTAGGAGCGAGCGCGGAGGAGGTTGCCGGTGAGCGTCGGCAGTCCGCAGAGCACCATTCCGATTGGCAATTCAGCCTTCTGCAGGGACGACACCGAAGCCACGAGCAGCGAAAGGGGATGCTGCCCCGTGGCGCGCGTCTCGTCACGGATCACCTGGGCCTCGTCGAGCAGCAGCATCAGGCCGGCCTTGCCGTGCAAGACAACGCTCTCGACGCTCTCGAAGAGCGCGCGAGACAGGTCCTCGTGGGCCGGGTCGACTCCGGGTACACAGGTCATTCGATACTCGCCCCAGCCGATGCCAAGCGTCCCGGTTTTCCGCACGGCCCCGCCCACCGCGCTCTTGAGCCTCTCGACGCGAGATATCTCCTCTCGCGCCGCTTTGAGCGTGGCAGCCAATACCGCTGACACCTCGGCGCTCGTTTTGTGACCTGGCCGAAGCTCCAGAAACGCTCCAGCCCAGTCCATCTCCTGGGCGACCGCATGGAACTCGCGCAGGAGCACCGTCTTGCCGACGCCGCACAACCCAGTGAGCCGGACGTTGGCGGGCTGCTCAGGCGCGGCCCGGATGACCGACCTGAACCGCCGCAGCGACGAGTCTCGCCCGGCTAGGTAGAGCGGCTTCGTTCCGGCGCCAGGGCGGAATGGATTCTTTCCCGACACCGGGGACATTACAACAACCATGATAATAAGAGCGAACCTAAGAGAGCGCCTTAATAAGCCGCGCGTCGGGACTGCGCAAACCAGACTGATGTCCTGGGACCCTGCCTGTGCCTCCAGGATCCGCTCGCAACCCGCACGTCGTCGACATCGACCGTCGCCCCCACGCGCGCAGCGGACGCCCGCGCCCGTCGCCGGGCGCGGGCTTCGTGTCAGACTGACCCGCCATGGCCGATGCCGCGGGAAGTGTCCTGTTGGAGCGCGCAGCAGAGCTCGCGCGCGTTGACGATCTGCTCGCCGGCGCGCTCGCGGGGGCGGGGTCGGTGGCGCTGATGGAAGGGCCGGCCGGCATCGGCAAGAGCGCGCTGCTCGCCGCCGCGCGCGATCGCGCGGGCGTCCTGGACTGCGGCGTGCTGCGCGCGCGCGCGGGCGTGCTCGAGCGCGAGCACGCCTTCGGCGTCGCGCGTCAGCTGATCGGCGTCTCGCGTTCGCCCGCGCGCGTGCCCGCGGGCGGCGCCGGCGGCTCGCCGCCGGAGCAGCTGTTTCAGATGCTCGAGGAGATGCACCAGGAGCTGGCGGTCCGCGCGCGGCGCCGGCCGCTGCTCGTGTGCGTCGACGACGCCCACTGGGCAGACGCCGAGTCGTTGCGTCTGTGCGCGTTCGTGGCCGCGCGCATCGATGAGATGCCGGTCGTGCTGCTGCTCGGCGCGCGCGCAGGCGAGACCCCGCAGGCGCGTGAGCTGCTCGCGACGATCGCCGCTGCCGGCAGCGTCCTTGAGCTGCGAGCGCTCAGCGGCGACGCGGTCGCGACGTTCGTCGCCGCCGGCATCGGCGCGCAGCCCGACCGCGAGTTCGCGGCGGCCTGCTCGCAGTCGAGCGCCGGCAACCCGTTCATGCTCGCCGAGCTCGTGCGCACCGTGCGGGCCGAGGCGATCGAGCCGTCGGCGGCCAACGCAGAGCGGGTGCGGGCGCTCACGCCCGCGGGCGTTTCACACGCGGTGCTCGTGCGCCTGGCGCAGCTGCCGGCCGCGGCGCGGCGACTGGCCGGCGCGCTCGCCGTGCTCGGCGGCTCGGCGACGCTGCGCGACGCGGCCACGCTCGCGGACATGTCGCTCGAGGAAGCCGCGGCGGCGGTCGACGCGCTCGCCGGCGCGGACGTGCTGGGCGCCTCGCAGCCGCTGGAGTTCCTGCACCCGCTCGTCCGCAACGCCGTCTATGACGACCTGCCGCCGTCCGAGCGCCACGGCGCCCACATGCGCGCCGCGCGGCTGCTCGACGAGCGCGCCGAGGACGAGCTCGATCGCGTCGCCTCGCACCTGCTCGCGGTCGAGCCGAGCGGCGACGGCTGGGTCGCCGAGCGCCTGACCGCAGCCGGGCGGCGCGCGCTGGCCAGCGGCGGCTGCGACGCCGCCATCGCATATCTGCGGCGCGCGCTCGCCGAGCCACCCGCGCCGCAGCAGCGCGGCGAGCTGCTGCTGTCGCTCGCGCAGGCCGAGGCCGCGGGCGGACTGCCGCAGGCCGTGACCCACCTCGGCGAAGCGCTCGAGCGGATCGACGATGCGCGCGCGCGGGCCGAGGCGGGGAGGTCGCTCGCGCGCCTGTTCTACCTGCGCGGCGAGTTCGTGCTCGCCGGAGAGACCGTCACACGGGCGCTCGCCGAGCTGCCCGACGAATCCGACCCGCTTGCGCGGCGCCTGCTCGGCGACTACCTCGCGGCGGCGACGCTGCACCCGGGGCTGCGAGCCGCGCCGGACGCGCCCGGCCGCGCATTCCTCGCGGAGGTGCTCTCCGGCCAGCTGCCGCCGGAGCCGCAGCTGCGGGCGTTGGTGGCGGGGATCATGGCCACGCTCGGGCAGCCCAGGGAGCTCGTGCGGGAGGTGGCGCTCACGGTGATGCTCGACGGCACGATCGAGGAGACCTCCCACGGGCTTGCCGCGACGTTCGCGGCCGGCGCCCTGAACATCATCGGCGAGTACCGCCTCGCCGATGAGATCCTCACCGCGGCGCTGCAGCGCGCCGAAGCGGACGGGCTCGTGCTCGGGCGCGCGCAGACCGACCAGATGCTCGCGAACGTGCGCTTCCGCGAAGGCCGCCTCGCCGACGCGGTGATGCACGCTTCGCGCGCCGTCGAGCTGGGACAGGAGGGATGGCGCTACCTGATCGGGCTGGCGGCGCCGACGCTTGCCTTCGCACAGATCGAACGCGGTCAGCTCGCCGCGGCGCGCGCGGCCGTCGAGCTCGCCGAGCGCGAGATCGGGGAAGAGTCCGCCCAGCACATGCTGATCTTCATCGGCCGCGGCCGCGTCGAGCTGGCGGAGGGCAACCACGAGCGCGCACTCGCAGACCTGCGCCTCGCGGGTCAGCGGCTGGTGGAGACCTACGGCGTTGAACATCCCGACGTGATCACGTGGCAGCCCTACGCGGCCGCCGCCGCGCACGCGCTGGGCGATCGCGCCCTCGCCCGTGAGCTTGCGCAGGCCGGGCTCGCGCTGGCGCGCAGCCGCGGCACGCCGCGCGCGCTGGGAACCGCGCTGCGCTTCGCCGCCCATGTCGCCGACGCCGAGGAGGCGCACGAGCTGCTGTGCGAGGCCGTCGGCGTGCTCGAGTCCGCACCGGCCCGGCTTGAGTACGCCGAGGTGCTCGTCGCGCTCGGCTGCCACCAGCGTCGCAACGCGCGTCCGAGCGAAGCCCGTGAGCCGCTGCGCCGGGGCCTCGAGATCGCGCGGACATGCGGCGCCGTGCCGCTCGCCGAGCGCGCGCACGAGGAGCTGCTCGCCAGCGGCGCCCGGCCGCGCAAGATCCTGCGCGGCGGCCCCGACGCGCTGACCCCGGCCGAGCAGCGCGTAGCGCGCATGGCCGCCGACGGCCTCACCAACAGGCAGATCGCGGAGACGCTCGTGCTCAGCACGCGCACGGTCGAGGCGCACCTCGCGCACGTCTACACGAAGCTCGGCGTGAGCTCCAGGCGCAGCCTCGCCGATGTGCTCGAGCGAGCGCCCGGCGCGGAGCGCTGAGCGGAGCGAGCGCCGCCCCGCGGCAGCGGGATGGTCGCCGCGGCCCTGCCCTTCGCCCTCGGCGCGGGAGGCAGGGCCGCGTGCGAGCACCCGCTCAGCCGGCGGCGGTCACGCTCAGGCAGGCGCTGCAGCTGACGCTCGCGCCGTTGCCGTTCTCGAGCGTCACTTCGTAGGCGCCGACGGGCGTGCTCGCGGCGACTTTCAGCGTCAGCGCCAGCGCGGATGCGGTGACCGTCGTGACCTTTGCCCTGATGTCCTTGCCGGGTGCGCTGACGGTCACCTTCACCGGCGCGAGGAAGCCGCTGCCGGCGATCGTCAGCGCCGCCTTCTTCGCGCGCTGCACGACGCTCGCGGGCGAGATCGAGCTGATCGTCGTCTCGGGGGCTCCGCCGGTGTCGTATGCGCCGAGATCGCATGCGTTGCGTGCGACCGCGTTGCGCGGCTGCCCGCGCTGGTCGAGGTCGAGCACCGGCGCGGTCTCGCAGACGGCCGCGTCGCCGGCTGCGATCGCCGGGCTGCCCGGCTGCGGCGGCGCGCTCCGCGTCGTACCGCCGTCGTATCCGAGCGAGGCGAGCATCGCGTTGAGCGGGCTCGCGCTCGTGCCGACCTGGTCGCCGTCGGCGCCGTTGGCGAGGTCTCCGCAGCCGCTGCCGACGCCGATCAGGTTATGGCCGCCGGGGCCGTCCAGCAGCGCCTGCGGGGTGCCCGCGCAGTCGGGCTCGGTCTGGTTCGCGCCGCCCGTGTTGCCGGCGATGATCGTGTTCTGCAGCAGCGCCGTCGCGCCTTCTTCGACATCGAGCCCGCCACCGACGATGTGGGTGGAGTTGGCGGTGATCGTCGAGTTCACGATGCTCGCGTTGGTGGGCTTCTGCAGCGCCAGGCCACCGCCCCTGTCGGTGCTGACGTTGTCGGCGATCGTGCTGTTGATCACGTTGACGGCGAGCGCACCTGTGGAGAGCGTGCTCTCGCGCGAGAGGATCCCGCCGCCGGTCGTTCCGCCCTGGTTGCCGCTGACGGTCGAGTCGACCACGTTCAGCGTCGCCGGCGTAGAGGAGCCTTCCGGCGGCAGGTTTTCGATCGCCCCGGTCGCGTCGCCGAGGTTGCCGCTGACCGTGTCCGCGGCGAGCGTCAGCGTGCCCTCGTTGCGCACCGTCGGTGCCGCCAGGATGACTTCTTTGACCGTGCGCAGGCACTCCGCGCTGACGCATGTCAGCGTGACCCCCGCGACCGTCGCGTTGACTTCCGGCTCGACTTCGAGCTGCGACCTGGAGTCGTCGATCTCGATGTTGCGCGCGCTGCCGCCGGATCCGGCCTCGATCGTGATGTTCCCAGCCACCGCGCCGATCCCCGGATACGGGGTGGAGCCGGACGGCGCGAGCTTGACGACGTCGCCGTCCACCGCGCACGCGAGCGCTTCCTGGATCGTGGCGAACGGCTTTGACTTCGCGTTCGCGCTGCACGCGCCACCCGCGCCGGTCCCGGACGGGGCGACGTAGTAGGTCGCGTGGACGGCGCCGCCGGCACCGCCCGTGTCATAGGCGCCGATGTCGCACCCGCGCGTGCTCGTGCGGCGCGGCTGATCGCGCTGGTCGAAGTCTGCGATCGGCGCGCCTTCACACGTCGCCGGGTCGCCCGCGCCGATCGCCGGGCTGCCGGACTGCAGCGCGACCGTGTCGGTCGGGCCGCCGTTGTCGGCGAGCGTCAGCAGGCCGGCGCCGGCGAAGTCCAGCTGGTCGCCGTGGACGCCGCTGACCGGGCCGAGGCAGCCGCCGGCGCTGCCGATCAGGTTGTGACCGCCGGGCCCATCCTGAAGGCTCGGCTGTTCATCGGTCTCGCTCGAGTCGCAGTCGGGCTGCGCGCCGCCTTTGACCGTTCTGTTGCCCGCGATGATCGTGTTGGCGATCGTGGCGCGTGCGCCCGATTCGACGAACAGGCCGCCACCGTTCTGCGCGGAGTTGGCGGTGATCGTCGAGCCGACGATGCTCGCAGCGGTGGGCTTTTCAAGCGCGAGGCCTGCGCCCTTGCCCGCAGCCTCGTTTTCGGCGATGGTGCTGTTGAGAATGTTGACGCTCAGCGCGCCGGTCGAGCGTTTTCCTTCGCGTTCGACCTCGCGGGAGGCGATCCCGCCGCCGAAGGCGCCGCCGCCGTCGCCGCTGACGGTCGAGTCGATCACGTTCAACGTCGCCGCAGTCGAGGAGCGTTCGGGCGGAAGGTTTTCGATCGCCGCGGTGTGGGCGTTGATGTCATCGGTGATCGTGTCGGCCGACAGCGTGAGCGTGCCCGCGTTCAGCACCGCGGGCGATCCCACGGTGGTTTCCCCGAGCGTCTGTTTGCACTCGCCGCCGAGACACGTGAGCGTCACACCCGCGACCGTCACGCTCGCTCCCGGCCGCACTTCCACGTCGGCGCTTCCCGCCGCGATCTCGACGTCGCGGGCGTTCGCGCCCGCTTCGGCCCCGACCGTGACGCTGTCGGCGACGGCGCCGATCCCCGGGTAGGGCGTCTTGCCGGAGGGCGCGAGGCTGACCGTGTCGCCGCTGACGGTGCACGCGATCGCGCGCTGAATCGTCTTGAACGGGCTGCTCGCGGAGTTGGCCGCGCAGGCGAGCGCATCTGAGCCGTGGGGCGCGACGAAGTAGGTGCTCGCGGCCGCGGCGCTCGCCGGGCTCGTCGCGAGCGCCGCGGCGGCCAGCGCGACGATCGCGATCGCCGTGCTCGCGCAGGCCGCGCGCAGCCGCTGCGCGAGCGCGCGCGGGGCCGGGCCCGCTGTCGGCGGGCATTTGCCGGGGGTGCAGTGAACGTCTGTGGGTGCTTGCCGGTGCATCGCTTCCTCCAGGCTCGGGTGACGATGCCGGTGAGTATCTGCGCGTCGCGCCCGCCGCACATCGGCAGCCGCCACGTACATCGCTACCTACATTCGCTGCGCGCGCAGCTGCGCGCGCCTGACCTTGCCGCTGGCGGTCTTCGGCAGCTCCTCGGCGAAGTCGATGATGCGCGGGTACTTGTACGGCGCGGTCACGCGCTTGACGTGCTCCTGCAGCTCGTGCGCGAGCTCGCTCGAGGGGCTGTAGCCCGCGCGCAGCACGACGACCGCGCAGACGACCGCGCCGCGCTCCTCGTCGGCCGCGGCGACGGCGGCGGCCTCGGCGACCGCCGGGTGCGCGACCAGCGCGGACTCGACCTCGAACGGGCCGATGCGATAGCCAGCGGAGACGATCACGTCGTCGTTGCGGCCCTCGAAGTAGAGCCAGCCATCCTCTTCGCGGACCCTGTCACCGGTCGGCCACGGCGCGCCGTCACGGCGGTCCTCGACCCGCCAGCGGCCGTCGGGCTCGCGCGCGACGCTCTCGCCGAGGTAGCCGAGGAAGAAGGTGGGGACGCTCGCCGGCTCGAGCATCAGTTCGCCCTCGACGATGCTCAGCGCGACGCCGTCGAGCGCCTGGCCCATCGAGCCCGGGCGGGCGCGCTGGCCGAGCGGCGCGCCGGTCAGCTGGCCGGTCTCGGTCTGCCCGTAGCCGTCGCGGATCTGCAGCCCCGTGCTCTCCTCCCAGGCGCGCAGCACCTCCGGGTTGAGCGCCTCCCCGGCGGCGACCATCGCGCGCAGGTCCGGCAGCGGGCGCAGCGTCGCGCGCTTGGCGATCACGCGGTACTCGGTCGGCGCCATGCAGAGGACGTTGACCTGCTCGCGCTCGAGCAGCGCGAGGCGCTGCTCGGGATCGAAGCGGGCGTCGTGCAGCAGCGCCGCCGCGCCGGTCAGCCAGGGCGCGATGAAGACGTTGCGCGCGGACTTCGACCAGCCGCTCGCGGCCGTGCACCAGACGAGCTCGCCGGGCCGCGCGGCGAGCCAGCCGCTGGCCTGCGCGCGCTGCCCGTCGAGGTAGCGCTGGGCGTGCAGCACCGCCTTGGGCTCGCCGGCGGTGCCGCTCGTGAACGTGATCAGGCAGGGATCGCGCTCGTCGAGCTCGACCGGCGCCGCCGGCTCGGCGGCGAACAGCGCCTCGTCGGGCACGTACGCCACCGGGACCGCGCCGGCGGCCGCCTCGAGCTCGCGGCGGTTGCGCTCGTCGGCGAGGATCAACGTCGGGCGCGCGACGTCGATCCGCAGGCGCAGGTCCTTCGCGCGCAGCTGCTCGGTGCACGGCAGCACGACCGCGCCGATGCGAAAACACGCGACCATCGCGAAGACCCACTCGGGACGGTTGCCGATCACCGTCATGACGACATCGCCGCGCTGCACGCCACGCGCGTGCAGGGCGCCGGCGAGCCGCGCCGAGCGCTCGGCGACCGCGCCGAAGCTCCATTCCCGGCGCGCATCCTCGCGAGTCAGCTCGACGAGCGCGCGATCCCCGGCGGGCGCGCACTCGAGCACGTCGCGCGCGAAGTTCATGACGCTCCGCGCCGATCACCGGCTGCGACC
>CAWHAB010000019.1:0-210871 GCA_963827105.1 uncultured Solirubrobacteraceae bacterium | reverse complement strand
CGGAGCCGAGCGAGCGCGACGCGTGCGTGCCGTGGAGCGCGCGTGAGCTCGCCCTGCTGGAGGACGTGCGCGTGATTGTCTGTCTCGGCGCGTTCGCATGGGCCGGCGCGCTGCGACTCAGAAGTGCGCTCGGCGGGCCCGGCGCGATGCTGCCGCGCCCGCGGCCGCGCTTCGCGCACGGCGCCGAACTGGACGCTGAGCCGTACACGCTGATCGGCTGCTACCACCCCTCCCAGCAGAACACGTTCACGGGCAGGCTGACCGAGCGCATGATCGACGCGGTGCTCGAGCGCGCCCACCGGCTCGCGCACGACGGGGCCGCAGCCGCGAGCGCGAACCCGCCCGGCGGGGCGCGCGGCGACTCGGGCGCAGCGGCGCTCTAGTCTTGCTCGTGTGACGTACACGACCGCCGATGCCAGGGAGCAGTTGCTCGACGCGATCGCAGACGCGATCGAAGAGCTGGGGATCGCGCTGGCGTCGCTGAGCGAGGCCTACGAACAGGCAGACGAGCAGAGCGCGGACAGGCTCGAGCAGGAGATCTTCCGTCCGACGCAGACCGCCTACGGACGGGCGCAGCGCACGCACGCGGAGTTCGCCGAGCGCCACGGCCTGTCCGGGCGCACGTTCGAGCAGGCGATCCCGGGCGCTCCTTCGCGAGGCGTCAAGGGCTTCCTCGCGAGCGCCGTCGCGGCGATCTCCGACGCCGATCGGACGCTCGCTGCCCTGCAGGACTCGATGATGCCGATCGAGGTCGGCGACGCCGAGCTGCGCGCGGGCCTCGAGCAGGTGCGCGAGCTGCTCTCGGGCCTCGCCGCCCGGGCCGAGCAGTTCGTGCGCACGCTCGGTCGCTAGCGGGGCGTGCCGCCGGTGACAGTGCGACGCGGCGTCTAGGACACGGCGGCGCCGTTCGCGGTGAGTGCGACCTCGATGTTGCCGCGGGTCGCGTTGGAGTACGGGCAGACGCTGTGCGCGGCGCGCACGAGCGCGACCGCGGCGTCGGTGTCGGCGACCTTGGGCAACGTCACGTTCAGCGCCGCTGCAAGCTGGAAGCCACCCTTGCCGTCGGGGGAGAGCGAGACCTCGGAGTCGATCGCGGCGTCGCTGACGTCGGCGTCGGCGCGCCTTGCGACGACGCCGAGCGCGCCCTCGAAGCAGGCGGCGTAGCCGACCGCGAACAGCTGCTCAGGGTTTGTGCCGCCGCCCGCGCCGCCCATCTCCGCCGGCAGGCGCAGGTCGACGGTGAGTTCGCCATCGCTGCTCGTGCCGTGTCCCTCCGCGCGTCCTCCCGTTACGTGTGCCTTTGCTGTGTAGAGCGTATTGGCCATCGTCTGCCTCTCCCTCGGGGTCGGTGTCGGGTTTGATCCTAGGCGCTCGCGGAGGGCGACCGCGAGCCTGCGAGGATGGTCGCGATGGCACTCCTGCGACGCGGCGTGAGGCGGGCTGCCGCAACCGAAGGGGGAGGGGCATGAGGCGGCTCGGCCCGGCGATGGCCGAGCGCGACTTCGCGCTGCTGTGGTTCGGACTGCTGGGGATGGGCATCAGCCTGCAGATGCTCGAGGTGGCGATCGGCTGGGAGGTGTTCAGCGCCCATGAAAGCGCGCTCGATCTGGGCTGGATCGGGCTCGCCGAGTTCATCCCGATGTTTGTGCTCGCGCTGCCCGCCGGGCAGCTCGCCGACCGGCTGCCGCGCCGGCGGGTGCTGATCTGCTCGCTCGGGCTGAGTGCGCTGGTGGCGCTCGGCCTGGTCGTGCTGAGCTCCTCGGCGGTGACGAGCGTGTGGCCGTTCCTCGCGCTCGCGATGGGCGCCGGCACCGCGACCGCGATCGGCACGCCCGCGGCACGCGCGATGCCGCCGACGCTGGTCGGGCCCGAGCTGCTTGAAAGCGCGATGGCGTTGCGTTCGATCGCGGTGCAGTCCGCGCAGGTGGTCGGCCCGGCGCTCGGCGGGCTGCTCTACCAGTTCTCGCCGGGCGTCGTCTATGGGCTGGCCGCCGCGATGTGCCTCGGCGCGGCCGGATGCGTGCGCGCGATGCGCCGCAGCCCGGCCGCCGACGACGTCCATAGCAATGCTGCGACACCGGGCGTCGCGAGCGTGCTCGCGGGGATCCGCTTCGTCCGCCACGCGGAGATCGTGCTCGGGGCGATCCTGCTCGATCTGATGGCTGTCCTGTTCGGCGGCGCGGTCGCGCTGCTGCCGCTGTTCGCACGCCAGATCCTGCACGTCGGCCCGACCGGCCTCGGTGTGCTGCGCAGCGCGCCAGCGGTCGGCGCGCTGCTTGCTGCGGCGATCCTGACGCGGCGCTCACTCGGCGGCAACGCCGGGCGCAAGCTGCTGCTCGCGGTCGCCGTGTTCGGGCTCAGCACAATCGTCTTCGGCGTCTCGCGCTCGTTCTGGCTGTCGCTGCTGGCGCTCGCGGTCAGCGGCTTCGCGGACATGTTCAGCATGAACATCCGCGCGACGACGGTCGCGCTGGCGACGCCCGATCGGTTGCGCGGCCGCGTGCTCGCGGTCGAGATGGTCTTCATCAGCGCCTCCAACCAACTCGGCGCGTTCGAGTCGGGCGTCGCCGCGTTCTTTCTCGGCGCTGTGCCCGCGGTCGTCGCCGGCGGCGCGCTGACAGTCGTGTTCGCGCTCAGCTGGGGTCGGCTGTTCCCGGGGCTGGCGGCGGTCGACCGGCTCAAGGATCTTCGTCCGCTCGAGCAGCCCGAGCTCGAGGTCGCCGCGCCGGTGTGAGGATGCGCGCCGCCGGCTGCCTCCGGTGTTCCGCGACGACGATCAGGGCAGACGCGCGGCGCTGACAGGATCGGCCCGGCCGCGGAGGGCGTCGCGCCGCGCGACGCGAGTCCGCGAGAGTCGGCCGAAACGCAAGCTAGTTGACATAACATGCATTATCAAGCACTGCAGGGTAGTGCATCAGTTTGAGTCGTCACGGCTGAGGAACTCCATAAAGTCAACGTCCAAGCCACCCAGCCTGACCTGGGCCGATCCGTGATCGAATTCGAGATCGCCACCGCCTTTGCCCATCTTGCCGACACCGACCCGAACTAGATCCAAGCCGTCATTTGGGCACCGATACACACACTTCCCAGCCTCGTACGCGACGGTGATCTGGTCGGCCTGGAACGCTGCGCTGCACTGAAGGCACGAGAGCACCAGCATCGGCTCTGTGATGGCCGGACGGCTTTGGTGCATGTGCCGAGCGGCTTCGTTTGCTGCCTCGGATAGGAGCACGGGAGCAATGGTGGCAGCTCAGCCTCACGTCGGTGAGACCTCGCACGAGCCTCGGATCCCCAGTCCATGAAACCAGTCCGATGGTACGACCTCGCGGATAGTCGCGGCCTCCCAACAACCGCGCGATCCAGCCGACGGTTCGATGCCGTCGATGTCGTCGGTTTGCGTTCGGCGCCACGCCGTGGTGGCATGAGATTTGTGTCCGCACAAGAATGGGATCAACCGAAAGGAGGATCTCGATGCCGAAGTTGGTCTACTCGATGACTGTGTCGCTGGACGGCTTTATCGCCGCGCCAGACGGTTCGATCGACTGGTCGGCGCCCGACGATGAGCTGTTTCGTTTCCACCACGAGCGTGTGCGGGAACTCGGCGTGCACCTGTGCGGACGGCGGCTGTACGAAACGATGCTCTACTGGGAGACCGCCGAGGAGCGTCCGCTGGCCGCGGAGCAGATCGACTTCGCGCGTACCTGGAAGGCCGTGCCGAAGATCGTGTTCTCCACGACGCTCGAGAGCGTGGTGGGCAACGCCAGGCTGGCCGGCGACGCTGTCGGCGAGGAGGTCTCAAGGCTCAAGGAACAGCCGGGTAAGGACATTGAGGTCGGCGGCGCCGGCCTCGCCCGCGCGTGCATGGATCTGGGGCTGATCGACGAGTGGCGCCTGTTCGTCAGCCCGCTGCTGCTCGGCGGCGGCACGCCCTACTTCCCTCCCCTGGCGAAACGGATCGACCTCGAGCTGCTCGAGACACGCACATTTGGCTCTCGCGTCGTTTACCTTCGCTACAGGCGCTCGCCGGACGGCATCTAGTTTTCCTCAGCCGTCGCGGGCGACGGTCAGGCCCCGCTCGTCGACGCCCGCGAGGCCCTAATCACCGCCATTGCCCTCGCTGGTCAGCTGAGCTTCGATGATCTTCTGCGCCGCGCGGAGCATTCCGATCGCTACCCAGGGCATCTGCCCGGCGCGAACGCGGAGCCCAACCTCGTCGTTCGGGCGAATGACCTCGGCGACCAGAATCACTCGCCCGATCTGGTAGTCGTCCCCGAAATCGGCTTCGATGCCGTCCATCTCCTCGGCGACTTCCTGCATCAGCTTGGCCCTCGGATTCTGATGCTCGCCCGCTCCGCCGGCGCCTGCCATACATAACCCCCCGTCGAGTAGCTCAGAAGAGAAGCTCATCATGCCAGCTGCTGAATCGACGGTTGGATGCTGCTCGTGAAACCGCGCCGCCGGCAGCTCAGGTTTGATCGGCGCCGAGCAATTCCCGGACGGAGCCCTGGAATGCACCCGTCGTGAAGCATTGCGGCTCCGCGAACTCCTCGATCGTGATTGCCTGATCCCAGGACGCGTCGGTGGCGGCGCGGAGCAGCGGCTTTGTCATCGCGATCGCGTGTGGGGGCAGCGCCGCGATTCGCTCACACCATGAATCGGCCGCGCGCAGCAGCTCGCCGTGTGCGACGACCTCGTGCACCAGTCCGAGCTCTCGAGCTCGCTGCGCGTCGAGGTGCTCGCCGCCGGCGTAGAAGGCGAACGCGCCCTGGTAGCCGAGGCGGCGTGTGAGCGCCCACGACGTGCCGACCTCGGGCAGCAGGCCGAGTCGTCCGAACGCCGGGACGATGCGTGCCCGCTCGGACGCTATGACCAGATCGCAGGTCAGTGCCCAGGCCAGCCCGACGCCTGCCGCAGAACCGTTCAGCGCGGCGATGAACGCCGTATCGCTGTGGGCGATCAATCGCGCGATTGCGCCGAACTCGTAGCGGATCCAGCGCCAGATGTCGGTCGTGCCCTCAGCTGACGCGAGCGCATCGGGGGCTTCGTCCATCATCCGCAGGTCACCGCCGGCGGAGAATCCCGGGTCGGCCCCGGTCAGCACGATCGCTCGGATCGAGCGGTCCGCGGTCAGCTCCTGCAGCGCTGTCTTCAGCTGCCGGGTGAGCGCGGCGCTGAGCACGTTGAGCTTCACCGGATCGTTGAGCGTCACGACCGCCCGGTCGGCCCGGCGGTCGACCAGGACCACTCGGTCGCGGTGCTCGTCGGCGGCGGAAAGCAGATCATCGTAGAACGTCATCACGGCTCCTTGAGTGTGTTCCAGGCAGAATTGGCGAGCATCTCGGCGACAGTGCGCGGCACCCGCCTGGTGCGGCCGGCGAGCCAGTTGCGCGTGTACTCCTGCGCTGGACCAAGCCACAGCGCGTGGAGCAGGTCGCGCGGCAGCGGGCGTAGCGCCCTGTAGTGGACGTGCGTCTGCCACCAGGCCGTGACGTCGCTGAAGAAGGCCCGGTTGAGCTCGCGCAACTCGGGAGTGTCAGGGCGGTGGCCGAGCAGGACGCGGGCGCCGGCGCGGTTGTCGCTGACCCAGCGCAGGTAGAGGTGCACCTCGGCCTTGACGCCCTCCTCCGCGGCCGGGTGGGCGCGGAGCTCGGCCAGGAAGGCGCTCTGAACCCGCGTGGTGAGGTCGATGAACAGCGCGTCGAGCAGCGCCGTCTTGTCGGCGAAGTGGTGATAGAGCGCGCCGACGCTGACGCCGGCCTGCCGGCGAATCTCGTCGAGGCTGACGGCCGCCGGACCGTCAGCTCCGACCTCGCTCAGCGCAGCGACCAGCAGCCGCTCGCGCGCGGACACGCGAACCGGCCGCGTAGCCCTCGCTGTGGCGACCGCCGTCATAAGAGCTAATATCCTGTCATACCGAGAGATCCTCGGTATGACGCGACCGTGTGCCGGGGGCAGCGTGGCATTCTGCGCGTTGGCGGCGTAGCATTGACGAGGATGTTCCACGGTTGGAGGCACCTGTGGATAGTGCTCTGTGTGCTCGCGCTGGCGGCTGCGATGCCCGCGAGCGCGCAGGCTGGTTTCGCTCCCAGCGAGCGCACGCTCTCCGAAGGCGCGCCGGGCGCATCCGAAGCGGCCGCAGCCATCGATTCGCAGGGCAACACAGTGACTGCCTGGGTCCAGGAACCGACCGCGGGCGCGCCGCAGATCGCCCTGAGGCAGCTCGCGGCCAACGGTGTGCTTGGCCCTGTCGCGGTGGTCTCTTCAGCGGCCGAAAAGCCATTTAGGGTTGCGCTGGCCGCCGCTCCTGACGGGTCCGTGTTCATCGCCTGGTTGCTCGACGGCCCAGAAGCGACTCTGAACTCCGTATCGGGCCGCTGGGTGCACCCGGATGGAACCATGAGCCCGGTCCTCCCCATCCTCGAAAGCTCCGCCACGGACAGCGCGGCCGCCGTGCACGTCGTCGTCGCTGCGAGCGGCGTCGCGACCGTTGCGTGGTATGACCAGGTGGGTGGAAAAAGCGATCGGATCGAGCTGCAGCGCATCACCCCGGCCGGCGAACAGAGCAGCCAGATCAACACGACTCTCGCTGCCGGCGGCAGCCTTGAGGCCGCCCCGCTGCCGGGCGGCGCGACGCTGCTCGCAAGCGACGCGCTGACCGATGTCGTCAGCGCCGAAGGCGTAGCCGCGCCACCCGTCAACGCGAGCACCTCGGGCGGCGCCTCCAGTCTCAACAGCGGTCTCGCGCTGGACGGCGACGGGGAAGGCCTGCTTGCATGGCGACGTGGCGGGATTCCGGGCGCGGTGATCGCGCGCCGCCTCGACGCCGCCGGCCTCCCGATCGGCAGCGAGATCGAAGTGGAACCGGAAACCTCGAGCTTCGTCGGCGCGGACGAGAGCGCCGCGGCCAACGCCGAAGGACGCTTTCTCGTCGGCTGGTACAAGCAGGACGTAGGGAACATCGGCCACGGCTACGTCCGCGCCGTCGCGCTCGACGGCTCGCTGCCCGACTCGGCGCACGCAATCACCGAAGCCGGGAAGGCAGAACCGAGCGTCGCCCTGGACGACGCCGGCACAGGCGTCGCGGCGATGTCCTTCAAAATTGGGGAAACCGCGACCGTCGAGCTGACCGGAAGCACACTCGATCTCGACGCCGCCCCGCTTGCCGCCCCGCTCGACCTGAGCGACGGGGGCGAACAGCCGGGCGGGCTGGTACTCGCCTCAGAACCGACGACCGGGGTCACCACGGCGGTCTTCGCGCAGACTGTCTCGGGCACGCGCGAGATCGCCGCACGGCGTTTCATGGAGCCGCCGACGTGCACGAGCTCGCTGGCGAGCGTCGTGCTCGGCAAACCCGTCGCCGCTGCGATCAGCTGCACGGGGATCGGCGTCAACTCCATCCACGCCGTGACCGCGCCGCTGCACGGCACGCTCGGTGCTTTCGGCAGCTCGAGCGTTCTGTACACGCCGACGCCCGGCTACCACGGCGCCGACAGCTTCACCTACGAGGGCGAAAACGAAGGAGGCGCCTCCCCCCCGGCGACCGTCACCGTCTCCGTCGGCGCCGCTCCTGCGCCGCCGCTCGGGCGGGACACGACGCCCCCGACGATTCGCAGCTTCAAGCTGCGGCGTGCGCGCACGCGCGGCAAGCCGCGTTTCTCCTACGCCTTCCAGCTCAGCTACTCCGAGCCCGCGACCGTGCGCATCACGATCGAACGCCCCGTGCCGGGGATCCTCCACGGCAGGAGCTGTCGGCCTCGGCACGCACACGCGCACGGCCGCCGCTGCACGATCTACCGGCGCGTGAAGACACTGGCCTCGTCGAAGCTCGCCAGCTCGCTGAAGCTCACGCTCAGCGTCAAGCTCGCGCGTGAGCTCGCCGCGCTGGGCAGCGTGCGCGCGAGCGCGATCGCCACCGATGGGGCCGGCAATCACTCACGGGTGCGCCGGCTGGCCGTGCACATCGGCTCCGGCTGACGAACCTGCCGCGCGGAAGTAATGCCCCGCATCGAGGTCCTCGATCAGCCCCGGCTGTGCCGGCTGCCAGTCGAGCAGCTCGCGCGTCAGCGCGCTCGAGGCCGGGCTGTCGGCGGCGAGGAAACGGGCCAGCCAGGTGAAGTGCTCGCCCGCATCCTCGGGTGAGACAGCGACGACCGGGACGTCCAGATGGCGTCCGATCACCTCGGCGATGTCGAGGATCGGCACGCCCTCGTCGGCGACCGCATGCAGGGTCGAGCCCGCCGGTACGTTTTCCAGCCCGAGGCGGAACAGTCGTGCGGTGTCGAGGCGGTGCACGGCCGGCCAGCGATTGGTGCCGTCGCCGACGTAGCCGGAGACGCCACGCTCGCGCGCGATACCGACGATCGTTGCCATGAAGCCGTTGTCGCCGTCGCCGTGATTGGTCGGCGCGAGCCGCACGACCGAGGAGCGCACGCCGCGGTCGGCGAGCGCCAGCACGAGCTCGGCGGTTTCCCAGCGGGTACGCGGACCGCCGGGCAGCGCGGCCGCCGCGTCGCGATCATGCCCGTCGCGCTCGGTCGCGACGCGCCCCGGTGCGACGAGGAGCGTCCCCGAGGCGAGCAGGAACGGCCGCTCGGATCCCTCGAGCTGCTCCCCCATCACCTCGACCGCGCGGCGATCGGCATCGGCGGCGCCCTCGAAGTCGCCGGAAAACGCAAGTTCGTGCTTGAACGCGAGGTGGATCACACCGTCGGATGCCGCCGCGCCGCTGCGCAGGGCCTCGAGGTCGTCGAGGGTGCCGCGCTGCACCTCCGCCCCCGCCGCGGCGAGCGCGGCGGCGGAGGCATCGGAGCGCGCGAGCCCGGTCACCTGATGGCCTGCGCGGAGCAGCTCGGGAACGACCGCGGAGCCGATCCAGCCGGACGCGCCGGTGACGAATACACGCATGGGAAACCTCCAATGGACGACGATGACAGCGACTGCCATCAACGTAGCACACGATGTCAGCGACTGTCGTCAGGTAGGATCATGGGATGGGTCGATGGCAGCCAGACGCGCGCGGGCGCCTCGCGCAGGCGGCCTTCGCGCTGTACCGCGAGCGCGGCTTCGAGCAGACCACGGTCGCCGAGATCGCCGAGCGCGCGGGGCTGACCGAGCGGACCTTCTTCAGGCACTTCGCGGACAAGCGCGAGGTTCTGTTCGCCGGCGCGCAGGCGCTGCAGGAGCTGCTCGTCCGCACGGTCGCCGAGGCGCCCGCCGCACTGACGCCGATCGAGGCGGCAAGCGCGGGCCTCGAGGCCGCCGGCGCCTTCATCCAGGAGGGAGAGGGCCTCGCCCAGCAGCGCCAGGCGATCATCGCCGGCAGCGCCGAGCTTCAGGAGCGCGAGCTGATCAAGCTCGCATCGCTCGCTTCCGCGCTCGCCGTGGCGCTGCGCGGGCGCGGCGTCGAGGAGCCGGCCGCGAGCCTCACCGCCGAGGCCGGCATCGCGGTCTTCAAGGTTGCCTTCGAAAGCTGGGTTCAGGGCGACGCCGAGCAGGACCTGCCGCAACGCATCCGCGAATCGCTCGACGAACTGCAAGCCGTCACCGCAGGCCGGTAGCCGCCTGCGCCCTTTCGCGCGCCGCGCTATCGCCCCCGCAGCATCCGCGGCAGGCCGAAGCGCGCAAAGGCACCGCTCTCGGCGAACCACGTGACGGCGGTGATGTGCTCGCCCTCGATGCTCAGCACGAGCAGCGCGAACGCACGCGCGGCGTCTGCGTCGGACGCCGCTAGATAGCAACCGAACGCCGGCTGCGTGTTGGCGCGCGTGGGCACGAGCCGCATCGGAGCGCCGCGACGCTCCTCCGCGCCACGCAGGAACGCACCGATCGCCTCGCGCCCCCGGTAGGCGTGCGGGAGCGGCGGCATCGTCAGCCACGCGTCGTCGCTCAGGAGGGCGACAATTCCCTCGGTGTCACCACTCTCGACGGTTTCGGCGAAGCGCCTGACAACGTCGCGCTCGAGCTTGGATTCCGGCAGCGGCGCTCGTTCGCGCCCGCTGGCCGGCAGGCGTGACTCGAAAGCCGCACGCGCGCGGCGCAGCAGGCTATTGACCGATGCCTCGCTGGTCGCGAGCATCTCAGCTACCTCCCCTGCGCGGTAGCCGAGCACGTCGCGCAGGACGAGCACTGCGCGCTGCTGCGCCGGGAGATGCTGCAGACCGACGATGAACGCCAGCGCGACCGTCTCGCTGGTCTCATAGCGCGCCTCCGGCCCGGGGGCCTGATCGGCGATCCCCTCGAGGAGCGAGTCGGGGTAGGGCTCGAGCCACAGCGGCTCGCTCCAGCGCGTCGGTTCAGGAAAGTGCGTCATCGCGTGATCGTCCGGGCGGCGCCTGCTCGCTCGCAGCGCATCCAGCGAGCGGTTGGTCGCGATCCGGTACAGCCACGCGCGGAGCGACGCACGCCCTTCAAACTGGGCAAGGCCGCGCCAGGCAGCAAGCAGTGTCTCCTGCAGAAGGTCCTCGGCGTCCTGGGCGGAGCCGACGATCCGATAGATGTGCAGCTGCAGCTCACGTCGGTAGGGATCGGTCAGTTTGCGGAACGCGTCCCCATCGCCTGCGCGCGCACGGGAGAGCGTCTGCTCGGTCATGCTCGGATCCTCGCACCAGCTGGTCCTCTCACGGGCATCGCAAAGTAATGACGCCGGGGCGGCGCGAAACTGGTCGCTCAATTCTCTCGGCGACGGGCGCCTCAACAGACACGCAAGCCAAGCCCGATCAAAGGAGAACCGAAATGGGAAAGATCGTGATCAGCACGAACGTGTCGCTCGACGGGGTGGTCCAGGATCCGGACGGCCAGGAGGGTTTCAGGCTGGGGGGTTGGTTCGGCGAGTTTGGAGGCAGCGACCTCGAAAAGTGGGCGAAGGTCTCGCTCGAGGAGGCGCGGCGCGCGCAGGCCCTGTTGCTGGGCCGACGCAGCGACGAGTGGTTCGCAGCGCGCTGGTCATCGCGCGAGGGTGAGTGGGCGGACAGGTTGAACAGCCTGCCCAAGTACGTCGTCTCCTCCACCCTCGCGGATCCCCACTGGAACAACTCGACAGTCCTGCGTGGCGACGCGGTGGAGGAGGCCTCGAAGCTGAAGCGCGAGCTGGACGGCGAGATCGTCGTCTACGCGAGCTACAAGCTCGGACGCGCGCTGATCGAGCACGACCTCGTCGACGAGCTGCGCCTGACGGTCTTCCCGGTCGTGCTCGGGGCGGGTGAGCGCCTGTTCGGCGAGACGAGCGACAGGAAGCCGATGAGCCTGCTCCATTCGCGGACCATCGGTGAGCGCCTTGCCGTGCTCACCTACGAGCTCGTCTCGCGGGCCCGCTGAGTCGATTTCAGATCACGCTGCTGAGCGAGCGCGATCTCGCTCAGCAGAGCCGATCGTCAGGCGACGGGGGGCTCAGCCGGCGCGCAGCCGGTGGTGCTGCGATCTGGCGGCGTGCTCCGCCTCGTCGTGATCGAGGTAGGAGCGCACGCGCGAGATCCTGCCGTCGCGGAAGTCGATCACCATGCCGAGCGGTGAGTCGACCTTGACGCCGGCGCCGCGCCCGCGGCCCTCCGCGCGCCCGAGCACGAGCACGCCGCCGGGACGCTCGCTGAAGACGCTCGAGCGGGCGCGATAGTCCTTCCATGTGTCGCGCACTTCACCGAGGTACGCTTCCACGCCCGCGCGTCCGACGTAGCCGTCCTTGACCGCGCCGGGCATCGCCGGGTACCACTCGATGTCCGGCGTGATCAGCTCGACGAGGACATCGAAATCCCGGCGGTTGAAGGCCTCGAGTGCCCGCTTGGCGACTTCGACGTGCTTCTGCGACACGAATCCCCCCAGCTACCCGCTCCCGGATGCTGCGATTTTGCATCGTATGACGTGGTCCCGACAGCTTATCCAGCTGGTAGAGCCAGCTGTCGCAGTACGTTCAGGTTTGCCCGCCCGGCGCCGATAGGAGTGGTGCGAATCCATGCCTTGAATAATCTTTTGGCGTGCCATAATCTATTTCCATGGCGAGCAATGACCTAGTCCGCACACCGGCCGTCGAGGACTACTCGAAGGCGATTTTCGCGCTCGAGTCGCGCAGCGACGAGCCGGTCTCGACGAACGCGCTCGCCGACCGCCTGAAAATCACGCCGGGCTCGGTCTCGGCGATGCTCAAACGCCTCGACGAGCTCGGGCTGATCACCCACATCCCCTACCGCGGCGTGCGCCTGACAGCGGACGGGCGGCGGATCGCGCTCGAGGTGGTCCGCCACCACCGTCTGCTCGAGAGCTATCTCAATGAGGCACTGGGGATGCCGTGGGATCGGGTTCACGCCGAGGCGGAGGTGCTCGAGCACGTGCTCTCCGAGGATCTCGAGGCGCTGATCGCCGCGAAGCTCGGGCATCCGACGGTGGATCCACACGGCGACCCGATCCCGAGCGCGGAGCTCGAGCTCGACGAGCGCCCGACAGATCGCCTCGAGAACCTCGCGGCCGGCACCGCGGGGCTGTTCGTGCGCGTCTCGGACTCCGACCCCGAGATGCTGCGCTACCTCGCCGAGCGCGGGATCTCGCCCGGCGACAGCTTCACCGTGCGCGAACGCCAGCCGTTCGGCGGCCCGCTGTTCGTCCGCTTCGGCGAGCGCGAGCACGCGATCGGCGGCGCGCTCGCGGCGGCGATGCGCGTCGAGGTCTCGCAGACGCCGCGAGCCGCCGGCCAGGAGCGGGGCCCGGATCGATGAGCACGCCCGAGCTGGTCGCCCCTCCCCGCTCGCTTGCGCCGCTCCTGACCGATGAGGACACGGCGCGCTCCCGTGACCGCGGCCGCGTTCATCAGGCGCGCAGCGATCGCAGGCGGTGGCGCCTGCTGTGGCTGCTCGTCGGGCCGGGGCTGCTGGCGATGCTCGGGGAGAACGACGGGCCGAGCATGATCGCCTACGCCTCCGACGGTGCCGAGTACGGGCTCGGGCTGTTCATCCCGTTGATCCCGGTGCTGTTCGTGATGGCCTATGTCGTGCAGGAGATGTGCATGCGCGTCGGCGCGGTCACGCACCGTGGCTACGGCGAGCTCGTGCTGCAGCGCTACGGCAAGGTGTGGGGATGGTTCGGCGCGGGTGACCTGTGCCTCACCAACCTGATCACGCTCGTCGCCGAGTTCGTCGCGATCCGCGTCGGCCTCGCGTACTTTCATCTCGGCCCCGGCATCGCCGTCGCGCTCGGGTTGACGCTCGTGCTGTTCACCCTCAGCGGCGGTCGCTACTGGCGCTGGGAGCGGACGGTGCTCGGCCTCGCGATATTCAACGGCCTGTTCCTGCTCGCGGCGATCCTCGCCGGACCGCACCTGCCGAGCGTCTCGAGCTCGGTCTCCTTCGGCGCGCTCGGCAACGCCGGCGTCAATACCCTGCTGCTGCTGCTCGCCTCGACAATCGGCGCGACCGTGACGCCGTGGATGATCTTCTTCCAGCAGAGCGCCTCGGCCGACAAGGGCATGACTCCCGCCGATGTCGCACACGGGCGCTATGACACCGCTCTCGGCGCCCTGCTCGCGGCGATCTTCGGCATCGGCGCGCTCGTCGCCGGAGCCGTGCTGCTGCACCACGGCGCCGGCATTCAGGGCTTCGCCGGAGCCGGTTTCCCGGCCGCCCTGTCGCACGTCGCGGGCGGGCCGCTCGGAACCGTCTTCGCGCTCGGCCTGATCGAGGCCGGCGCGGTCGCGATCCTGACGATCTCGGCGAGCACCGCATACGCGGCGGGCGAATGCATCGGCGTGTCGCACAGCTTCAATGCCTCACCGCGCAACGCCGCCGTGTTCCACGCGGCGAACGTCGGCGTCGCAGTGATCGCAGCCGCCGTGATCCTCGTTCCCGGCGCGCCGCTGCTGTCGATCGCCCTCAACGCGAACGTGCTCGCGACGGTGCTGCTGCCCGTCAGCCTCGTGTTCGTGCTCGCGCTCGCCAACGATCGCGAGCTGATGGGCCCGTGGGTCAACCGGCGCTCGACCAACGCCGTCGGGATCAGCGTGATCGTGTTCGTCGGACTGTGCGGAGCGGCCTACGGCATCGACTCGTTCCTGCAGAGCGTCCACCTGATCGGATCATGAGCGATGAGATGCTGATCGATGACGCGGCGCGCGCGAGCAGCGCCCCCCGCGCGCAACCGGCGGCAGAGCCTGAGCTGATCATGAACCTCGAGCCCGATCAGCTCGTGCTCGAGACGCTGCGCCCGGTGCCGCGCGCGCTGCTCAGCAGGCGTGCGCTGCTCGGGCTGTGGGCGCTGCGCGTGTTCGTCGTGATCGTCAGCCTGATGGTCATCTACACGTTCATCGAGCAGCTCAACTGAGCCTCCGCTGCCGCCTCATCCACTCAGCAGCTGCACGATCGCGACAGATCCCGACAACCACGATCAGCGCCCGCAGCGCGTCCGGCGGCAGCCGGCGCCCGTAGCGCGCGCCGAGCTGCGCCCCCGCGATCGCCGCGCAGGCGATGACCGCCGCCGGGCCGAGGTCGACGTGCGCGGCGAAGATGAAATACAGCCCGGCGACGCCGTTGACGAGTCCGGCGAGGACGTTCTTGAGGGCGTTGGTGCGCTGCAGATCCTGCGCCAGCGCGACGCCGAGGATCGCGAGCAGCATGATTCCCTGCGCGGCGCCGAAGTAGCCGCCGTAGACGCCGGTCAGGTAGATAGCGACCGGTGTGAGGATGCCGCCGCGGCGCTCGAGGTCGATTTCGCGCCTCGCCAGCCAGCGCGCGATCTGCGGCTGCAAGACCGTCAGCACGAGCGCGACCGCGATGAAAACCGGGACGATGCTCTTGAACGCGGAGGACGGCAGCACGAGCAGCAGCACGGCGCCGGTGATCCCGCCCGCGACCGACATCGCGCCGAAGCGCAGCACCCGCCCGCGCTGTCCGGAGAGCTCGCGGCGGTAGCCGATCGCCCCCGAGACCGAGCCGGGGACGAGGCCGATCGTGTTGGTCACGTTTGCGGTCACCGGCGCGTAGCCGAACGCGAGCAGCACCGGGAACGTGATCAGCGTGCCGCTGCCGACGACCGCGTTGATCGTCCCTGCGGCGAGGCCGGCCAGGGCGATGCAGATGACTTCAGCGGCGCTCATCGCGGGCGTGCCCCGCGCTCAGGCGAGGAAGTCGACGATCGATGTCGTGAAGTCGGGGTCGGCGAGCGTCGCGATGTGATCGCCGGAGAGGATCCGCAGGCTCGCATCGGGGATCGCCGCGGCGAGCACCTCCGGGCGGACAGCGAGCGGGTCGCTGTCCCCGGCGAGGATCAGCGTGCGCGCCGAGATCTGCGCGAGCGCGATCGGGCCGCGGTGGATCGCGGAGGCCTGGGCGAGCAGCGCGCGACGGTCCGCGCCGAGCGCGTCGGCAAGCGTGCGGAAGGCGAGCGCCGCGGGCGAATCGAGCGTCCCGGGGTCCTCGGCGGCGAGCGCCTCGATGATCGACTCGTTGGAGACCGCGCGCCGGTCGACGCCGCCGCACTCGATGATCCCCGAGCCGACGCCACCGACGACCAGGCGCCGCACGCGTTCGCAGCCGCTCGCGTAGATCAGCGAGACGACCGCGCCCATCGAATAGCCGACGAGATCGATCTCGCCCACCTCGAGCATGTCGAGCAGCGCGGCGAGGTCGCGGGCCATGCGCGCCTCGCCGTAGCGCGTCGGGTCGTGCGGCTTCTGCGAGCGCCCGTGCCCGCGCGCGTCCGGCGCGACCACCCCGTGACCGGCCGCGAGCAGCGCGTCGACGATGCCGGGCACCACCCAGTTCGCGTGCGCATCGGCGACGAAGCCATGGTGCAGCACCACCGGGCGCGCGGCCGCGCGCCCCTCGCCCCACTCCTGATAGGCGATCTCGAGGTCATCCCAGGTTGTGAATGTGCTCATCGCTCTTCTACGGTTGTGCCGATGGACGTCGAGAAGGCTATCCGCACGCGCCGGACGCACAAGGCGTTCGGGCCGCGTGCGCTCGAGCCGGCGCTGCTCGAGGAGCTGTTCGAGCTCGCGAGCTGGGCGCCGAACCATCACCTCACCAACCCCTGGCGCTTTCACGTGCTCGGCGCCGGCACGCGCGCGCGGCTGATGGCGCTGGCCGAGTCCGAGAAGCCGGGCGCGGCGCTCAAGCTGCAGCGCGCACCGACGCTCGTCGCCGTCACAGCCGACCAGTCCGGCGAGCCGGCGCAGGACCGCGAGGACCTGCTCGCGACGGCGGTTGCCGCCTATCTGGTGCTGCTCGGCGCGCACGCCCGCGGGCTCGCCGGCTACTGGCGCACGGTTGCGCTGCTCGATGACCCGCGCGGGCGCGAGATCCTCGGCCTGACGCCGCGGGAAAGCCCCGTCGGGCTGCTGTATCTCGGCGAGCCCGTGCAGGAGCAGCGGGTGCCCGAGCGCGCGGCTCCCGGCGAGAACGTCCGATACCTCGACTGATCGCGCCGGCGCGGGTAGGCTGCACCGGTGACGCGCGCGCCGAGCAGCACCGAGTGAGCCGATGGCCGTCCTCGCCGATGCAGCCAGGACGCTGTGGCCCGCGCGCGACGATCGTCACGGCCCGCTGCTGCCGCTGCTCGTCGCTCTGACGTTCCTGACCGGCGTGGTCGATGCCGCGAGCTATCTGCGCCTCGGCCACGTGTTCGTGGCGAACATGACCGGCAACGTCGTGTTCCTCGGCTTCGCGCTCGCGGGCGCCGGCGGGCTCTCGGCGATCAGCTCGATCGTCGCGCTCTGCTCGTTCCTGCTCGGCGCGGCCGCCGGCGGCCGCCTCGGCGCGGTCTCATCCGAGCATCGCGGACGGGTGCTGCGCGCGACCAGCTTCGCCCAGGTGCTGCTGACGCTGCTCGCGCTGGTCGTCGCGGTCGCCGTCGGCGAACCGCTCAGCTCGGCGGCGCGCTACGCGCTGATCGTCCCGCTCGCGCTCGCGATGGGCCTGCAGAATGCTGCGGCGCAACGGCTCGCGGTGCCGGAGCTGACGACCACCGTGCTGACGAAAACGCTCACCGGTATCGCCTCGGAAGCAAGCCTCGCCGGTGGCCCGGGATCGCAGCTCGGGCGCCGGCTCGTCGCGGTCGCCGCGATGCTGCTGGGAGCGCTTGCCGGTGGGCTGCTGGCGCTCGACGTCTCGGTCGCCGCGGCGCTGGCGCTGGCGAGCGCGATCGTCCTCGCGGTCGCCCTCGCAGCGCACGTTCTGTCGCGCTCGGCTGCTCTCTGGACACGGACGTGAGACGCGCCGTCGACGGATGGGCTGATCCGTGCAAATTCCGCGATTGCAGACGATAGCCTTCGACGCATATGAGCTCGTGGATCAAGCAGCGCGGCGGCCCGCCGCGCTGGCGCTGGCTGCTCGGCGTGTGCCTGCTGCTGCTCGCCATCGCCGGCGCCGGCACGCTCGCGCTGCACACCGGCGACAACAGCGCCGGCGACGTGATCGGCTCATCGCCGGCGACCGCCTCCACCCCACCCGCGACGCTCCCTGCGACCACGCTGGCCGCGCTGCCGGGGCACACGATCAGGGACGGCACCGCCCCGCTGAAGGTGACGCTGGGCGCGCCCGTCGCGAGCAACTCGCCGCCGCCGACGCTGACACCCGCGGTGGCGGGCTCCTGGAGCGTCGTCGGCGACTCCGAGGTGTTCACGCCCGTCTCGACGCTCAACCCCTGCTCGTCCTACGCGCTGACGGTCTGGTCGCGCACGAGCTCGAGCGAACACGCCCCCCTCGGCAGGCGCCGCACCGTCGGGCTCAACGTCGCCTGTCCGCCGCTCGTCGCCGCGCAGCAGGCGCTGGCGCGGCTCGGCTATCTCGCCGCGCGCCTACATCCCTTCTACATCGTCCACATCGCCGCCGACGCGGAGACGCGCAGGGAAGCCGCCGTGCACGCCTTCCACCCGCCCCGCGGAGCGCTTGTCGCCGACCCGGCGGACGCGCCACGCGTCGATTCCGGCCACCTCGATGAGACGACGAAAGGCGCGCTGACCGTCTATCAGGGCGAGCACGGCCTGGAAGAAACCGGCGAACCGAACCGTGCTACCTGGGAGTCGCTGCTGTCGGCCGAGACCGCGAACAGGCACAACCGGATCCCCTACACGTGGCTCGCGGTGTCGGAGGGCAGCCCTGAGACGCTCGCGGTCCACCGCGGCCACCGCGTGATCTTCACGACCGCTGTAAACACCGGCGTCCCGGGCGCGGAAACGGCACAGGGGATCTTTCCGATCTACTCGCGCTTCACCTCCACGACGATGAGCGGCACCGACGTCGACGGCACCAAATACGTCGTTCCCGACGTCCCCTGGGTCAACTACTTCAACGGCGGCGACGCAGTGCACGGCTACCCGCGCGCCTCCTACGGCTTCCCGCAGTCAAACGGCTGCGTCGAGCTGCCGATCGAAGCGGCGCACACGGTCTTCGGCATGGTCAGGCTCGGCGACGTCGTCGTCGTCTCCTGAGCCTGTCGTGTCGCGTCCTGAGCGGGTGGCGCCGGGACGCCGCGCGCGTGCTCGATCAGATGTGCGCCTGAGGATCGTGTGAGCCGTCGATCACGACGTGCTCCTCGCCCACCCAGATCGGCGAGTTGGGAAGGTCGATGAATCGCCGCTCGTCCTCGAGCAGCGCCGCCGCGGCGGATTGACCCTGCTTGCTGCTGCTCGCCGCGAGCAGCTCCTCGACGCTGTCCCACCACAGCTCGGCGACCCCGTCGTACTGGCCGGGCTCGGATCCGCGCGCTCCCGAGATCGCGGCGTCCGCGTCGCTGTCGCGGGCGTGGGTCTGGACGTAGCGGCGGATCTGAAGGACCTCGGCGTGACTTTCGACGAGCCGTGCGTGCTCGTTGCGCCAATAGCGCTGGAACTCATCCCGTGACATTCCCGGGCGGCGGCGGATCGTGAAAACGAGCTTGATCAACAGCATTCCTCCTGGACTCGGCGACTCCTCGACGCGGCTGAAGCGCGGGAACCCTTGGCTAATGGACCGTGAGCGTGCCTTCCATCCCCGCCATGCGGTGCCCGGGAACCGAGCAGAAGAACTTGTAGGTCCCGGCCTTGAGGTCAAGCGTCAGCGTCTTTGAGCCGCCCTGGAACGTCGGCGTCGCGCCGAGCACCTTGCCGGCCGAGGATTCGATGTTGACGTTGTGCCCGAGCGGTGCCATGTTCGAGAAGTCGATCGTCACCGTCCCGGCCTTCGCGCTGAGCGAGGTGGTGTTGTATTTCAGCTGGCCTTCGGTGTTGGCGGCGAGCGCAAGCGTCGTCCCGCCCGCGGCGGCGGGCGCGGGCGTCGTGGCGGGCGTCGTGGCGGCGGGCGCGCTCGCCGTCGTCGCCGCGGAGCTCGTCGTGTTGCTCGATGAGCTGCCGCAGCCGGCGAGCGCGAGCAGCGCGGCGGCGAGGATCACTGCGCAGAGCTTGGGTGTGGTCTTTGAATTCACGAGTCAGATCCTCCGTCTGTTGGTCGTCGCCGGCTCTCAGGACACCGCCCGCTGGAGTCGCCCGCCGGCTTTCGCACCGGTGAGGGCTCGGGGTCGCGCCTCAGCATACGCCTTGCCCGGCGCGCGCCGGGGTGATGCGCGCGGTGCGCCGTTGCGCCGCGGCCCGCGCGTCCCACGCTCGGGCGCAGACATGGGCATCGAGGGCGCGCGCTCCCTCGATGCCCGCGCGGGGTTCAGTAGCCGTACGGCGGGTTGCCCGGGGTCGGAGTGCTGGGCGCAGGCGCCGGCGTGCCCGGTGCGGAGCCGGTGGAGGCCGTCTCGGCGTGCCAGATGCCGCCGAAACTTTCGATGTCCTGCCCGTTCGCCTGCCCCTTCGCGCTGTCTTTGCTGAAGCGATACAGCGGCGCGCCGCGGAGCGTCACCTGGAGCATGCCGTCGCTGCGGTGCAGGGTGCCGAGCTTGCCGCGTACGCCCGCGCCGGCCTTCAGCACCGTCGTGCGCGACGGCACGGTCAGCGGCGGCCAGAACGCCAGGCAGGTGGCGCTCTTGCACTTCAGGCGGGTGCTCGTCTCGCCGCTCAGCGTGTACAGCGTGCGCCCCTGGGAGTTGACGACGATCTGCTCTTTGAGCTTCGCGTTGGACGCCGCATCGACGCTCACGGTCGGCGTGCCGGCCGAGGCGATCGCGACCAGCGACGCCGCGAACGCGACCGTCGCGAGGGCTGCGCCGATGGACAGCCCGGAGGTGCGCCTGCGGCGGCGAGTCCGGGGGCTCTGCTGCTCGGTTGGTCTGGTCATGGTCTCCCTTTCGCAGGTGGTGGCTACCGACATAGACGCCGCCGGCAGGCAGATCTTCCGCAGCGCGGGCCGCTCAATGCAGCAGACGCAGCGTGTTGTCGCCGTCATCGATGAAGTACACGCCCTTGCCGCCGCCTGCGACGAGTAGCCCGAACAGCGATCCGGCGCCCGTCTTCGGGTCGGCGGGCGCGACCGCGACCTGCTGTCCCGCAGGCGTGGTTTCGACGATGTTGCCGTCGCCGCCGTTCGTCGTGAGGATGTTGCCGTTCGGCGCGATCACGAGGCCGAGCGGTTCCTTCAGGTGCTTACCCTGCGTGAGCACGGTGCCGCCGTGCGGCGCTGCGGTCGTGCGCGTCATCGCCTGGGGGATCGCCAGGATGCGGCTGTCGGCCGTGCTCGCCACGTACAGCGTGCCGTTGGATCCGAGGCCGACGCCCGTCGGCCCCAGCACGAGCGCTTCAGCGGAGTCCACCCACGGGATACCGGTGGCGATCACCTGTTCGCCTGTGACCTTCGGCGGCCGGCCGCGGCCCGATTCGAGTTCGAGGCGCAGCACCGTCGAGTTGTCGATCGTGTGAATTCCCTTGGCCGCACCGCCGTTCAGGGCGTTGCTGAGGAACAGCGTCGTCTTCGAGCCCTGCGTCACAGCAGTCGAGTCCCACGGCCCCTCGATGTTCTTGCCGGCGATCGTTTTGAGCACGTTGCCGTTGCTGTCGAGCACGATCAGGCAGCCATACTGGGCAGTCGCCGACTCGCCGTTCCTCGTCGGCAGGCTGCCGACGACAACGTAGCCGCCGGGCAGCACGTTCAGCGCGGTCGTCAGCCCGACTCCGCCGGGGCAGCTGCCGGGCAGCGCCTTCGCGTCGATCATCGCGAACAGCGTGTTCGCGCCCGCAGTCGTGAGCTGATCGATCGTCGTGCCCGTGCCCTGGCCGTTGTTCTTGGCGTTGAAGTTGCTGACCAGCAGATTTCCGGCCTGCAGCTTGCCGACGGTGCTCGGCACGTAGGCGAGGCCGTACGGGTTGACGTCACCGTTGGCCGGTTCGGTTGAGCCGAGCGAGGTGACGGTGCTCAGCGGCGCGAGGAAGGCCGCGCTCGACGTCGCCGGCTGGGTGCTCGCGGGGGCCGTGCTCGTCGTGGTCGTCGAGCTCGAGGTGGTGTCACTGCTCGAGCTGCCGCAGCCCGCGAGTGCGAGCGTTGCGACGGCGAGGGCGGCGAATGACAATCTGGGCACTGGAGGTGTCTCCTGTCGGTTGAGCGTCCTTGACGGCTTCCTGACAGAGACTCCAAGCGACCGGATTGGTTCCCGAGCCATCATGATTGTGGCAATCGCCACATCTGCGAGGCGGCGGGAAGCCGCCGCGTGCCCGGCCGGTTCCCTACGGCTCGGTGTGCACGACCACGTCGGCGATGTCCTCGAGCTGCTCGCGGACTTCCTCCTCGAGCTCGCCGGCGAGCTCGTGCGCGGCGTCGAGTGAGTGCTCGCCGTCGACGCGCACCGTCAGGAACACGACGCGCCCGGCGGCGGTCGACAGCAGCCTTACGAGCAGCGGCGCGTGCCCGGTGCGCGCGCGCACGAGCCGCTCGATCTCGCCACCGGCGCGCAGATCGGCCTGTTCGCTCGGCTCGCGCGCTGCTAGCGGCAGCTCGAGCGGCTCGAGGTGCGTCTGCACGTCGACGACGCCGGGCCGCGCCCTGATCTCCCGCTCGACGCGCTCGCCGATCTCGTGCGCCTCGCGCAGCTCGAGCTCGGCGGGAAACTTCAGATGCAGCGAGACGCTCGTCGAGCCCGGCTGCTCGAAGATCGTGATGTCGTGCGCCTCCTTGACGAGCGGCTCCGAGAGCGCGATCGCGAGCACCCTGTCGCGCAGGTCGAGGCCGCGGCGGCGAGGCTCGACGTGGACGACCACGTCGCTGCCGGGCAGCATGCGCTCGACCGCGTCCTCGACCAGATCGGCCGCGCGGTGGCCCTCGACGACGGCCTGCCCGGGCGGCACGCTGACGACGACGTCGGCGAAGAACCGCCCGGCGGACTCGCGCAGGCGCAGGCGGCTGAGCTCGATGTCGGCGCCGAGATCGGCGATCGCCTGCTCGGCCTCGAGCCGCGCCTGCTCGGGAGCGCGATCCATCAACACGTTCGCGTTCTCGGCCAGCAGCCGCATCGCCGCGACGAAGATGATCACCGCGACGATCAGCGCGGCGACCGAGTCGCCCTCGTCGAAGCCGGCGTTGACCGCGAGCAGGCCCGCCAGCACCGCGAGTGAGCCCGCCATGTCGCCGGCGAAGTGAAACGCGTTGGAGCGCAGCGCCGGGCTGTCGTAGCGGCGCGCGGCGAGGATCGAGACGCGCATGCGGCTGATGTCAAGCACGACAGCGAGCGCGATCACGGCGAACTGGTACCAGTGGATCTGCGGCGCGTGCCCGCCGGCGATCAGATGGCTGATCGCCTGCACGCTGACGAGCACCCCGCCCGCGAGCAGGATCGCGGCCTCGCCGATCGCGCCGAGGTTCTCGGCGCGGCGGTGCCCGTAGGGGTGCTCGTGATCCGCGGGGCGCCCGCCGAGGCGCACGGCGAAGAACGTGATCACCGCCGCGATCACGTCGCCGCTCGACTCGATGCCGGCGGAGATCAGGCCGAGGCTGCCGGTCGCGAGGCCGACGCCGAGCTTCAGCGCGACGAGCAGCGCCGCGACCGCAATCGAGATCAGCGTCGTGCGGCGCTTGCCGCGCGCGTGCTCGTGCTCCTCGGTCCCCGTCATCGCGCTAGAGACTAAGGTCCCGATCGATGTCGCGGTTGCGGGCGAGACGCACGATCCTCGCGAGCCCGCTCGCGACGCTCGCGCTCGCGCTCGGCGGCTGCGCGCACGCATTCGACAGCGGCCGCGACGACGCCGCGAGCGGAACGCGCGGCGCTGGCCGCGTACATGCGCGAGATCGAGCCGCTGCGCCTGGCGGTCAACCGCCTGCTCGAAGGCGCCGATCCGATTCTCTCGGGCAACCACGACGGCACGCTCTCGCCCGCGCGCGCGTCGATCGAGCTGGGCCGGCTCGAGCGCCGCTTCGCCGGCTACACGCTCGCGATCAACGCGATCGAAGCCGGTACGCCGCAGCTGCGCTCGCTGCAGGCGACCTACGCGCACACCTACATCCTCGAGGACTCCTATCTGAGCGCGCTCACGGTCGCGCTCGGCGAGCGCGACCTCGACGGCCTCCCGAACACCGAATCCGAACAGCGGATCGCGATCATCGCCTGGCGCACAGGCCTCGAAGTGCTCGCGCGGCGGCTCGCGTTCAAGCTGCCGGCCGACCTGCAGATCGCCGGTCGCGGCGAGATCAGGCCCTCGCCGGACGGCCGCTGAGGCGCGCCGTCGCGCCGGCGCGACGAAAGGTTTCGCGGCGCGGCGGAGTCTTTTCAGCCAGTGCCGGGCCGAAGCGCCAGGTCATCGACGAGCCAGCCGCAGCGCGCCGGCTGGCCCCAAAGGAGCCCCGATGCGGACATTTCTGAAGTTCTCTGTGCCCTCGCTCGCCGCGGTCCTGACGCTGGCGGCGTGCGGCAGCAGCTCGAGCAGCGAAACCACATCTGCGACGACACAGACGACGAGCTCGACGCCGGCCGCGACGGTCGCGCTGATCAGGAGCGCGGCCAACCCGACGATCGGCGCGAGCGTGCTGACGAACGCGCAGGGCATGACGCTCTACCGGCTCAGCGGCGAGCAGAACGGCAAGTTCATCTGCACCAGCTCCGCCTGCCTGAAGGATTGGCATCCGGTGCTCGTGACGGGCGCCTCGACGCCGACCGGGACGGTCAGCTCGCTGGGGACCGTCAAGCGCCCGGAAGACACCGTGCAGGTCACCTACAAAGGCGAGCCGCTGTACACGTTCACGGCCGATCAGAAGGCCGGCGAAGCGAACGGCCAGGGCATCAAGGACGTCGGCACATGGAACGCGGTGACGGTCGCCGCCGGCGCCGCGGGCGGCTCGAGCGCACCGGCGGAAGCGGCCTCCGGCGGCTCCCGCGAAGAATCCAAAAAGGGCGGCTACGCATATTGACGCGTGACGGGCGGCGTATCGTGGGCTGATGGCGCACGATCACGCCGCCCATGCCCACCATGTGAGCCCGGACGCAGACCGCGGGCCGCTGCGCACGGCGCTCGCGCTGATCGTCGTGTTCATGCTCGCCGAGATCGCCGCGGGGATCCTCGCGAACTCGCTCGCGCTGCTCGCCGACGCCGGGCACATGCTCACCGACGCGGGCGCGCTCGGCTTCTCGCTGCTCGCCCTGCGGCTCGCCGCGCGCCCGGCCGCCGGGGCGATGACGTTCGGCTTCCGGCGCGTGGAGATCCTCTCCGCGCAGGCCAACGGCGTGACCCTGCTGCTGCTCGGCGCTTTCATCCTCTACGGCGCGATCGATCGCCTGATCACGCCGCCGCAGGTCCGCGGCGCGCTTGTGCTGGTCGTCGCGATCGCGGGGATCATCGTCAACCTGCTCGCGACCTGGTCGCTCGCCCGCGCAAACCGCGGCAGCCTCAACATCGAGGGCAGCTTCCAGCACATCCTCACCGACCTCTACGCGTTCATCGCGACCGCGATCGCGGCGGTCGTGATCCTGACGACGGGCTTCCAACGCGCCGATCCGCTCGTCTCGTTGCTGATCGCCGCGCTGATGATCCGCTCGGGCGGGATGCTGGTGAAGGCCTCCGGCCGCGTCTTCCTCGAGGCCGCGCCCGAGGGGCTCGATCCACGGCTCGTCGGCGAGGCGCTCGTCTCACAGAGCGGTGTCGTCGAGGTCCACGACCTGCACGTGTGGGAGGTCTCGAGCGGCTTCGCCGCGCTCTCCGCGCACGTGCTCGTGAGCGGCGAGAGCAACTGCCATCTCGCCAGGCGCGAGATGGAGGCGATGCTGCACGAGCGCTTCGGCGTCGACCACACGACCCTGCAGGTCGATCACGCGGGCGGCGACCTGCTCGCGATCGAGTCGAGCGCGTCGGTTTCCGCCCCGCGCTGAGCGGCCGCCGGCGCACTCGCGCGAGTCGTCCTGACCGGTCCATATCGTCGGGCGATGTTGCGGATTCTCGTCGGTGTTCTCGGCGGCGTGCTGATCCTGCTGATGCTCGCCGAGATCTTCTTCACGTTCCTGCTGCCGCGCCGCGTCAAGCGCGACCCGGCGATCGTGCGCTCGGTCTTCAACTACGCGTGGCTGCCGTGGCGGCGGCTGGCGCGCTCGATGCCGCCGCAGGCGGCCGACACGATGCTCGGGATCTACGGCCCGTTCGGGCTGCTGCTGAACCTCGTGCTGTGGATCGCGGCGCTGATGCTCGGCTTCGCCTGCCTGCAGTGGGCGGCCGGCTCGCATCTCGGGCCGATGCGCGCGACGGTCAGCTTCGGCGATGACCTGTACTTCAGCGCCGCGACGATGACGACCGACGGGCCCGCGTCGCTGAGCGCACAGACGACGTTCGCGCGCGCAGTACAGGTGATCACAGCGGGCAGCGGGCTCGCGGTGCTGGCGATCGTGATCGGCTATCTGCCCTCGCTGTATCAGGCGTTCTCGCGCCGCGAGGCGACGGTCTCACAGCTCGATGCGCGCGCGGGCTCGCCGCCGAGCGCCGGGCGCCTCGTGATCCGCTCGACCCAGCGCGACGGCTGGGCGGCGCTCAATCGCTACCTGAGCGGTTGGGAGACGTGGGTGGCGGAGCTGATGGAGACCCATCTCGCCTACCCCGTGCTGGCCTACTTCCGCTCCCAGCACGTCAACCAGAACTGGCTCTCGGCGATGTGCACGGTGCTCGACACGTGCGCCTTCACGATCGCCGCGGCGCCGCCCGGAACGGTCGATTCGGCCCGTTTCACGTATGCGATCGCGCGGCACGCGGTCGTCGACCTCAGCTACAGCTTCCACGTCGATCCGATCGCCCCGGCCCCTGATCGCCTGCCTTCGGCCGACCTCGAAGAGCTGCTGCGCCAGCTCGGCGAGGCCGGCGTCGAGGCGGCGGCCGACCTGCCGACGATCGAGAAACGCCTCGCTTTCATGCGCGGCAACTATGAGCCCTACATCAACGCGCTCGGCCGGCGCCTGGAGCTGGCGCTGCCGCCGTGGCTCGCGCCGGAGTCCCCGACCGACAACTGGCGCACCACGCAATGGCACTGAGCGCCGCGCGGGAGCCCGCGGGGAGGCTAGGCGCCCTGCCCGCTGGGGCGCACGAGCACCTCGTTGATGCTGACGTTCGGCGGCTGGGCGATCGCGTAGAGGATCGCGCCGGCGATGTCCTCGGAGGCGAGCGGTGTGACGCCGGCGAAGCGCTTGGCCATCTGCTCGAGCACCTCCGGGCGATTGTGCCCGGGAAGCTCGGTCGCGACGGCGCCGGGCTCGATCACTGTCACGCGCACCCCGATCGCGACGCCCTCCTGGCGCAGCGACTCCGAGAATGCGCCGACGCCGAACTTCGTCAGGTTGTAGACGCCGGAGCCGGCTCGCGCGACGCGCCCGGCGACGGAGCTGACGTTGACGATGTGCCCGGAGCCCTGGGCGCTCATCAGCGGCAGCGCGGCGTGCGAGCAGTACAGGACGCCGAACACGTTCGCGTGGATCATGCGCCGCCATTCCTCGGTGGGCGCGTTCTCGATCGGCCCGAGCAGCATCACGCCGGCGTTGTTGACGAGCACGTCGACACGGCCGAGCTCGGAATGCGCGCGCTCGATGAACGCCCGCGCCTGGGACTCCTCGCCGACATCCGTCGGCACTGCGATCGCGCGCCCGCCCGCGGCGGTGATCCGCTCGGCGAGCGCGTCGATGCGCTCACCGCGCCGTGCGGCGAGCGCGACCGCCGCGCCTGCCTGCGCGCACGCGAGCGCGGTCGCCTCGCCGATTCCCGAAGAGGCGCCGGTGACCGCAATAACCTGATTGGAGAGATCGATGTTCATGCGCCGAGCTTAGCCGCCAAACCTCAGCCCCGGGGGCAATCGCCCCGATATTGGGTTCAGATCGACGGATCGCTCCTTTTTGTCCGTTCGCGGGTTCTAAGGGGCAGGAAACAGGGCAATACCGATGTGATCCCTCAGGCAGGTATCGACGTACCCGGTGTCGAACGCATGTTCAGGAATGAAGTCCCGCCGGACGATGGTTGACAACGCAACTATCGCGGGTTATAATTCCGACTCCAAGCATCGGATTAGAAGGACACTCATGTCAGATTCCCCGCAGAACTCAACTTTGACCCTCGGCCCGACGGCAGCCTCGCACGACGACGAGACCGCCGCGGAGCAGGTCGTCGAGGCCCCGGTAGCCGCTCCCGAGCGGCTCGACAGCCCGATCGAGCGCATCGATCTCGCGGCGAGCGACACGTTCATCCCGGAGGCGGTCGACCAGCTGCTCGCGCACTCGCGCCGCTACCCGCTGCTCGCACCCGCGCAGGAGATCGACCTCGCCAAGCGGATCGAGCGCGGCGACCTGCACGCGAAGGAACTGCTCGTCAACTCCAATCTGCGGCTCGTCGCGTCGAATGCCCGTCGCTACCAGAACCAGGGCCTGCCGCTCGGCGACCTCGTCCAGGAGGGCATGCTCGGCCTGATCCGTGCGAGCGAGAAGTTCGACTGGCGTAAGGGCTTCCGCTTCTCCACGTACGCCACCCTGTGGATCCGCCAGGCGATTCAGCGCGGGCTCGAGAACTCGGGGCGCACGATCAGGCTCCCCGTCCACGTCGCCCAGCGCTCGCGCAAGGTCGGGCGCGTCGAGCGCGAGTTGTCGGTGCGCCTCGGGCGCGAGCCGACGCTCGAGGAGCTCGCCGAGGAGACCGGGCTGCCGATCGATCAGGTCGAAGAGGTCCGCCACCAGCGCGCGGCGCTCGTCAGCCTCGACCAGCAGATCGGCGAAGACGGCGACACCGCCCTCGGTGACCTGCTCCCCTCGGACGCCGAGGTGCCCGAGGAGACCGCATGGGACAACGAAAGGGAGCGGATCGTGCACCGCGCGATCGAGCAGCTGCCGGAAACCGAGCGCAAGGTCCTGACGTTGCGCTTCGGCACCGGCCGCGAGGAGCCGCAGACGCTGACCGCGATCGGCAAGCGCCTCGGCTTCTCCGCCGAGCGCGCCTCACAGCTCGAGCAGCGGGCGCTGAAGAAGCTCGCCGAGTCACCCGAGCTCGCAGCCCTGCGCGAGGCCGCCTAAGACCTGGAAGTCATCTCGATCGCCCTCTCTCCCCGGCCCGCCGGCGGGAGGAGGCGGAGGAGATGTCGGCGCTCGCGGCCCCTACCGGCCGTCTGAGGCCGTCCCTCGCGCGCCGACGATCGCCCCGGCGCGTGCTGCGCTCAGACGCTCGAGACGTCGAGCCCGGTGCCTTCGAGCAGCGTGTTCGCGTGTGCGTTGAGCGTCGTGAACTCGCCGGTCAGGATCAGCACGCCGAGGGCGATCATGACCGCCCCGCCGATGCCGATGATCACCGGGAAGTGGCGCTTGACGATGTCGAGCGCGTTCGTCATACGCTCGAACGCGAGCGCGATCAGCAGGAACGGGATCGCCAGCCCGGCGGAGTAGAACGCGAGCAGCAGCGCGCCGTGCGCGGCCGAGCCCGAGACGGCGGCCTGCGTGAGGATCGCGCTGAGCGTGATGCTCGTGCACGGCGTCCAGGCGATCGCGAACGCCGCCCCCGCGACGAGCGGGCCGCCGCGACCGGCCAGTCGCAGCAGCGTCTCTGAGTGCCACTCGCGGTTGAACATGCCGATGAACGGCGTCGCGAGGAACACCAGCCCCATCGCGATGATCAGCACGCCGCCGATCTTCTCGAGCTCTTCTTTGTGCGTCGTCAGCGCCGAGCCGAGCACGGTCGCGCTCATGCCCAGCAGGATGAAGATCGCGGAGAAGCTCGCGATGAACAGCAGGCTCGGGATCAGCACACGCCTGGCGCTGACGCCCTCCTTCAGGTCCACGGGCGTGACACCGATGACGGTCGACAGGTAGCCCGGGACGAGCGGCAGCACGCACGGCGAGAGGAACGACACGAGCCCGGCGGCGAGCGCCAGCGGGATGCCGACACCGGTCGCCGTGTCGGAGGCGCCCGCGAGCAGCAGCTGCGCGTGGATCACGGCGCCAGCTCCCAGGCGCGCTCGCCGATCGCCGCACGCAGCTGCGCGACTTCCGCCTCGAGACGTGCGACGCGCTCGTGCAGGGGGCTGGAGCGCTCATCATCGCCCGCCTGTCGCTCAACGGCCTCCTGCGCGGGCGCCGGCTCGGTGTCGTGATCCTCGAGCAGCTGCGCGTAGCGCTCCTCCTTCTGGCCGGGGCGCCGCGGCAGCTGTGCGACGAGCTCGCGGTCGATCAGCGCCTGCAGCGTCTCCTGCACGTCGACGAGTTCGGCGAAGTGGTGCATCCGCTCGCCGCGCTGCTTTAGCTCGCCCGGCGTCTGCGCGCCGCGCAGCATCAGCACGCACATCGCCGCCGTTTCGGCCGCGCTCATCGGCAGCGCGTCGGCGAGCAGGTGACGGTACTTCGCGGTGCGGCTGCCGGCGCTGCTCGTCAGGCGCGTGTAGCCGCGGCGCTGCAGGCGATCGAGCGCGGTGCGGATCGTCGCCTCGTCGTAGTCGACGACCGGATCGCGATTGGTCGACTGGTTGCACGCCAGCCGCAGCGAGTTGAGCGACAGCGGGTAGACGTCCGGTGTCGTGCGCTGCTTTTCGAGCAGGCAGCCGAGGACGCGCGTCTCAGGTGAGGTCAGGTCCATATCGCTGATTCCAGTGCTGTTTGCAGACTGTAGGCGGTCTTGCCCGCGATCACGCCGAGCGCCGGCCGGGTGTCTGCATCTGCGCGATGATGGACACTACTGCGCAGGCCCGGCCGCGCGTGCGGCCGGTCACGCGCGACAGAGCGAAAGGAGTGCAATGGAGGCCAGAGACGACGCCAGCGGGCTGATCGAGCTCGCCAGCCAGGCCGTCGGCCCGATCGAGGAGGAGCTGCGCAGGCGACTGACCGTCGATGTCGGCGAGAAGGACGCGCTGGCGATCGAATCGGCGCTGCTGAAGGCGTTCCTGGGCGGCGTCAGCACCGGCTCCGGAGAGGCCGGGGACCTGCTGATCGACGAGCCGGGAATGCTCAACAACCGCGCCAGACGCGCGTACGCGGCGGCCGCGCAGCTCGACCAGCCGCTGCCGCGGATCGACCCGTGGGCCGAGAGGTACGCCGGCACGGCCTAGCGGTGCCCGCCGGGCGCCGCCGGGGCGCCGATACAGTCAATGTCGTGAGCAGCCAGCCGTTCGCCCAGGGACACGGCGGCGGAGGCCATCGATCGCAGCGAGCGGATGGCCCGCGTCCCGAGGACGTCCCCGACAAACACGTCTCGCTGCGTCGCATCGGGCGGCTGTTCATCCCCTACCGGCTGCGCCTCGGCCTGCTGCTCGCGCTGATCTTCCTCGGCTCGATCCTCAGTGTCGCATCGCCGTTCCTGCTGCGCGAAGCGGTCGAAATCATCGTCCACAAGGGCAGCCTGACGACGCTGTCCTGGCTCGTCGGCGGGATGATCGCGCTGGCGGTCACCAACAGCGTCATCAGCGTCGCGCAGACGTGGATCTCAAACCAGGTCGGCCAGCGCGTGATGCACGACCTGCGCGCGGCCGTGTTCGCCCACCTGCAGCGGATGTCGCTCGCGTTCTTCACACGCACGCGCTCCGGCGAGGTCCAGGCGCGGATCGCATATGACATCGGCGGCATCGACGATGTCGTCACGAGCACGGCGACCTCGACCGTGTCGACCGTCGCGACGGTCACCGCGACGATCGTCGCGATGTTCGCGCTGAGCTGGCAGCTGACCGTCTTCTCGCTGATCCTGCTGCCGTTCTTCGTCTGGCTGACGCGTCGTGTCGGCAACGAGCGCCGCCGCATCCAATCGGTCCGCCAGGGCCGCCTCGCGGACATGTCGACGCTCGTCGAGGAGTCGCTGTCGGTCTCCGGCATCCTGCTCGGCAAGACGATGGGGCGCTCGCACGAGCTCGTCAACCGCTTCAGCTCGGAGTCGAGCGAACTGGCCGACCTCGAGGTGCGCGCGCGGATGGCCGGCCGCTGGCGGATGGCCTCGGTGCAGATGAGCTTCGCGATCATGCCCGCGGCGGTCTACTGGTTCGCCGGCTACAGCATCGACCACGGCACCGATCTGATCTCGATCGGCACCGTCGTCGCGTTCACGACGCTGCAGACGCGGCTGCTGTTCCCGATGCAGCAGCTGCTCTCGGTCGGGGTCGAAGTGCAGACCTCGCTCGCCCTGTTCGGGCGCATCTTCGAGTATCTCGACCTGCCGATCGACATCGTCGAGCGTCCCGGCGCACGCGTGCTCAGCGATGTGCGCGGCGATGTCAGCATCGAGAACGTGTCCTTCCGCTACGCGCCCGAGGCGCCGTTGACGCTCGTGCAGATCAACGCCGAGATTCCCGCCGGCACGCGCACGGCGCTCGTCGGTGAGACCGGCTCGGGCAAGACGACGCTCGCCTATCTGGTCGCGCGGCTGTACGAGCCGCAGCAGGGCAGCGTCAGCGTCGACGGGGTCGACATCCGCGACATGACGCTCGACTCGCTCGCCGCGACAGTCGGGCTGGTCTCGCAGGAGACCTATCTGTTCCACGCCTCGATCCGCGAGAACCTCCGTTTCGCGTGCCCGCAGGCAAGCGACGCGGAGATCGAGGACGCCGCGCGCGCGGCGCAGATCCACGAGATGATCGCGGCGCTGCCGGCCGGCTACGACACGCAGGTCGGCGAGCGCGGATATCGCTTCTCGGGCGGCGAGAAGCAGCGCATCGCGATCGCGCGCACGGTGCTGCGCAACCCGCCGGTGCTGGTCCTCGACGAGGCGACATCCGCGCTCGACACCGAGACCGAGCGAGCCGTCCAGGAGGCGCTCGATGATCTCTCGCGCGGGCGCACGACGATCGCGATCGCGCACCGGCTGTCGACGATCAGGGACGCGGATCAGATTCTCGTGCTCGATCACGGCAGGATCGTCGAGCGCGGCACGCACGAGGAGCTGCTGGAGCTCGGCGGGCGCTACGCGGCGCTGCTGAGCGGCGCCGCCGACGGCGAGCCGAGCCCCGCCGGCGAGTCTTCGACGGCGCTCGCCTGAGCCGCGGGCCTACGCGGTCGCGCCGATGTTCAGGCGCACGTAGTCGACGACGACCGGTTCGCCGAGCGCCTCGAGGACATCGTCCATGAACGGCTCGCGCAGCGACTCCGGCAGCTGCTGGACGTGCGGGCCGAGCACGATCGTCGCGAGGAACGCGCGCGGCTCCTCCGGTTCGCGCGGCGCGGGCTCGAGCCAGCACTCGGCCGAGCTGAAGCCGGCCGCGAGCAGCCGTGCCTGCGTCTCCCCCGCTCCCGCGTAGTTCCACGGCGCCTTCCAGTCGCGGAAATGCTCGGCATAGCGGTCCTCCGCGAGCACTTCGTTCGCGCTCGCGCGCAGCACGTCGATGTTGCCGGCGCCGCCGCACTGCGCGACGAGCTGCCCGCCCGCGCGCAGCGCGCCGCGCAGCCGCCGGAAGAGACGCTCGTGATCGGCGATCCAGTGAAATGTCGCCGTTGAGAGGATCGCGTCGAGCGGCTGCTCGAGCTCGAGCTCGAGCAGGTCTGCGACGCGCACGTCCGCGCCGCGGCCGAGGCGTCGCCGTGCCGCGGCGACCATCGAGGGCGACTCATCGACGGCGATCACGTGTCCACGCGGCAGGCGCTCAAGCAGCGCTTCGGTGATGCGCCCCGAGCCGCAGCCGGCGTCGAGCACGAGCTCGTCGCCCGCGAGCTCGAGGCGCTCGAGCACGGCGAGCCCAAGCGCCTCCATCGTCCCGGAGATGCGGTCGTAGCTCGATCCGTCCCAATCGCGTACTGGCATACGGCCGTACGTTATCACAGACGACGAGCGGCGAGCTCGAGGAGCACCTTCGACAGCTGCCCGCCCTGCCAGGCGATCGGTGAGCGCAGCGGCGGCCCCGCCTCCTCGACGAGGAGCTCGGCGCCGGCGATCGCCTGCGCGTAGCGTTCGCCGACCGCGAGCGGGTGGCCGGGGTCGGCCTCGTCGCGGCTTGCGATCACGACCGTCGGAGCGGCGATCGTCGCGAGCTCTGAGAGGCGCTCGAACGGCCGCGAGCGCGGCACCACTTCGAGCGCGTCGGCGACGGCCTCGGGGTGCTCGTGTGCGGCGAGGCGCTGGCGCAGCACGGTCGCGACGCTCGCGCGCATCGCCACGGGCACGCTGCCGAGGTCATACGCGGAGACGAAGCCCTCGACGCCGCCTGCGCGCAGGCCCCGTGCGAGCGCGTCCCACGCGGCGAGCTCCGCCTCACCGCCGTGCGTCGCGGGGTCGAAGGCGGGAGTGATCAACGCCAGCGCCGCGACCCGCGCGGGGTGCTCGAGCGCGAAGCGGGCCGCGGTGTGCGCGCCCATCGAGGCACCCGCCAGGATCGCCTGCTCGACGCCGGCCCCGTCGAGGATCGCGGCGAGGTCCGCGGCGAGGTCCGCATAGCGGTACGCCGCCGGGTCGGGCGCCGCGTCCGAGCGGCCGTGCCCGCGGGCGTCGTAGGCGATCACGTTGAAGCCCGCGCGCTCGAGCACGCGCGAGCCCATCACGACGTAGCGGCGCGTCGCCGTCAGGCCGTGCAGGAGCACGATCGCCGCGCCCGCGCCGGAGCCTTCGCCGGACAGCTTCACGCCGTCGGGCGCGATCGCGCTCAGCGGCTGCGCATCAGGCATGCACGACCGCGTGCGCCCGCATCAGCGCGGCCGTCGCGCTCCGGGCGCTCCCAGAAGAACAGGTGCCCGACGCCGTCGAAGATCTCCAGGCGCGCGCCTGCGATCAGGCGGGCGACCATCTCGCCGTTGACGAGCGGCAGCAGCCGATCGGCGCTGCCGTGCAGCACGAGCGTCGGCGCGCTGATCGCGCCGAGGCGCGCGGAGGTGTCGTGTGCGGCGATCGCACGTGCCTGCTCTTCGATCACCGCGAGCGCGACGCTGTAGCGCCCGGCGATCTCGACGAACCGCGCCCACGCCTGCTCGTCGCTCGCGAACGCCGGCGAGACATTGACCTCCCAGAGCGCGCGGAGCACGCGTTCGCGGTCTCCCGACCTGCGCGCCTCGAGCACCGGGCGCAGCGCCTCGGCACCGATGCGCACGCTCCCCGGCCCGCCGCTGTAGGTGCAGCCGAGCGTCAGCGTCTCGATCCGCGCGGGCTCCGCGAGCGCGAGCTCCTGGGCGATCATCCCGCCCATCGAGATGCCGAGCACATGCGCGGAGTCGAGCTCGAGCGCGGCCAGCAGCCCGGCCGCGTCGCCGGCCAGCTCGCGGATCGAGGTGGCGCCCTGCAGGCGCGTGCTCGCGCCAACGCCGCGGTGGTCATAGGTGATCAGCTCGAAGTCGCGTCGCAGCTGCTCGAGGAACGGCTCGCCCCACGTCAGCGCGGTCCCGCTCATGCCCATGATCAACAGCAACGGCGGGCCCGCGCCGCTGCGTTCGTAGTCAAGCTCGATCCCCCCCACCGCGATGCGCGTCATCGTGCTGATGCTAGACGGGAAGCGCGCAGCTGATCTGCGCCGCGCGCGAGCCGCGCGGCGGGCGCGCGCCTCGCCGCCAGCCGCCTCGGCGCCGCTCGCGAGCAGTCCCGCGACGCGCACGCCGAGCAGCCGCACGGGCCGCTGCGGCGCGTACTCGGCGAGCAGCCCCAGCGCGAGCGCGGTCACCTGCTCGACATCGCAGGTCGGCGCCGCGACGGTGTGCGCGCGGGTGACGGTCGTGAAGTCGTCGAGGCGGATCTTATCCCGATCGTGCGGCCGCTGCGCCCGCTGCGCCTCGAGGCTCTCGCACAGCTCGCCGGCCATCCGTGCGAGTGCCGCGCGCAGCTCGGCCGGATCGCTGATGTCGGTGTCGAACGTCCGCTCGCGCGATTCCGAGACGACCTTGCGGGGCGCGCCGATCACACCGTCGTGCTCGAAGCGCGCACGGCGGCCCAGCTCGCGGCCGAGGTTCGGTCCGAAGCTCTGCACGAGCAGCTGCTCGTCGGCGGCGCCGAGCGCCGCGAGCGTGTGCAGGCCGAGAGCGGCCAGCCGCGCGGCGGTCTTCGGCCCGATCCCGGGGACCAGGCCGGGCGGCGAGGAGCCGAAGCGCGCGCACGCCTGCGCCCGGTCGAGGACGACGAAGCCCGCGGGCTTCTCCGCGTCGGAGGCGACCTTCGCAACGAGCTTGTTCGGGCCGATCCCGACCGAGCAGGTGAGCTGCGTCGCGGCCTTGATCTCGGCGATCAGCCGGCGCATCGCCGTGCGCGGCGAGAACAGCCCGTCGACGTCCAGGTAGGCCTCGTCGAGGCCGACGACTTCGACGCGCTCGACGTGCGCGCGGACGATCGCCATCATCCGCGCGGAGACTTCGCGATAGGTCTCGAAGTCCGGCGCCAGGAACACCGCATCCGGGCACAGTCGCCGCGCCCGCGCCGCCGGCATCGCCGAGCCGACGCCGAAGCGCCGCGCCTCATAGCTCGCGGTCGTGACGACCGCGCGCGGGCCGCTGCCGGAGACGACGACCGGGAGGCCGCGCAGCTCCGGGTGGCGGCGCAGCTCGACCGACACATAGAACGCGTCGGCATCGAGATGGGCGACGCGCAGTCTGGACTCGGCAGCGGACACGGCCCCGCGAATCTAGCGCTCGCGGCGGAGGGCGCCGCGCACGGCCCGGCGCCGCGCGAAGCGGGCTGATGCGAGTGCTGGAGAGCCACCGCCACGCGCCCCGCCACGTTCCTAGGTAGGATTTTCGACACGCCGATGGACTTGACGTTTAGCCCCCAGGAGACCGCCTTTCGCGACGAGCTGCGCGAGTGGCTCGCCAACAACAGCCCCGGCCCCAAGCCCACCGAGGCGGGCGACGACGCCGAGTACGCCTGGCGGCGCGACTGGCAGCGGCACCTGTATGAGTCCGGCTGGGCCGCGCCGGCATGGCCGACCGAGTACGGCGGCCGCGGCGCCACGCCGACCGAATCAGCGATCTACTTCGAAGAGATCGGGCGCGCCCGCGTGCCGTTCGCGGCGAACACGCTGGGGCTGCTGCTCGGCGGCCCGACGCTGATGGTGTGGGGCACGCCCGAGCAGAAGGAGCGCTATCTCGCGCCGATCCTCTCGGCGGAGGAGATCTGGTGCCAGGGATTCTCAGAGCCCGACGCCGGCTCGGATCTCGCCGCGCTGAAAACCCGTGCCGTCAAGGATGGCGATGACTGGGTCGTCACCGGGCAGAAGGTCTGGACGAGCGGCGCGCAGTACTCGAAGTGGTGCATGCTCGTGGCGCGCACGGACTCCGAGGCGGCCAAGCACAAGGGCCTCACGTATTTCCTGATGGACATGGAGCAGGACGCCGTCCAGGTCCGCCCGCTGCGCCAGATCACCGGCGAAGCGGAGTTCAACGAGCTGTTCATCGAGGGGGCCAGGATCCCCGACGCGAACGTCGTCGGCGGCGTCGGCAACGGCTGGAAGGTCGCGCTGACGACGCTCATGAACGAGCGCGCAGGCCTCGGCTTTGCGCTGCAGATCCGCATGCGCCAGCTGCTCGACGACGTGATCGCCGCCGCCGCCGAGCGCGGGCTGCTCGAGGAACCGCTCTACGCCGATGCGCTCGCCGAGCTGCACGTCCGCTGTGAGTCGATTCGCCTGCTCGCGTGGAAGGGGCTGACCGACACCGAACGCTACGGCCAGCCCGGACCCGAGGGCTCGCTGGTGAAGTGGCTGTGGTCGGAAACCAACCAGAAGCTCACACAGCTCGCGGTCGACGTGATCGGGCCGGAAGCGCTGACCTCGGGCACGCAGTGGAGCTATGAGCTGCTCCGTGCCCGCGGCAACACGATCGAGGGCGGCACCACCGAGGTACTCAAGAACATCGTCGCCGAGCGTGTGATGGGCCTGCCCCGGCTGAAGGTCGCAGCCTAGCGATGGACTTCGGATTCACAGACGACCAGCGCGACATCCAGCGCACCGCCCGTGACCTGCTGGCCGACCGTGCGAGCGCCGCGCGTGTGCGCGAGCACGCCGAGGCCGGGACGACGGACACGGCGCTGTGGAAGGAGCTGTCCGAGCTCGGCTGGCCGGGTATCGCGATCGCCGAGGAGAACGGCGGCCAGGGCCTCGGCGGCATCGAGCTCTCGATCCTCTGCGAGGAGCTCGGGCGCTCGCTCGCGCCGGTGCCGTTCCTGCCGAGCGTGATGGCCGCGGCCGTGATCGAGCAGGCGGGCGCAGCCGATCAGCGCGAGCGCTGGCTGGCCGCGCTTGCAACCGGCGAGATCACGGGCGCGCTCGGAGTCGCCAGCGACGGCGCCGCCGAGTTCGTCGTCGGCGGCAGCGACGCCGCGGTGATCGTGCTCGTCGAAGAGGACGGCAGCGGTCGCGTGCTGAGCGCCGAGGACGCGGACGTCACCCCGCTCGCCCCGATCGACCCGACCCGCTCGGCCGCGCGCGTCAGCGCCGGTGACGGGGGCAGCGAGCTGGCCGGCGACGTCGCCGCCGGCGTCGATCGCGCGCTCGTCGCGAGCAGCTCCGAGCTCGTCGGCGTCTGCAGCCGGGCGCTGGAGATGACCGTCGAGTACGTCAAGGACCGCAAACAGTTCGGCGTGCCCGTCGGCGCCTACCAGGCGGTCTCGCACCGCTGCGCGCAGATGCTGCTCGACACCGAGAAAGCCCGCGCGACGGCATCGTTTGCCGCCTGGACCGCCGACGCCGACGCGGACGGCCTGCCGGCCGCCGCGGCGATGGCCAAGGCGGCCGCCTCCGAAGCAGGACGCGAAGTGACCGCCGCCGCGATCCAGATGCACGGCGGCATCGGCTTCACCTGGGAGGCCGACGTCCACTGGCTGTTCAAGCGCGCCCAGATCGACGCCGTGCTGCTCGGCGGCGCCAAGCACCACCGGGCGCGCCTCGCGAGGATCCTCGCGGACGGCGTGCGCGCCTCAACCGCCGCCTGAGGCGCCCTCGACCGCGTCAGGCGTCTGATCGCTCGGCGCGGCTGCGTTCGCCCTCGCCCATGCGATGATCTGCTTGCTGCCGTTGACCGTGCTGCCGTCGGCGAGCATCAGCACAGGCAGCTGCTCCTGGCCGCTGAGCTCCTTCAGCTTCGGTCGCCGCCCCTTTGTGAACAGGCCGAAGGGAATGCCTCTCCCGAACACGACCTTGTCGAAGCGGTGCCCGGCATCCGCGAGCGCTCGCTGTGCGCGCCGGCACGCGTGCGGCGGCGGGCCGCCGTTGTCGATGTGGCAGACGTACAACGTCAGCGTTCGCGCCATTGCTCTGCTCCCGGGTCGAGGGTTGCGCCACAGCGCAGCGTAGCCCGACCGGCGCGCGCCCGCGGCGGTCGCGCGGCGGCGGGGCCGCTATAGGCTGTGGCGGTGAGCGGCAAGGCGTCATATGCGGCCTTTCTGCGCGGTATGAACGTCGGTGGGCACCGGCTCACGAACGCCGAGCTCGAGCGCCACTTCGCGTCGATCGGCTTCCGCGAGATCAGCACCTTCCGCGCCAGCGGCAACGTCGTCTTCGCGGCCGAGGAGCGCGCGCCGCAGGACGTCACGGAGGCGATCGAAGCGGGCCTCGAGGCGGCGCTTGGCTATGCGGTGCCGAGCTTCCTGCGCGGCGCCGGGCAGCTCCTCGAGATCGCCGCGAGCGAGCCGTTCAGCGCCGATGAGCTGCAGGCCTCGGGCGGCAAGATGCAGGTGTCGCTGCTCGCGCGGCCGCCGTCGGCTGCCACCCGCCGCGCGTGCTCGCGCTGGCGAGCGGGCAGGACCGGCTCGCGTTCGGCGCCTGTGAGCTCTACTGGCTGCCGGGCGGAGGCATCTGCGAGTCACAGCTCGACCTGAAGGCGATCGCGGCGCTGCTCGGCCGGCGACGACCACGCGCACGAAGGGCACGATGGAGCAAATGGCGTCGAAGTTCTTTGCCGAGTAGGCTGCCGCCGCACAGCGATCGAGGAGGCTTTTGTGGTTCAGGCGTTGCCCCGGGGACGCAACCCTTTTGATGACAGTGGTGTCGAGCGCGACGCGCAGGGCATCGCCCGCTACGTCGAGCGCCCGGCATCGCTCGTCGCGATGCTCGCGCGCGAGCGTCGAGCGCGACGCGCACGCGCACCGCGGTCGTCGAGGTCGGCGGGCCGACGGTCACCTACGGCGAGCTGTGGGAGCGCGCCGCGCGCGTCGCCGGCGGCCTGCACGAGCGGGGGCGTGCAGCGCGGCGATCGCGTCGCGATCCGCCTCGCCAACGGCATCGACTGGGTGCTCGCGTTCTTCGGCACGCAGATGCTCGGGGCCGTGATCGTGCCGGTCAACACGCGCTTCACCCAGGATGAGGTCGCCTACGTGGTCGAGGACTCGGGCGCCAAGTACACGTTCGAGCCCGGCGCCGCGCTCCCTGACGGGCACCGCGCGTCGAGCGAGGACCTCGCCCCGAGGACCTCGCGGCGATCTTCTACACGAGCGGCACGACCGGCTTCCCGAAGGGGGCGATGACTTCGCATGGCAACTTCCTGACGAACGCGAGAACGCGTTTCGCTGTCTCGACATCGCCCGCGAGGAGGGCCCGGAGCTGTCCACGCTGGTGTCGGTTCCGCTGTTCCACGTGACCGGCTGCAACAGCCAGCTGATCCCGCTGCTCGAGCGCGGCGGGCGCGTGGAGATCCTCTCCGGGCCCCTCGACTTCGACGGGTTCTTCAAGCCGTCGGCGACCACGGCGTCAACCAGGTCGTCTCGGTGCCCGCGATCTATCACGCGCTGATCAGCCACCCGAGTTTCGCCGAGCTCGACGTCAGCAACGTGCGCTGGATCTCATATGGCGGCGCGCCGATCGCCGAGAGCCTCGTCTACCAGATCATGGAGGCGTTCCCCAACGCCCGCGTGGGCAACGGCTTCGGGCTCACCGAGACCTGCTCGCTGACCTCGTTCCTCCCCCACGAGGAGGCCGACGATCATGCCGACTCGGTCGGCTTCGCGATGCCGGTCTGCGACCTCGCGATCGACGACCCCGACCCGGAGACCGGCGTCGGCGAGCTGCTCGTGCGCGGCCCGAACATCGTGCAGGGCTACTGGAACAAGCCCGAGGCGACCGCCGAGACGTTCGTCGACGGCTGGCTGCACACCGGCGACCTCGCGCGCGTCGACGCCGACGGGCTGCTCTACATCGTCGACCGCAAGAAGGACATGATCAACCGCGGCGGCGAGAACGTCTACTCGATCGAGGTCGAAAACGCGCTCGCCGGCGCCCCCGGCGTCGGCGAGGCCGCGGTCGTCGCGGTTCCCGATGAGATGATGGGCGAGAAGGTCGGCGCGGTGATCGTGCCGAGCGCCGGGGCCGAGCTCGACGTCGCGGCGGTGATCGCGCACTGCCGCGCGAACCTCGCCGACTTCAAGGTTCCCCAGTACGTTGCGATGCGCGCCGAGCCGCTGCCGCGCAACCCGGGCGGCAAGCTGCTGAAGGAGCAGCTGCGCGAGGAGACCGCACTGGGGCAGAGCCGCTTCGCTGACCGACGAGCAGGAGAGGCAGGATGGCAGCCGGTGCAGACAGTGCAGGGCCCGATCGACGCCGAGCAGCTCGGGCTGGTGCTTGCGCACGAGCACGTCCGCGTTCCGCGACGAGGCGGTGGCCGACCAGTGGCCCGGCCGCTACGACGAGCAGCTCGAGCTCGATGCGGCGCTCGTCGCCGTCAACGACGCGAAGGACCGCGGCGTGCAGCGCGATCGTCGATGCGACCGCGATGTTCGGCGGCCGCGACGTGCGCTTCATGAAGCGTGTGGCCGACGCAGACCGGCGTGCAGATCGTCGCCTGCACCGGCATCTACAGCTACGACCATCTCCCCCACTACTTCGACAACCGCGACATCGACGTGATGGCCGACCACTTCGTCGAGGACATCGAAGGCGGCATCCAGGGCACCGACATCCAGGCGGCCTTCCTGAAGTGCGCCGCCGATGCGCGCCGGCGTGACCGAGAACGTCGAGAAGATCCATCGCGCGGTCGCCCGCGCGAGCGTGCAGACGGGCGTGCCGATCATGGCCCACTCGATGCCCGCGGTCGCGACCGGCCCGCGCCAGGTGGAGATCTTCGAGGAGGAGGGCGTCGACCTCAGCCGTGTGCAGATCGCGCACTGCGGTGACACCGACGACGTCGACTACATCGAGGGCCTGATCGAGCAGGGCGTCTACGTCGGCCTCGACCGCTACGGCCTGGAGATGTACCTGCCGATCGACGAGCGCAACGCGACCGCCGCGGAGCTGCTGCGCCGCGGCCACGCCGAGCGGCTGATGATCTCCCAGGACTTCTGCGCCTCGATCGACTGGTTCCCGCCCGAGGCGGCCGAGCAGTTCGAACCGCCAGGGCGCGATCCGCAACTGGTCGATGACGCTCGTCTTCGACGAGGTCGTGCCGGCGCTGCGTGAGGCCGGTGTGATGGACGATGCGACGTTTGCGACGATCTTCGAGGACAATCCGCGCCGCTGGCTGACGGCGTGAGCGGCGCGGCGAGCCTGTAGAGGACGTGCGGGGCGAGCGGGTCGCCCGCCGCCAGCCACGGGTGCATGAAGTCCTCCGCCGGGTCGCGCGACATCCCCAGGCGCTCCATCAGGCGCCGCGAGGGCAGGTTGCGCGCGGCGGTGTAGGCGACGACGCTCGCGAGCCCGAGCAGCTCGAAGCCGAACGCCAGCGAGGCGCTCGCCGCCTCGGCGGCGAGACCGCGGCCCCAGAAGGGCTGTGCCAGGCGCCAGCCGACCTCGACGGCGGGCGCGAAACCGGCGTCGATGTCGACGTCGAGCAGGCCGACCGCGCCGATCAACACGCCGGTCGCGGTCAACTCGACCGCCCACAGCCCATAGCCGTGAGCGCTGAACGACGCCTCCTGGCGGGCGACCATCGCGGCGCTCTCAGCGCTCGACAGCGGCGCCGGGAAGTAGCGCATCACGACCGGGTCGGCGTTCATCGCGGCGGCCACCGGCAGGTCCTCGGCGCGCCAGCGGCGCAGCCGCAGGCGCTCGGTCTGCAGTTGCGGGCCGGACATGACGGCCAATCCTAGGATGCACGCCCCGGCCACGCGACGCGGCTGGTGATCGCGGGCTAGAGCTCCGGCGAAGGCTGCGCGGGTGCGGCGGGCGCCTGCGGCTCGCCGGCGATCAGCAGCTGATCGACGGACAGCTTCCCGACCCGCAGCTCGCCGATATCGAGCGATCCGACCGCCGCGCGACGCACGCTCAGTCGGCCGATCGCGAGCGCGCCGAGCGCAACCGCGCCGGCGGCCGCCGCACCGACCGCCAGGGCGCCGGCGGAAGCGCTCCCGAGCGCTCCCAGCAGGCGGCGCTGTCCGCGCTCAGCTCGCGTCATGGGCGCTCGTTTCGGCGAGCGCGTGCCCAGCGAAGCTCAGCATCGCGCCGAGATGCGCTTCGATCGTTTCGAGGTTGTGTTCGCCCGGATAGATCACGCTTTTCGCGCGCGCGCCGGCGGCACGCAACGCGGCCGCGAACGGCGCGTCCTCGGCCGGGTTGGCGATGTCGTCGGCTTCACCGCCGTAGAGGAAGGCGCGCAGCCCGAGCGCCTTGAGGATCGGGCCTGTCCGCGTGCACCTCGCCGCCGAGCCCGTTGAAGAATCCGAGCCAGCTCTCGACCGTGCCGAAGCGGTAGGGGTTGCCGAGCGCGATGTTCATCGCGCCGTAGCCGCCCATCGAGTCGCCCGCGATCGCGCGCGCGTCGCGCCGGGGATCGTCGGCAGTGTGCGGTCGATCAGCTGCTGTACTTCGAGCACGTAGCTCTCATAGCCGCGGCTGCCGACGTTGTGCCAGTTGTTCGCTCCTCTGCCACCCTGGATCATGACCGCGATCATCGGCGGGATCGCGTGCCGTGCGATCAGTTCGTCGAGCTGCGCCTGAAGCCCGATCTGCAGGAACGCGGTAGCGAGCTGATCGTTGCCGTGGAGCAGGTACAGCACCGGGTAGCGGCGCGTCGTGCTCGCGTATCCGGGCGGCAGGTAGACGTAGAAGGAGCCGCTCGCATGCAGCGCGAGCGACGGGAAGCTCGTCTTCAGGATCGCGCTCCCGGCCGCGTCTTCGCTGACGAGGTCGAGCGTCGGCAGCGGCTGCGCAGGCGGCGCGGCGAGCTGTGTCGGCGCGAGCGGCTGCGCCGCGCGCAGGCCGAGCAGCCGCTCGGCGCCGAGCTCTCCGTGCAAAGCGAACAGCGCTGCGAGCGCCGCGAGCGCGCTGAGCAGCGTCGCCCAGACGATGCTGCGCAGGCGCCCGCGTCGCGGCGCGGGGACGCCGGCGGCCTCACGCCGCGGCGGAAACGTCGGCACCCACGGTGGCGGCAGGATTTCCACGGCCGCCGCCCCGCCCTGCCCGGGCCAGCTCCAGTCACCAAGGCTCTCCATCCACACCTGCGTGCGGGAGGTCTTTGTCGAGGGGGACATCCAGGAGATTCAACGAACGAATCGCCAGAAACCCAAGCCCTGCACGAAGCCGCCCACACAGGGCTCGGGTCGGTTGCTCAGCTCGTGCTCTCCACCTCGCCCACGCCTTCGAAGCCGAGCGCGGCCTTCGTCGCTTCGGTGAGGTCGAATTCGCGGCCTCCGACGTAGGGCCCGCGGTCGACGACCGGCACGCGGATCGTGCGCCCGCCGTAGCGGAGTGTGATGAGCGTGCCGCAGGGCAGCGTCTTGTTGGCGACGCCGAGCGTGCTGCTCGTCAGCTCGCCGCCGCATGCCAGCCCGCCGCCGCCGCCGTACCACGACGCGAGCGCGAGGCGGAACACGTTCAACCGGCCCAGCCGCCGGTGCGATCCGCGGTCGGTCGTGCTGCCGCCGAAGCGCAGGCGCACGAGCTCGCTGCCGATGTTGCGCGGCATGTAGCTGACGCGGAAGCGGCCGCCGGTGCTGGTGTGCGCGTGCACGAGCGTGCGCCAGCCGTCGCGGCCGAGCGTCTGCAGCGCGACGAGCCGCCCGGGGCGACCCGGACGGTGGTCTTCCAGCAGCGTGCCGCTGACCGTCGCGCGGTGCCCGTCGAGCACGTTCAGCTCATCGTGGCGGAGCTTCAGCTCGGTGTCCTGCGGCTTGATCGCGAGCACGCCCGGAGCATCTGAGACGAGCCCGACCGGGGCCAGCGCCGGCGCTGCGGGCGCGGGCGTAGATGGGACATACGGCAATTGGAAACCTCCTTGTAGTTCGCCTACGGGGTTAGCTGTCGGGCTCACGCGCCGGCAGCGCACGCGAACCAGACGCGTGGCAGCCGGGCGTTACGGTCATGGCAACGACCGATTCGCCCCAGCCGGATCACTGTTTTCGCGCTCCGGCGGTGGGTCCCCCGTTCGCCTCCATCCACGGAGACGACTCGGCGAGTCGAACAATTGTTCGGATGCTAGAGACCCGATCCCGGCAGTCGTGTGACGGCCGTCACACATCTCCGGGCGCGTCTCTGCGGGCCCCGGAAATGGGGCGTTTGCAGGAACTTCCTTCAGGAACGTTTTACGGCTGGGGCGGTCCGCGGCGCTGCGGGCGCGCTCATCTGAGGCCTCGCACGCGGTTCCTTCCCCGCTAAGCTGCGCATCGGTGTCCTCCGATCAGCTCAAGGTCCTGACGACCGTCAACAGCGAAGTCGAGGCCGAGATCGTCGCCGGCCGCCTGGCCGACGCTGGCATCCGCTGCATGCACCAGGCGGGTGGCGGTGGCGCGCAGTGGAATCCGGGAGCCGCAGTGCAGATCTTCGTCGCCGCCGAGGACCTCGACGGCGCGCGCGCGGCGCTCGAGTCCGGCGGCGAGTAGCGCTCCGGGCCGCCTGCCCGCCGCGCCCGGGCGCGCGCCGCCCGTGCGAAGATTGCCGCCGTGGATGGCGAGGATGTCAGAGTGCTCGTGCAGGTTCCGTGCGCTGACTGCGACGGATCGGGGCGCGTCGGCTGGGACGCTCCCACACCGGGCGGCTTCACCGCGGATGCGACCAAGCCGTGCCCGGCCTGCTCCGAGCGCGGCCATCTCGAGACGGCGCTCGCGCTGCCCGAGTTCAAGCGGCTGCTCGGACTCGCCTGAGCCCGCGAGACGCTCCGCTTCTTATCGACAAAGCGCCTCGACATCTGTAAACTGGCCGCGCGGCCAAAAGCCGAGTCGGGAACGGCGACCCGGGGCCAGTGTCTCTCATTCTCCTGCCTCCGGGTCGCCCTAAACCCCGCTCAAGCGCGGGGGGCATCGACGGCTTCGATGTGCTCCTGTGTGATCTTCCCGTCGCTCGGCACGTTCGGATGGTGGACGCGGCACAGTTTGTAGCGGCCGTGCACGAAGCGGCCGAGCCGGTGGCAGCCGCCGACGTGGCATTCGAGGTGTTTGTAGACGCCGACGACGAACGCGATCAGCGTGATCGTGCTCGCGAGTTCGACCCAGCTGTCGGTGAAGACCTGCGGCTGGCTCCAAAATGTCAGTGCGGGGATCATCTGGCCTCCAGGGTCGGCGCAGCGTCGACGGGTGGTGACACTAGCGCCCCGGCCGGAGCGCTCGCGCGTCACTCCTCGGGTATCTCGCCCTCGTCGGTGCCGTAGCTGCCGAGCACCGTCGCCTCGGCCACGCGCAGCAGTCCGAGCACCGCATGCGGGCGCGCGTCGCTGTTGCGCACTCTCACGTGGGAGCCGTGCGGGCCGACGATCTCGACGATCGTGCAGACGTCGCCGATCTCGCTGTCCTCGCCGTAGTCGGCTTCCAGCGCCTCCATCTGCTCCGCTATCACCTGGCCGACCTTGCTCTGATCAAGCGTCATTCACGTGCTCCCGTTTGGAAATCGTCGCCTCGGCGACGGGACGTCGCCGCACGCCGACAGTAACGAATCGCGCCCCATTTCGCCCGCGTCGTTGACGTGGGCGCTCACAACCGCGACAATCGAGCGCGATGGCCAACCCCGACCGCCTGACGGCACTCGACTCGACCTTCCTGCACCTCGAGGATCACTCGCCGGCCCACATGCACGTCGCCTCGGTGCTCGTCTTCGAGGGCTCGGCGCCGACCCACCAGGAGCTCGTCGACCACATCCTCGGCCGGCTGCACCTCGTGCCCCGCTACCGCCAGCGCCTGGCGTTCGTGCCGCTCGGCCAGGGGCGCCCGGTGTGGGCCGACGATCCGCACTTCAACCCGTACTACCACATCCGCCACACCGCGCTGCCCAAGCCGGCGGACGAGGCGGCGCTGAAGCGGCTCGCCGGCCGCCTGTTCTCGCAGCGGCTCGACCGCTCCAAGCCGCTGTGGGAGATCTGGCTCGTGCAGAAGGTCTCCGGCGGGCGCTTCGCGCTGATCGCCAAGACCCACCACGCACTCGTCGACGGGGTCTCCGGCGTGGACATCACAACCGTCCTGTTCGACGCCGCGCGCGAGCCGGCCGCGCCGCCCGCCCCGCCGTCGGCGTGGAGCGCGAAGCCGCTGCCCGGCCCGGCCAAGCTGCTGGGCGAGTCGCTGCTCGAACGCACGACCGTGCCCGCCGAGATGGCACGCGGCGGGCGCGCGCTGCTGCGCGCGCCGCGCAAGGCGCTCGGCTCGGTCCGGGAGGGGCTCGCGAGCGTCGGCGCGACGACGCTCACCGGGATCAGCGCACCGGCCCCGCCGAGCCCGTTCAACGTCCCGATCGGGCCGCACCGTCGCTACACCTTCCTCGACGCCGACCTCGGCACGCTGAAAGCGATCAAGGACTCGCTCGGCGGCACGCTCAACGACGCCGTGCTGGCGTCGGTGACGCTCGCGCTCGGCCGCTATCTGCGCAAGCACGGCCACGACACGAACGGGCTCGTGCTCAAGGCGATGGTGCCGGTGTCGGTGCGCACGAAGGCTCAGCGCGGAGCGCTCGGCAACCAGGTCGCCGCGATGTGGGCGCCGTTGCCGGTCGGCATCGAGAACCCGGCCGAGTGCCTGCGCACGATCGCCGCGGCGATGGAGGACCTGAAGAAATCCGGTCAGGCGGTCGGCGCGCAGGTGCTGACGAACCTCGCCGGGTTCGCGCCGCCGACGATCCTCTCCCAGGCCGCACGGCTGCAGGCACGCCAGCCGTTCTTCAACCTCGTCGTCACGAACGTGCCCGGGCCGCAGTTCCCGCTCTACCTGCTTGGCCGGCGCCTGCAGGTGCTGTTCCCGGTCGTGCCGCTCGCGCAGCGCCAGGCGCTCGGGATCGCGGTGATGAGCTACGACGGGCACCTCGGGTTCGGTCTGCTCGGCGACTATGACGCGCTCCCCGATCTGGACGCGATCGCACTGGACCTCAAGTGGGCGATCGCTTCGCTTGCACGCGCGGCCGGTGTCGGCGTGCGCGCGCCGCGGGCTGCGGGCAAAGCGCGCAAGGTCACCGGCAAGGCCGCCGCCGCCCGCTCCGCGGCTGCCCGCGGGCGCAGCGCGAAACCGGCCGCCAAGACCTGACGCGCGCCCGACGCGGCTATTCGAGCGTCGCCGTGCGCGTCTGGCCGTCGAGCTCCAGCCAGCTCAGCTTCGAGCCGCTCAGCTTCAGCGAGTAGCGCCGCGTCGTGTGCGAGCTGTCGAGCACCTTCGTGCCGCGGGAGGTGTGCTCGAGCACCTCGTAGGTCCCGTTCGGGACGAGCTCGGTCCAGGCGACCGAGTCATCGCGCTTGAGCACCGTCCGCCCGACGGGAAGGCTTTCGGGGTGGGCGGGCACTTCCGGCAGCACCTTTTTGAACACGCGGTGGCCGCCGGCGAGATCGATGACCCAGAATTCACGCGCCGCGATCGAGCCGTATTCGAACGCCAGTGCGGCCTGCTTGCCGGCGAACGCGAGACCGGACACGCCCAGCGAGAAGCCGCTTCCGAGCGGACCTTCGATACGAAACGGCCGGCCACCTTCGGCGCTGCAGAGGAACGCTTCTTCGGTTTCAGGGCCCTCGTCGTGGTCACGTATTTCCGTGTCCAGGCGCCCGCCGGCCGTCATCTCGAAGAGCTTGCCCGGGCAGGCCGTCGCAGCCGCGGCGCGCGAGCCCGCGGTCGCGCTCCCGGTGGCAAGGGCGAGCAGGATCGCGGACACGCCGATAAGCGCTGCGATCAGGGAGCGCAGACGCCGGCACCGTTCAGCGCGCGGGCCAAAACCAACCACGCCGTGACGGTATCACCGCGCGCGAGCCGCGGGTTCGCGCCGGCGGGCGTCTGACGCGCCAGGGCGCATCGGGCGACGTTCGACCGTACGATCCGCGCATGCTGCGCCTCGCCCTCGCCCAGATCAACACGACCGTCGGCGACATCGACGGCAACGCCGGGCTCGTGCGCGCCGGCATCCGCGCGGCCCGCGAGGCGGGCGCCGAGCTCGTGCTGTTCCCCGAGCTGACGCTGACCGGCTACCCGCCGGAGGACCTGCTGCTGAAGGAGCACTTCCTCGCCGACGCCGCGGCCGCGCTGCGCACGCTCGCCGCCGAGGCCGAGGAGCTCGTCGCGATCGTCGGCTTCCCCGAGCGCGCCGAGGACGTCTACAACTCCGCCGCGGTGCTTGCCGGCGGCGCCGTGCACGCTGTCTACCGCAAGGTCTTCCTGCCGAACTACGGCGTCTTCGACGAGCAGCGCTATTTCCAGGCGGGTAGCAGCGGAGCGGTGATCGATCTCGCCGGCACCCGCATCGGGCTGACCGTCTGCGAGGACATGTGGGAGCCCGGGCCGCCGGCCAGCGACGAGGCGCTCGCGGGCGCGAGCCTGCTGATCAACATCTCGGCCTCGCCGTACCATCTCGGCAAGGGCGCCGAGCGCGAGCGCATGTTCGCCCAGCGCGCGCGCGACAACCTCGCCTGTGTCGCCTTCTGCGGTCTCGTCGGCGGGCAGGACGAGCTCGTCTTCGACGGGCACTCGTGCGTGATCGACCACACGGGCAGGACGATCGCGCGGGCCGCGCAGTTCGCCCCCGAGCTGCTCGTCTGCGACGTCGATCTCGATGCGCCGGCCGCGGCGCGGCTGCGCGACCCGGGCCAGCGCCCCGCGGCGAGGCGATCGCCCAAAGACGTCGCGGTCCTGCCGGCGCTCCCGGCGCGTGTCGCGGCGGCGGCGCCGATCGGGCGCGACTCGCTGAGTGAGCCGCTCGCGTCGGCCGAGGCGGAGGCCTACGGCGCGCTGGAACTCGGGCTGCGCGACTACGTCGAGAAGAACGGCTTCGCGCGCGTCGTGCTCGGGCTGTCCGGCGGCATCGACTCGGCGCTCGTCGCCTGCCTCGCCGCCGACTCGCTCGGCGCCGCGCGTGTGAGCACGACGATCATGCCCTCGCCGTATTCCTCGGCGCTGACCCAGGAGGATGCGCGTACGCTCAGCGCGGCGCTCGCCGCCGATGCGCTCGAGCTCCCGATCGAGACGGTGATGGCCGCGTACGAGAGCACGCTCGCGGAGCAGTTCGCCGGCCACGAGGCCGATCTGACCGAGGAGAACCTGCAGGCGCGGATCCGCGGCAACCTGTTGATGGCGCTCTCCAACAGGTTCGGCTGGCTCGTTCTGACGACCGGCAACAAGTCGGAGATGTCGGTCGGCTACACGACCCTCTACGGCGACCTCGCGGGCGGCTTTGCGGTGATCAAGGACGTCCCGAAGACGCTCGTCTACCGCCTCTGCGCCTGGCGCAATTCACCGGCCGGAGCCGCCGGCGCCGATCCGCGGCGCGCGCGCAGCCCGATCCCGGCCTCGATCATCGCGCGCGCGCCGTCGGCTGAGCTCAGGCCCGACCAGCGCGATCAGGACTCGCTCCCCCCCTACGAGCTGCTCGACCGGATCCTCGAGGGCTACGTCGAGCTCGATCAGAGCCGCGAGCAGCTGATCGCGCAGGGGCTGGCGCCGGAGGCGGTCGAGCGCACGATCCGCCTGGTCGACCTCGCCGAGTACAAGCGCCGCCAGGCGCCTCCGGGGATCAAGATCACCCCGCGCGCGTTCGGCCGCGACCGGCGCATGCCGATCACCAACCGCTACCGCGGCTAGCGCATCACCCGAGCGCTACGCTCCCGCCCGTGCGCCTCATCGTCCTGCCCCTCGCCGCGCTCTGCGCGCTCGCGCTCGTCGCGTGCGGCGACACGCTGCAGACCTCGCCGATCTCGCACAGCTCGCTCGAGAGCCTGATTGTCTCGCCGCATCCCGTCTACTGGGCGGGCGCGGCGTTCAACGGCCTCGCGATCACAGAAACGACGCGCGATCCCGGCGGCGCGGCGAGCCTCGAGTACGGCAACTGCCTGGAGGGCGGCCAGGGAGTCTGCGTGCCGCCGCTGCGGATCGTCACCTCGCCGGACAACAGCTTCCTGCCCGGCGGCGCCGCTCCGAGCCGCCCGACCTCGATCCGCGGCGTGCCCGCCGTGCTCACACAGGCCGGCACGACGATCACGATCCCGACCGGCGGGGTCGTCGTTGACATCTACGCAGCCACGGCGAAGCTCGCGCGCGCGGCCGCGCAGGCGGTCGTCCCGATCAACGAAGCGGGCGTGCCCGAAGGGGCCCTGCCGCCGCCGCAGCCCAACACCGGCTTCGCCCAGACACCGCTGCCGTCGCAGGTTCCCTCGCCGCTGCGCGCGCCCGGGCAGCAGAGCCCCCGGCACTCCTAGGCGCCTCGCTCAGGCGAACGCGCGCGTGTAGCCGGGAGGCGCCGGGCGCACGGCGATCGTCATGCGCGTGACCGCGCAGGTGCGGTCGTCGTCGTCGCTGAAGCGCACGTCCCACACCCACGTCGTGCGGCCGCGGTGGATGCGCGTCGCGAGCGCGTGCACCGTGCCCTCGGTGATCGGGCGCATGAAGCTCGTGTTGTTGGAGAGGCCCATCGCCATCTCGCCCTGCGCGAGCACCGCGCGCGCTGTCGCGACCGACGCGAGCGACTCCGCCATCGCCGCGAGCACGCCGCCGTGCACGAGCCCGGCGGGCTGCTTGATCTCGTCGCGCACCGCCACCCGCGCGCGCGCCTCAGAGTCGCTCCAGGTGAGCAGTTCCAGACCGTACAGGCGGTCGAAGCCCTGTGTCACGAACTCGTCGTCTGATGCTTGTCCGGTGCTCATGTCGCCGCCACGATAGCCTACGGTCGCTCCGCTCCTGCTGCGCGGGGTCACAGCCGATGCCGAGCGCACACCGACCATGAGCAGATTGGACGAGCTCCCACCCGACCAGCGCGCGACCCTCTCGCTGGTGCTGCGCCAGCACAAGAGCTATGCCGAGGTCGCCGCGATCCTCTGTATCCCGGCCGCAGCCGTCCACGACCGCGCGCACGCGGCGCTCGCCGTGCTCGCGTCGGCGCAGGCGCGCGGGCTCACGCCCGCGGCGCGCGATGAGATCGGCGACTACCTGCTCGGCCAGCAGCCCGGGGTCGCAGAGCGCCTGAAAACCCGCGCGTTCCTGAGCGGCTCAGACGCCGGGCGGGCGTGGGCGCAGACGATCGCCGCCGAGCTCGCGGCGCTCGCCGGTGCTCCGCTGCCGGAAATACCGCCCGCCAGCCCCGCAACCGCGCAGGCTCGCGCGCAGACCGTCGATCAGCTCTCCTCCGCGCCGGCGGACGCCGCGGCGGCGGGCGCCGCCGACGGCGGGGTGCACGCGCGCCCGAGCTCGCGCGTCGGCGGTGCGCTCGTGCTCGCGGCGATCGCCGCCGCCGTGATCGTCGTCGTGATCCTCGTTTCAAACAGCGGCTCAGGCGGCGGCAGCGCCTCGACGTCCACGTCGAGCACCGCGAAAAAACCCGCGGGGCCGGCGGCCGACGCGCACCTGACGCTCCATTCACCGAACCCGAAGAGCCGTACGGCCGGCGCCGTCGAGGTGCTCTCCGAAGGCACGAAACGCGCGTTCTACATCGAAGCCGAGCACGTGCCCGCCTCGCACGGCTTCTTCTACGCGCTGTGGCTGTACAACTCCCACACGAGCTCTGAGCCGCTCAGCCGCAGCCCCCCGGTCGGCAAGAGCCACCGCCTGGCGGGGGGCGCGCTGCTGCCCGCCAACGCCGGTGACTTCCACGAAATGCTGCTGACCCGCGAGACCAACCCGCACCCGACGCACCCCGGGCACGTCGTGCTGCGCGGGCCGTTCACGCTGTCCAACTGAGCGGCGAGCCGGGGCATGGCTGTGCCGTGCGCAGCATCTAGGCCAGCGTGCGCAAGCGCTCATTTCGGGGGCAGGATGTCGCCTTTGTATGCCCGCTTTAGACGCCTTCTCAGCACTTCCCATTCCACCAGTGCCTTCGGCGCCGCGTGATCGGCTTCGCGAGCCCGGCGAATCGCTTCATCGAGCTTGACCGTGTTGATTTTGGCTTGACCGTTGGACGGCGGCGCAGGCTGCGTCGGCTCGCGTCCTATCGGCGGCGCCAGGTATACCGTGGGGGCCGTGTTCGCGGCCGAGCCGCACCCCGTAAGCAGAGCGCAGCAAGCGAGCACGGCGGCAGCACTGAGCGGCGGCCGAGTCATGCGGCAAGTATCGACCCGACCTGTCGTCTGCTGAAGGCGCACCGCCTCCTCCTGGCCCACGACCTCGCACGCTCGTGGGCGCGAGTAGATGGGTCCGGGCGGCCCGACCGCGAAGGCCCGGGCCGCCCGGCCTGAGGGGTACTGCAGGTGTCCGCCGGGCTTCAGATGGTCAGAAGCCCATGCCTGCAGTGTTTCGCAGCGGCGCGCTTTCTCGCCGCCGTATCGGTCTGAGCGATGTCGAACACCGGCACGGCCTTGAAGAACGGAAGGCGCTCTACCTCGCCGGTGTCGGCGTCCTCGCGCTTCACGGACATCGCTGCGCCTCGATTCGGGCGGTTTGTCACCCATGAGGGACAGCAGACAAGCGAATCGGTGAAAAGATGAATCCGACAGTCGTGGTGGTCCAACTGCGGGGGTAGAAAATTGCTCCCGTACAGAGCGGCCGCGGATCCCCTAAGTTGCCAGCAATGCCTCCCGACCGGCCCACCACATAGCTCGTCCTCTAAGGTCCGCGGCCCTCAGGGTCGTCCTCGAAGGCTTCGCCCTTGGCGAGCATTTCAGCTTTCGCGTCGGCGAGCGCATCCTGCGCGGCGCTTGGACCTCCGGCCCTAGGCATACGCTGATTGCGGGTCAACCACGCACCGACGATCAACGCCACGATTACGACAGGGACGATATAGGCCATCGACCGAGACGATACCTCGCGTGTCGGCTGGGAGACGGCCCTACTGGGGATGTCCAAGCCTCACGCCCGATCTTCGCGTCGTATCCGCAGACTGAGCGACGTAAAGCCTTGAATCCACACGACTGCCACGACGGCAAGCATGGCAATCATCCACGTCGGAGGTCCCAACACGATTATGAAGATGTAGGCGAACAGCGTGATCGGCAGCGTGCGAATGTAGAAGCCGCGGACGTAGCGCAGCCGCTCGGACTTAAGTGCGTCCTTCGCTGGCGGCTTGCCGTAGAGGTTCTCCGAGAGCGACAACATCTGAGCACGGATCCTACCCATGCTGGGAGCCTACATACGGGCGTTGCTCGGGCTGCTAGATACTCGCCTAGCTGCCTGCCAGCGTCGGCCGCGCCACCCCGCATTAGGTGCGTATAGCGGTCCAGAGTGATGACGACACACTGTGCCCAAGCATCAAGCTCAGCACCTTGATGTTGACGCGAGCGTCGAGCATGAAACTGGCGCAGGTGTGGCGGCATTCATGAAGGCCGATGTAGTCGAGCCCCGCCGACTTCCCAGCCTTCTTGGCGTGTTCTTCGGTCGTCGGCGCCAGAAACGCGAAGTGCCAGAGGGATCGGTGGGATCAGCAATCAGGCGATTATCGAACGCTGCTCGACGCCAGCAGCAGCGAGCAGGCTAGCTAGCAAAGCTAGTGCTCAAGCCAAATCCCAGCGATTCTCGGCTTTGGGCAAGCTAGGCTGGGAGCAGCTTTCCTGGGTTCATGATCCCGGCGGGGTCGAGCTCGGCCTTGAGCGCGCGCAGCACCTCGAGTCCGCCGCCGCCGATCTCGGCGCGCAGCCATTGCGCGTGATCGCGGCCGATCGCGTGGTGATGTGTGATCGTCCCCCCGGCCTCGAGGATCGCGTTCGAGGCGGCATCCTTGACGGTCTGCCACTGGGCGAGCTCGTCGCCCTCGCGCTGGCGTGCGATGAACGTGAAGTACAGCGACGCGCCGGTCTCATAGACGTGCGAGACGTGGCACATCACGAGCGCCGGCGTGCCGCCGGGCGCGAGTGCGCCGGTGATCGCCTGCGCGACGGCGCGGTGCAGCGCGTGCACGCTCGACCACTGCGTCGCGGTCTCGAGCGTCTCGACCATCACCCCCTGCGTCAGCAGCTCATCGCGCAGGTAGGGCCCGGCGTAGCGGCCGCGTAGCCAGGCCTCGCCGGGTGAGCGCCCGACGCGGACGGCGCCGCAGCCGCGGAAGAGGGAGCGCGCGCGGGCGCGCCTGAAGGCGACGTCCGCAGGTGAGCCCTCGAAGCCGAGGATCGCGACGCAGCCGTCGCTGCGCCCGCGCAGGTCGAGGTAGGCGCGCCCGAGCCGGCCCTTGACCCCGCCGCTGCCTGCGAGCTGCAGCGACATGCGTGTCTCCGCCTCGTCTGAGAGGCGCACGACGTCGGCGAGCACGTGCTCGCGCGCGAGCTCACGCAGCGCCTGCACGCCGGCGCTGAAATCCTCGAAGAAGAAGCCTTCATAGATCCGCTCGCGCGGCGCCGGGCGCACCCGCAGCGCGAGCTCTGAGATCACCCCGAGGGTCCCCTCCGAGCCGATCAGCAGCTGGCGCAGCGACGGCCCGGCGGCGGTCGCGGGCACGCTCTTGACGTCAATCTCCGCGCCGGGTGCAGCGAAGCGCATGCCGAGCACGAGCTTCTCGATCGCGCCATAGCCGGTCGAGGCCTGCCCGGCCGATCTCGTCGCCGCGCAGCCGCCGAGTGAGACGTACTCGAAGGACTGCGGGAAATGCCCGAGCGTCAGGCCCCGCGCGGCGAGATGGCGCTCGAGCGCGGGCGCGCGCGTGCCGGCCTGGACGGTGACGGTCGCCGACTCACGATCGAGCGCGAGGACCGCCCCCATCAGCCCCATGTCGAGCGAGATCACGCCGTCGTGCGCGCCGCGCAGCGGCGCGACGCCGCCGACGACGCTCGTGCCGCCGCCGAACGGCACGACCGCGAGCGAGGAGCGCGCGCAGAGCGCCAGCACCGCGCGCAGCTGCTCGTGGCTGCGCGGGTAGAGCACCGCGTCGGGCGCACCCTCGGGTTCGCCCGCACGCAGGCGCACGAGATCGGGATAGCCCTTGCCGGCGGCGTGCAGCACGCGCTGGGAGTGCCCGTCGTGCACCGCCTCGGCGCCGACGATCGCCTGCAGCCGCGCGATCAGCTCCGCGGGGATGCGCGCGGGCGCAAGACGCACATGCTCGAGCGCGACCGGCGCGCGCGGCTGCGCGGCGACACCGATCCGCTCGCGCAGGAACGTGAGCGCCTGCGGCGGCAGCGTCGCGGGATGCCCCTCCGCGCCCCAGCCCCACCAGCGCATCGCCGGCGGCCTGCCGCCGGCCTGTGCGCTCGCGTCAGACACTGATCCGCTCGAGCCCGTCGAGGGCTTCATCGATCGTCGCCACGGCGGCGCGGCGGACCATGTAGCCACCGAAGCGCGACGAGCCGGAGATGCGCCCGAGGCGCATCGAGAAGCCGACGAGCTCCTGGCGCAGCTCGATCGTCACCTCGCTCGCCGCGCCGTCCGCGGGCGCCGTCGCCGGCGCGATCCGCAGCTCGGTCTCGGCCGAGGAGAGGACATGCGCGAACGGCGTCCCCTCGATTCGCTGTGACCAGGTCACGACGTGCTCGGCCTCATCGACGTGCGTCACGTCGAAGTCGGCGCGCACGGTGTTGCCCTTCTTCGTCTTCATCACCTCCGTGAACGCAGCGTCGGCAACGTCCTCCACGCGCGTGACCCTCGGCCACCAGCGCGGCAGGTGGTGAGGATCGCGGATGATCGCCCACAGCTCCGCCACGGGCGCGGCGATCATGCGGCTACGGCGTGCGCTGGCCACGATGGGTCCGGGCTCAGGCCTCGTAGCTGAGCAGCGCGTGGACATCGTGCGGCGCCAGGCGCGCGCGCCCGGCGAGGAACGCGAGCTCGACGAGGAAGCCGCAGCCGACGATCTCGCCGCCGAGCTGCTCGACGAGCTCGCACAGCGCGGCCGCCGTCCCGCCGGTCGCGAGCAGGTCGTCGTGCACGAGCACACGGCGGCCGCTGGCGACCGCGTCGGTGTGCAGCTCGAGCTGCCCGGCGCCGTACTCGAGCAGGTACTCCGCGCTGACGGTCTCATACGGGAGCTTGCCGGGCTTGCGCGCGAGCACGAAGCCGGCGCCGAGCTCGAGCGCCAGCGCGGGGCCGAGCAGGAACCCGCGGGCCTCGGCGGCGACGACGCAGTCGACCCGCAGCGGCCGCGCGTAGGCGGCAAGCGCGCGCACCGTCTGCGCGAGCGCGCCCGCGTCGGCGAGCAGCGGCGTGATGTCCTTGAAGTCGATTCCCGGCTTGGGAAAGTCGGGTATGTCGCGGATCAGCGAGCGCAGGTCCGCTGCGCCCATCAGCGGACGATCTTGCGCAGGTCGCGGATCAGCAGCAGGTGCTTGAGGTGCGTGGCGACCGCCGCGAGGTTCTCGAGCGCTTCGACCGCCTCCTTGCGCCGCTCGGGATTGCGCGAGCGCAGCGCCGGCGCGAGGATCTGCTGGAGCAGGTTCGCCTCGCGGTCGGCGGAGGAGCGAAACACCCTCAGGTTGCGCCCGCCGACGCCGTAGCGCGCGAGCTCCGCGACCGCGGCGATGATCTCGCGCTCGGTCTCGTCGAAGTAGCGGATGCCGCCGCGCAGCTCGCCTTTGACGACCCCGTACTCTTCGAGCTCGCGCACCAGTTTCGCCTCCGCCTTGGTCTCCTCGAGCACGTCCTCGATCGAGTACAGCGCGCCTGTCGCCTCGCGCACGCTCACGCTCGGACGCCACGTGCGCCCGCCCTCGCGTCCGGCCCGGCCGGGGACGGGAGCGTCGTCGGAGCGCCCCGCGGCGAGCTCCTGGCGGATCACGCGCAGCGGCAGGAACTCGTCGCGCTGCATCCGCAGGATCGTGCGCAGGCGCGCGACGTCTCCCTGCGTGTACAGGCGGTATCCGCCGGGCGTGCGTCGCGGCGTCAGCAGCTTCTGGTCCTCGAGGTAGCGGATCTTCGAGATCGAGATGTCGGGGAACTCCTGCGCGAGCGCCTTGCAGACGGCGCCGATCGTCAGCGACTTCTGGCGCTTGGTGAGCTCCGCGCCGTGCGCGTCGCGCTGCGCGGGCAGGTCGATCGCGAGCTCTGCGCCGCCCGCGTCCGCCGGTGTCGTGTTGAGCGCCATCAGCGCGCGTGGAACGTCAGCTTGTACTTGCCGATCTGCACCTCATCGCCCTCCTCGAGGTGATGGGACTCGATCCGCGAGCGGTTCACATACGTGCCGTTCAGCGAGCCGCAGTCATCGAGATACCAGTCCTCGCCGCGGCGGATCATCAGCGCGTGGTCGCGCGAGACGGTGACGTCGTCGAGGAACACCTCAGCGTCCGGGCGCCTGCCGATGCTCATCCGCTCGCCCGCGACCGCAAAGCTCTCACCGACACGCCCGCCGCCCGCGCGGATGATCAGCGCCGGCCCGCGCCTGGAGGCCTCGTCGATCTCGATCGGGACGAGCTCGCCGTCCTCGTCGATCCGGTAGCTGGCGGTGATCGGATCGCCGCCCGCGCCGCCCTGCACGTCGGCGCGCTGCAGCAGCGCGCCGCAGCGCTGGCAGTAGTTGGCTCCCTCGCCGTTGACGAAGCCGCACTCGGTGCAGTGCAGGGCCATTGCCGTGGATCTCCCTCAGCGGGCCCGTCGGGGCTCGCCGATCTGCGATCGCTGCTCGATTCTCGCCGAGCGCCGGCGCCATGAGCGTCTCACTCGCTGTCCTCCGACCCGCTGCCCTGCGAGAGGATGTCGGTGAGGCGCTGCACGTCCTCGCCGGTGATCGTGATCTCCCCGCCCTCGTGTTTGTTGCGCAGGCGGTTGACGAGCTCGGCGCGCAGGATGTCGATCTTGCCGTGCAGGATGCGCCGCTTGTAGGAGATCTCGGTCTCCTCCTCGGTCAGCTGACGAATGACCTCTTTGAGTTCGAGATCCGTCAGCGAGCCAAGGTCGGGGAACGTCTCATCCATCGTGCCCTCTTCTCCTCTCGCGGACTTGTGCCACACGTGCAGGCGTGAACTGCGTTGCCTGTGACGCCGGCCAGAGCGGCCAGTATAGCCCAAACTGTCAGGCTGAGCTTGAGACTATGGCTCGGGCGTCGTGCGCAGCTGCGCGAGGCCGTCGCGCACGTACAGCGCGCTCGCGGCCAGCGCCAGCGCGAGGCCGGCGTAGAGCAGCACTTCGCCGAGCCGCGGCAGGCCGGCCATCGCGAAGAAGAACGAGCCCATCACCGGCGCGACAGCGAGGCGCCCGGGCCAGTTGATGCGCAGCTCTGCGCCGTGGCGGAGGCCGTAGCGCGCGAGCGCGACCATCAGCAGCTCGCGGACAGCGAGAACCGCGAGCGCCCAGCGCGGCAGCAGGTTGAAATGCCAGCTCACGACGACGCCGGAGATGACGAGCAGCCGGTCGGTGACGGGGTCCATCAGCGCGCCCAGGCGACTGTACTGGCAGGTCACGCGCGCGGCGATCCCGTCCGCGTAGTCGCCCCATCCGATCAGCGCGAACAGCGTCGCGGGCAACGCCCCGGTGCCGTCTTCGCTCGACAGCGCGACCGCGAGGAACACCGGAATCAGCGCGAGCCGCGCGAAGCCGATCACGTTCGGGACGGTCCATGGCCGCAGCGGCTGCCCGGCCTGCGTCTGCGGCGGCGGCGGGCCGGAGCGGTCAAGGCCGAACAGCCGCCGCAGCGTCAGGCGCGGGACCGGGCCCGCCGGCGCCGCCCCGCCCGCCCGCTGCGTCGGATCCGCTGCACCGTGCTCGCCCATCGCGCCCTGTGCCGCCCTACGGCAGGGTCTGCCAGAGCTCGTCGAGCTCGCGCAGCAGCTGCTCGGGCGGCGCCGTCAGCGGCAGCGGCCGGGCCTCTGCCCGCCCGCGTCGCACCTGCACCTCGATCTCGCCGGACTCCAGTGAGCGGCGCCCGATCGTCAGGCGCAGGGGGCAGCCGAGCAGCTCCGCGTCGGCGAACTTCTCCCCGGGGCCGATGTCGCGGTCGTCGTAGAGGACCTCGAGGCCGCCCTCGAGGAGCGTCGCGAACAGCCGGTCGGCCGCCTCGCGCTCTGCTGTCGCGGGCTTGCCGAGCGCGACGAGATGCACGGCGAACGGGGCCAGCGCCTTCGGCCAGGAGATCCCGTGCTGATCGGCGAACTGCTCGACGGCCGCCGCGACGATGCGCGCGGGGCCGATCCCGTAGGAGGCCATCCAGATCGGGTTCTCGGCGCCGGTCTCATCGAGGTAGCCCGCGCCGAGCGGCTCGGAGTAGCGCGTCCCGAGCTTGAAGATGTTGCCGATCTCGATCGCCGGCTCGAGGCTGAGCGGCGCGCCGTCCTTGAAGTAGTCCTCGTCGCGCTTCTCGACGCCCGCGCTCGACAGCGCGACCTCGACGTTCGCCGCGTAGCCGTCGCCGAGCACGATCTGATCCTCGCCGGCGGCGCACGGCGCCATGTACTCGTGGGCGCCGGTCCCGCCCATCATCCCGACGTCGCCCTCGACCCGGTAGAAGCGCAGCCCGGTGCGCTCCATCATGCGATCGTACGCGCCGACGTGCAGCGCGTAGTTCTGCTCCATGCCGGCGGCGTCGCGGTCGAAGGAGTAGGCGTCCTTCATGATGAACTCGCGCGTGCGCAGCACGCCCGCGCGCGGGCGTGGCTCATCGCGCTCCTTGACCTGGAAGTGGTAGACGATCAGGGGCAGGTCGCGATAGGAGCGCACGGCCTGGGCGATGTGGAAGGTGACCGCCTCCTCGTGGGTCATCGCGAGCACCAGTTCTGAGCCCTTGCGGTCGGTCAGCTTGAACAGCTCGTCGATCTCCAGGCGGCCGGTCTTGCGCCACGGCTCGGCCGGCTGCAGGACCGGCATCAGCATCTCCTGTCCGCCGATCGCGTCCATCTCCTCGCGGATGATCGCCTCGACACGCTGGTGCACGCGCCAGCCGGCGGGCAGCCACGTCCACATCCCCGCGCCCATCTGGCGCACGAGGCCGGCGCGCACCATCAGCTTGTGCGAGATCGCCTCCGCGTCAGCCGGCGGCTGCTTCTCGGTCGGAAGGAGGTATTCGGAGAGGCGTGGCATCTGCTCGGGCGGCTCCGCGCGTGCGGCCGAGGCACGAGCGTATACGGCGGCGGCCCGCGACGTCCGCGCACGCCCCACCGCCGGCCGCCGCGCAGGCGCGAGAGCTCCCCGCCTCCGGCCGCAATGCGGGCCGGCCGGAGCGAGGAGCCGGTGAGTGACCACGCCGCCCGGCCGTGCTGGCCGAGCGGCGTGGGCGGCGTTCAGCTTTCGAAGCTGAACGCCTTCTCCTGGATGGCAACCGTGTTGACGAGATTGCCGACCGTCAGGCCGACATCGAACAGGTGCAGGCCCCATTCGGGACCGAGCAGTTCCTGAACGTCTTCACGCTCATCGCCGTTGCCGACGGGCGTCACGTTCAGCCACTGCGCGCCACCTTCGTTCTTGCACTGCGCCGTGTACTGCCCGGGCAGGCTGACCCACGGGGTCCCGAGTTTCGAGACCGGCGGCGGACCCGTGAACTCCCCGATCGCGCCCGGGAAGGGTTTCGTCGCGAACGACGGGAGCAGCGGTCCGCTGCCACCGTTCTGCGTCAGGATCGCCGGGTTGACGCACACGATTTCGCTGCCCGGAGGCGGCGGTGTGCCGAGCACGCCTTTTTCTGCGCGGCCGAAGTTCGACGGAATCGGCGGTTCTTGGTAGAACGTCGAGAACGCGATCACGCAGCCGGTCTGGGTCGCCGCCTGACAGGTCGGGATGTTCTGGAACGAGCCACCGACGGTTGTGCCTTCCGGCACGTACACGTTGCCGCCGAGGATGATCGCCGAGACGAGTTTGCTGCGCACGCTCGGCATCGGGTCGACTTCTTCTTTGATCAGCTGCTCGAGCTCAGCGGAGCCCTGTGAGTGGCCGATCAACACGAACGGCTTGCCCTTGTCGATCTTGGTCATGAATTCGTGGAACGCTTCCTTGACGCGCACGTAGGACTGGATCGACTCCGCCTCCGTGATCGGACCGAGGAACCCGTTGATCGCGGCGAGCGTGAGCTGTTCGTACATCGGCGCGTAGACCTTGCAGTCCTGCGAGAAGCGCGAGGCCTGCTCTTCGGCGACCGCTTCCTCCTGCGGTTCGATCGTCAGGTTCGCGTTCGGCGTGAGCTGTTCGCTGACGGTCGGGTAGACGTAGAAGCAGTCGACCTTCGGCGCTTTCGCGCTCACCTTCTGCAGCGATTCTTCGAGTTTGCCGTTGATGTTGGTCGTGTTCAGCGCGCCTTTGGCGCCCGTGCACGGATCGGGTGTCTGCCCGGGCTTGCACAGCCAAACCGTGCTGCCTTTCATCGCCACCGCCGAGCCGGCCGTGACGCCCATCACGGCGACCGCTGCCAAGGCGCACGCGAGAATCAGTCGTGTCGCCCGTCCGGCCGCAAGCGCCGGACGTCGTCTCAATCCCTGTTGCATCGCTCTCTCCTCTTCGACTTGTACGGCCCCCGCCAGGCGGCGTGCGCCGCTGAACCGGGCAATTGTAGACAGTCGAGACCAAAAGAAGCAAACGCCTGCCGCCGGGCGGGATCCGGGCCGCGCCGATCGCCCCACGCGGTGGCCGCCTGGCGCGGCGGATTCCGCGCAGAGCGCGGGGGGTAGCCCGGCCTTTGATAGAACAGCGAGCAGCGACCAACCTTCGACGCAGCACCCGACAAGGAGCCCCGCACATGGCCTATTCCGTTCCGCCGCTCCCCTACGCCTACGACGCGCTCGAGCCGCACATCGACAAGGCGACGATGGAATTCCACCACGACAAGCACCACCAGGCTTACGTCGACAAGGCCAATGCCGCGCTCGAGGGCACCGAGTGGGCGGACAAGCCGGTCGAGGAGGTGCTGAAGAACCTCGACAGCCTCGGCGAGAAGAAGGGCCCCGTCAAAAACAACGGCGGCGGGCACTACAACCACAGCCTCTTCTGGGAGAGCATGAGCCCCGACGGCGGCGGCGCCCCCGACGGCGCGCTCGCGTCCGCGATCGACGCGGCGTTCGGCTCGTTCTCGGACTTCCAGGCGAAGCTCAAGGAAACCGGCGTCAACCAGTTCGGCTCCGGCTGGTCCTGGCTCGTCCATGACGGCTCGGGCCTCGCGATCGTCGGCAGCGCCAACCAGGACAGCCCGATCTCAGACGGCAAGACGCCGCTGCTCGGCGTCGACGTGTGGGAGCACGCGTACTACCTCAAGTACCAGAACAAGCGCCCCGACTACATCGACGCGTGGTGGAACGTCGTCGACTGGAGCAGGATCGCAGAGCGCTTCAGCGCCGCCTCCTAGACTCGCGCGAGCGCGACGTTCCCCTCGCACACGTGCGGGGGGCGGAGGGGCGCTTGCGCCCCTCCGTGCAGGCGGCGCATGCGCCGCCTGCAGGGTCGTCGCATGCGACGACCCGCGAGTGCCCGCGCGGCGCTCGATCCGGGAGAGATGGGCTCAGGCTCAGCCCGATCGAGGCTTCACGCCGGCCAGCAACGCCAGCTCGCGCCACTTCCAGTGGCAATCGACATCCTCGAAGCCGATCTCGCGCAGCCACTGCAGCTGCGCGTTCACGTCCAGCAGCCGATCGGAGGGGTCCTCGTGCTCAAGCGGCTCGTCGATCGCCGCGAAGAACTCGAGGTGCAGACGACGGCTGGGTGAGGCGACGTGGTCGAAGTTCGCGAACAGCCCACCCGGCTCGAGCAGCTCGAACGCTTCCGCGTACAGCGTGCGCTTGCGCTCGTGCTCGAGGTGGTGAACGGCCAGCGAGGAGACCACGGCATCAAAGCCCCCGAGGGCTGGAAGCGGCGTCGTGAGGTCGTGGCGCACGAGCTCGACGCGGGCGTCGCCGGCGAAGCGTTCGCGCGCCGCCTCGAGCATCAGCTCCGAGAAGTCGAGACCGACGCAGCTGCGTTCGGGCCGGTCGGCGAGCAGCAGCGCCAGCAGCCGGCCGTCACCGGTGCCGAGGTCGAGGATCCGCTGCGCGTGCCCCGGGACGTGTTCGAGCAGCGCCTGGTCGCTTGTGACCGCAGCGACGTCAGCATGCGCACGCTTCAGATAGCGCCCGACGTGCGCGGGGCGCGTCCACTCCTCCGAGCTGGACACGTCCGCTAGCCGCGAGAGAAGCGCCGCCCGGCGACGGGCGAGACGGTCTCATCCATGACCGCTGCGGCCGGCTCGACCGGGCCGTCGCCGACGAGCATCTCCTCGAGCACCGCTCCGGCGAGTTCGTCGTTCTCCGCAGCCGCCGCTTCGAGCATCGCGATCCGCTCGGGCGTCATCGCCGTCTCGTCCTCGTTCTCGGCGAGCCAGGCGCGCGCCTCGGCGGCAGCGCCCTCGTCGCGCTGAAGCACCTTGCCGGCCGCGTAGTAGCGGTCGATCTCCTTGAACAGCTCATCGACGAGCTGCTCCGTCGGGACCTTCTTCAGCGGCTCGCCCTTGGAGTAGATCATGCCCATGTCCTTCGCGCCGGTGATGCCGAAATCGGCGTGTCGGGCCTCGCCGATGCCGTTGACCGCGCAGCCGAGCACGGAGACCTCGATCGGGTCCTCGTACGCTTCCAGGCGCTGCTCGACTTCGACGACGACGCGGTCCATGTCGAACTGCAGGCGCCCGCACGTCGGACAGGCGATCAGCACGGGGCCGCGCTCGCGCAGCTTCAGCGCCTTGAGGATCTCCCATGCGACCTTGACCTCCTCCTCGGCGTGGAACGTCGAGAGCGAGATCCTGATCGTGTCGCCGATGCCGTCGGCGAGCAGCGTGCCGAGGCCGACCGCGGACTTCAGCGACCCCGACCACTTCGTCCCCGCCTCGGTCACGCCGAGGTGCAGCGGGTACGGGATCCGCTCGGCGAGCAGGCGGTTGGAGGCGATCGTGTTCGGCACCGAGGTCGACTTCATCGAGACCTTGAAGTTCTCGAAGTCGAGGCGCTCCATCAGCTCGACCGTCTCGATCGCGGCGGTCACGAGCGCCTCGACCGGGTTCTCGTACTCGAGCTCGCGCAGGTGCTTCGGCAGCGAGCCCGAGTTGACGCCGACGCGCAGCGGCGTTCCGCGCTGCCTGGCCAGCGCGATCACCTCCGCGACCTTCTCCGGGCCGCCGATGTTGCCCGGGTTCAGGCGCACGCAGTGCGCGCCCGCCTCGATCGCCTTGAGCGCGAGTGTGTGGTTGAAATGGATGTCCGCGATCACCGGGATCGGCGACTGCGCAACGATGCTCTTGAGCGCCTCCGCGTCCTGCTCGCGCGGCACCGCCACGCGCACGACGTCCGCGCCGGCCTCCGCGACGGTGTGGATCTGCGCCATCGTCGCCGCGAGGTTCGCGGTCTCGGTCTTCGTCATCGTCTGCACGGCCACCGGCGCGCCGCCGCCGATCGCGAGCGTGCCGAGCTGGATCTGCCGCTTGGAGGCCATACCGTGATTCTACGATGCGCGCGGCGGCTCAGCGCTTGAGCGTCAGGCTGCCGTTGGCGAGCGAGTGCAGGTCGTTGCTGAAGCCGATCGCGGCGAGCACGAGCACGAGCGCGATGCCGATCACGCTCGCGCGCTCCATCACCGCGAACGGGATCGCCCGGCCGCGCAGCTTCTCGGCGAGCGCCCAGAAGATGTGCCCGCCGTCGAGCGGCAGGAACGGGAACAGGTTGAGGATCGCCAGCGACAGCGACAGCAGCGCGAGCACATACAGCGCGTCAGCCGCGCCGAGCTGAACGCTTCGCTCTCGACGTGGGAGACGCCGACGATCCCGTGGACCTGTTTGCGCGCCTGCGCGCTCGTGAACACCTTGCGCGACCCGCGTGACGGTCTCGGTCGTGACCGCCACATCTGGCTGACGCTCGCGCCGAGCGCCTCTCCGAGCGTGTCGCGGCTGAGCACCGGGCCGGAGTGGATGCCGACGAGCGCGCGTTTTTCCTTCGCGTCGTAGCGGGGGGCGACCGACAGCTGCAGCACCCGGCCGCCGCGCAGCACGGTGAAACGCACCGGCGTGCTCGCAGTGCAGCCGTTGCGCTGCGCGCCGGCGCAGTGGTGCGCGGCGATCTGGCCGATGAAGCTCTCCGATTCGCCGTGGATCGCGACCGGCCGGCCTTCGACCGCGAGCAGCACGTCGCCCTTCCTGAGCACGCCGCGAGGCCGGCATGTTGTGCTCGACCGAGGCGATCATCCGCGCGGCTGCTCGACTCGTGCTGGGCGCTGAGACGTGTACACGCCCGCGAGGATCACGAACGCGACGAGCACGTTCATCGCCGGTCCCGCGAGGATCACGACGATCCGCTTCCAGACGTGCTGGCGGTAGTAGCCGCGGCGATGCTCTTCGCCCTCTGGCATGTCTTCCGCGGGGTTCATGCCGGAGATCTTCACGTAGCCGCCGAGCGGCAACGTGCCGATGCGGTACTCGGTTTCGCCGCGCGTGACCTTCGCGATCGCCGGACCGAAGAACAGCGAGAAGCGCTCGACGCGCATGCCGACGGCCTTCGCCGCGGCGAAGTGGCCGAACTCGTGCAGGATCACGAGCGCGGAGATGCCGATGAACGTCAGGACCCAGCTCATGGCTCCCAGTGTGGCAGGCGATCGGCGGCGCTCCCGCCGGTAGCGGGCGCACCGTTGCAGCCCGCGCGGCGCCTCAGCGCGGACGGCGCCGAGGACCGCGCGCTCAGCTGAGCAGCGCGACGGCCTCCGCCGCGACGACGCGCGCGCGGCGGTCCGCCTCATACAGCGACTCGAACGCATGCACCGGTTCGGAGCCGAGCTCGAACAGCGCGCGCTCGATCACGTCGGCTATCTCGACGAAGCGCAGACGCCCCTCGAGGAACGCGTGCACGGCGATCTCATTGGCGGCGTTGAGCACGCACGGCGCCGTGCCGCCCTCCCGTGCCGCCGCTTTCTGCCAGGCGCAGGCACGGAAACGCATCGAGATCGACCTCCTCGAAGCTCAGCCCGCCGACCGCCGCGAGGTCGAGCGGCGCGATTCCCAGCCGCACGCTTTCGCCCGCGTGCAGCGCGTAGGAGATCGCGATGCGCATGTCCGGCGGCCCGAGATGCGCGAGCATCGCTCCGTCGGCGAGCTGCACGAGCCCGTGGATCAGCGACTGCGGATGCACAACCACATCGATGCGGTCATACGGCGTGCCGAACAGGTGGTGGGCCTCCATCACCTCGAGGCCCTTGTTCATCAGCGTAGCCGAGTCGATCGTGATCTTGCCCCCCATCGCCCAGGTCGGGTGCGCGAGCGCCTCCTTGACGGTCACGTCCTCGAGCTGCGCGCGCGGGCGCCCGCGGAACGGGCCGCCGCTCGCGGTGATCGTCAGGCGCTCGACCGCTCCCGGCGGCTGCCCGGCGAGCAGCTGGTGGAGCGCCGTGTGCTCGGAGTCGACCGGCACGATCTGCGCGCCGGTCGCTTCCGCGAGCGCTGTCACGAGCTCGCCGCCGACGACGAGCGACTCCTTGTTCGCGAGCGCCAGATCGATGCCCTCGCCGAGCGTCGCGACGGTCGGGCCGAGGCCGGCCGAGCCGACGAGCGCGTTGAGCACGAGATCGGCGCCCGACTCGACCACGAGGCGGACCAGCCCCTCGGCGCCGCGCAGCACCTTGCCGGCCGTCCACAGCTCACCTGCGCGCGCCGCCGCGTGCTCATCGACGAGCGCGATCCGCCCCACGCCGTGCGTCTGCGCCTGCTCCACCAGCGTCTCCCACGAGCGCTCGGCCGAGAGGCCGACGATCTCGAACTCCTCGCTGTGCGAGCAGACGTCGAGCGCCTGCGTCCCGATCGAGCCGGTGGAGCCGAGGATCAGCAGGCGCCTGCGCGTTGACATAGCCCTCCGCGAACTCAGGAAGCAAGCATCTCGCGTAGCGACGCGAGCTCTTCATCACGCAGCGCGAACCGCGAAAGATCCTCGGCCCCGCCCGCGACCGCATCGCGGCGGTGGGCGTCGCTGCGCGCCTGCACCTCGGCGACCGCGATCTGCGCGTGCGCCGTCGACCACTTGCCCGCCATCTTCGCGGCGCGCGGCAGCAGCCCTTCATCGAGCACGCGCTCGAGATCGTCGGCGCGCTGATCGTCGTCTGCGTTCATGGCGATGACGGTACACGACCGGCGGCGCGATGCGCGAGCCTGGCCGAGCGCCAACGACCGCGCGGCGCCGCGGCGTGGCCGCAATCGAGCGTGTCGGGCGCAGACTAAGCTTTCTGCCTCTGTCTGCCGAAGCCATTGAGATGACGAGCGCGGGCGACTGGCCACAGGACGTCAGCGACGCCGTTCCGCGTCGCTTCACCGCGGGCGACGCCCTGCGCGGCATCGCGGCGCTGCTCGTGCTCGTCTTCCACGCCGCGCGCTCGAGCATCCTCTGGCAGTTCGGCGCGATCAACGGCGAAGAAGCGGCCCCGTTCCGCCCGATCTTCGGCCGCTTCTCGATCGAGTTCGTGAACATGCGCGCCGGCATCTACATCTTCTTCGTGCTCTCCGGCTACCTGCTGACGCGCCCGTTCCTCGCGTCGTTCATGCTCGGCACGCCCGCGCCGTCGATCGCGCGCTATGCGCGCAACCGCGCGCTGCGCATCATCCCCGCGTTCTGGGTCGTCACGACCGTCTACTTGATCTGGGCCCACTTTCACCCCGGCGGCGGCGTCTTCGGCGTCCTCGCCGTCTACGGCTTCGCGCAGGACTACCACGTGACCGCCGCCAACGCGCTCGTCGGGCAGGGCTGGACGCTCGACCTCGAGGTCGCCTTCTACATCCTGATCCCGATCGCATTCGTGATCGCCCGCTACGGCGAGCGCTGGGTGCCGCGCAGGCCGCCGCTGCGCCTCGCGATCGTCCTCGGCGTGCTGATCTGCACGTACGCCGTGAGCCTCGCGATCAAGCACGACGCAGGCAGCCCCGACGGCCAGAACTACAACATCGCCGACTACCTGTTCGCGTTCATCCCCGGCGCGGTCGTCGCCGCGATCGAGCCGTTCGCCGCACCGCGCCTGCGCGGCACCGGCGCCGGGCGCGTGTGGGCGCGCGTCCTGACCGTCGCGTGCGTCGCGCTGTTCGCGCTGTATCTGTCGGTGTCCTCGCGCAACACCGGCCCGCGGCTGTTGATCGTGACGATCGCCTGCGGCATGCTGCTCGCCGCGCCGCTCGTGCTGCAGTGGACGACCGGCGGCTGCTGGCGCGTGTTCGACAACCGCGTGATGCGCTGGATCGGCGAGCGCTCCTACGGCATCTACCTGATCCACGCCGGGCTGATCACCCACGTGCTCGGGAACATCGGACACAGCCATTCGGGCAGGACGACGTTCCTGCTGCTGCTCGTCCTGACGACGATCGCGACGTTCATCGCCGCCGATCTGCTGTGGCGCTTCGTCGAGCAGCCCGCGCTGCAGCGGCGGATGCCGTGGCGCCAGGCGGAGTTCGCGCCCGCCGCCGCGCAGGCCTGACGCTCGCTGCCGGCGCGCGCAGCGAGCTCAGCCCGCTCTTCAGCGAACACTTAGGCGCACCACAGGCTCTGCTAAGGCGCCGGAGCGATGCTTGTCGCAGTCGATCTGACAGGAGGCCCGATGTCTCTCCCAGCCGTTCTCGCCGTTCTCGTTGGCGCCGACCTCGCGTTGAACCTCGCGCTGCTGGGCGCACGCCTGCACGCCGGGCGCCGCTCGCAGCCTCATCTCGCACAGCTGGGCGACGGCCGCCCGACGCCCGTCGCCCAGCTCTCGCAGGCCTGAGCGCACGCGCCTCACGGCGCGGCGCGAGACCCCTGCGCCGCCACGACCGGCCGCGACAGAGGCGTGTTTGGCGGCGCGGGACGACGGGTAGAGCCGGTCTGATCCTCCTAGCAGTTCCTCCAGTGGGCATTCAGGGGGCCCGGCGAACAGGCGTGTGGTCTGCTCGCCGGGCCCCAAATGCGCGCCGTGCGGGATACTTGCCGCGTGAGGTCTGAGGAGTCCACCGCGCCCGCCGCGGTTGCGGTTGTGCGGCGCCCACGAGCTACCCGGGAACAGGTCTAGCGCTCGGGCTGGCGGCCAAGCCGATGTCGCACGAGAACATCGAGATCGTCAGGCGCTCGTTGGACGCGTACAGCAGGCGCGACGTCGCCGCCCTGCGAGCGCTCAACGATCCCGATCTCGAGCTGGACTGGTCGGCATCACGCGGCTTCCAGGCGGGGATCTACCACGGCTTTGACACCGCGCTCGGCTTCTACCACGAATACTTCGAGGCATTCGAGGAGATCGTCTTCGACATCGACCGCGTGATCGACGCCGATGGCGACGTGCTGATCTCGAACACAGCGCGCCAGCGCGGGCGGGACGGAATCGAGGTAACGGCCCGAAGCGCGCTGGTGTTCACAGTTCGCCACGGACTGATCACGCGCATCCGCCTCTTTCAGGGGTGGGACGATGCGCTCAGAGCGCTCGGGCTGACAGACTCGAGCAGGCGCCCGGGAGAGCCCGGCAGCGTCTGAGCGGGTTCGCGCTGCAGGTCCGCGCGCGCCGGCAGGATCATGAGTGGAAAACGCATCGCAGAGCCGGATCCGCCGCTCAATGCACCCACGCCGCCCAGATGTAGTAGCCGACGACAGCCGAGAACAGCACCGCGTCGAGACGGTCGAGCGCGCCGCCGTGCGCGCCGAACATGCGGCCTGAGTCCTTCGTGTGGGCCTCGCGCTTGACGAACGACTCGAACAGGTCGCCGATCGGTGCGACGATCGCGACGCCGACGCCGAGCACGAGCGCCTCGGTGCCCGGCAGCCATTCCTGGTAGCGCCCCGCGATCCACACGCCGAGCACCGCGCACCCCATCCCGATCACGAGGCCCTCGAGCGTCTTGTTCGGCGAGATACGCGGCGCAAGCGGGCGGCGGCCGAGCATACGCCCGCCGAAATACGCGCCGGTGTCGCCGAGGAACGTGCCGACGAGCACGTCGATCACGATCCCCTTGCCCTGCGGCAGTCCGCGCAGCATCACCGCATGCGCGAGCGCGAAGCCGATCCAGTAGATCCCGAGCAGCGTCAGCGCGAGCCCGCCGACGTTCGGTCGCGGCTGCAGCAGCGTCAGGCCGAAGACGAGCGGCAGCGCGGCGACGGCGGCGAGCAGCACCTGTGCCTGGCTGCCGTACAACGCGGCGAGCAGCAGGCCGGCGAGCGCGAGGAAGCCGGCGAGCCGCGCCGGGCCCGTGCGCGCATACATCGAGTACAGCTCGTGCATGCAGACGACGCCGAGCGCGAACAGGCCGATCGTGAAGATCAGGCCCCCTTCGATCACGAGGAACAGCGCGAGCGCGATCGCCCACGCCGCGGCGAACAGCCGCCCGTTCAGATCGGAGCGCTGCTCGCGCCCGCGAGCACGGCGGCGCCCGGGGCGGCGCACCGCGCGGCGCCGCCCGATCCGGGCGGGCTCCCCCGCTCCGCGCGCCGGGCGCGGGCTACGCGGCGGCTGCGAGGCGCTGGCCATCAGCGTCCACCGAAGCGGCGTCGGCGCTCGGCGTACTCGGCGAGCGACTCCTCGAGCGCCGCGCGCGTGAAGTCCGGCCACAGCTCATCGCGAAACACGAGCTCGGAATACGCCGACTGCCACAGCAGGTAGTTCGACAGGCGCCGCTCGCCGCTCGTGCGGATGATCAGATCCGGGTCGTGCATCTCCGGGGCGTACAGGCACGCGCGGAACTCCGCCTCGCTCGAGCCGTCAAAACGGCGCGCCGCGTCGATGATCTCCGCGCGCCCGCCGTAGTTGAACGCGACGAACATCGTGATCGTCGTGTTCGCCGCGGTCAGCTCTTCGGCCCAGCGCATCTGCTCGCACAGCTCCTCGCCGATCCCCTCGCGCCGGCCGATGAAGCGCATCCGCACCCCTTCCGCGTGTAGCTCCGGCGTCTCCCCCGTGATGCGCCTGGAGAACATCTCCATCAGGCCTTTCACCTCGGTGGCCGGACGCGACCAGTTCTCGGTCGAGAACGAGTAGACGGTGAACTCCTCGATGCCGAGCTCGGCTGCATCGCGCAGCCGCGCCTTGACCGTGTCCGCGCCGGCGCTGTGGCCGTCGTTGACAGGCACGCCGTGGGCCTGCGCCCAGCGTCCGTTGCCGTCGGTGATGACCGCGACGTAGCGCGCCGCCGGGCCGTCCGGTCCTCGATCGGTCGCCGACACCCGTTCTCCGGCGACGGCCATCAGACGGCCAGGATCTCCTCTTCCTTGGCCTTGAGCACACCGTCGAGGTCGCCCACGCGAGCGTCCGTCAGCTTCTGCAGCTCGACCTCCGCACGATGCTCATCGTCGGAGGATGCTTCGCCCTCGGCCTTCAGCTCGCGCAGGTGCTGCATCGTGTCGCGGCGCACGTTGCGGATCGAGATGCGCCCCTCCTCGGCGAGGTTGCGCACGGTCTTGACGAGCTCGCGGCGGCGCTCTTCGGTCGGCTCCGGGATCGCGAGGCGCACGACGTTGCCGTCGTTGGAGGGCGTCAGGCCCACATCGGACTCGTTGATCGCCTTCTCGATCGCCTTGATCGACGACTTGTCATACGGCTGGATCGTCAGCAGCCTGGCCTCCGGCGAGGAGATCGTCGAAAGCTGGTTCAACGGCGTCATCGCGCCGTAGTAGTCGACCGTCACCCGGTCGAGCAGCGCCGGGCTCGCCCGCCCGGTGCGCACGGTCGAGAACTCGTGCTGGGCGGACTCGAGCGACTTGCTCATCCGCTCGCGCGCGTCCTCGAGCAGTTCGTCGATCAGGTTCTCAGCTGCCATCGCCCCCTCCTCCGGATGTCGATACGAGCGTGCCCACGCGCTCGCCGGAGATTATCCGCGCGAGGCTCGTGTCGTCGTCCATGTTGAACACGTTCAGCGGCATGTTGTTCTCCATGCACAGTGCCAGCGCCGTCGAGTCCATCACCCGCAGACGGCGCTCGATCGCCTCCATGTGCGTGATCTCGGGAATGAACTCGGCGCTCGGATCGAGCGCCGGATCGGCCGTGTAGACGCCCTCGACGCCGTTCTTCGCCATCAGGATGATCTCCGCATGGACCTCCGCGGCGCGCAGCGCGGCCGCCGTGTCGGTCGTGAAGAACGGGTTGCCCGTGCCGGCCGCGAAGATCACGACACGGCCCTTCTCCAGGTGGCGCATCGCGCGGCGGCGGATGTACGGCTCGGCGACCTCGGAGATCCCGAGCGCCGACTGCACGCGCGTGTTCGTCCCGGTCTTCTCGAGCGCGTCCTGCAGCGGCAGCGCGTTGAGAACCGTCGCGAGCATCCCCATGTAGTCCGCCGTCGCGCGATCCATGCCTGCGGCCGCGCCCTTCATGCCGCGGTAGATGTTGCCCGCTCCGACGACGATCGCGACCTCCACGCCCTGCTCGCGCACCGCCGCGACCTGCGCCGCGACGGCCGCCACGCGATCAGGGTCGGTGCCGTAGTCCAGCGAGCCCATCAGCGCCTCGCCGGAGAGCTTCAACAGAATCCGTTTGAAGGCGGCGGCCATCGGGCGCAGAGCCTATCCGGCGTGCTACTGACCCACGGCGAAGCGGGCAAAACGGCGAATCACGACGTTCTCGCCGGTCGTCGCCGTCAGCTCGTCGCGCAGCTGCTGGACGGTCTTGCCGTCGAACTTCGGGTTGTGCATCTCCTGCTCGAGCAGCACGATCGTCGCGAGCCACGAGTCGAGCTTGCCGGCGACGATTTTCTCGCGCACGTTCTCCGGCTTGTCGGCCGCCTCCTGCTCGTAGATGCGCGACTCCCCCTCGCGCTGCTCGGCTGGGACATCCTCGCGACTTACGTATTTCACGGTCGGCGTCGCCGCGATCTGCATCGCGACCTCGCGCGCGAACGTCGAGAAGTCCTCGTTCTTGGCGACGAAGTCGGTGTTGCAGTCGACCTCGATCAGCACGCCGACCTTCGCGCCCGCGTGGACGTACGCCTGCACCGTGCCCTCGGTCGCCGCGCGCTCGCCGAGATCCTGGATTTTCTTGCCCTGCTTGACGCGCAGCAGCTCGATCGCCTTCTCGATGTCGCCCTGCGCCTCCGTGAGGGCTTTCTTGCAGTCCATCATCCCCGCGCCTGTGCGGTCGCGGAGGGCCTTCACATCCTGCGCTCCAACCTCAACTGTGTTCATGCAGCACCAGTCTCCGTGTTCGTTTGCTCGGTTGCCGCCGCCACGGCCGGCTGCTCCTCGGCGGGTGCCGGCTCGGCGGGTGTCTGTGCGGGCTCAGCGGCCGCCGGCGGCGTGCTCCGCCGCCGCAGCCTCTGCAGGCGCCGTGGGCTCCGCAGGCGCGACGGGCTCCGCAGGCGCCGCAGCCTCTGCAGGCGGCGCCGTCTCCGCGGGCGCAGGCGGCTCCGCGGGCGCAGGCGGCTCCGCGGGCGCAGGCGGCCCCGCAGGCGCAGCCGGCTCCGCAGGCGCAGCCGGCTCCGCAGGCGCTGTGGCCGCTGCAGGCGCAGCGGACTGCACGGGCGCCGCCGCGGCCGGGGGCGTTGCCGGCGCGGGAGCGGCAGGCGCCTGTGCCGCCGCCGCCGCGCGTGCGGCAGCCTCGCGCTCGGCGGCCTCTTTCTTGGCCTGTTCCTCGGCCTCGCGCTTGGCCTGTTCCTCGGCCTCGCGCTTGGCGCGCGCCTCGGCCTCGATCCGCGCTCTCTCCTCGGCTTCCTTGCGTGCGCGCTCCTCCTCCGCGCGGAACACCGAGCGGCCCTCGGAGACGACCTGGCCGATCGCCTGCGTTATCAGCGCGCACGAGCGGATCGCGTCATCGTTGCCGGGTACCACGAAGTCGATGCCGTCGGGGTCGCAGTTGGTGTCGACCAGCCCGATGATCGGGATCCGCAGGCGGCGAGCCTCTTTGACCGCGATCTCCTCGGTCTTCAGGTCGATCACGAACATCGCGTCGGGCACCCGCTGCATGTTCTTGACGCCACCGAGGTTCGCCCGCAGCTTCGCCAGATCGGCCTGCGCGGCCATCCGCTCACGCGTCGGCAGCAGCGCGAGCTGCCCCTCGGCCTCGAAGCGTTCGAGGTCGTGCAGGCGCCGGATGCGCTGGTTGATCGTCTGGAAGTTCGTCAGCAGCCCGCCGAGCCAGCGGTGATTGACGTACGGCATTTCCGCGCTCTCGGCGACGTCCTTGATCGTGTCGCGGGCCTGCTTCTTGGTCCCGACGAACAGGACCGTGCCGCCGCGATGGGCGAGCGCCCCGGCGAACTCCTGCGCCTGGTCGAGCAGCGCCGAGGTCTTGAGCAGATCGATGATGTAGATGCCGCCACGCTCACCATGGATGAAGCGGCGCATCTTTGGGTTCCAGCGACGCGTCTGATGGCCGAAGTGAACGCCGGCCTCCAGCAGCTCCGCAATGCCTACGTCAGCCACGGGCTACTCCCTTGTATTCACGTTTGAAGTTCCGTACGGCTCGCGCGGACCCGGGGTGACGACCGTTGGGGTCGTTCTCCGGGCAGGGCCGCGATCCGTTACCGCACGGTTAGAAGATCCGATTGAACGGCCTACGATAGCCGCTCGGCGCGTTCGAGGGCGGCGCGCAGGTCGGCCGGCAGCGGCGAGCTGCACTCGATCGGCTCGCCGTTCAGCGGATGCGCGAACGCCAGGCGCGTCGCATGCAGGAACTGGCGCTCGAGCCCGAGCGCGCCGGCGCCGCCGTACTCGCGGTCGCCGCACACGGGATGACCGATCGCCTGCAGGTGCACGCGGATCTGGTGGGTGCGACCGGTCTCCAGGCGCAGGCGCAGCAGCGAATGCTCGGCGAGCGCGCGCTCGAGCGTGAAATGCGTGCGCGCCTCACGCGCGCCGGCGCCGTCGATCGCCATCCGCGTGCGCACCCGCGGGTCGCGGCCGATCGGTGCGTCGATCGTGCCGCTGCGCGCCGGCGGGCGCCCCTGCACGAGCGCCAGATACTCGCGCTCGACGAGCCGCGCGGCGATCGCCGCCTGCAGGCGGCTGTGAGCCTCCTGCGAGCGCGCCACGACGAGCAAGCCCGAGGTGTCGCGGTCGAGCCGGTGAACGATCCCCTTGCGCTCGAACTCCGCGTCATCCTCACCACCGGCCAGCAGCGGCGCGAGCAGCTGCGCGAGCGTGCCCTCGCGATGGCCCCGCGCCGGGTGCACGACGACGCCGGCGCCCTTGTCGATCACCATCAGGTGCTCGTCCTCGTAGGCGACCGTGAACGGAGCCCCGGCGGGCGGCTGGCTCATCGCTCGGCGTGGCGGGAGTGGTCGATCACGAGGAACAGGATCACGACGCCGAGCGTGATCGAGGTGTCGGCGAGGTTGAACGGCGGCCAGCCGAGCGGCAGCTTGATGAAGTCGGTGACCGAGCCGTGGCGAACGCGGTCGAGGATGTTGCCGAGCGCGCCACCGAGCAGCATCCCCGTCGGCAGCCAGATCAGCGGCACGTCGGCATGGCGCGCGAAGTACACGAGCAGGACGAGCAGCGCGGTGCCGATCAGGATCGTGATGCCGACGTGGTTGCCGGGCAGAAAGCCGAACGCGACGCCGTGGTTGCGCGTGTTGACCAGCTCCACGCCCGGCAGCACGCCGTGTTCTTCGCCCGCGATGATGCCGTTTTCGACGGCCCGCTTGGAGAGCTGGTCGATGACCAGCACGCAGACCATCACCAACAGCGTCAGCAGCCATGCGGCGGACGCCCGCCGCCGCCGGCGACGCCCCGGATGTTCGATCGCCGGCACGCGCGCTCAGCCGCGGAGGATCTGGCCGACGAGCACTTCGTTGATCAGGTACAGGCTGATGATCGCGAGCATCGGGCTCAGGTCGAGCGCGCCGAGCGGCGGGATCAGGCGCCGGAAGATCCGCAGGAACGGTTCGACGACGTCGCGCAGGAAGCCGAGTACCGCGTTGCTCGCGCGCGAATACGGCGGGCGCAGGCCGGCCGCGAACAGGATCTGCACGACGATGTACGTGATGATCACGATGATGTACACCGAGATCAGCGTGCTGAGATATTCGGCGATCTCTGTGCGCGCGCTCGCGAGGATCATCGGCCGTCCCCGAGCACCGCGTCGAGCGCGTCGCTGAACGCGGCGCGCAGGCCGGCGCGCTCGAGCGCGTCGAGGCCGCGTGCGGTCAGGCCGCCCGGCGAGGCGACCTCGCGGCGGACCGCGACCGTGTCGTTGCCGCGGCGGCGAAGCAGCTCGGCGGTGCCGGCGAGCGTCTGCACGACGAGCTCCGCGCCCTGCGCCGCCGGGATACCCTTGCGCACGCCCGCGTCGATCTGCGCCTCGGCGACGAGCGCGACATATGCCGGCGCGCACGACATCAGCCCCATCGCGACATCGACAAGCGCGTCATCGAGCACGACCAGCGTGCCGAGCTGCGCGAACAGCTCGGCGACCGCGGTGTCGAGCGCGGCGTCCTGGGCGGCGCCGGCTGCCTGCACGACCGCGCCCGCGCGCACCTCGACCGGCAGCGAGGGGATGAAACGGTAGACCGGGATGCCCGGATAGGCGCCCGCCAGCGCCGCCAGCGGCGTCGCGGCGAGGATCGACGCGACCGCCTTCGCGTGCGCGGCCACTTCGCCGGCGACGAGCTGGAGCTGCGCGGGCTTGTGGCAGAGCACGAGCAGCTCGGCGCGCGCGGCCACCTCCGCGTTCGAGCCGAGCGCCTCCCCTCCGACCTCCGCGGCGAGGGACTGCGCGCGCTCGGCGACGGGATCGGTGCACAGCAGCGGCCTGCCCCAGCCACGAGCAAGCGCGCGCGCCATGTTCCCGCAGCCGATCAGACCAACTTGCATAGCGAGGTGAGGCTAGCGGCCGGCCACGTCGGGAGCGTCAGCTCTGATTGAAGAAGCCCTTCTCGATCAGTCTCGCCCGCTCCTCCGCGGAGATCTCGACGTTGCGCGGCGTGAGCATGAAGACCTTGTCGGCGATCCGCTGCATGCCGCCGTCGAGCGCGTACGTCAGCCCGGAGGCGAAGTCGATCAGGCGCTTGGAGAGGTCGGTGTCGGAGCCCTGCAGGTTGAGGATCACAGGGATCGAGTTCTTGAACTTGTCGGCGATCTGCTGGGCGTCGTTGAAGGACTTGGGGACGACCAGGTGCACCTGGACGTCGCCGTTGCGCGCGCCGACCGGCTTGAGCACGGTCGTTGCGCGGCCGCGTCCGCCGCGTCCGGAGGACTGCGGCGCGGCGTCGCCGTCGTCCTCGGCGAAGATGTCCTCGTACTCGTCGCGGCGTTTGCGCAGGCGCCGCACGTTCGGGCGCTCGCGATAGCGGTCCTCGATCTCCGCCTCGGGCGCCGCCTCATCGTCGAAGTCGTCGTGATACTCCTCGGCTAGGCCGAAGTAGACGAGCGCGCTGTGCCAGGAGTCGCGGAAAGCCATCGGTGTAGGTGCGTTTCGCCCGGCGAGCCGGTTTCCCTGCTGATGCTAGTCATTCATGCACGCCGGACGCGTGCCGATCCGCGCCTAATCATACAAGCTCGTGCCGATCCGCACGATTGTCGCGCCCTCTTCGACGGCGACGGCGTAGTCCTGAGAGGTGCCCATCGACAGCTCGCGCAGCCCGCGCGCGGCCGCGAGCTCGCGCAGCGCCGCGAACCAGCGGCGGCTGGCCTGCGGATCGTGCGACTGCGGCGGCATCGCCATCAGCCCGGCGACGGGCAGCGGCGCCTGCGCGATGAACGCGTCGAGATCGCCCGGGGCGATCCCGGCCTTGCCGGCCTCGCCGGCGACGTTGACCTCGATCAGGATGCGCAGGCCGGGGCGCGCGCGCTCGCGCTGGCGCCCGAGCTCACGCAGCGCCGACCGCGATGCGACCGAGTGGATCACGCGCACGTGCGGGACGATCACGCGCACGCGCCGGCTCTGCAGCTGCCCGATGAAATCCCACGTGAACAGCTCGCCGTAGGCCGCGTGCTTGACCTCGAAGTCCTGTGCGCGGTTCTCGCCCAGCAGCTTGACGCCGGCGGCGGCGAGCGCGGGCAGCTGTCCGGCGGCGATGTACTTGCTCGCGGCGAGCAGCTCGACGTCCTCGCGCGCGCGCCCGGCGCGCGCGCAGGCGGCGGCGATCTCGGCGTCGATGCGCACGAGGTTCGCGCGGACCCGCTCGGCGCTCACGTCGCCGATCAGCTCAACCATGCGACCCCGCCCTGGCGACCGGCGCGCTCGCCTTCGCGCCGGTGGGAGAAGAAGCGCTCGTCGCAGATCGTGCAGGCCGCGAGATCGCGCACCTCGGCGACGCCCGCCGCGAGCAGCCGCTCGCGCGCGATCGCACGCAGGTCGATGTTGCGCCCGTGACGGTGGCGCCCGCCGAACGCGCCGTGCACCTCCTCGCCGACCTCATAGCAGCAGACGCCCGCGCCGGGGCCGATCACAGCGGCGATCTCGGCGCCCCCGCCGAGCTCTGCGACCGCGCGCACACCCGCCTCGAGCACGCCCGCGGCGAGACCGCGCCAGCCGGCGTGCACCACCGCCACGGCGCCGTCGCAGCCGAGCGCGACGGGCAGGCAGTCGGCGCCGAGGACGATCACGCCGAGCCCGCGCAGCGCGGTCGCCTGGCCGTCGCCGTCCGCGGGACGGACACCCGCCTGCTCGGCCGCCGGCAGCTCGCCGACGCGGCGCACGATCGTCCCGTGGACCTGGTAGCCGCGCGCCAGGCGCGCGACGCCGACGCGCTCGCGCAGGCGCTCGCGCGCACGCGCTCCCTCGGCCGCGGCGACACCGCCGACGCTCGAGAGGTTGCCCTCGGCGCGCGCCGTGAACAGCACGCGCGCGCCCGCGGCGAGCTCGAACTGCTGCGCGGGCGGGTTCATGCCTCCGCCGCGAGCGCCGCGGCGAGCTCGGCCTCGCGTCCCGCGGCGAGCTCGCCGTCGAGCTTGCTCGCGAGCGCGTGCGCGAGCCTGCGCCCGATCTCCGGGCCGGCGGGGACGCCCGCGGCGAGCAAATCCGCGCCGCCGATCTCGAGCTCGACGAGACGCACGCTCTGAAACCACTGCTGCGCGGCCGCGGCGCCGCGCGGGGAGTGCTCGCCCGCGAGCGCACCCGCGAGCGCGATCGCCTCGGGGGTGTGCGCGATCAGCGCCCGGCGCAGCTGCGAAGGTCGCGTTGCAAGAGCCATCTCGCTGACCAGCGAGGGCGCGCGCAGCGCGCTGCGCAGCGTGCGCTCGCGGTCGGCGGCCGTGAACTCGAGATCGTCGAGGATCCCGTAGATCACCGGCTCGGGGTCCTGCACCGTGATCATCGTCAGGTGCAGCAGCAGCGAGGCCATCAGCAGCAAGTCCGCGCGTCCGTCCGCCGGCAGCAGCGACAGTGCGAGCTCGGCGAGCTCGCGGTCGAAGCGCAGGCCGACGGGCAGCGCGGCGAGCACGCCGAGCTCGCCCATCGCCGCGAGCGCCGCGGGAGCGTCGGCTTCGGCGAGCGCGAGGCGCAGCTCGGCGCCGAGGCGCGCGCGCGATACGGTCATCAGGGCACCTGCGCGCAGCGCCTCTGCGGCGAGCGCCGCGGTCGCGCGCTCGAGCTCGAAGCCGAGCCGCGCGTGGTAGCGCGCGAGGCGCAACAGGCGCGTCGGGTCCTCGCTGAAGCTGCGCTCGTGCAGGACGCGCAGGCGCCGCGCCGCGAGATCCTCCTCGGCGTGCCCCGCGCAGGCGAGCGCGCCGCGCTCGGCGCCGCCAAGCGACAGCGCGATCGCGTTGACCGTGAAGTCGCGCCGCGCGAGATCCTCCTCGCGGCTGCCCGCGCGGACCTGCGGCAGCGCGCCCGGCGCGGGATATGACTCGGCCCGGCGCAGCGCGATGTCGATGCGCCCGCCGTCCCATTCGAGGATCGCCGTGCCGAAGCGCTCGTGCAGGGTCTCACGCGGTTGCGCGCCGGTCCTCGCGAGCAGCGCCGAGAGCTCCTCGAGCAGCCCCGTGGCGTCCTCGGCGACCGTCACGTCGAGCTCGCGCGGCACGTCGCCGAGCAGCAGGTCGCGGACCGCGCCGCCGACCAGCGCGAGGTCCGCGCGGGTCTCGCCGAGGCGCAGCAGCTCGGCCCCGCCGGGCTGCTGACCGAGCGCCCGCAGCAGCGCCGCGCCCTTCCCCGCGGCGCTCGCCGCGCGGGCCCCGGTCATGCGCGCCGGCTCATCGGCCCGGCCGCACCGCGATCCCCGCGCCCGCCAGATACGCCTTGGCCTCGGCGAGCGTGTGGCGCCCGTAGTGGAAGATCGACGCGCACAGGACGGCGTCGGCGCCGGCCGCGAGGGCCTGCGCGAGATGCTCGAGCTCGCCCGCGCCCCCGGAGGCGATCACGGGGACGCTGACCGCGTCGCTGACCGCGGCCACGAGCGCGAGGTCATAGCCGTCGCTGGTGCCGTCGCGGTCCATGCTCGTCAGCAGGATCTCCCCCGCCCCGCGCGCGACACCCTCGCGCGCCCACTCGACGACATCGCGCCCCGTCGCCGTTCGCCCCCCCGCCAGGTACGCCTCCCAGCCCGCGGGCGCGCCGTCACGAGTCTCGCGCGCCTTCGCGTCGATCGCGAGCACGACGCACTGCGCGCCGAACACCGCCGCGAGCTCGCCGAGCAGCTCGGGGCGCTCGAGCGCGGCGGAGTTGACCGAGACCTTGTCCGCGCCCGCGTCGAGCACCGCCTGCGCGTCGGCGACCGAGCGGATGCCGCCGCCGATCGTAAACGGCACGAACACGTCATCGGCGGTGCTGCGCGCGAGCTTGGCGATCGTCTCGCGCTTCTCGTGGGTCGCGGTGATGTCGAGGAACACGAGCTCGTCGGCGCCCTCGCGGTCGTAGTGGGCGGCCAGCTCGACAGGGTCGCCGGCATCGCGGATGTCGAGGAATTCGACGCCCTTGACGACGCGCCCGGCGTCGACATCCAGGCAGGGGATGACCCGCTTGTAGTGCACAGCAGAACCGTAGCGTTCAGTCTGCGAGTGCGGTGTGGGCGTCGGCGATCGTGAAGCGCTGCTCATACAGCGCGGTGCCGACGATCACGCCGCTCAGCCGCTCCAGCGAGAGCTCCCTGCGCAGCGCCGCGAGCGCCTGCAGGTCGGCGAGCGTGCCGATCCCGCCGGAGAAGATCAGGTTGCCCGCGCCGGTCGCCTGCGCGACCCAGATGACCTCCTCGCGGTTGGCGCCGTCGAGCATCCCGTCGTGGTCGATGTTCGTGAACACGAAGTCGCTCACACCGCGCGCGCGCAGCTGCGCGAAGGCCTCGCGCGCGGGCATGTCGGTCGTCTCCAGCCAGCCGTGCGTCGCGACCATGCCGCCGCGCACGTCGACCGCGACGAGGATCCGCTCGGGCCCGTGTGCGTCCAGTGCGCGGCCGAGCAGCTCGGGGTCGGTGAACGCGGCCGTGCCGAGGATCACGCGCGCGGCGCCCGCGGCGAGCGCCTGCGCGATCGCCTCGGCCGAGCGCAGCCCGCCACCGTACTGCACCGGCAGCCCGAGCTCGCGCGCGATCGCGCCGAGCTGTGCGAGGTTGACCGGCGCGCCCTGCTTGGCGCCGTCGAGATCGACGACGTGCAGGTAGCGCGCGCCCGCCTGCGCCCACACCCGCGCCGCGGCGAGCGGATCGGCGTCGTAGACCTTGCTCGCGTCGAAATCCCCCTTCACCAGCCTGACGGCGGCGCCGCCGAGGATGTCGATTGCCGGGAAGAGCTTCACCCGGCGAGCAGGCGGATGTCGGCGGGCGCGCTGTGTGCGCTGCAGATCGCGGCGAAGTTGCCGAGCAGGCGCAGCCCCGCCGCCGATGACTTCTCAGGGTGGAACTGCACGCCATAGAAAGAGCCGTGCTCGACGGCGGTCACGAATGGCGCGCCGTAGTCGGCGGTGGCGAGGACATCCGCCGCGCAGGCCGGCACGGGCGCGTAGGAGTGCACGTGGTAGAACGCGCAACGGCTCGGCAGCGACCCGCTGAGCAGCGATCCGGGTTTGCTGAAGCTGACCTCGTTCCAGCCGATGTGCGGCAGCTTCAGCCGCCCCGGCTGCAGCGCGCGCACCTCGCCGGGAACGAGCCCGAGCCCGGCCGCGCCGCCGAGCTCGGTTGAGGAGTCGAACGCCAGCTGCATGCCCAGGCAGATGCCGAGCACGGGCGTGCCCGCGGCGACGCGCTCGCGCAGCAGCTCATCGAGGCCGAGCTCGCGCATGCGCTCGATCGCGCGCGGGAAGGCGCCGACGCCGGGCACGATCAGCCCGGCGGCCTCGCGCAGGCGCGCGACGTCGGCGCTCACGGACGCGCGCGCACCGACGTGCTCGAGCGCCTTCTCGACCGAGCGGCGGTTGCCCATGCCGTAGTCGACGACCGCGATCTCGACAGGCTGATCGCTCATCCGCTGAGGGTCCCCTTCGTGCTCGGCACGCCGGTCTCGCTGGGGTCGATCGCGACGGCGCTCCTGAGCGCGCGCGCGAACGCCTTGAAGGCCGCCTCGATCATGTGGTGGGCGTTCGTCCCGGACTCGATGCGCAGGTGCAGCGTGAGCTTCGCCGCGTTCGCGAGGGCGCGGAAGAACTCCTCCGTCAGCTCATGCTCGAAGCCGCCGGTCGCGCCGCCCGGCAGCTCGGCGCTGAACAGCGTGAACGGGCGCCCGGAGATGTCGATCGCACAGCTCGCGCGCGCCTCGTCCATCGGCACGCTCGCCGACCCGTAACGGACGATCCCGGCGCGATCGCCGAGCGCGACATCGAGCGCCCGGCCGAGCACGATCGCGGTGTCCTCGGCCGTGTGGTGGGCGCCCGTCTGCAGGTCGCCGCTGACGTTCACGTCGAGGTCGATGTGGCCGTGGCGCGCGAGCAGGTCGAGCATGTGGTCGAGAAAGCCGACGCCGGTGGTGCGCGTGCCCGCACCGACGCCGTCGAGCGTGAGCGTCAGCTTGACATCGGTCTCGGCGGTGCGGCGCTCGATCGTGGCTGTGCGTGCGGTGCTCATCGCTGTGCATTCTCGCGCACGCGCGCCTGCATCGATTCCGCGTGCACGTCGAAGCCCTCCGCGCGCGCGATCGGGGCGCCGGCCGCGGCCAGTTTTCCGGCGCCCGCGCCGATCCGCACCTCCGCCATCGTGCGCCGGAAGTGGCGCGGCGAGAGCATCGAGGCGAAGCGCGCGGCGCCGCCCGTCGGCAGCACGTGATTGGAGCCGGCGACATAGTCCCCGAACGCGGTCGCGCTGTCAGCGCCGACGAACAGGCAGCCCGCCGCGCGGACCTTCGGCGCCAGCGCCTCGACGTCCCCGCCGATCAGCTGCAGGTGCTCGGGAGCGAAGCAGTTGGCGAGCTCGAGCGCCTCGCGCGCGTCGCGCACCTCGACGATCGCGAACGCGGCGGGACCGACGCTCGCGCGCTCGACGACGAGCGCGTCCAGCTCGGCAGCGAGCCCGTCGCAGACGGCGGGCGCGGCGCAGACGGCGGCTACGAGGCTGCCCTCGCCGTGCTCGCCCTGGGCGAGCATGTCGAGCGCTGCGAGATGGATCTCGTGCGGGCCGACCTCGGCGCCGAGCGCGATCAGCAGATCGCTCGGGCCGGCGAAGCCGTCGATCCCGACGAGCGCCGAGAGCTGGTGCTTGGCCTCCTGCACGTAGAGGTTGCCCGGTCCGACGATCACATCGACGCGCGCGCACGGTCTCGGTGCCATATGCGAGCGCCGCGATCGCCTGTGCCCCGCCCACGCGATAAACGCGCTCGACGCCGCACAGCCGGCAGGTGCCGAGGATCACCGGGTCGATCTCGCCGTCGAGCCCCGGCGGCGCGCAGACGGCGACGTCGACGACGCCGGCCGAGCGCGCGGTGACAACGCCCATCACGACGGTGCTCGGGTATGGCGCGCGCCCACCCGGCACATAGACGCCGGCCGAGCCGACCGCGACCTCGCGCAGCAGCACGCGCTGTCCCTGTGGCAGATCGACGGGAATGTCCGCGCCGACGCCCGCGGTCGCGACCTGCGCGACGTTCGCGATCGCGACCTGCAGGCCCGCGACGAGCTCGAGTGGCAGCCGCGTGATCGCCGCATCGAGCTCCTCCGGCGCGACCAGCAGCGGACGGAGCTCGCCGCCCGCGGTGTCGAAGCTCCGCGTGTACTGCGCGAGCGCGTCATCGCCGCCGCCGCGGACACCCTCGAGGATCGCGGCGACCTCGGCCGAAACCGACGCCGCGGACGCGATCAGCGAGCGCAGCTGAGCGGCCGCGCCCGCTGCGCCGCCGAGGCGCTCGAGGTCGCTCGGGCCCAGCCGCTCGAGTCGCACTACGGGGCTCCGGCCGCCGACAGCGGACGCAGGCGCTCGAGCAGATCGTCGATCGCGGCCGCCTTGAGCTTGTGCGCGACGGGGTTGGCGATCAGCCGCGCCGTGCAGACGACGATCTCCTCGCGCACGATCAGGTTGTTCTCGCGCAGCGTCGTGCCGGTAGCCGTCAGGTCGACGATCGCCTCGACCATGCCCGTCAGCGGCGCCAGCTCGACCGATCCCTTGACCTCGACGATCTCCGCCTGGCGGCCGGTCTCCTCGAGATGGCGCGCCGCGATGCGCGGGTACTTGGTGGCGACACGCATCACGCCGAGGCGGCGCAGCGCCTCGAGCGCGGTGTCCGCGCCGGCGGTGCCCGCGAGCACCATCGTGCAGCGTCCGAAGCCGAGGTCGAGCAGCTCGTAGACCTCGCGGCCGCCCTCATCGAGAGCCGACGCGCGCCCGCCCTGCTCGAGCAGCACGTCCTTGCCGGTGACGCCGAGGTCGGCCGCGCCGGCCTCGACATACGTGGGCACATCGGACGGCCGCATCGTGATCACGCCGATGTCCTCGAACAGCAGCTTGCGGTCGTTGGAGCGAAGCTCGCTCGTGTCGAGGCCGAGGCCGGCGAGCAGATCGACGGTACCCGTGAACAGCGAGCCGCGCGGGACCGCGATCGTCAGCCCGTTGATCGGCGTCATGAGGGCGCCTGCGCGACCGAGTTCGCGAGCAGCGCGCCGGTGCCGCGCTCCTCGCCGGCGAGAGCGATGTGCAGGCGGTCGACGCCGAGCGCGAAGCCGACGGCCGGCAGGCTGCGGCCGAAGCGCCCGAGCAGCTCGTCATAGCGCCCGCCGCCGCCGATCGGCGCGCCGAGCGCGGGGTCATAGACATCGAACACCGCACCGGTGTAGTAGCCGATGTTGCGGATCAGGCCGAGGTCGAAGATCACGCGCTCGGCGACGGCCGGCTCGAGCAGCTCGTGCACGTTGCGCAGGCCCATGATCGCCGCCGCGGCCGGCGCCGGCGCCTCGGCGAGGATCTCAGGCCCGCCGCGGCGCTGGGGCACATCGAGCAGCAGCCCGGCCGCCTCGCCGCCCAGCCCGGAGCCCGCGAGCGTCGCTTCCAAGCTGACGAAGTCGTGCAGCACGAGCGCCTCGAGCAGCTCCGCGCGCAACTGCTCCGGCACGTCCAGGCTGGCCATCAGGGCTGGGAACAGCGAGGCGTCGCCGAGCCCGATCCGATAGTCCTTCAGGCCGGTCGCGTCGAGCGCGTGGCAGAGCACCGTCAACGCCTCCGCGGTGCCCTGCGGCGCGGGCGCGCCGATCAGCTCGATACCCGCCTGCAGCAGCTCTCGCGGCTGGCCTCGCTGCGGGCGCACGCCGCGGTAGCAGTGTGCGAAATAGCAGAAGCGCAGCGGCGGCTCGCTCGTCGCGTAGCGGGTCGCGACGACGCGCGCGATCGGGACGGTCATATCCGAGCGCAGCACGAGCACCGCGCCGGACTCGTCAAACACGCGGTAGGCGGGGCGCGCTTCGGCCATGTCCGCGCGCGCGAGCACCGCCTCGTACTCGAGGGCCGGCGTGTACACCTCGCCGTAATCGTGGCGCTCGAAGACGCCGCGCAGCGTGTCCGTGATCGCGCGCACCTCGCGCGTCTCTTCGGGAAGCACGTCGCGCGTGCCGCTGGGGATCGGATGGATCATGAAGACCCGAGCTTATGCGTGCACGGGCTCCGTGGCAACGCGCTCGATGCGTGCGCCGAGCTCCCGCAGGCGCTCGTCGATGCGCTCATAGCCACGGTCTATCTGGCGAATGTTGCCGATCTCGCTGCGTCCCTCGGCGCACAGCGCCGCCAGCAGCATCGCCATCCCGGCGCGGATGTCGGGCGACTCGACGCGCTCCCCGCGCAGTCGCCGCGGGCCTGTGACGATCGCCCTGTGAGGGTCGCACATGACGATGTCCGCGCCCATCAGGATCAGCTTGTCGGTGAAGATCAGGCGGTTCTCGAACATCCACTCGTGTACGAGGATCGACCCCTGCGCCTGCGTCGCGAGCGCGACCGCGATCGATGTCAGGTCCGCCGGGAACGCCGGCCACGGGCCGTCCTGGATCTTGCTCTTGTATTCGCCCACGTCCGCCTGCGCGACGAGTTCCTGGCCGCCGGGGACGATCACGTCGTTGCCGTCGAGCTCCGAGCGCAGCCCGACCCGCTCGAACACGAGCCGAATCATGCGCAGGTCGCCGGGAACCGTGTCCTTGATGCGCAGTTCGCCGCCGGTGACACCGGCGAGCGCCATGAAGCTGCCGATCTCGATGTGGTCGGGGGCGATCTCGTGCTCGCAGCCGTGCAGTCGCTCGGCGCCGTTGACCGTGATCAGGTTCGAGCCGATCCCCTGGATGTCCGCACCCATCTTCACGAGCATCCGCGCGAGGTCCTGCACGTGCGGCTCACACGCCGCGTTGCCGATCACGGTCGTGCCGGGGATCAGCGCCGCGGCCATCAGCGCGTTCTCGCTCGCCATCACCGACGGCTCATCCATGAACACGTCCGTCGGGCGCAGGCCACCGGGTGCGCTCAGCACGATCTCGCGCCCGCAGTCCGCGACCGCGCCCATCGCGCGAAACGCGTCGAGATGCGGGTCCAGGCGCCGTCTGCCGATCACATCGCCGCCCGGCGGCGGCATCACCGCGCGACGAAAGCGCGCGAGCAGCGGGCCGGCCAGCAGGAACGAGGCCCTGATCTGCTCCGCGAGCTCGCGCTCGATCGACACCTCGTGCACGCCCGCCGCGCAGAGCGCGAGCTCGTTCGCGCCGCGCCAGCTGACCTGGACGCCGATCGCGCCGAGGATCGCGAGCATCGCCTCGACGTCGCGGATGCGCGGGACATTGCGCACGATCACCTCGTCCTCGGTGAGGACACTGCAGGCCAGGATCGCCAGCGCGCCGTTCTTGTTCCCGGCAGGAACCATCGTGCCGGAGAGCGGGACGCCGCCGTCGATGAGGAACTTCTCCATGAGCTGTGGGCGTCGCCTGCGGCCCAGGATCGGCCCACCGGAATGACGCCTGGAGAGCGTAACAGTCATCTCTCCGGTGGAGTTCGCGCTGGGCGCCGATCGCCCTGCACGCCGCCCGCGCGATCGCCGCGAGGGCTCCCCGGCAGGCCCTACTGCAATTTCCATTGCACCCGGATGATGCGCGGATCGCAGGCGCAGAGCCAAATCCGCCCGAGCAACCCAACACGTACACACGTTCGTGTCGGTGGCGTCCGAAGGCGTTCCTATCTTACGAACACATGTTCTCCCCAACGCGAACATCACCGTTCAGGCAGCGCGCCCGCAGCGCGCTCGGCCTGGCCCGCTCGTTCCTGCTGCTCGAGGACGACTACGAGGTCGACTGGGAGGTCGGCCAGGACGAGCACTCCGAGGTGGAGCATCCACATCGGGCGGCGTTGGCGGCGCATGCGATCGGCGATCGGCTCGCCCATCGCCGGCCGGGCGAGCCGCCGGCGCCTGCGCACGCCTGCCTCTCCCCCGTCAATCGGCCGGCGCGGTCGTACCAGCGCCGGGCGGTTGGGCGGGAGGGGCAGCGCGGCCGCGCCCACAGCACGCCTCAGGCGCCGCCGCGATCAGCGACACTCGGTCGCTAGCGCACCAGCCCGAGCGAAGGGAGCCCGTGATGGAGCAGCGTCTGAGCCTCGTGACACTCGCGGTCGACGACCTCGAGCGCGCACGCACCTTCTACGCGGCCCTCGGCTGGACGACGCGGGCGGCACCCGGCGAGGACGTCATCTTCTACCAGTGCGGCTGCATGATCCTCGGCCTGTGGGGCCGCGAGCAGATGGCCGCCAACGCCGGCGTCGAGCTGCACGGCGGCGCGGCCGCTGTCGAGCTCGCCTACAACGCGCGCTCACCGGCAGATGTCGAGGATGTCCTCGAGCAGGCGCGCACCGCCGGCGCCACCGTCCTGCACGAGCCGCAGGAGACCTTCTGGGGCGGCTACTCGGCGATGTTCACCGACCCGGACGGACACCGCTGGGAGGTCGCCCACAACCCGCACTGGCAGCTCGACGACGGGGGCGGCGTGCACCTGCCCGCCCTGACCCGCCGGGCGCCGCGCACGGCGAGGAGCGCGGCGCGCAACCGCCAGCGAGGCGCCGTCGCGAGCGGGAACGACAAAGGGCCGCCCGAGGGCGACCCTTTGAGAAAAACCGGCGGCGTCCTACTCTCCCAGGCCCTTACGGGCCAAGTACCATCGGCGCTGAGGGGCTTAACTGCTCTGTTCGGAATGGGAAGAGGTGTTTCCCCCTCGCTAAAGCCACCGGAAAAAGGCGAGAGACCACGCCTCCCGGTCCTTCAAAACTGCACAGCGCCACAAACGAGTACCACTCCCCTTTACGGGGATCAAAAAATCCGTCAAGCCCTCGACCCATTAGTACCGGTCTCCTCCAGACGTTGCCGTCCTTCCAGATCCGGCCTATCAACCTGGTGGTCTACCAGGGGTCTTACTCCCTCTAGGGGATGGGAGAGTTCATCTCGAGGCCGGCTTCCCGCTTAGATGCTTTCAGCGGTTATCCGATCCACACGTAGCTAGCCTGCTATGCCCTTGGCAGGACAACAGATACACCAGAGGTGCGTTCATCCCGGTCCTCTCGTACTAGGGACAAATCCTCTCAACTCTCCAACGCCCACGGCAGATAGGGACCGAACTGTCTCACGACGTTCTGAACCCAGCTCGCGTACCGCTTTAATGGGCGAACAGCCCAACCCTTGGGAGCAACTCCACCCCCAGGATGCGACGAGCCGACATCGAGGTGCCAAACCGGGCCGTCGATGTGGACTCTTGGGCCCGATAAGCCTGTTATCCCCGGAGTACCTTTTATCCGTTGAGCGACGGCACTTCCACTTGCTACCGCCGGATCACTAAGACCTGCTTTCGCACCTGCTCGACTTGTCAGTCTCGCAGTCAAGCTCCCTTACTACCTTTACGCTCTACACACGATTTCCAACCGTGCTGAGGGAACCTTTGTGCGCCTCCGTTACATTTTGGGAGGCGACCGCCCCAGTCAAACTACCCGCCTGGAACTGTCCAGCGCCCGGATTCACGGCGCGCTGTTAGAAATCCAATACACCAAGGGTGGTATCTCAAGGTTGGCTCCACACCGGCCGCAACCGATGCTTCAAAGCCTCCCACCTATCCTGAGCGAAATGCACCGAACTCCAATACCAAGTTGTAGTAAAGGTTCACGGGGTCTTTCCGTCTAGCCGCGGGTACTCGGCATCTTCACCGAGACTGCAATTTCACCGAGCTCCTCGTTGAGACAGCGCTGAAGTCGTTACGCCATTCGTGCAGGTCGGAACTTACCCGACAAGGAATTTCGCTCTTAACCTTAGTGCTCGTCTAACTCCGACGAGACCGGACGACACGTCCTATGCACGCGTGTCATCCCTGCATGTCGCCATGCAGATGGGACCATCTCATGATCCAGTGTCCTGGACCTTTGGCGTATGGCCTCTGAGGATTCTGATCAACTCATGGCGGGGCGTCTTCCGGTTCATCGTTTCGACGACTTCTGCGATTTCAATGAGACCTCCGACATCAAGATGCCTTCCGTCCCGTATCAGTCGCAGGCAGCGCGCGAACTTCTCGAAATCACGCTGCTTTGCCGTACGAAGCGGGTGGGCCTCGAAGAACGGGACGATCGTCCCCACGAGGTCCTCCCGCCGGTTCACGATGAACTGGCCCAGATGTTGACGATGGTTATCGTGGCGCTTACTGACATAGACACGTCCAACGCCAAAGAAGCCCTTGAGCTCCTCCAGCGCCGACCGGCCGCTGACACTTTGCGTCACGACGAACCGATGCGACACCTGATACCCGGCTTTGTAGCCTCTGCGGTTCGTGCGGCATGGTTGCCGGACGAACCCGATGGAGAAGCATCCCTCTCCGTCTACAAAGCCAGTGACCCAACCGAGCTGGATCAGTCTTTCCTGCTGATTTCCTGCACCCGACACATTGTCACGGTATCGCCCACTTGGGACGGTATTCGTAGTGCGGGATTCTCAGGCTTTCCAGCATATAGCCAAATGCTCACCGCACAGTTACCTGTGCGGGGGGCGGCGATTCACCTTAGGACCGTTATAGTTACGGCCGCCGTTTACCGGGGCTTAGCTTCGCTGCTTCGAACCGAAGTCCTAACAACTCCACGTAACCTTCCGGCACCGGGCAGGCGTCAGCCCCTATACGTCGTCTTTCGACTTAGCAGAGACCTGTGTTTTTGGTAAACAGTCGCTTCAGCCAATTCACTGCGGCCCTCTCAGGCTCCACTCGCGAGGAGTTTCACCTTACTGGGGCGCCCCTTATCCCGAAGTTACGGGGCGATTTTGCCGAGTTCCTTAACGAGGGTTATCTCGATCACCTTAGTATTCTCTACTTGCCCACCTGTGTCGGTTTTGGTACGGGCACGCGCTTCCTCCCTAGAGGATTTTCTTGGAGGTATGGCGTCAGGAACTCGCCGGCTTAGTGCCAGCTGGCATCGCACCTCAGGTTATGCAGCCCCGCATTTTACAAGGGCCACCCCTACATGCTTACCCCAGGACAACCATCGCCTGGGTTTCCCTAGCCTTCCTCGTCCCCCCATCGGTCAAACGGAAGCGACGTGGTACAGGAATATCAACCTGTTGGCCATCGACTACGCCTTTCGGCCTCGCCTTAGGTCCCGACTAACCCTGAGCAGACGAACTTTACTCAGGAATCCTTGGGCAATCGGTGGAGGGGATTCTCACCCCTCTTTCGTTACTTATGCCGGCATTCTCACTTCCCAAGCCTCCACGGCTGGCTTACGCCGCCGCTTTACTGGCATGGGAACGCTCTCCTACCGCGCGATCGACCCGAAAGTCTCACGCACCCGCAGCTTCGGTGACTAGCTTGAGCCCCGTTACATTGTCCGCGCTCGAACACTTGACCAGTGAGCTGTTACGCACTCTTTCAAGGATGGCTGCCTCTAAGCCAACCTCCTGGTTGTCTATGCACTCGAACATCGTTTCCCACTTAGCTAGTACTTAGGGACCTTAGCTGGCGGTCTGGGCTGTTTCCCTTTTGACGCTGAAGTTTATCCCCCAGCAACTGACTCCCGGAGTAAACGTGACTGGTCTTCGGAGTTTGCCTGAAGTCGGTAACCTGGTAGGGCCCCTAATCCAAACAGTGCTCTACGGCCAACACGCAATTTATCCGAGGCTATACCTAAATATATTTCGGAGAGAACCAGATATCACTGAGCTTGATTAGCCTTTCACTCCGACCCACAGGTCATCCGCCCAGTTTTCAACCTAGGTCGGTTCGGCCCTCCACGAGGTCTTACCCCCGCTTCAGCCTGCCCATGGGTAGCTCGCTCAGTTTCGGGTATACCGCCTACGACTATGTCGCCCTATTAGGACTCGCTTTCGCTACGGCTCCGCTCATCGCTTAACCTTGCCGCAGACGAGTAACTCGCCGGCTCGTTATGCAAAAAGCACGCGGTCACAGATCTAGTCTGCTCCCACCGCTTGTAGGCGCGCGGTTTCAGGTACTATTTCACTCCCCTTCCGGGGTACTTTTCACCTTTCCCTCACGGTACTAGTCCGCTATCGGTCACCAAGGAGTACTTAGCCTTGGAGGGTGGTCCCCCCAGGTTCAGTCCGCGTTTCACGGGTGCGGACTTACTCAGGAACGTCTGACAGAAGATCATGCAGTTTCGTCTACGGGACGGTTGCCCTCTATGGTGCGCGGTTCCACGCGCTTCGACTACCACATGATTTTGTAACTCCTGCCGAGCCGGACATGACTCGGAACAAACGCCCTACAACCCCCGGCAGACAACGCATGTCCGCTTACATCTGACGGGTTTGGGCTGATCCCCTTTCGCTCGCCACTACTCAGGGAGTCTCTGTTGATTTTCTTTCCTCGGGGTACTGAGATGTTTCACTTCCCCCGCTTGTCTTCGCCCGGTCTATGTGTTCAACCGGGGATAACGCCGCATTACCAGCGCTGGGTTTCCCCATTCGGGCATCCACGGGTCAAAGGCTATTCAGCGCCTAACCGTGGCTTATCGCAGCCGTTCACGCCCTTCATCGACTCTTGGTGCCAAGGCATCCACCATGCGCCCTTACTATCTTGACGGTGATCTGGCCCAACTCGGCGTCGGCGCCCCTCGCGGAGCACGTCGGCCTTGAAGGGCCCGGTGATACCCGTTATTCAGCCGCCGCTTATCGATGGCGGCTGATGTGGCTTCTGTGCAGTTTTCAAGGACCGTGGAGAGGCGTATAACGCCGGCCGGCATCGCGCCAATCGGTCACGCCGCTTTCGGACGTTTCCACGCGAACACCGGCGAGCGCCGGTCTCTCAAAACTCAACAGCATGCTGGGGTCGTTTGCGGCCGTCTGCCGACGAGCTCCCAAGTAGTAAGGGGCTGCGCGGCGCGCGGCCATCCAGCCAGGTTCGGTCGACATGCTAGGCCCGATCCGCTTGGACATCGCCGGGCCTCTTGGGCTCGGCGACCGCGCGGGCATGTCTTGCGACAGACCCTGGATCGGGGCACCGCTAGGTGCTCCCTAGAAAGGAGGTGATCCAGCCGCAGCTTCCGCTACGGCTACCTTGTTACGACTTCACCCCAGTCACGAGCCCCACCTTCGACGGCTCCCTCCCTTGCGGGTTAGGCCACCGGCTTCGGGTGTTGCTCACTCCCGTGGTGTGACGGGCGGTGTGTACAAGGCCCGGGAACGTATTCACCGCGGCAATGCTGATCCGCGATTACTAGCAACTCCGCCTTCATGCAGGCGAATTTCAGCCTGCAATCCGAACCGAGACGCACTTTAAGGGATTCGCTCCACCTCGCGGTATCGCAGCCCTCTGTATGCGCCAATGTAGCACGTGTGTAGCCCTGAACATAAGGGGCATGAGGACTTGACGTCATCCCCACCTTCCTCCGGTTTGTCACCGGCAGTCTCGCATGAGTCCCCAACTAAATGCTGGCAACATGCGACGGGGGTTGCGCTCGTTGCGGGACTTAACCCAACATCTCACGACACGAGCTGACGACAGCCATGCACCACCTGTGAAAGTGCCCCGAAGGGAGGACGTGTTTCCACGCCGGTCACTCACATGTCAAGCCCAGGTAAGGTTCTTCGCGTCGCGTCGAATTAAACCACATGCTCCGCTGCTTGTGCGGGCCCCCGTCAATTCCTTTGAGTTTTAGCCTTGCGGCCGTACTCCCCAGGCGGGCAACTTAATGCGTTAGCTTCGACACGGGGGGAGTCGACACCCCCCACATCTAGTTGCCATCGTTTACAGCGTGGACTACCAGGGTATCTAATCCTGTTTGCTCCCCACGCTTTCGCGTCTCAGCGTCAGTCACGTCCCAGCGAGCTGCCTTCGCCATTGGTGTTCCTCCTGATATCTGCGCATTTCACCGCTACACCAGGAATTCCACTCGCCCCTTCCGGACTCTAGCCCGACAGTATCCACCGGCATTCCAGGGTTGAGCCCTGGACTTTCACAGCGGACTAATCGGGCCGCCTACACGCTCTTTACGCCCAATAATTCCGGACAACGCTTGCACCCTACGTATTACCGCGGCTGCTGGCACGTAGTTAGCCGGTGCTTCTTGTGAAGGTACCGTCACTCCGTCCGGCTATTCACCGGAGAAGCTTCGTCCCAACTGAAAGGGGTTTACAACCCGAAAGCCTTCTTCCCCCACGCGGCGTTGCTGCGTCACGCTTTCGCGCATTGCGCAAGATTCCCCACTGCTGCCTCCCGTAGGAGTCTGGGCCGTGTCTCAGTCCCAGTGTGGCTGATCGTCCTCTCAGACCAGCTACCCATCGAAGCCTTGGTGAGCCGTTACCTCACCAACAAGCTAATGGGCCGCGGGCCCATCTTGATGCGGAGGCCGAAGCTTCCTTTCCCCTTGCGGGCACATCCGGTATTAGCCCGAGTTTCCTCGGGTTGTCCCGGTCATCAAGGCAGGTAACCCACGTGTTACTCACCCGTTCGCGGCTCTGCCCCAGGGCAAGCCCTGGTTCGTCGCTCCACTTGCATGTGTTAAGCACGCCGCCAGCGTTCGTCCTGAGCCAGGATCAAACTCTCCGTGAAGAACTTCACGAAAAGCTGTCATGGAACTGCACGAAACCTATACACCGTGGTTCCGAACCATGACGGGGTACTACTCTACTTGACTCTTTGACCGCCACCCGGAACGCCATGGGCGCTCCGCCGGCGGGTCGAACCTGGACGCACACCACGATCACGAAACTGATCGTAGATGCGCATGCTGTTGAGTTTTCAAAGACCGCCCAGCCTCGCCGAAAGGGTTTCCTTCGGGAGAAGACCGATGCCGACCCACGCCCAGGGGCGCCTGCGGGCCGACCGGGGAGTATAGCGCGCGGCGCCCGCCGTGCCTAGCCCGCGTGCAGGCGCCGGAAGCGCCGCCGTCCGACCCTCAGCACCTGGCCCTCGGCGCGCGCGACCGGGACGTCGTGCTCGCCCTCCGCGAGCGGCACCTCGGCGAGCGTCACCGCGCCCTGGTCGATCAGGCGGCGCGCCTCCGAGCGGGAGGTTCCGAACTCGCGCGCGATCAGCCCGGGCAGGTGCACGGTGGGGCCGTCGGCGGCGAACACCGCATCCTCGATCTGCTCGGGCGCCTCGCGCTCGACGAACACGCGGTCGAAGTGCTGCTCGGCCGCGGCGGCGTCCGCGTCGGAGTGCAGTGCGGCGACGATCCCGCGCGCGAGCGCGCGCTTGGCGTCGCGCGGGGACAGGCCGTCGAGCTCGGGCATCGCGCCCGCGCCGGCATGTGCGCTGAGCGGCCCGAGCAGCAGCCGCCGGTACTCGCCGATCGCCTCGTCGGGGATCGCCATCGTCCGACCGTACATCTCCTCGGGCGCGTCGGTGACGCCGATGTGGTTGCCGAGCGACTTCGACATCTTGCGATGGCCGTCGGTGCCGACGAGGATCGGCATCGTCATGATCGCCTGCTCGGGCTGCCCGTACGCGCGCTGGATATCGCGCCCGAGCAGCAGGTTGAACTTCTGATCGGTGCCGCCGAGCTCGACGTCGGCGGCGACCGCGACCGAGTCATAGCCCTGCAGCAGCGGGTAGAGCAGCTCGAGCATCGAGATCGGCTCGCGCGCGGACAGGCGTTTGGCGAAGTCGTCGCGCTCGAGCATCTGCGCGACGGTCGTCGTGCGCAGCAGGCCGAGCAGCTCGATCATGCTCATGTCGAGCCACTCGCTGTTGCGCCTCACCTCGAGGCGCTCGGGATCGGCGTCGAGGATCTTCAGCGCCTGCTCCTGGAAGGTCGCCGCGTTGGCCTCGATCTGCTCCTCGGAGAGCATCGGGCGCAGGCTCGAGCGGCCGGAGGGATCGCCGACGCGCGCGGTGTAGTCGCCGATGATCAGAACGACGCGATGGCCGGCGTCCTGGAACTGGCGGAGCTTGCCCAGCACGACCGCGTGGCCGAGGTGGATTTCCGGCGCGGTCGGGTCGATCCCGAGCTTCACGCGCAGCGGGCGCTGCTCGCGCGCGGCGCTCTGCAGGCGCGCCGCGAGCGCCCCCGCGGGGAGGCTGTCGACGGCGTTCGAGGACAGCTCCTGCGCCAGTACGGCAGCCTCCCGCGGATCCTCCTCTGGTGCGTTCGGCATCAGAGGCCAATGCTAGACTCTCGCCAATCGGAGGGTCCCGCCGTGCCGCGCCGCGTCGTCGCTCACGCCGCCGGGACAAGATCATCTCCCGGCGTCTCGGAGGGGTCCGCTCCACAGCTGCTGATGCGCGATGACGATCGCCCGGACATAACGACCCCCGATCGCAGATCGGCCGCCAAGCCCCGCGTCAAGCGACTGCGGCTGCTGGCGATCATCTTCGCCGTGCTGCTGCTCGGGATGATCTCGTTCGTGTTCGGCGTGTTCGTCTCGATCGCCTCGGATCTGCCGTCGCTGACCCGTTTCTCGCAGCTGAAGAACGCGGAAAGCTCGGTGCTCGTCGACGATCTCGGCCGCCCGCTCGGCGTGCTCAGCCAGCAGAACCGGGTGATCGTCACGCCCGCGCAGATCCCGCGCATCGTCAAGGAGGCGGTGATCTCGATCGAGGACAAGCGCTTTCAGACCAACAGCGGCATCGACATCCGCGGGATCGCACGCGCGTTCGTGGCCGACATCCGCCACCAGGGCAACGCCCAGGGCGCCTCCACGATCGAGGAGCAGTTCATCAAGAACGCGCTGCAGGCACAGTCGCACCGCACGATCTTCGAGAAGCTCAGGGAGGCGGCGCTCGCCTACCAGCTCTCGCACAAGTGGTCGAAGGAAAAGATCCTCGCGGCGTACCTCAACACGATCTACTTCGGCAACGGCGCCTACGGGATCGAGGCCGCCGCGCAGACCTACTTCGGCCAGCAGGCCAGCCATCTCGGCTGCGGCATGCCCGGCCATCAGCTGTGCGTCATGCAGCTGCAGCCGGCGGAGGCGGCGATGCTCGCCGGCATCATCCAGTCGCCGACCGAGTATGACCCCGCGAACCATCCGCAGGCCGCGCGGGAACGGCGCGACGTGGTCCTGCGCCAGATGCTCGAGCAGGGCTACCTGACGCGGGCCGTCTATGAAGAAAGCCTGCGCCAGCCGGTCCCGACGGCACAGGAGGTGCAGGCGCCCCAGGAGCAGACGGTCGAAGGGCTCGACGCGGGCTACTTCACGAGCTGGGTGCAGCAGCAGGTGATCGAACGCTACGGCGCGCCGCGCGCGTTCGACGGCGGCCTGCACATCAAGACGACGCTCGACATCGAACTGCAGCGCGCCGCCGAACAGGCCGTCAACGGCTATCTCGCGTACCCGGGCGGGCCGACCGCATCGCTCGTCGCGATCGAAAACTCGACCGGCGAGGTGCGCGCGATGGTCGGCGGGCGCAACTACGACGAAAGCCCGTTCAACCTCGCGACCGAGGGCGAGCGCCAGCCGGGTTCCTCGTTCAAGGCGTTCGACCTCGCCGCGGCCCTCGAACAGGGGATCTCACCCGAATCGGTGTGGACGTCCAAGGAGAAGGAATTCATCGTCCCGAACACGCACGGGCAGGAACGCTTCGTGGTACACAACGACGAAGGCAACTACACCGGCTCGAACACGCTGACGGAGGCGACCGCGTTCTCGGACAACTCGATCTACGCCGAAGTCGGGCTCAAAGTCGGCACCAAAAACATCGCGCTGCTCGCGCACAAGATGGGGATCACGACGCCGCTCTCGATCAACCCGGCGATGACGATCGGCGGGCTCACCACGGGCGTGACACCGCTCGACATGGCGCACGCGTATGAGACGATCGCACACGGCGGCCGACGCGTCAGCGGCTCGATGGCCGAAGCGGGCGCGCCGGTCGGGATCCAGGAAGTCTCCGCCGGCAGCCGGCGGCTCCCCGACGGCTCACACGTCGACCGCAACCGCGTCGAGACGAAGCGCGTGCTCGCGCCGCAGACGGCCGCGACGGAGACCTCGATGCTCGAGACGGTGCTCGAGTACGGCACCGGCCGGGCCGCCTCGATCGGCCAGTTCGCGGCCGGCAAGACCGGTACCACGTCCAACTACGGCGATGCATGGTTCGTCGGCTGGGACTCGAAGTTCACGGTCGCGGTGTGGGTCGGCTACCCGAACAAGCTGATCCCGATGACGACCGATTTCAACGGGACGCCGGTGCTCGGCGGGACCTTCCCGGCGCTGATCTGGCACAACTTCATGACGGCGGCGCTGGCGATCGAAAAGGACCGCGCCGAACACCACTCGAGCTCCGGCGGCTCGAGCACGAGCGGTGAATCCGCGGGCTCCGGCGGCGAAGAAGACGGCCACCCGACGGGCGAACCCGCACCTGCCCAGGGAGCGACGCCGAGCGGCTCGCCGAAGGGCGCCGGCAAGGGCACAACACCAGCAGCGGGGGCCGGCGAAGGCGCGGGCGGCGCGGGGGCCGTGGTTCCCGAACACACAGCCGCGCCGGCGACACCCGCGCCGGCCCACGAAGCACCGAGCGCGGCGACGCCGACGCCGGCCACCCCGGCGACGCCTGCGACCCCCTCGCCGACGGGCGGCGTCAGCCCCGGCGGTTAGCGGCGGCGGGCGAGCCGCCCGCCGCCGTGCCGGGCGGTCGCGGGGCACGTGGTCATGGACGCGGCCGTGAGACGTGCGCGTTGCCGGCGAGGCAGAAGCGCCAGGGCAGCTCGACGGCGCGCGAGATGCCGACCCGCACGCCCGTCGCGATCGCCGGCTCGCGCCACTCGGGGGCGCGCGCGCGAATGCGCACCGGCCCGCTGCTCAGCGACGTGCCGTTCTCGCTCAGCTCGACCGCCAGCGCCTGCGTCAGCTTGCCCGGCCCCGAGCACAGCTCGCCGTCCGCGGGTGCTCTCCCCCGCGGCCGCGTGCGGCGGGCGCGCATCAGCTCGAGACCCGTGAGCGGCTGCAGCGCGCGAATCAGCACCGCCGCGCCGATCCCGGGCGGCTCGCAGACCGCGTTCAACAGCGCGTGGATGCCATAGGAGCGGTAGACGTAGGCGCGCCCGGGCGCGCCGAACAGCGGCTCGGTGCGTCGCGTCAGGCCGATGAACGCGTGACACGCCGGCTCGCTGTCGTGGTAGGCCTCGGTCTCGACGATCACGCCGCTGACGCCGTCGTGGGAGACGCTGCAGCCGATCAGCGCGCGTGCCACCTCGAGCACCGGGCGGTCGTAGAAGTCAGGCGGCAGGGACCTCATCGAGCACGCTGTGCGCGAGCGCGAGCTGCTCGCTGATGCGGGGCGAGGAGGTGCCCCCCTCGGAGACCTTGGACTCCAGCCAGGAGCTCTGCACGAGCACCTGCTCGAAGTCCGCGCGGTGCGCGCTCAGCAGCTCGCTCTGAGCGGCGAGCTCGGCGTCTGTGAGCTCCGAGAGCTGCTTGTCGCCGTCGAGGGCGCTGCGCACCAGCCCGGCGACCACCCCGTGTGCCTCGCGGAACGGCATCCCGAGGCGCACGAGCAGGTCGGCGATCTCGGTCGCGGCGAGCATCTCATCCGAGGCGGCCTCGCGCAGGCGCTCGCGCGCGAAGCTCACGCCGGCGAGCATCCCGCGCGCCGCGGCGAGCGACAGCTCGAGCGTGTCGACCGCGTCGAACAGATGCTCCTTGTCCTCCTGCAGGTCCTTGTTGTAGGTCAGCGGCAGCGAGTGGATCACCCCGTGCACGGCCGCGAGATGGCCGACCATGCGGGGCGCCTTGCCGCGCAGCAGCTCGGCTGCGTCGGGGTTCTTCTTCTGCGGCATGATCGAGGAGCCCGACGTCCACGCGTCGGGGAGCTCGCAGAAGCCAAACTCGACGCTCGACCACAGCACGAGCTCCGCGCCGAGCCGCGAGAGGTGGGTGGCGCAGGTGGCGGCGGCGCCGAGGTAGTCGAGCAGGAAGTCGCGGCCGGAGACCGCGTCGATCGAGTTCGGCGCGACATCGGCGAAACCGAGCTCCGCGGCGAGAAAGCGGCGGTCGGTGTCGAAGTTGACGCCCGCGAGCGCGCCTGCGCCCAGCGGCAGCCGCCCGCAGGCGCGCTCGGCGAACGCGAAGCGCGTGCGATCGCGGGCGAGCATCCAGAAATACGCGAGCAGGTGGTGCCCGAGATACACGGGCTGCGCGCGCTGCAGGTGGGTGTAGCCGGGCATCGGCCAGTCGCGGTGCTGCTCGGCGCGCTCGAGCAGCACGCGCATCAGCGCGGTACTCGCGCTTTGCGCCTCGACGGCGCGCTCGCGCGTGTACATGATCAGATCGGTGACGACCTGATCGTTGCGCGAGCGCGCGGTGTGCAGCCTGCCGCCGACCGGCCCCGCGAGCTCGGTCACGCGCCGCTCGATCGCCATGTGGATGTCCTCGTCGTCGGCCGCGAACGGGAAGCTGCCGACCTCGAGCTCGCGCGCAACCGCGTCGAGCCCCGCGAGCAGCGCGTCGCGGTCAGCGGCCGCGATGATCGAGCGCTCGGCGAGCATCCGCGCGTGCGCGCGCGACTGCGCGATGTCCTGCGGCCAGAGGCGGCGATCGAAATCGATCGACGCATTCAGGCGCTGGAAGTCCGGGTGTTGAGGCTCGTGGAAGCGCGACACGGGCGCTCAGTGTGACAGCACGGCGCGCAGCTGCTTGGCGACGCGCGCGACCTGGCCCTCGCTCATCTGCGGGAAGAACGGCAGCGCGAGCGAGCGCGCGGCGACGTCCTCGCAGACCGGGAATTCGCCGGCGCGGTGGCCGAAACGCTCGCGGTAGAAGCTCATCAGGTGGATCGCCGGCAGATACGGCTTGCTCTGGATGCCGGCCGCTGCAAGCTCGCGAACCGTCTCATCGCGGCTGACCCGCGCGGGCAGCTGCACGACGAACACGAACCAGCCGCGGCGATCGCCGCCGCTGTCGGGGCACGGCAGCGTGAGCTCGTCGAGGTCGCTGAGCGCGTCGCGGTAGAGGCCGGCGACGCGCGCGCGCTCGGCGAGCATCTGCTCGAGGCGCTGCAGCTGGGCGCTCCCGAGCGCGCACGCGATGTCGCTCAGGCGGTAGTTGAAGCCGAGGCGATCATGGTCGAGCCAGCCCATGTCCGGCGCGCGGCCCTGGTTGCGCTCGGAGTCGATCCGCTCCTTCATCGCCGCATCGCTGAGCATCACCATCCCCCCCTCCCCGGTCGTCAGCTGCTTGTTCGCGTAGAAGGCGAAGACGGCGGGGTTGCCGCGCGCCCCGACCGCCGTGCCGTCCGCGTGGCGCGCGCCGAGCGCCTCGCAGGCGTCCTCGACGATCGCGAGATCGTGCCGCTGGGCGATCCGCTCGAACGCCGGCATCTCGGCGGGGTAGCCGAAGATGTGCACCGGCAGCAGCGCGCGCGTGCGCTCGCCGACGGCCGCCGCAGCCCCGTCGGGGTCGAGGTTCAGCGTCACCGGATCGATGTCCGCGAACACCGGCCGGGCGCGCTCGAACAGCGCGGCGTTGGCGGAGGCGACGAATGAGAACGGGCTCGTGATGACCTCATCGCCGTCGCTGACGCCGACCGCGCGCAGCACGAGATGGAGCCCGGCGGTGCCGCTGCTGACGGCGCTCGCGAGCGGCGCGCCGACGTACTCGGCGAACCCCCGCTCGAACGCGCCGAGGCGCGGGCCGAGCGAGAGGTGCCCCGAGCGCAGCACCTCGATCACCGCCCGCTCCTCCGGCTCGCCGAGCACGGGGCGGGCGAGCGGGATCACCTCAACCGCCGGATCCGGCGCCGCGCGGCGGCCGCTCTGCGCCCGCGCGGGCACTACACCCGGTCGCGTGACGGCGCCGCCGGCTCGGCGCGCGCGCCCGGCGCGGGCCTCGCGCCCGGCTGCATGCCGTACTCGAGCGAGTCGACGAGCGCGTCCCAGGAGGCGTCGATGAGGTTCTCCGAGACGCCGATCGAGCCCCACACGTCATGCCCGTCGGAGGCGTCGATGAGGACCCGCGTGATCGCGCCGGTGCCCTTCGTCTCATCGAGGATGCGGACCTTGAAGTTGACCAGCTCGATGTCGCGCAGGTGCGGGTGCAGCTCGCCGATCGCCGCGCGCAGGGCCTGGTCGAGCGCGTGCACCGGGCCGTTGCCCTCGGCGCTGCGCACGTAGCGCTCGCCGTCGACCCAGATCTTGACGACCGCTTCGGTCTCGACCTTGCCGTCGGCGCGCTTGTCGACCGTCAGCCGCCAGGACTCGAGGCGGAACAGCGGCTCATACACGCCCGCCTGCTTGCGCATCAACAGCTCGAAGGAGCCGTCGGCGGCCTCGAACTGAAAGCCCTCGTGCTCGAGCTCCTTGACGCGGTCGACGACCCGCTGGGCGAGCTGCTCGTCGGCCTCGATGCCCGCCTCGCGCGCCTTCTCGACGATCGTCCCGCGGCCGGAGAGCTCGGAGATCAGCACGTCGCGGCTGTTGCCGACGACGGCCGGCTCGATGTGCTCGAAGGTCTGCGCGTCGGCGCGCACACCGGCGGCATGCAGGCCGGCCTTGTGCGCGAACGCGTGCTTGCCGACGTACGGCTGCGCGGGGTTGGGCGAGCGGTTGAGCAGCTCATCGACGAGGTGCGCGGTCTCGCTGAGACGCGCGAGCTGCTCCCGCGAGAGCACCTCGCAGCCCATCTTCAGCTGCAGGTCGGCGATGATCGTGATCAGGTTCGCGTTGCCGGTGCGCTCGCCGATGCCGTTGACAGTCCCCTGCACCTGTGTCGCCCCGCCTTCGACCGCGACGAGCGTGTTCGCGACCGCGCAGCCGGAGTCGTCGTGGGTGTGGATGCCGAGCGCGACGCCGGGTAGCGCTTCGCTGACGACCGCGAGCGCGGTGCGGATCTGCGGCGGCAGCGAGCCGCCGTTGGTGTCGCACAGCACGAGCCGCTCGGCGCCGGCGTCGGCCGCCACGCGCAGACACTCAAGCGCGTAGCCGGAGTCGAGCGCGAAGCCGTCGAAGAAGTGCTCGGCGTCGAGCAGCACGCGCTTGCCGGCGCGCGCGAGAAACGCGATCGAGTCGGCGATCATCGCAAGGTTCTCCTCACGTGAGGCGCGCACGACCTTCTCGACGTGCAGCACCGATGCCTTGCCGACAAGAGTGCACACAGGCGCGAACCCCTCGGCGAGGATGCGCAGCCCGTCATCGTCCGCGGCCGCGATGTCACGGCGCCTGGTCATGCCGAAGGCGACGATCTCAGCGCTCTGCAGGCGCTCCTCGGCAAGCCGCTCGAACAGTTGCTGCTCCTTCGGGTTCGAGGACGGGAAGCCGGCCTCGATCAGCGGAACGCCGAGCGCGTCGAGAGCGTGCACGACGCGCAGCTTCTCCTCGACCGTGAGGGTCATGCCGCCGCCGCCCATGCCGTCGCGCAGGGTCGCGTCGTATAGCTGTATGTCGGGCATGTGCGGCCTAGCCCGCGGTCGTCTGCGGGCTCGCCGCTGGCGTCTCGCCGGAGGGCGTCTCGAGCGCCACCGGCTGCACGACGTCGAGCCACTCGCGGTAGCGCTCCGAGCGCCCGTGGATGGCGTCGTCGAAGGCCGCCTGCAGCACGCGCGTGATCTCGCCGGGCTCGCCGGTGCCGATCTCGTGGTCGTCGACTTCGCGCACCGGCACGACTTCGGCGGCGGTGCCGGACAGGAACACCTCATCGGCGAGATACAGCTCCGCGCGCGCGATGCTGCGCTCGAGCACTTTGTAGCCGAGGTCCTGTGCGATCTGCATCAGCGAGCGTCGCGTGATCCCGTCGAGGATGCCGTTGTGCTGGCCGGGCGTCGCGATCTCGCCGTCTCTGACGATGTAGACGTTCTCGCCGGTGCCCTCGCAGACGAAGCCCTGGTCATCGAGCAGGATCGCCTCTTCGTAGCCGGCCTTGACCGACTCGACCTTCGCGAGCACGCTGTTGAGGTACTGCCCCGACGCCTTCGCATGCGGGATCAGCGAGTCGCCGCCGATCCGCCGCCACGAGGAGACCTTCGCGCGGACGCCGCTGCGCTTGCCCTCCTCGCCGAGGTACACGCCCCACTCCCAGCACGCGATCGAGACGTCGACCGGCGCCTCCATCGGGTTCAGGCCCATGCTGCCGTAGCCGCGGTAGACGATCGGCCGGATGTAGCATTCGCTGAGCCCGTTGCGGGCGACCAGCTCGAGCGTCGCGGCGCGCAGCTCCTCGGCCGGGTACGGCACCGGCATGTAGTACAGCTCGGCCGAGCGCAGCAGCCGCTGCACGTGCTCGGCGTTGCGGAACACGGCCGGCCCGAGCTCGGTGTCGTAGCAGCGGACCCCCTCGAAGACGCCGGTGCCGTAGTGCAGCCCGTGCGTGAGGACGTGGACCTTGGCGTTCTCCCAGGCGACGAATTCTCCGTTCATCCAGATGAGGTCGGTGGGCTCCACGTTCATCGCGCTCCTATTTGAGGTTCTCGAACACTGCCTTCGTCGCCTGCTCCGTGCCGGCATCGCCGCCCAGATCGGGCGTACGCAGGCCCCCGGCGAGTGCACCTTCAACAGCCGATTCTACAGCCGCGGCCTCGCTTGCCAAGCCCAATCCGTGCCGGAGAAGCATCGCTGCCGACAGGAACATCGCAAGCGGATTGGCGACTCCCTGCCCGGCGATGTCCGGCGCGGATCCGTGCACCGGCTCGAACACCCCGAGCCCGCCTGTGCCCGGCGAGCCGTCAGGCGAGCTCCTATCGCCGCTCAGCGACGCGCTCGGCAGCATCCCGATCGAGCCGGTCAGCATCGCCGCCTCGTCGGAGAGGATGTCGCCGAACATGTTCTCGGTGAGGATCGTGTCGAAGTGGCGCGGCGCTGAGACGAGCTGCATCGCGGCGTTGTCGACGAGCACGTGCTCGAGCTGGACATGCGGGTACTCGCGTGCGTGCAGGGCGCTGACGACCTCGCGCCACAGCCGCGAGGTCTCGAGCACGTTCGCCTTGTCGACGCTCGTGACCTTCGCGCGCGCGGCCTTGAACGCGGTGTGCGCGATCCGCTCGATCTCCTCGGTGCTGTAGGCGCAGACGTCCGACGCGGAGGTCGCGGTGCGCGTCTTCTCACCGAAATAGATGCCGCCGGTGAGCTCGCGCACGACCAGCAGGTCGGTCCCCTCGATCAGCTCGCGCTTCAGCGGCGAGGCGTCGTACAGCGCCGGCAGCGGCTTGACCGGGCGCAGGTTCGCGTACAGCCCGAGGCCCTTGCGCAGGCCGAGCAGGCCCTGCTCGGGGCGCGGCCTGTGCGGATCGGTCGTGTCCCACTTCGGCCCGCCGACGGCAGCCAGCAGGATGGCGTCCGAGCGCCTGCACGCGTCAAGCGCCTCGTCGGTCAGCGCGACGCCGTGCGCGTCGATCGAGGCGCCACCGAACAGGCGCTCGTCGAACTCGAAGTCGCCGAGCTGTTCGAGCAGCTCGAGCGTGGGCTCCATGATCTCCGGGCCGATGCCGTCGCCGGGGAGTGTGACGATCTGGTGTGCCATCGCGCGCGACGCTACCAGGAGAGGCCCACATAGAGGGCCTGCACGCGCTCGATCAGAGCGTGCTCGTCGTACTCGTGCAGCTCGGCGACGGGCGTGCCGTCGGACCAGTGATAGGTGATCGCGATCGAGCGTACGCCGACGTAGACCTGCTCGAGCTCGAAGTGCAGCTCGGGCAGGCGCTGCAGCCCGCGCGTGAAGTGCTCGCGCAGCCCCGCACGGCCGCGCACGATCCCGTCGGCGGCCCCGAGCGTGTCGATGATCGTCGGCGTCTGGAAGACGATCGCGGGCGCGTACAGCGCCATGATCGCGTCGAGGTCGTGCGCGTTCCACGCCTCGATCCACTCCTCGGCGAGCCGCTTCCCGTGATCCTGCTCGAGCGGCGCAGGCGCGCTCACAGCGCGGTCGTGACGGGGCCGCTGCGCTCGCGCTCGCTCTCGAACGCCGCGATCGCGCGATCCTGCTGCAGCGTCAGCGCAATGTCGTCAAGGCCGCCGAGCAGGCGGTGGCGGATCTCGTGGTCGATCTCGAACGCGACCTGGCGGCCGGCGAAGCGCACCTCCTGCTCGCGCAGGTCGACCTGGCCGTGCCCGGCGTCGGCGAGCGCACGGCAGTCCTCTTCGGAGAGCACGATCGGCAGCAGCCCGATCTTCGTGCAGTTGGAGTAGAAGATGTCCGCGAACGACGGCGCGACGATCGCCTGGAAGCCGTAGTCCTGCAGACCCCATGGCGCGTGCTCGCGCGAGGAGCCGCAGCCGAAGTTCTCACCGGCGACGAGGATCGGGTTCGGCGGCAGATCCCAGTCGGGCTCCTTCGCCCAGTCGTAGAACAGGAACTGCCCGAAGCCGCTGCGCTCGACGCGCTTGAGGAACTGCTTGGGCATGATCTGGTCGGTGTCGACGTCGGCGCGGTCGAGATGGCTGACCTGGCCGCTGATCGTCTCAATCGGTTCCATCACGCGTCTCCTTTCGGCCGGATCCCACCGAACACGGCAGCCTCGGCCCATTTGAAGTGCACTTCGGTCTGTTCGAAGCCGGCGTCGCGCAGCCACGAGAGCTGCTCGGCGACGGTGTCCGGCTGGTCTTCGTCGCCGTCGAAGTCGACGTCCTGTGCCTCGCCGGCGTGCTCGGCCGCCTCGTGGGAGGCGTTCGCGGCCATCTGCTCGTCGAACAGGCCGCGCAGCGGCCCGTCGATCGCGACGTAGTCCATGTTCGCGAATACACCGCCCGGGGCCAGCAGCGCGAATGCCTCGGCGAACAGCTCGCGCTTGCGCGCCGCGGACAGGTGGTGGATGGCAAGGCCCGAGACGACCGCGTCGTAGTCGCCCGCAGGCAGCGCGTCTTGCCACGAGCTCTGCGACAGGTCGCCGCGCACGACCTCCCAGCGCCCGTCGTAGTCGGCGAGCGTCGCGGCGACCCGTTCGAGCATCGGCTCGGAGAAGTCGACGAGCACACCGGCAGACTCGGGCTGCGTGGCGAGCACCAGCTCGCTGACGGCGCCGGCGCCGGCGCCGAGGTCGAGGAAGCGCCGGATCGGGCGCGCGTTGCCGGCCAGCACACGCGCGATCACGTCCTCCTGCAGCTCCAGCAGCGGCACGAGCGAGCGGCGCCGGTCGGCGAAGCTCGCGGCGACGTGCGCTCGCTGCCACACCGGCTGGGACATCGGCGCGCTCATGACCACTGCCTGATGTCGACGAAGCGCCCCGCGACGGCGGCCGCGGCGGCCATCTGCGGCGAGACGAGATGCGTGCGCCCGCCGCGGCCCTGGCGGCCCTCGAAGTTGCGGTTGGAGGTCGACGCACAGCGCTCGCCCGGCTGCAGGATGTCGGGGTTCATCCCCAGGCACATCGAGCAGCCGGCGACGCGCCAGTCGAAGCCGGCCGCGCGGAAGACCTCGTCGAGGCCCTCGGCCTCGGCCTGCGCCTTGACCTGCTGGGAGCCGGGGACGACCATCGCGCTGACGGTGTCCGCGACCGTGTGGCCCTTGACGACCTCGGCCGCCGCGCGCAGGTCGCCGATCCGCGAGTTCGTGCACGAGCCGATGAACACTCGGTCGATCGCGATCTGCTCGATCGGCGTGCCGGCGTCCAGCGCCATGTACTGCAGCGCCCGTTCGGTCGCGTCGCGATCGGCGGGACTGTCGAAGTCCTCGGGCGCGGGCACGCGCTCGGTGACCGCGCGCACCATCCCCGGGTTCGTGCCCCATGTCACCTGCGGCGAGATCTCAGCGGCGTCGATCACGATCTCGCTGTCGAAGTGCGCGCCCTCCTCGCTGGCCAGCCCGCGCCAGCCCTCGATCGCGGCGTCGAGCTCGGGGCCGCGGGGCGCGCCGGGGCGCTGCTGGTCGCGGAACCACGCGAACGTCGTCTCATCGGGAGCGATCATGCCGGCGCGGCCGCCGCCCTCGATCGTCATGTTGCAGACGGTCATGCGCCCCTCCATCGAGAGCGCCTCGATCGCCGGCCCGGAGTACTCGACGACGTGGCCGGTGAGCCCGCCGACGCCGAGGCGGCCGAGCGTCGCGAGGATCAGGTCCTTGGCGGTCACGCCGAAGCCGAGCGCGCCTTCGTAGGAGATACGCATCGAACGCGGCCTGTTCTGGACCATGCACTGCGTCGCGAGCACGTGCTCGACCTCACTCGTGCCGATCCCGAACGCGAGCGCGCCGAAGGCGCCGTGCGTGGACGTGTGCGAGTCGCCGCAGACGATCGTCATGCCGGGCTGGGTGACGCCGAGCTCGGGGCCGATCACATGCACGATCCCCTGGCGCTCGGAGCCGAGCGAGTAGACCGGCACGCCGAACTCCGCGCAGTTGCGCTCGAGCGTTTCGACCTGCACGCGCGAGAGCTCGTCCTTGATGCGCGCCGCGACCGGAGTGCCGTCGGTCGGCGTGTTGTGGTCGGCCGTCGCGAGCGTGCGATCGGGTCGCCTGAGCTTGCGCCCGGCCAGGCGCAGGCCGTCGAACGCCTGCGGGCTGGTGACCTCGTGCACGAGATGCAGGTCGATGTAGAGGATCCCAGGCGCGACCTCGTGCGACTCCCAGATCTTGTCGAACAGCGTCTTTGGCATCGTCATCGCGTCCTTCGCGTCGTGGGTCGGGGATCGAGATCTATGAGGACCCCTGCCGGGGTCGGCGGCGTGCGTGGAGCTTCGCCATCTAGCTGCGCCTCAGCCCGGCCGAGACGACCGCCATGAAGGCAGCCTCAGCGTCGCTCGGATTCTCGAAATGATGCGGCAGGTCGGCGTCGAAGGTCACGCAGTCGCCCTCGCGCAGCTCATAGCGCTGCCCGTCGCAGACGAGCACCGCGCGCCGCGCTCGATCAGCGCGGTCTCGCGGCTGCCAGGCTCGTGCATCGGCGGGTCATCGCTCGCGCCCGTCGCGCCGCCCGGCGCGAGCGTGTGGCGTGAGAGCTCCGCGCGCTGGCCGGGCTGGGCGGATGTGAGCACCTCGAAGCTGTGTCCGCGGCGCCGGTTGCCGCCGCGCTGGCGCTGCGCGGCGCGCACGACGGTGACCGCGCCGCCCTCGTCGAGGCGCAGCAGCTGGGAGAGGCGCAGCTCGAGGCCGGCGGCCATTCGCGCGGCGACCGTCAGCGTCGGGCTCGTCTCGCCGCGCTCGACCTGGGAGAGCATCGGCGCGCTGACGCCGCTGCGCTCGGTGAGATCGCGCAGCGACAGCCCGGCTGCCTCGCGCAGCGCCTTCACGCGCGCACCGATCACGACCGGCGCGAGCGGGTCGGCGGCCGCACCGGCCGACGACGGCGCCGATACCGCCCCGCGCTCGCGCGTCGCGCGTTTCCGCGCCTTCGTCTTGGCGTCGACTTGTGCCATACATGTGTACGCTATCACAGACACCCGGCGGGCTGACGGGAACGCAATCGATCGCACCCGGCGGGCCGACGGGAAGGCAGTCGATCGGCTGATTCGAGACGGATGAGGCGGATCGCTACACGGTGTGCGGTGGCGGGCGCGGCCCTGTGGGCGACGGCGGCGCTCGCCGCTGCGCACGCGGATGCGGCCGCGTGGACGGCGCCGGTGACTACGTCGACGGGCATCTTCTCGACGCACCAGCAGGTGGCGATGGACGAAGAGGGCAATGTCTTCGCGATCTGGCAGAACGAGAACAACGTCAGCGACAAGGAAGAAGTCCAGGTCGCGATGCGCCCGGCGGGCGGCGAATGGCCGGCGCCGAGCACGCTTTCGCCCGCGGGCGAAGAAGGCCTCAGCGCGGACATCGCCGTCAACGCCTCCGGCGAAGCGGTCGCGGTCTGGGAAACGAAGAGCGGTGGCGGCGTGATCGAGGCCTCGGCGCGACCTCCTGACGGCAGCTGGCAGTCGCCACACGAGATCTCGCCAAACATCGCGCTGGCGAGCGAAGCACACGTTGCGATCGGCACTGACGGCGTCGTCGGGGTGGTGTGGAGCGACGGCCTCAAAGCGAAGAACCGTTCGTCGAAGCAGCGGTGCGTCCGCCCGACGGCGAATGGAGCATGCCGGAACCGCTCTCGCATGCGTCAGGCATGCATGAACAGGAGCACCCGATGCCGACGTCGCGGTCGACGCTGAGGGGACCGTGACGGCCGTGTGGGAGAACGCCGGGGCGATCGAAAAGCTCACATCAGCCGTTCGGTGGCAGTTGGCAGCTGCCGGCGACGCGGGTCGACGAAGTGGTCGCCAAAACCGGCGCGGCCGAACCGGACGTCGCGGTCGACGCCGCGGGCACGGCTGTCGCGACGTGGACGCGCAGCAACGAAAAACACGAACTGCTCCCGGAAGCCGCGCTCAGCACGGCTCCGGGCGCGTGGACGGCGCGCTCCCAGCTCGCGGGCCTCGGCGGGACCCAGCAGCTGGAACCCGAGGTCACGATCGACGGCGCCGGCGCGGCGACGGCGTCGTGGGAGGCGCTCTCGGGCGGCAAGATGGTCGTGTTCGGAGCGGACATGAGCCCCGCCGGCGCATGGTCCGGCGCGCAGGCGATATCGACGCCCGGCGAAAACGCTGAACGCCCGTCGCTCACCGAGGACAACAGCGGCGACGCGCTCGCGAGCTGGGTGCGCGAACACGGCAAAGGCGTGACCATCGTCGAAGCCGCCGCGCGTCCCGCCGGCGGCGCCTGGCAGCCCGACACAGCGATCTCAAATCCGGCGTTCGAGCAGGAGCACGTCGCCGTGGCGATCGACGAACACGGCGACGGCGTCGCCACGTGGGAACGCGAACTGCCTGAAAACAGCAACGACCAGGGTGTCCAGGCGGCCGGCTACGACGCCTCCGGACCGGCCCTCAACGGCCTGGCGATCCCCGCCGCCGGCGTCGCCGGAACGCCGATCGCGCTCGCGGTCTCGCCGTTTGACGTGTGGGCCGCGCTCGGCGCGACGACGTGGAGCTTCGGCGACGGCGCGACGGCGTCGGGTACGAACGTGACGCACGTGTACGCGGTCGCGGGCAGCCACGCGATCACGGTGACGAGCACGGACGTCCTGGGTGTCACGACAAGCGCGTCCGCCAAGATCGCGATCGGCCCCGCCCCACCGCTGCCGCTGATCGCACCGGTTCTCAGCGCGCTGAAGCAGTCCGCCTCGCGCTGGCGCGAGGGCAGGCTGCTCGCGAGCATCAGCGCCACGCGCAAAAAGCCGCGCAAGCCGCCGATCGGCACTACGTTCAGCTTCACGCTCAACGAGCCCGCGACGGTCACGCTCGTCTTCACGAGGCCCGCTTCCGGCCGCCGCGTCGGCAGGAAGTGCCTCGCCAAGAGCAGGCACAACAAGCACCACCGCCGCTGCACACGGACCGTCACCGCCGGCACGCTCGTGCTCCCAGGTCGCGCAGGCGCGAACAAAATCCGCTTCCAGGGCCGGATCTCAAAGCACGACAAGCTCAAGCCCGGCAGCTACACGGTGAGCCTGACTGCGACCAGCACCCGCCAGCGCTCGCAGAGCAAGAGCCTGCACTTCACGATCCTAGGCTGAGCACTTCACGCCGAACATCCGTCCGCGCGTCCGCCGGCACGGCCTCGATCGGCTATCGTCGCCGGCGTGCTGCGGCTGTCCCTCCGGCGTCTGCTGATGGCGTCGCTCGCATGCGCGGCGCTGGCGGCCGCGGCCGCGACGCCCGCGCTCGCTGCGCCAACATGGCTGGAACCGGTCAGCCTCACAGGCGAACCCGACGACGCGGGCCAGAGCCAGGTGGCGCTCGACGCGAACGGTGACGCGTTCGCCATATGGGAGCGCAACGGGCTGATCGAAGCATCGGTGCGGCCCGCAGGCGGAGCCTGGGGCTCGGCGGTGACGGTCTCGGTGGCAGGGTCGTTCCCGACCGAGCCGAAGATCGCGGTCGATGCTGCCGGCGAAGCGACCGCGATCTGGCGGAGCGGCATCCCGACGAGCGAAACGATCGAGAGCTCGACGCGCCCCGCGGGCGGGGAATGGCAACCTCCGATCCCGCTCTCGGCCGCCGGTGAACGTGAGGAAGGGATCGCGCTCGCCGTCAACTCGACGGGCGATGCGATCGCGATGTGGGAACGCTTCGACGGCAAAACACAGGTCATCGAAAGCGACAGCCGCAGCGCCGCGGGCAAATGGCAGGGAGCCAAAGTGGCCTCCGCCAAAGGTGAAACGGCCGAAGAACCGTCCGTCGCGCTGGACGCCGGCGACGACGCCCTCGCCGCCTGGATCCGTCCCAACGGCAAAAGCCAGGTCGAGGGGGCGATACGACCCGCGGGCGGCGAATGGGGAGCGCCGCAGCAGCTCACGAACGCGAGCGGAGAAGCGGCGGCGGTGGAGGTCGCCGTCGACCCGGCGGGCGATGCGGTCGCGATCTGGCAGAAACCCGACAAAACCGGCGAGATCGTCGAAGCGAGCTCACGAAACGCCGGCGGGGAATGGCAGGAAGCCGTCGCACTCTCTGCCTCGCCCGGTGAAGCGCGCCATCCGCAGCTCGCATTTGACGCCGACGGCGCCGCGACGGCGGTGTGGGAATTCGGGCCGGTCGACGCACACGTCGTTCAAAGCGCCGTCCGGCCCGCCGCGGCGGCGTGGCAGCCGCCGTCCACGATCTCCGGCACCGGCGCGGGCGACGCGCGCGACCCGTTCCTCGCCGTCGACGCTCGCGGCGACGCGATCGCCGACTGGTCCCGCCGCGAAGGCTCGGAATCATCCGTCGAAGCAGCAGCCCGGCCCGCGGGCGCAGCCTGGCAGATGCAGGTGCCGCTCGTCGCGGTCGCCGGAGCCCCCTCCGAAGCGCAGGACATCTCGATCGACCCCGAAGGCGACGCGGTCGCCGTCTGGGAACGCGACAGCCTGAAAGCCGCGATCATCCAGACCGACGCCTTCGACGCCGCCGGCCCGCGCCTGAACGGGCTGAGCATCCCGACGAGCGGCGTCGTCAACGAGGCGCTCGTGTTCACCGTCTCGCCGTTTGACGTCTGGTCCCCCCTCGGCGCCACGAGCTGGAGCTTCGGTGACGGGACGAGCACGAACGGCACGAGCGTCTCACACGTGTATGCGAAACCGGGGAGCTACACGGTGACCGTGACGAGCGCCGATGTGCTCGGGAACGCGACGAGCGCCGCGGCGTCGGTCATGGTCCGCGCGGTCCCCCTTTGCTTCTGCGGGCGTGAGGGGCCCTTGCTCTCCGCGCTGTCCCAATCGGCCAGGACCTGGCGCGAGGGCCATGCGCTCGCTCATCTCAGCGCGAGCACAGGCAACGGCCACGGGCGTGCCCCACTCGGCACGATCTTCTCGTTCCGCCTGACGGAAGCGTCCCCGGTTGCGTTCACGTTCACGCAGACCCGCGCGGGCCGGCGGGTGGGCAGGAAGTGCGTTGTGCCGTCGTCGCGCAATGCGCGCAGGCGGCGCTGCACGCGCACGATCGTCGCCGGCGTCCTTCACCTCAAAGGCCATGCGGGTCTTAACAAGGTTCGCTTCCAAGGACTGCTCGCCGCCCATCACCGACTCCGCCTCGGCCGCTACACGCTCGCGGCGAAGACCTCTGCGCACTCACGACAGGAGTTGCTGCGCTTCACGATCGTGCGCTGAGCGCTTCACGCCTCAGCTGGCGGGCCTGGTGACGGTCGGTGGCGGGGGCCGCCGGCTCCTGTCGCCGCCCCCCGGACACAGGCGGACGCGCGGCGCGGTGCCGGCCTGGGCTTGCTCGCCAGCCTGACCTCGCGCGGCGCTTGGAGCTCGCCTGCTCAGGGTTCCAGCAGCAGCGGCCCGTCAGGCGTCCCGTTTCCGGTCGGGCCGTCGTAGCCCCTGGCGCCGTGGCAGAGGTACTTCTCGGCGCGGGCGCACTTGCCGTTTGAGCCGCCCTTGACGTCGAACAGGCTCGCGCCGCTTTCGTAGAATGCCTCGCCACCGGGCAGCGAGCGCGCGTATGCCGTCGAGTGCGCCTCGATTCCCGCCACCAGCGGCGAGCTGACGCTCGTGCCGCAAACGTCTTCCCAGCCACCTTCAGGACTCGAGAAGACCGAGACGGGCGTCGCGCAGGCACCGACGGCGGCGACGTCGTTCTCGGTGCGTCCCGCGCAGCCGCTGTCGTGCTGCCAGGCGGGCTTGGCGTCCAGGCTGCAGCCGCTGCCCGTGCCCAGGCCGCGGCCGGGTTCGCCCCACACCGTCTCGGCCCAGCCGCGCTTGGCTTTCGACTTGCGCAGCGCGGTCCCGCCGACCGCCGCGACGGCGGGCTCGTCGGCGGGGTAGCTCGGCGAGTCGGCGCCCTCGAAACTGTAGTTCCAGCCTTCATCTCCGGCGGAGACCGAGACGAACAGCCCGGGATGGTCCCAGTCGTGCGCCGCTTCGGCGCATTCGTTGCTTTCCTCACAGGTTTCTTCGGGCAGCCCGTAGCTGTTGGAGATCTCCGTCGCGCCAAGTGAGGCCGCGCGGTTCACGGCAGCCCCGAGCGCATCCCAACTTTCGCTTTCGGCGTCGAGCAGATCGATGTGACATTCGGGACAGGCCGCCGAGGCCATGTCGAGGTCGAGCGCGACCTCGAGTTCCCAACCGGTGCCGGAGGTGAATTTCGGGGCGTTGCCCTGCCCGTTGACGATCGTCAGGCAGCCCGCTTTCTTGGTGCAGGCTGGGATGCCGTAGTGGGCGCGGTAATCGCCGAGGTCCTTTTCGGCGTTCTTGTAGACGAAGCCCTCGACCACGGCAATCGTCTGGTTCGCGCCGCCGGTCGTCGGGATGTCGTAAGCGCTGCGCAGGTCTTCGGGGTCATATCCCCCCAGTTCGCCGCCGCCTTCGGGTTTCTTGCCCGCGAACACCGGCGCCAGATCCGCGAGCCGGCTGGCGGGCCGCGGGTCGGCGATCGCGTCGCACACCCCCTGCGGACAGGCCCAATGAGGTTCGACCGAAGAGCGCGTGTCCGAGACGCCATCGAAGCCGGGCTTCAGCCGAGCCGCAGATGCACCCGTCGATGCGCAGCCCATCAGCAGCAGAAGCAGCAGCAGCAGCGAGAAGAACGCTGCTCGACGCGGGCGCAGCCCGGTCCTGGCACGGTTCAACCTCGACATCGCGCTGCCTCCCTGTCTCTCGAACGGCCGACCCGACAGCCTAGCGCGGGCGCGATGCGGTTCCACCCGCTGCGCCCGCGCCGCGGCAGCCGCGTTGCTCAGCTCCCAGCCGCCTCGGGAAGCCCCAGCGCGTCGCCCGCCTGAGCGCGCGCGACCGCCACCGACAGTGCCCGCACGTATGCGCGCGCGGCGGCGTCGATGATGTCCGTCGAGACCCCCTGGCCGGCGCCGGTGGAGCCGTCGACTTCGAGCACGACCGAGACCTCGCCGAGCGCGTCCTGCCCCTCGGTGACAGCGCCGATCGTGAAGTCGCTGAGCGTCGGCGCCGTGCCGGTCGCGGCGTTGATCGCCTGGAAGACGGCATCGATCGGACCGTCGCCGGTGAACGAGCCGCTCGCCGAGGAGCCGTCGGGCAGCGTCACGCTGACGCGCGCGTGCGGCGGGCGCAGCGAGGACGCGTCGACCTCGAAGGACTCAAGCGCATAGCCGGCGACCTCCTCGCGCAGCTCGTCGGTGACGAGTGCCTCGAGGTCCATCGCGGTGACCTGCTTCTTGCGGTCGGCGATCTCCTTGAAGCGCTTGAACGCGGTGTTCAGCGCCTGGCCGTCGATCTCGAAGCCCATCTCCTCGAGCGCTTTGCTCAGTGCATGGCGACCGGAGTGCTTGCCGAGCACGATCGAGTTGCTGCGCAACCCGACGGTGGTGGCATCCATGATCTCGTAGGTCGTGCGCTCCTTCAGCACGCCGTCCTGGTGGATCCCGGCCTCGTGCGCGAACGCGTTGCGCCCGACGATCGCCTTGTTCGGCTGCACCTGGTAGCCGGTCAACCGCGACACGAGCCTGCTCGTGCGCGCGATCTCGGTCGTCTCCGCGCCGGTCCACAGACCGAGGGTCGGCTCGCGCGTGTGCAACAGCATCACGATCTCCTCGAGCGAGGCGTTGCCGGCACGCTCACCGATCCCGTTGATCGCGCACTCGACCTGGCGGCAGCCCGCTTCCAGCCCGGCGAGCGAATTGGCGACCGCTAGGCCTAGGTCGTCGTGGCAGTGGACCGAGACGACGACGTCGCGCAGTCCCGGAACCAGCCGGTAGAGCTCGGTGAACATCGCGTGGTACTCGTGCGGCATCGTGTAGCCGACGGTGTCCGGGACGTTGATCGTCGTCGCGCCCTCATCGAGCGCGATCTGGATCACCTCGGCCATGTACTCGACATCCGAGCGCGAGCCGTCCTCGGGTGAGAACTCGACGTCGTCGGTGAACTCGCGCGCCTGCGCGACCGCCGCGCGCACCTGGCCCTTGACATCCTCGCGCGTCGTCTGCAGCTTGCGCTCGATGTGGATGTCGCTGGTCGCGAGGAACGTATGAATCCGCGGACGCTCGGAGTCTCGGACCGCGTTCCAGGCCGCCTCGATGTCCTGCTTGCTCGTCCGCGCCAGGCCGCAGATCACCGGGCCTTCGACCTCGCGCGCGATCGCCTGCACCGAGTCGAAATCGCCGGGCGAGGTGATCGGGAAGCCGGCCTCGATGATGTCGACGCCGAGCCTCGCCAGCTGGTGGGCGATCTCGAGCTTTTCCTGCTTGTTGAGTGAGATCCCCGGTGACTGCTCACCGTCGCGCAGGGTCGTATCGAAGATTCGGACGCGGCTCGCGTCGCTGCGTGCGTCGGTCGTGCTCATGTCGTCAGTGCTCCTTCTCTATCTCGCTGGTGGTTCCTCTCGGGCTGGTTATGCGGCTACGCGGCCGCCACGCGCTATTCCCCCCGAGGGGGGAGGAGAAGAAGCGAGAGAAGCGAGATCTGCAACGACATCGAAAACGCAGGTTAGCACCGCGACCGGGCGGGCGCGATCACTGCGATAGTTGCGGGCTGATGTCGGGCGCATCGCATACCACCCGCGTGCTCGGCGCCGTCTGTCTGGCGATCGCCGTGCTCGCGAGCGCCGCATGCGGCCCCGCGACAGCGAGCGCCGATCCGCCGCTGTACGGGGTGACGCTCGACAAGGTCACACATCTGGAACGCCTGCTCGGCGAGCTCGCGGCGCTGCCCGAGCGTCCGACCACGCGGATCTACTTCGAACGGCGCGCGCCGGCGTCCAGCTACGAGCAGGATGTGCGCGAGATCCACACGGTGAGCGCGGTGATGGGCGAGCTGCTGGACTCCTCCGACGAGAAGGCCGAGTCGGTCTCGGAGTTCCAGTCGCGAACCCTCTCCTACCTGTCGACGCTCAGCGGCGATGTCGACATCTGGGAAATCGGCAACGAGGTCAACGGCAACTGGACCGGCCCGTATGAAGCGGTCGCCGCGAAGCTGAGCGAGGCCTACGAAGACGTCGCCGCGACGGGGGCGGCGACGGCGCTGACGCTGTACGCGAACAACTTCGGGCCCGAACACTGCGGCGACGGCAGCTCGGAGCTGACGCCGGTGCAGTTCAGCGAACGCCACGTGCCGGCCCGCGTCGCCGACGGGCTCGACTACGTGCTGCTCTCCTACTACCCGACCGAGTGCGGCGGCCGCGAGCCCGACGCGACCGAAGTCGCACAGGAACTGGAACGGCTGCACGCGCTGTATCCGAGCGCGGCGCTGGGGTTCGGCGAGGTGGGCCTGCCGCGGCCCGCGGGCCGGCGCACGCTCGCCACGGCGAAGCAGCTCATGCGCTGGGCATACTCGCTCGACCCGGGCCTCCCCTACTACGTCGGCGGCTACTTCTGGTGGTACGGCGCCGAGGATGTGCTGCGGCCGCACGCGCGCCTGCGCGAAGCGCTGCCGGAAGCCTTCCAGCTGGAGGCCGGCGCCCTCGGCGGCGGCTGAGCCTCGGCACGCGCGTGCGCGCCGAGCCGGCGGGCGCGGCGGGGGCCCTCCGCTGCCTGGACGCCCGTCAGGCGGCGAGCACCGGAATCCCGCGACGCTGCTCCTTGGAGCGGTACATCGCGGCGTCGCCGCGCTCGACGAGCTCCTCCGCGCCGCGCGCATCGTTCTCGGCGCAGGCGACGCCTACGCTCGCGCACAGCTCGAGGCTTGCGCCCGTCAGCTCGTAGGTGCCACGAACCGCGTCGCTGAGGCGCTGGGCCGCGCTCATCGCGACAGCGAGGCTGGAGGCGCCGCGCAGCAGCACGATGAACTCGTCCCCGCCCAGGCGCCCGAGCTCGTCGCTGGAGCGCATCGCGCCGCGCAGCCGCTCTGCGACCGCCGCGAGCACCGCGTCGCCGGCCGCATGACCGAAGCTGTCGTTGATCGACTTGAAGTGGTCGAGGTCGACGTAGACGACCGCGGTGTCCGTGGAGCGCTCGAGCTCGGCGCTCAGTGCCGCCATGATCGACGCCCGGTTGTGCGCGCCGGTGAGCGCGTCGAACGTCGCCCGCAGCTCGAGCTCGCGCCGTGCGCGCGCGCTGTCGGTGACGTCGAGCACGGAGGCGATCGCGCCGGTGACGACGCCGCTGCCTCGTTGCAGCGGGCGGATTTTCATCAGCACATGGCGCGGCTGGCCGAACGGCGGCGCGAGTTCCACCTCGATGTCCTCGCGCGCGCCGCCCACGAGGATGCGCTCGAGGACGGTGTCGAGCTCGCTCCGGGACTGCTCGCTGAGCGCAGCCAGCAGCAGCGCCAGCGTCAACTGCTCAGGGCCGCGGGAGTCATCCTCCTCGGCCTTGGGAACCGCGTGCAGGGCGGCACCGGGGGCCGCGCGCATGATCTCGAGCAGACGGGCGTTGTGATACACGAGCCGGCGCTCGCGGTCGAGCTGCAGCAGCCCGTCGGGCATCTCCTCGATCAGGTTGCGCAGCAGCTCCTCGCGGTCCTGCAACGCCTCCTGGGCGGACATCTCGGCTGATACGTCGATGCACTCGGCGAGCACGTGCGGGTGCTCGGGGTCGCTGAGGAAGTTGTGCAGTGTCGTGTCGACCCACAGCCAGCTGTCGTCGCTGCGCTTCATGCGGATGCGGAACATCTGCGTCCGGCCCGTCGAGACCGCCGCGATCCAGCCCTCGATCACGCGCGCCTGATCGTCGCTGTGAACGCGTTCGAAGGTGGGTTGCCCGACGACCTGCTCCTCGCTGTAGCCGAACATCTGCACATACGCCTCATCGCATGCCAGCACGTTGCCCTCCTCGTCCTGCTTGCGCGTGCAGAAGCGCGGCGTCGTCGAGGCCGCGCCGCCGCTGACTCGCGCCTCCTCGTCCTCGGGCGCGTCGCTGGTCGGCCAGAGCACGTTCAACACGACCCCATGCGTGCTGCGCAGGTCGACCATCTGCACGGCCATCCACTGCTCGGGGTTGCTGCACAGGCGCACCGTCACCTGCGCCATCGTCTCGTTCTTGACGCGGATCCACGCTTTCACCGATGCCATCCGGTCCTCCGCGACGCAGAGATCCATCAACGCCCGTCCTTCGCTGGCAAGCACCGGCGCATCGAGGCCGAGCGACTCCGGCGGCGGCACGACGAGCGCGTCCGGGAGCTGTGTCACAACCATCGCGTCGGGATGCTCGCGCAGCAGCGCCGCGACCGCGCGGCCTCCGCGCGCGGCAACGTCATCGGGCGCGGTCGTGGCGGGAGGGTTTTCGTCGCTCGTGTTGCTCATCGCCTCTCACCTTTCCGATCGGCGCGGCGCGGAGCGGATGTGAGCAACGGTTGAGCCCTCTAGACGGATGCGCGCGCGGCGCTGGAGACCGCCCGCGGCCGCAGGCCCGCGACACCCTCGGCGAGCTGCAGCAAACGGCCCGCTCAGGGGACGAGTACGACCTTGCCGACGTTGCGCCGCTCGACGATCATGCTGTGCGCGGCCGCTGTCTCCTCGAAGCTGAAAGCGCCGGCGATCACGGGCTCGATCGTGCCGTCGTCGAGCAGCGGCAGCAGCGGCTGGATCCACGGCTCGAGCGTCCCGCGATCCTTCCACAGGCTCAGCATGTTCAAGCCGATCACGGCCTTCGATTCGCCCATCTGCTTGATCATGTTGAAGCGCGGCATGCGCGCGGCCGCACGCAGCGCGGTCAGCAGGTTGCGCTTCTCGCCGGAGATCACCGCGGAGGCCCCGAACGCGACCAGCCGCCCGCCCGCGCGCAGCATCGTGTAGTCGCGGCGGAAGCTCTTGCCGCCGATCGCGTCCATAATCAGATCGAACTTCGGCAGGCCCTGCTCCCAGCCGGGGCGCGTGTAGTCGAGCGCATGGTCGACGCCGAACTCCTTGATCTGCGCGTGCTTGTGCGGCGAGGCGGTTCCGTAGATCTCCGCCCCGTGGCGCCGGGCGAGCTGCGTCGCGGCGATGCCGACGCCGCCGCCGGCCGAGTGGATCAACACGCGCTCGCCCGGCTGCAGGCTGCCGTAGCCGAGCAGGCCCGCCCACGCGGTGCCGTAGTTGACGGGGAGCGCCGCCCCCTGCTCGAACGTCAGGCGCTCCGGCAACGGCACGACGTCCGTCGCCTTCGCGACCACCTGGGAGCTGTAGCCGCCGAACTGCGTTGCCGCGAACACGCGCTGGCCGGGGATCAGCGCATCGACGCCCTCACCGAGCTCGAGCACGGTGCCGGCGACCTCGTAGCCGACGACGCACGGCGTCTTCGGGCTGTCGGGGTAAAGACCGATCCGCGCCATCACGTCGGCGAAGTTGACACCGGCGGCGGCAACCGCGATGCGGACCTCGCCGGGAACGGGCGCCGGGTCTGGCCTGTCCTGAACCTCGAGGACGCCCGGGCCGCCGTGCTTGGTGATCACGACCGCGCGCATCGCGCGAGCCTATCCGATCAGCCGAGGTCGACCGACCAGCCGTTGACGAAGCCGTCGGAGGCGACGATCTCCCGCACGACCGCGTCGGAGACGGCGGCGTCGGTGGTGACGACCATCGCCGCCAGCCCCCGCTCCTCGCCGGCCGCGCCATCGGGCACATGCCCGACGGCGGCCGAGGAGATGTTGATGCCGTGCTTGCCGAAGATCGTGCCGACGCGGCCGATCATCCCGGGCAGGTCCTCGTAGCGGAAGACGGTCACGTACGGCTCGAGCTCGATCGTCAGCCGGCGACCCTGCACCTCAACGAGATGCGGGACGCGGTTCGGGCCGATCCCGGTGCCGGCGACCGCGACGCGCTCTGCGCCGGCGACGACGGTCACGCGAATCAGCTCGTTGAAGTCCTCGGCCTCGGAGACGACCTTCTCCTCGAAGACGATGCCGCGCTGCTGGGCGATCGTCGGCGCGTTGACGAGGTTGACCTCCTCCTCGCTGCGGCCCTGCAGGGCGCCGACGATCACGGCGATGCCGAGCAGGCGCGTGTCGAAGTCGGCGATCCTGCCGAGGAACGCCGCCTCGATGCGCTCCACCGAGCTGCCCTCGGCGAGCTCCATCGCCAGGCGCCCGAGCTGCGAGGCCAGCGGCAGGAACGGCCCCAGGATCGCCATGTCCTCGGCGGCGATCGCGGGGATGTTGACGGCCGTCGAGACGACGCCGCCGGTCAGCGCCGCGACGACCTGCTCGGCGCTCTGGTAGCCGGCGCGGTCGGTCGCCTCGGCGGTCGAGGCGCCGAGGTGCGGCGTGACGACGACGTTCGGGTAGGCGAACAGCTCGTGCTCGGTCATCGGCTCGCTCGCGAACACGTCGATCGCCGCGCCCGCGACCTTGCCCGAGTCGAGTGCGTCCTTGAGCGCGGCCTCGTCGATCAGGCCGCCGCGCGCGACGTTGAGCACGCGTACGCCGTCGCGCATCTTCGCGAACGCGGCAGCGTCGATGAAGCCTTCGGTCTCCGGCGTCTTCGGCAGATGGATCGTGATGAAGTCGGCCTGTGCGTAGATGTCATCGACGCCGTCGGCCTTGTCGACTCCGAGCTCCCGGTAGCGCTCGGCGCTGACGAACGGGTCGAACGCGAGCACGCGCATGCCGAAGCCGCGGGCGCGGTGCGCGACGAGCTGCCCGATCCGCCCAAAGCCGACGACGCCGAGCGTCTTCTCATACAGCTCGACGCCGGAGTACTTCGAGCGGTCCCATTTGCCGGCGATCAGCGAGGCGTAGGCCTGCGGCACGTTGCGCGCGAGCGCGAGCAGCAATGCCATCGTGTGCTCCGCAGCGGTCACGACGTTCGACTCGGGCGCGTTGGCGACGATGATCCCGCGCGCGGTTGCGGCGACCACGTCAACGTTGTCGACGCCCACGCCGGCGCGCCCGATCGCCTTGAGCCTGCCGGCGCGCGCGATCAGCTCGGCGGTCAGCTTCGTCGCCGAGCGGATCACGATGCCGTCGTACCCGCCGATCCGCTCGGCGAGCTGTTCCTCGCTCCAGTCGAGCCCGAGATCGACGTCGAAGTGCTCGCGCAGCAGCTCGATGCCCGAGTCGCCGATCTTCTCCTTGACGAGGACCCTCGCGCGCGCGTTCATGCGCCGACCCGCTCGATCACCCAGTCGATACACGCGCTCAGGGCTTCGACATCGGCCGTCTCGACGGCCGGGAACATGCCGATGCGCAGCTGGTTGCGACCGAGCTTGCGGTACGGCTCGACGTCGAGGATCCCGTTCGCGCGCAGCGTCGCGGCGAGCGCCGCGGCGTCGATCGAGTCCTCGAAGTCGATCGTGCCGACGACCAGCGAGCGCTTCGTCGGGTCGGCCACGAACGGCGTCGCGTGCTCGCTCCGCTCGGCCCATCCATACAGGTGCGCCGAGGACGCGCGTGTGCGTGCGACACACCAGTCGAGGCCGCCGCCGTCGAGCATCCAGCGCAGCTGCTCGGCGAGCAGGAAAAGCGTCGCGACCGCCGGCGTGTTGTAGGTCTGATCCTTGAGCGAGTTCTCAAGCGCGGTGCTCAGCGAGAGCGATTCGGGAATCCAGCGGTCGGCCGTCGCGAGCATCGCGATCCGCTCCTGTGCGGCCGGGCTGAGCAGCGCCAGCCACAGCCCGCCGTCGGAGGCGAAGCCCTTCTGCGGGGCGAAGTAGTAGGCGTCGGCCGCCGATACGTCGACCGGCAGCCCGCCCGCGCCCGAGGTCGCGTCGATCACGACGAGCGACCCGTCGCTGCCGGCCGGCCGCGCCACGGGAACCATCACGCCGGTCGAGGTCTCGTTGTGCGCCCACGCGATCACATCGGCGCCGCCGTCGCTCGCCTGCGGCCCGACGCCAGCCGGGTCGGGCGCATCTCCAGGGTCGGCGGCGAGCACGATCGGCTGATCGAGGAACGGCGCGCCCGCGCTGACGGTCGCGAACTTCTTCGAGAACTCGCCGAAGCTCAGGTGCAGCGAGCGGCGCTCGATCAGCCCGCACGCGGCCGCGTCCCAGAACGCGGTCGCGCCGCCGTTGCCGAGCGCGACCTCATAACCGTCGGGCAGCGAGAACAGCTCGCCCAGGCCGGAGCGGATCTCGCCGACGAGCGCCTTGACCGGCTTCTGGCGATGCGAGGTGCCCATCACCGCGGCACCCGCGCCGGCAAGGCGCGCGAGCGCCTGCGGGCGAACCTTCGACGGGCCGCAGCCAAAGCGGCCGTCGGCCGGCTTCAGCTGCTCGGGGATGACAAGTGCCTGCTGCTCTGTCACGTTGCTCGTCGTCATAGGGGCTCCTCGCTCGGTCGGACCCGAAGGCGGATGGTCGATGATCTGAGGTGCCCAGGCGCGCGGCGGTGCTGAGTCGTCACTTCCCGGTGGTGAACTCCACCCGAGCGCCAGTCGCGACGACGAACGCGAGTCTAGCGAACGCCGGCGCCCGGCCGCCGGGCAAGCCCGCGAGCGCACCGCGAACTCAGCCCGCGAACAGCACCTCGCGGCCCATCGCCGCCGCGCTCCAGCCGGGTGGCAGCCGGGCCTCGGCGACGCCGGCCGGGCGCTCGCTCGCCAGCAGGCAGTACTCAGGAGCGGGGCCGAGGCCGATGCAGCGCCGCCACAGTCCCGCGCTCGCGCGATCCATCCCGTCTCCGAGCAGCGCCTCGACCGAAGGGTGGGTGTGTCCCGGCGCCGGCGTCACCCACACCGCCACACGCGCCTCGCCGAGGCGGGCGTGGCCCTCGGCGAGGCGATAGATCGCGCTCGTCGCGGCAGCGGCCTTCGCGGCGACCCTGTCGTGTGCGCTGACGTGGCCGCTCGAGACCGCCGCCTCCTCGAGCACGCCGACCGCCGACCAGCCGTCGAGCAGATACCAGTCCTCGTAGCCGCCGTGCGATCCGCCGGCGAGCCACGGGATCTCCTGCGCCCTGAACACGGCGGAGCCGTTGAAGCCGCTCGGCGGGCGCTGTGCGAGCGAGCCGTGGAACTGCTCGAGCGCGCGCTCGTATTTCCCCTCATCGGTCCCCGCGGCGGGTCGGTGCCAGGAGACGTAGGCGAGCACGGCGGGGCGTCCTAGAACGCGGGCTTGATCCAGTCCATGTGCGAGCGCAGCTCGCTGCCGACGTGCTCGACCTGGGTATCGGCCTGCTCTGCGCGCATGCGCTTGAAGTTCTCCTGGCCGGCACGGTTCTCCGCGATCCACTCGCGCGCGAAATCGCCGTCCTGGATCTCCTTGAGGATCTGGCGCATGCTCGCCCGCGTCTCCTCGGTGATCACGCGCCTGCCGCGCGTGTAGTCGCCGTACTCGGCCGTGTTGGAGATCGAGAAGCGCATTCCCGCAAGCCCCTTCTCGTGCATCAGGTCGACGATCAGCTTGAGCTCGTGCAGGCACTCGAAGTAGGCCATCTCGGGGTCATAGCCGGCCTCGACGAGCGTCTCGAAGCCGGCCTGCACGAGCTCCGAGGCGCCGCCGCAGAGCACTGCCTGCTCGCCGAACAGATCCGTCTCGGTCTCGTCCTTGAAGCTCGTCTCGATCACGCCGCCGCGCGTACAGCCGATGCCCTTCGCGTATGCGAGCGCGAGCGCGCGCGCGTTGCCGGTCGCATCCTGCTCGACCGCGATCAGCCCGGGGACGCCGCTGCCTTCTGTGAACTGGCGCCGCACGAGGTGACCGGGGCCCTTCGGCGCGACCATGCCGACGTCGACGCCGGCCGGCGGGTCGATCTCCTTGTAGTGGATCGAGAAGCCGTGGCCGAAGAGGATCAGGTTGCCCTCGGCGATGCCGTCGCGGATCTCGCGCTCCCAGACATCATGGTGGAGCTCGTCGGGGAGCAGGATCATCACGAGGTCGCCGCGGCTGGCGGCCTCGACGACCGACAGCACCTCCAGGCCCTGCTCGCGAGCCTTGGCGACGGAGGCGGAGTCCTCGCGCAGCCCGACCACGACGTCGACGCCGGAATCCTTCAGGTTGAGGGCGTGCGCGTGGCCCTGGGAGCCGTAGCCGATGATGGCGACGGTCTTGCCGTCGAGGAGCGTGAGGTCAGCGTCGTCGTCGTAGATCATGGCCGGCAGGCTATCCAAAAGGCGCCCGCGGCTCCGCGCGAGGCGCCCCCGCGCAGCCGCTCACGCGCTGGCCGAGGCGAGCAGCGTGCGCCCGGGGATCACGAGCGTCCCGTCCGCGCCCGCGAATCGGGCGAAGCGCTCGCCGAGTGAGCGCTTGATCTCCTGCACCTCGGCGGCCGGGCGCGAGAGCACCGCGTCGTGGAAGTTGCGCGACAGGTCGAGTGTCGAGTCCCAGAGGTCCTCGAAGCCCGCGTGGCGGCGGCTCAGATCGAGCGCCTCGACGGTGATCTCGGCGAAACCGGCGCGCTCTAGCAGCTCGCGCAGGCGCTCGGCGCTCGCCAGCCTGAACGGCCCGGGCGCCGGCTCCAGCTCCGGGTCCGGCGGCGCTGCGAGGCTGCGCTCGATCAGCTCGCGCGCGGGCAGCAGCGCCCACGGATTGCGCTCGAGCGCATCCCACACGGCGAGCGCAACGCGCCCGCCTGAGCGCAGCACGCGGCGCGTCTCCGACAGCGCGACGGCGGGGTCGGCCATCAGCATGTAGCCCCAGCGACAGAGCGCCGCATCGACGCTCGCCACCGGCAGGTCGATCCATTCGGCGTTGAGAACCTGGAACTCGACGTTGCTGAGGCCGAGCGCGACCGCGCGCGCCCGCGCGCCCGCGAGCATCCCCTCGGCCTGGTCTGAGATCACGACGCCACCGAGCGGCGCGACGAGTTCGGCTGCGAGCAGCGCCGTCTCGCCGATGCCGGCCGCGAGCTCGAGCACGCGCTGGCCGGGCTGCGGCGCGATCGCGTCGATCATCCAGTGCGACACCGGCGCGGCGAACTCGCGCAGGAGAGCTTCGCGGCGGACCCAGCCGGGGGCCGCCTCTTCCCAGTTGGCGAGGCTTGCGTCGCGGTACGCGTTGGCGTCGAAGCTCATCCCAGCTCCCGTCGCAGCAGCTTGCCCGAGGCCGTCCGCGGCAACGGCTCGGAGCGCAGCGTGAAATCCTTGGGGACCTTGAACGGCGCGAGCTGCGCGGCGCAGTGCGCGCGCATCTGCTCGGGCTCAGGCTGCGCACCGGCGCGCGGCACGACGATCGCGATGACCGCCTCGCCCCAGCGCGGATCGCTCCGTCCCAGCACGGCCGCCTCGAGCACCTGCGGGTGGGCTTCGAGCACGGCCTCGACCTCGGCCGGCGCGACGTTCTCGCCGCCGCTGACGATCGTGTCGAGCTTGCGCCCCGTGACGAGCAGGCGACCGTGATCGTCGAGCGCACCGAGATCTCCGGTGTGCATCCAACCGTCCTGTTCGAGCGCGCCCGGCGCGACGGTCGCGCCGCGCACGAGGATCTCCCCGTCGGGCGCAATCTGCACGCGCGTGCAGAACAGCGGCCTGCCGGCGCTGAGCTCGCCCGGCCCTCCCGGTCCGCGCGCGATTTCTGCGAGCGGCGTCGTCGTGACCTGCGAGGCGGCCTGGCTGAGCCCGTACGTGAGCCCGACGGGGACCCCGCGATCGTATGCGCGCGCGACGAGCGCAGCCGGCACCGGGCCGCCGCCGGTGAGCGCGCAGCGCAGCGCGGGCGGATCCTCGAGGCCCGCATCGAGCAGCCGCGCGAGCGTCGTCGCGACGAGGCTGACAGCGGTCGCGCGCCGCGCGCGCAGGTCGTGCAGCACCCGCTCGACCTCGAAGCGCTCATGCACGATCGCCGTCGTGCCGCCGAGCGCCGAGCGCACGAGGATCGAGAGCCCCCCGACGTGCGCGAGCGTCAACGCGCACAGCCAGCGCTCGTCCTCGTCGACCCCGAGCGCGGCCGCGGAGCCGAGCGCACTCCACAGCAGGTTCGCGTAGGTCAGCTCGACCGGGCGCGGCGCAGCGGTCGTCCCCGAGGTGTGGATCACGACGGCCGCCGCGTCGAGCTCGTGGCGCGGCCTGACGGGGAGCGCGCTGGGGTCGGGACCCTCCCCCAGCGGCTCGCTGACGACGACGTCGGCGCCGTCGCTGACGTGCGCCTGCTCGCGCGCGCCGAGCCGCAGGTCGACGGGCACCGCGACCGCGCCGAGCAGCAGACAGGCGTGCAGCGCCTGGGCGAAATCGAGGCCCGCGGGCAGCGCGATCGCGACCCGTTCGCCGGCGCCGGCGCCGCGCGCGCGCAACGCGCCGGCGCCGAAGCGCGCAGCCGCGTACAGGCGGGCGTAGGACCAGTCCCCCCGCGGCGTCTCAAGCGCTGCCCGATCCGGCCGCAGTGCAGCGGCGCGGGCGAGCCAAGCCTCGACCTCCATCGGCCACAGGCTAGCCTTCCGGCGATGAGCACAACCTGGACCCCGGCCGCCGTCTCCTCGCAGGATTCGTTCAGCGACATCCGCTACGAGAAGTCTGCGGCTCCACAGCAGGGAATCGCGAAGATCACGATCGCCCGCCCGGAGGTGAGAAACGCGTTTCGGCCGCGCACGATCATCGAGATCTCGCGCGCGCTCGAGGACGCCCGCGAGGACACCTCGATCGGCGTCATCGTGCTCACCGGCGAGGGCCCCGACGCCTTCTGCGCGGGCGGCGATCAGCGCGTGCGGGGAGACACCGGCTACCTCGACGAGCACGGCGGCAAGCTCGACGCGGTCGGCCGTTTCCACGTCACCGACCTGCACGTGCAGATGCGCCGCCTGCCGAAGCCGATCGTGGCGATGGTCGCCGGCTACGCGATCGGCGGCGGGCACGTGCTGCACCTCATCTGCGATCTCACGATCGCGGCGGACAACGCCCGCTTTGGCCAGGTCGGCCCGAAGGTCGGCTCGTTCGACGGCGGCTTCGGCGCGGGGCTGCTCGCGAACCTCGTTGGGCCGAAGAAGGCCAAGGAGATCTGGTTCCTGTGCCGGCAGTATTCCGCCGAGGAGGCCCGTGAGATGGGCATGGTCAATACGGTTGTGCCGCTCGCCCAGCTCGAGGATGAGACGGTGCAGTGGTGCCGCGAGATGCTTGCGCTCTCGCCGTTTGCGCTGCGGCTGCTGAAGGCCAGCTTCAACGCCAGCGAAGACGGGCTCAGCGGTATCCAGCAGCTCGCCCACGACGCCAACCTGCTGTTCTACGAAAGCGCCGAGGCCCAGGAGGGACGCGACGCGTACAAGGAGAAGCGCACGCCGGACTTCGCGCGCTTCCCCAAGCGGGCCTAGCGGCTGACCGGTCGCAGCAGAGAAGGCCCGAAGGTCGCGACGCAGCGTGGCTCGATCACCGATCGGACCCCTCCGCGATACTCCCTGCCATGTCCGAGGAGGTCACGACCCCCAATCCGGTTGAGCTTGTGAACAGGGCGTTTGCGGCTGCGAATCGGCGTGATCTCGACGCGGTGGCCAGCAGCTTCGCCGACGATGCGACCTTGGACGGGAGGGCGTTGGGGGACCATTTCGAGGGGCGGGCGGCCATTCGCAGCTTCCTTGAGGACTGGTTTGGCACGTACGAGGAGTTGGAGTTCGAGGTTGAGGAAGTCCGCGACCTCGGCAATGGGGTTGTGTTTGCCGTGGTCATTCAGAGCGGTCGTCCGGTTGGCAGCGCCGGTCACCTGCGACAGCGCGAGGGATGGGTCTTCGTGTGGGTAGGCGGCTTGATGGCAAGCCTTGCGACCTCCGAGCTCGACGAGGCCCGTGCTGCCGCCGAACGCCTCGCCGCGGATCGAGCTGCCCACTCGCCCGTCGAGCCCGAGACTAACGCGCATCCTGGCAAGCGCCCACCGGAACCGGCGCTCTAGAGCCATGAGCACCTCCCCTGTCCGCATCTGGGTGATGGCCGCGCGCGTGCGCACGCTGCCGGCGGCCGTCGCGCCGGTGCTCGTCGGCACCTCGCTCGCGCTCGGCGCGGGGCACTTCCAGACGCTTGCCTTCCTCGCGGCGCTGCTCGGCGCGATCTTCATCCAGGTCGGAACCAACCTCTCCAACGACTATTCCGATGCGCGCCGCGGCGCCGACACCGAGGATCGCCTCGGGCCGGTGCGCGTCACCGCCGGCGGTCTCGTTCCCCCCAGCCAGGTGCTGCTTGCGACGTACGTCAGCTTCGGCGCGGCGGTGCTCTGCGGCGTGTACCTTGTCGCCGTCGCCGGCCCCGAGCTGCTGGCGGTCGGCGCCGCGTCGATCCTCGCCGGCGTGCTCTACACCGGCGGCCCGCGCCCATACGGCTATGAGGGCCTCGGCGAGGTGTTCGTGTTCCTGTTCTTCGGCATCGTCGCCGTCGTCGGCTCGTACTTCGTGCAGATCCAGGAGTTGCCCTGGCAGGCGTTTGTGTGCGCCGTTCCGGTCGGGCTGCTGGCGAGCGCGATCCTCGTCGTCAACAACGTGCGCGATCTCGAGACCGACCGGCGCGCCGGCAAGCGCACGCTCGCCGTGCGCCTCGGCCGCTCGCGCACCCGCGCGCTCTACAGCGCGATGCTCGCGACGGCGTTCATCTGCGCGCCGCTGCCGTGGGCGTTCGGCTCGATGAACGGCTGGCTGCTGCTGCCGTGGGCCTCGATCCCGCTCGCGGTGATGCTCGTGCGCGTCGTGCGCACGCGCAGCGACGGCCCTGCGCTGAACGCGGCGCTCGCGAAGACCGGGATGCTGCAGCTCGTCTTCTGCCTGCTGTTCGCCGCCGGCATCCTCGCCGGCGGCGGCGTCAGCTCGTGAAGCTCGAGATCGCGCGCCGCACGCTGGCGCTCGCGCGCCCGCTGCACACCTCCTATGGCGAGGTCGCCGAGCGCGAGCTGCTGATCGTCACGCTGACCGACAGCGACGGCGTGCCCGGCTACGGCGAAGCGGCGCCGCTGCACGCCTATGACGGGGTCGCTCTCGAGCACGTCGAGCGGGCGCTCGAGAGCTACCGCGCCGTGCTCGCGGACAGCGCCGCGCTGAACGGCGCGCAGCTGATCGACGCGTGCCGGGCGCGGGCCGATCTGCCGCCGGCGCTCGCCGCGATCGACCTCGCGCTGTGGGATCGCGCGGGTCGCCGCGCCGGGCGTCCGGTCGCGGCGCTGCTCAGCGACACCCCCGCGACTCACGTGCCGGTCAACGCGACGCTCACCGCGCTCGACCGTACGGCCGTCGCCGAGCAGGCCGCACGCGCCGTGCAGGACGGCTTTGACTGCATCAAGCTGAAGGTCGGCGTCGGCGATGACGCCGGCCGCGTCGCCGCCACGCGCGCAGCGGCCGGCCCGCGCGCCAAGCTGCGACTCGACGCCAACGGCGCCTGGAGCGTCGAGCAGGCGGTGCGGATGATCGATGCGCTCTCCCCCGCCGGCCTCGAGCTCGTCGAGGAGCCGACGCACGGGCTGGCGGCGATCCGCGCGGTGCGCGAGCAGGTCGCGGTGCGCGTCGCGATCGATGAGACCGCCGCCGAGCCGGGCGCGCTGGCGGCCAGGCTCGCAGACGCCGTCTGCCTGAAGATCTCGCGCTCGGGCGGGATCGGCCAGCTCGTCGCGGCCGCCGCGCTCGTGCGCTCGGTCGGCGCGGAGGTGTATCTCGCTTCGACGCTCGACGGCCCGCTCGGAGTCGCCGCCGCCGTCCATGTCGCCGCCGCGCTCGCATCGCGCGGGCCGATGCCGCACTGCGGCCTCGCCACGCTCGAGCTGTTCGAGGGGATCGGCGACCCGCTGCCGGTCAGGAACGGCGCGATCGCCGTCCCGCTCTCCCCCGGCCTCGGCGTCGAGCCTTTCTAGGGGCCCGGTTGCGTCAAGGTGAGACGCGTACGCGATTGAGCTGAAGTTGAGCTTCATCTGTGGAGAGCAAAAGAAGCGTTGTAGGGCCGGCTTCTGTCACTGAGAGTTCGCCAAATTGAGGTTCGCTGCCGTGCACGAGAACGCGGATCTGCGCCGTGCCGTCGTCGCCGAAACGGCGATCGATCCTGCCATCGCGGTGTCTTGCAGTGATCGTCGTCCGGCGCCTGTCGGGATATGGCTTGCTCGCCACCACGAGCACGTCATCGCCATCGGGGATCGCGCGCACGGACTGGAGCATTTGTGATCGGAAGCGGATCGCCGGGCCCGTGATGATTCCGTTGTTGTGGAAGCGCGCGATCAGGCCGGTCGCCGGCACCTTCGATGAGCCGGGTTCCCCGTAGCACGGGCGTTGACCGGCCCCCACGAGCGTGAAGCTGTCGCCGTCGAGGTAGACGTCGCCGACAAACGCCTTGAAGCCGAGTGCGCGCCAGAATCGATCAAGCCGACCGGCGAACCCCGGTATCGGCTGCCCTGACGGCGTGAGTGCCGCCAGCGTGGAGCCCCAGCAGCCCATGTGCCCCTGGCCGACGTCTATGAGGATCTCCCCGTCGGGCCAGCGCAGCAGTTTCGTGATCGCCGGGTCCTCGCCGGTCGGGAGTTGCTCGCGGCCGTGCGCTCCGAAGTCCGGTTCGAGTTCGCCGCGCGCCGACAGCGCCGCGGCCCAGTTCCGTGTGCAGCAGCCTCCGCCGCCGTTGTCGCCCGCGATCAGGAGTCGCCCCGAGGGTTCCTGAAGGATTTTGTCGACGCTGCCGCGGATCGGGAGCACAGCCCATCCGCCGTTGCCGAAACTCGTGTCAAGCGCTCCGCTCGCGCTCACCTCACCCACGATCCATGCGCGGTTGTAGTCGCCGCCGAGAATCGCGCCGCCGCCGGCGCTCGGCGCGACCACGCTGAGCGACAGCCCTTCCTCTGAGGAACCCTGGTTGGGACCCGCTGGTATCGCCGAATGCAGTTGTGGCGGCACCGCCAGCGTTGCGATCCCGGCGCTCCCGAACGAGGGATCGGGGACGCACTGCGGCGTGACCGACTCGAGGACAGCCGACGGCTTTCCCGGATACACCGCCGTCTGAGTGAGGAGCGTGGAGCCGTCCGCCAACGTCCCGCTCGCAACAAACGAAGCGGGTTCGCCCCTTTCATCCTTTTCAAGTGTGAGTCCGAAGCCGCGCCCACCGTCGCATGACGGATCGAGCAGGTCGGGGGTGACGAGGATCTCGCTCGGCCCGGTACGACTGGGCGCGGCGTAAGCGGCGACCGTCGCGGTCCTGCTCGTGACACCCGCGCGCGCTGGTGCGTACCAAGCAAGCGCGGCCGACAGGGCGAACGCCAGGGCTGCGAGAGTCAAACCGGGGCGCATCGCTCGCAATCGTCGCAGCAAGCGTCCTTGGCCTTTCTAGGTGACGATCAGGGCGCGAACGGGATAGGCCGCGATCTGCGGGTCCGCCGTCATGATCGGCACGTCCATGAGTTTCGCCTGCGCCACGAGCAGCCTGTCGAATGGATCCCGGTGGAGCGGCGGAAGCTCGGCGACCGCCAGCGCGTGCCCGTGCTCGATCGGGAGCGCCTCGGCGCCGATCGCGCGCAGCCGCGCGGGCACATAGTCGGCCGGCGGCTCAGGGAGCTCCAGGCGCCCGAGGCCGTACTTGATCGCGATCTCCCACGAGCTCGCCGCCGAGACCCAGAGCGAGTTGCGTTGGTCGCCAAGCGTGTCGAGCTGAGGCCCGAGACGCTCGGGCTCGGTCTGCAGCCAGAGAAAGACGTGCGTGTCGAGGAGGATCTTCACCGCTCGAACGCTGTGAGCAACTGCTCCGGCAGCTCCGCGTCGAAGTCCTCCGGTACGACGAAACGGCCACGATCGATGCCGAAGTTACGCGCCGCGGCCCGGCGCACCGGCACGAGGCTCGCAACCTCCTCCCCTCGTCGGGTGATCACGACCTTCTCCCCGGCCGCAACGTCATCCAGCAGCCGTGACAGATGGGTCTTCGCCTCATGGACTCCAACAGACTTAGTCATGGACTTAGTCTAGCACGCGGGCGATCGTCGCGGGATTCTCAAGCGGCAGCCCGTGCCCCCCGGCCACGATCGTCAGCTCGGCGCCGGGGATCAGCTCGACCATGCGCTCGCCCAGCGCGATGAACTTCGCGTCGCGATCGCCGGCCATGACGGTGACGGGCATGTCAAGCTCGCCGAGCCGCCCCCACAGTGGCTCCATCTCCCCCGCCCCGATGCCGCGGAGCACCGCCGCGAGCGCGTCTGGCCGGTTGCGCCGCTGGTCCTCGCGTGCGAGCTCGCCCACCTTGGAAGGTTCCCCGGCGAACAGCGGCTGGGCGCGCCACTCTTCGATGAAGTCCTCAAACGGAGTCCGTTCAATGCGGTCGGCGAGCGCACGGTCGGCTCGCCGTCTGGCGGCGCGCTCGGCATCCCCCTCGATCCCCGCGCTCGTGGCAACGAGCACCAGCCGGCTGACGCGCTGGGGAGCGGTGAGGGCGACGTGAAGCGCGACGCGGCCGCCGAGGGAATAGCCGCACAACACGAAGCGCTCCGGGGCGCGCGCGAGCACGTCGCGCACGCAGCCTGCGAAGGTGATCGGCTGCTCCGCCCCGGCCTGCTCGCCATGCCCCGGGAGGTCGAGTGCCCGCGGCAGGTAGCGTTCACTATCGAGGCACGCAAGGACGCCATCCCAGGCACGGTGCGTACCTGAGAATCCGTGCAGCAGAACGAGATCTTCAGGCACCGGTTCATCCTATGACCCCAACCACCGCGACATACACGCTGCTGAGGGCGTTTGTCGACGAGCTCGTGCGCTGCGGGATGCGCGCCGCATGCACCTCGCCCGGGTCGCGCTCGGCGCCGCTCGTGCTGTCGCTCGCACGCGAGCAGCGGCTGCGCTGCTTCTCCCACATCGACGAGCGCTGCGCCGGCTTCTTCGCGCTCGGGCTCGCGAAGTCCTCGGGCCTGCCGGTGGCTGTCGCGTGCACGTCGGGAACGGCAGCCGCGGAGCTGCTGCCGGCGGCGATCGAGGCGCGCGAGGCGCGCGTGCCGCTGCTGCTGCTCAGCGCAGACCGGCCGCCGGAGCTGCGCGAGAACGGCGCCGGTCAGGCGATCGACCAGCTGAAGCTGTTCGGCGATGCGAGCAAGTGGTTCTTCGACGTCGGCCTGCACGATGGGGGCCCCGAGCAGCTTCGCTGGATGCGCACGCTCGCCTGCCGCGCCTACTGGACCGCGCTCGAAGGCCGCCCCGGCGCGGTGCATCTGAACTTCGCGCTGCGCGAGCCGCTCGTCAGCGACGATGAGCTCCCGGCGGATACGAGCGGCCGTGCCGACGGGCGGCCATACGTCTCGCGGGCGCCGGGCGCCGCCGCCGGCGCCGCGCCGGCGGACACGCTGCGCGGGCTCCTCCGGCGCTCCCGGCGCGGCGTCGTCATCGCCGGGCGCAGCGAGCGCGACTCCTCGCTTGCGCCGGCGCTCACCGCGTTCGCGCAGGCAGCCGGCTGGCCGCTGCTCGCCGACCCGCTGTCCGGCGCACGCACTGGCGCGGCGGCGATCGCCCACTACGACGCGCTCTTGCGCGAGCCGCGGTTCGCCGCGGCGTACGCGCCCGACCTCGTTATCCGCGTCGGCGATCTGCCGGTCTCAAAGCCGCTGCGCGGCTGGCTTGCGAGCCTCGCCGACGTGCCCCAGGTTGCTCTCGATGCGGAGGCGGCCTGGCAAGACCCCGCATCGGTGCTGTCCGAGTCGCTTGCGCTTGACCCCGCAGCGGCGCTCGGCGAGCTCACCGACGCGCTTCACGCGAGCCCGCGCCCGCGCGCGCAGGCCGAGCAGGACTGGCTCGCGAGCTGGCGCAGCGCCGATGAGCTGGCCGCCGAGGCGATCGTCCCGGCGCTCGGCGATCAGCACCTCTCCGAGCCCGCGGTCGCCGTCGAGCTCGGCGTCCTGCTGCCCGCCGAGGCGACGCTGTTCGTCGCCTCCTCGATGCCGGTGCGCGACATCGAGACGTTCTGGCCGGTGCGGCCGGACCCGCCGCGCGTGCTCTGCAACCGCGGCGCCAACGGCATCGACGGAACCGTGTCCGCCGCCTTCGGCGCGGCCGCCGACAGCGCCGACCCGGTGATCCTGCTGATCGGCGATGTCGCGCTCGCGCACGACATCGGCGGCCTGCTCGCGGCGCGGCGGCTCGGCCTGAAGCTGACGATCGTGCTGATCGACAACGACGGCGGCGGCATCTTCGACTTCCTGCCGATCTCGCGCGCGGCGATGGCGCTGGCCGCGGACGCGCGCCCGACGACAGGCGGCGCGCGCGATGACATCTATACCCAGCATGTGGCGACGCCGAGCGGGCTCGACTTCGCCGACGCCGCGGCGCTGTACGGGCTCGGCCACGAGCGCGTCGCAAGCCTCCCGCAGTTCCGTGCGGCGCTCGAGCGCGCGCTCGGCGCGCAGCGCACGAGCATCGTCGAGGTGCGCACGACGCGCGCGGCGAACGTCGAGCTGCATGAGCACCTCTGGCGCGCGGTCGCGCGCGCTCTCAACCCGCCAGCAGCGGCAGCAGCGCCTGGAGCTTGATCTCCGTCTCGGCGAGCTCGCGCGCCGGGTCTGAGTCGCGCACGATGCCGTTGCCGGCGTAGCAGCGCGCGACGCTGCCGCGTAGCAGCGCGCAGCGCAGCGCGACGCAGAATTCCCCGTCCCCGGCCGCGTCGGTCCAGCCGACCGGGCCCGAATACCAGCCGCGGTCGAGGCCCTCGAGCGCCGGGATCAGGGGCGTCGCGCGCTGCTTCGGCTCGCCGCCGACGGCCGGCGTGGGGTGCATCAGGCCGGCGAGCTCGAGCGTCTCCTTCGGCTCGGCCAGCTGCGCGCGGATCGGCGTCGCGAGATGCTGGATGTTGGCGATCCTGACCAGCTCCGGCTCCGTCGCGGCGGCGACCCAGATCGAGTGCGGACGAAGCGTTCGCTCGATCCTGCGCGCGACGATCGCGTGCTCCTCGCGATAGCTGTGATCGCGCAGCAGCTGCTCGCCGAGGTGATCGTCGACCGCGGGATCGGCGCTGCGGCGGGTCGAGCCGGCGAGTGCGAGCGTGCTCACGCGGTGGCCTTCGCGGCGCACGAGCAGCTCGGGGCTCGCCGCGATCAGCGTCGCCTCGCCGTGCCCGACGCAGAACACGAAGCACGACGGGAACTCGGCGCGCAGCACCCCGAACACCGCCGCCGCGTCGTATGCCTGCGGCGCGTGGACCTGCACTTCGCGCGCCAGCACGATCTTCTCGAGCTCGCCCGCGCCGATCAGCTCGACCGCGCGCGCGACAGCCTGCTCGTAGTGCTCCGGCGGCATCGCGCTGGCGACGACGAAGCGGCCCGTCGGGGCGGGGTCAAGGAGCGCGAGCGGCCGCTCGCAAAGCTCGCCGACGCGCAGCTCGAGCTGCGCGAGGCGATCCTCGGCGAGGTCATCGGGCGCGAGCACGGCGGCGAGCGTCATGCACACGCGCGGCAGCTCGCCGCGCCCGCGCGGGCGCCGCACGAGCGTGACCTCGGGCACGATCAGCGACGCCGGCGCGAACCCGTCCCAGTGCGGCGCGCGTCCGCCGTCGGGGGCGAACGCGAAGCCGCCGACGGCGACCGGGCCGCCGCCCGCGGACTCGCCCGCCGGATCGGAGGCCGCGTTCGCGCTCAGCTCGCGCCAGCGCTCGGCGAGCGCCGTGAACCGCTGCTCGCCGTGCGCCTCGAGGCTCAGCGCCTGACCGAGCCCCGCGAGCGCCGCGCCGCCACGGTCGGGCTGCTCGAACAGGAACCAGCGCTCCTGCTCGCGCCGGGAGGCACAGACGACGGCCGCCGGGTCGACGCTGGCGTCGAGCTCGACGGAGATCGTCGCGAGCGTCTGTGCTCGCGACGATCGCGCACGCTGCGCGGCCAGGCGCAGACGCGCCGCCAGCCGCTCGCGGTCGGCATCGGCCAGCGCGAACGGGCGGCGTGAGCGTGTGCGCGCCTCGAGCAAGCGCTAGGTCTCGCTGCGCCCCCGCGAGATCGCGATCTCGCCCGTGCGCATCATCTCGATCAGGCCGAACGGGCGCACCATCGCCTCGAACGCCTCGATCTTCTCCGTCGTGCCGGTGACCTCGATGATGACCGCGCGCTTGGTCACGTCGACGACCTTGCCGCGGAAGATCTCCGCAATCTGCATCAGCTCGCCGCGCTGCACACCGTCCGCGGTCACCTTGAACAGCGCGAGCTCGCGGGCGACCGTGTCGGCCGGCTCGAGATCGCGGATCTTCAGCACGTTGATCAGCTTGTGCAGCTGCTTGGTGACCTGGTCGATCGGGTGCAGCGCGCCGTCGACGGTCAGCGTCACGCGCGAGATCTGCTCGTCCTCGGTCGGACCGACCGTGAGCGTGTCGATGTTGAAGCCGCGCCGCGCGAACAGGCCGGCGATGCGCGTCAGCACGCCCGACTTGTTTTCGACGAGGATCGAGAGCACGTGCTTGCGGCCCGTGCGCATGTTCGTCGCCGCGTGCAGCTCTTCGAGGCTGAGCGGCTCCTTGGTTCCCGGTTCGCCCACGACGCTCACCCGACCATCTCGCGAGCGGCGCTGCCGGCGGGGATCATCGGGTAGGTGTTCTCCTCGCGCGTTACGCGCACGTCGACGAGCACCGGGCCCTCGATCGCGATCGCGCGCCGCATGTCCTCGACGAGCGTGGTCTTGTCGCTGAGCCGCATCGCGGTCACGCCGTAGGCCTCCGCGAGCTTGACGAAGTCGGGGAACTCGCCCATGTCGACGTGGCTGTATTTGCCATCCCAGAACAGCTCCTGCCACTGGCGGACCATGCCGAGATAGCCGTTGTTCATGATGAACACCTTGATCGGGATCTTGTTCTGCGCACAGGTCGCAAGCTCCTGCGCGTTCATCTGCACCGAGCCGTCGCCGGCGATGCAGCAGACGAGCCGATCGGGAGCGCCGACCGCGGCGCCCATCGCCGCCGGCAGGCCGAAGCCCATCGTGCCGAGACCGCCCGAGTTGATCCACCGGCGCGGCTCCGGGAAGTCGTAGTACTGCGCCGTCCACATCTGGTGCTGGCCGACGTCGCTGGTGATGATCGCCTCGCCGGCGGTCGCCTGACACAGCGCCTGGACCATGTACTGCGGCTTGATCTCCGTGTCCGTGCTGTCCTCGTAGGCGAGCGGGTGCTTGGCTTTCCAGCCGTCGATGCGGCTCCACCACGCCTCCAGGCGCGCCGGGTCGGGGCCGATCGCGCGGTACTCGACGAGCAGCTTGGCGAGCACGTGCTTGGCGTCGCCGACGATCGGGATGTGGGCGGGGACGTTCTTGGAGATCTCCGCCGGGTCGACGTCGATGTGGATGAACTTCGCGCGCGGCGCGAACTCCGAGAGCTTGCCGGTGATGCGATCGTCAAAGCGCGCCCCGACCGCGCAGATCAGGTCGGCCTCGTCCATCGCATAGTTGGCCGCGCGCGTGCCGTGCATGCCGAGCATGCCGAGCCATTGCGGATCGGGCGTCCCGCCGGCCCCCGCGGGGAACGCGCCGAGTCCCATCAGCGTGCACGTGACCGGGAAGCGGTCGCTGCGCGCGAACTCGCGCAGCTCCTCCGCGGCGTTCGCGTTGACGACCCCGCCGCCGGCGTAGATCACGGGGCGCTGCGCCGAGGCGAGCGCCTTGGCGGCCTGGCGGATCTGCTTCTGGTTGCCTTCGACACGCGGCTGGTAGCCGGGCAGGCGCACATCGGAGACCGGCTCGTAGTCGATCTGCGCACGCGAGAGATCCATCGGCAGGTCGACGAGCACCGGGCCGGGCCGGCCGGAGCGCGCGATGTAGAACGCCTCGTGGATCGCACGCGGCAGTTCCTGCGGGTCCTGGATCATGAACGAGTGCTTGACCACCGGCATCGTGATGCCGAGCGTGTCGGCCTCCTGAAAGCCGTCGGTGCCGAGCAGGTCGGTGCGCACCTGGCCGGTGATGAACACGACCGGCACGGAGTCCATCATCGCGTCGCAGATCGGCGTGATCAGGTTCGTCGCCCCGGGGCCGCTGGTCGCGAACGCGACGCCGACCTTGCCGGTCGCCTTCGCGTAGCCCTCGGCGGCGTGACCGCCGCCGGCCTCGTGGCGCACGAGGATGTGGCGGATGCCGCCGCCGACGAACGCGTCATAGGTCGGCAGGTTGGCGCCGCCGGGGAGGCCGAAGACGACATCGACGCCCTCCGCCTTCAAACATTCCATCAAGGCATCGACTGCCCGCATGTCACCGACCTCCCTTCCTTGAACAGGGGAAAACGCCAGTGTACCAGCGGGTTTACAGGCGGCTCAGGAGGCCCCGATGGCGACGCCGATGGCCAGCACGATCGCGCCGCCGACGGTCACCACGAGCAGCGAGGAGCGCATCGAGACCTCGAGAAAGCGTTTCCTTACCCACGCGATCGCGAACAGCTCGACGGCGACCACGCAGCCTGCCACGAGCAGCGCCGTGTGCACGTTTGAGATCAGGAACGGGAGCGTGTGAAACAGCCCGCCGAGCGTCGTCATCGCACCGGTGATCGAGCCGCGCACCAGCGCCGAGCCGCGCCCGGTCTGCTCGCCGGTGTCCGACAGCGCCTCCGACCAGCCCATGCTGACGCCGGCGCCGAGCGCGACGGCGAGCCCGACGCGGAAGGCCACGGCCGAGTTCGAGTAGACGGCCGCCGCGAAGATCGGCGCGAGCGAGGAGACCGTTCCGTCGATCATCCCCACGAGCGCGGGCTGCACGACGCGCAGCACGAAGTCGCGCTCGTCGGCGAAGCCGGCGCGATGGATCAACTTCGCAAGCAGCGACTCCTCGGCCGGAACGGCCGCCTCCACCGGTGTGCCCATATCCCCCAGCGTACGTCAAACGTCGGATTAGGGCGCCCGAAATCCGCTTAGGGCAGCCGAACTTCGCGGATCCGCGCGCGGCCGCTCAGCGACCGGGCGCGGCCGGCGTGTGCTCCCAGGATTCGGGCGCGATCGCCACCTGCGGGAAGTCGAGCTCGGCCCCGCAACGGGTGCACAGCGCGTCATAGATCTTCGTCACGCGGCCGCAGTTCGGGCAATGCCGGCGCAGCTCGTCGCGCTCGAAGCGGTAGGCGATCGCGGCCATCAGGCCGAAGAACGGGACGAGCGCCGAGATCAGGAACCACAGCACGAACGAGCTGCCCTTGATCTTGGCGATCACGCCGCCGGCGAGGCCGAAGCAGAACGCGATCGTGATGTAGGCCATCGCGGGCCGCGCCTACAACAGCACGCGCAGCGCCCAGATCACCGCGACGACCGCGACGACGAAGACGACCGTGCTGAACAGGAACGAGACGAGGTGGATGATCGGGCCGATCAGCAGCCAGGCCGCGACCAGCAGCACGAGCGCCGCGAGCGCCATCCGCCCGAATGATCTCGTCGCTGTCGGTGACTCGTCCATGCCGTTAACCGTAGCGCGGCCGAGCAGGAAGTGCTACCCCTGCCCGGCCGCAGCCACGGTGGGCGCCGGCCGAGGGAAGCCGGCACGATCGTCCATGGAGGGAGGGTCGCTACATGCGCCCCAGCCGTGCGAACTCGCCGGCGATCCTCGCCTTCGCTGGGTTCGCGCCGTTCGGGTGCGAGCGGTGAACCGCGCCCTGCCCGACGCTGGTTAGCCTGTAACGACGGATGCGGGGTCCGTGCGGCGCCCCTTCCGCCGGTGCCTCGGGCAGCAGGATGAACCGCCGAGGTGAAACGCTTGGGTTGGCTGCTGACCGGTTCATGCACTGGATATTGGCGCCCGCACCAGCGATTGCCTTTGGCCGATCGTCCAAAATCTCCGTCGCGCGCGTGTTTGAGGTGAGGGCCGGCTCAGATGCCGAGCTGCTCGGCGATCAGCCGCGAGACCTCGGTGCCGTCGGCGCGGCCTTTGGTCTCGCGCATCACATGCCCGACGATCGGGCCGATCGCCTTCGCGTTGCCCGCGCGTACGCGCTCGGCGGCATCGCCGTTCGCCGCGAGCGCCGCCGCGACGATCGCCGCGAGCTCGGAGCCGCCGTCGAGCGCCGCGAGGCCCTCGGCCTCGACGATCGCCTGCGGGTCGCCGCCGTCGGCGACGAGGCGGTCGAGCACCTGGCGTGCGGCGCCGACGCTGACGCGCTTCTCGGCGACCATCGCCACGAGCGCCGCGAGCGCCCCCGGCTGCACGCGCGAGGCGGACGGGTCGCCGCCGTCGGGCAGCCGCGCGAGCAGCTCGCCGGTGAGCCAGTTGGCGAGCGCCTGCGGCGCCGGCGGCGGTTCCACGCCGGCGGCGAGCGCCGCCTCGAAGTAGTCGCCGAGCTCGCCGCGGGAGCTCAGCGTCTGCGCGCTCTCGGCGCTCAGCGCGAGCTCGCGCTGCAGGCGCTCGGCGCGCGCGGCCGGCAGCTCGGACATCCCCGCGCGGGCCGCCTCGAGCATCTGCTCGGTGATCGCCACCGGCACGAGGTCCGGCTCGGGGAAGTAGCGGTAGTCGTGCGCCTCCTCCTTCGAGCGCAGCGATGTGATCGCGCCCGAGTCGGGGTCGTAGTGAAGCGTCTCCTGGATCACCTTCCCGCCGCCCGCGAGGATCGCCTGCTGTCGCGCGATCTCCGCCCTGATGCCGCGTTCGATGAAGCGAAACGAGTTCATGTTCTTCAGCTCGGTCTTGACGCCGAGCGCGCTCGTGCCCGCGGGCCGCAGCGAGATGTTCGCGTCGCAGCGCAGCGAGCCCTCCTCCATGTTCACGTCGCTGACGCCGAGCTGGCGCAACGTGCTGCGCAGCAGCTTCAGCCACTCGCCGGCCTGCTCGGGTGAGTGGATGTCCGGCTCGGTGACGATCTCGGCGAGCGGTGTGCCGCCGCGGTTGAAGTCGACGATGCTCGCGTCCGAGCCGTGGATTCGCCCGCTCGTGCCGACGTGCGTCAGCTTGGCCGCGTCCTCCTCGAGGTGGACGCGGTGGATGCGCACGCCCGCGAGCGAGCCGCCGAGGCACAGCGGCTCGTCGTACTGGGAGATCTGATAACCCTTCGGCAGGTCCGGATAGAAGTAGTTCTTGCGGTGGAAGATCGACCGCGGCGCGAGCTCCGAGCCGAGCGCCAGGCCGATCATCAGGCCAAAGTGCACCGCGCGCGCGTTGGCGACCGGGAGGCTTCCGGGGAGCCCGAGACAGACCGGGCAGGTGCGCGTGTTCGGCGGCTCCCCGAACGACAGCTGACAGCCGCAGAACATCTTCGTCGCGGTCGCGAGCTGCACGTGGATCTCGAGGCCGATGACCGCCTCGAACGCATCCGCGCGGGCGGGGCCGTCGCTCGGGCCGATCTCAGACACGGGCGCCTCGCCCGTCGAAGCCGATCGCCAGCTCGAGCGCATGGGCGGCGTCAAGCAGGCGGTTCTCGCTGAACGCGGGGCCCGCGATCTGCAGGCCCACCGGCAGCCCCTCGCTCGCGCCGCAGGGGATCGAGATCGCCGGGATCCCGGCCAGCGACATCGGCACCGTGCAGTAGTCGTTGAGATACATCGACAGCGGCTCGCCGGTCTTCTCGCCGAGCTTGAACGCGACGCTCGGCGCGGTCGGCGTGAGGATGAAGTCGACGCCTGCGAAGGCACTCGTGAAGTCCTCGGAGATCTTCGTACGGACCCGCTGCGCACGTCCGTAGTAGGCGTCGTAGTAGCCGGAGGAGAGCGCGTAGGTGCCGAGCATGATGCGGCGCTTGACCTCCGCTCCAAAGCCGTCGTGGCGCGTGCGCGTGTACATGTCGAGCAGGTCCTCGCTGCCCTCGGCGCGCAGGCCGTAGCGGACGCCGTCAAAGCGCGCGAGGTTCGAGGAGGCCTCGGCCGGCGCCAGCACGTAGTACGCCGACAGCGCGTGCGGGGCGTGCGGCAGATGCACCGCGCGCAGCGACGCTCCGAGCTCTTCGGCGCGGGCGAGCGAGTCGTTGAAGGCGCCGAGCACACCTGCTTCGATGCCCTCGCCGGTCAGCTCCTCGGGGACGCCGAGGGTGATCCCGTCGAGACGCTCGGCGCTCGGCGCGGTGATCGCTTCGGGGAACTCCAGCGAGGTCGCATCGCAGGGGTCGCGCGCGACCATCAGCGACAGCAGCAGCGCCGCGTCGGTCACGTCGCGCGTCAGCGGGCCCGCCTGGTCGAGCGAGGACGCGAACGCGATCATCCCGTAGCGCGAGACCGAGCCGTAGGTCGGTTTCAGCCCGACGATCCCGCACAACGCAGCGGGCTGGCGGATCGAGCCGCCGGTGTCCGTGCCGAGCGCCCACGGCGCGAGGCCCGCCGCGACCGCCGCGGCGCTGCCGCCGGAGGAGCCGCCGGGGACGCGGGCGCGGTCCCACGGGTTGCGCACCGCGCCGTACGCCGAGTTCTCGTTCGATGAGCCCATCGCGAACTCGTCCTGGTTGGTCTTCGCGAGCAGCTTCGCGCCGGCGTCGAGCAGGCGCGAGACCGCGGTCGCCGTGTACGGCGGACAGTAGCCCTCGAGGATGCGCGAGCCGGACTGGCTGGGGACGCCGTCGGTGCAGAACAGGTCCTTGACCGCCAGCGGCACGCCGCAGAGCGGTTCCGCAGCGTCGCCGGCGGCGGCCTCCTCCGCGACCCAGGTGAAGCAGTTCAGGCCCGCCTCGCCGGCCGCGCGATCCGCCGCCGCACGAGCGCGGTAGACCTCGAACAGCTCGGCCGCCGAAAGCGAGCCGGCGCGGATCTCCGCCGCAGCAGCGGCGGCCGTCAGATCGATCGGGTCGCTCATGCCTGGGGGCTGGGGACGGCAAAGCCGTCGTCGCTGACGGCCGGCGCCTGCGCCAGCGCCAGCTCGCGCGCGAGCGAGGGCCGCGGCTCGTCGGCGCGCAGGGCATCTGTGACCTCGACGACGTGCGAGGTCGGCGCGACGTCGTCGAGGTCGAGCTCGCCGATTCGAGCGATGTGCTCGAGCACCGCCGAGAGCTCGCGCGCCATCGGCTCGATCTCATCCTCGCCGAGCGCGAGGCGAGCGAGCCTGGCGACGTGCAGAACCTCTTCGCGGCTGATCACAGCTGCGCATTCTACGGGGCGCCCGCCGCGCCCCGTAGAGCGAGGCCGGGCTACTGCGCCGGCGGGCTGGCGTCTGCGCCGGGCGGCGGGATCGGCGGCGCGGCCGCCTCCACCGCCGGCGGCGGCGGCGCGGCCGCCTCGGCCGGGGCTGGCGCCGGCGCCGGCGGTGACGGGCCGCGCCTGCCCCCGGACGCCGACAGCCCGCTGATCGCGCCGCTCGCCTGGTCGCGGACGTCGGAGATCGAGGTGCCGTCGTCCTGCATCTTCATGTAGCCGCCGTAGGTGATCGCCGGCTGCAGCGATCAGCCCGAGCCAGATGCCGATCTTGATGCCGTATGAGGTTGAGTAGTGCAGGCCGCCGATCGAGCCGCTGGAGCCGCCGCTCGGGTGATCGATGATGCGGTAGAGGATCAATACCACCGACAGCGCGCCGAGCCCGGCGATGATCGCGCCCGGGTGCACCGGGCTCTCGACCTTCAGCCAGCCCGCCGACATGGCGACCGAGACGAGCGCGGCGATGATCGTGATCAGCCAGATCCAGCGGCTGTTGTGGAATGTGTGCCAGCCGGTGAAGCTGACGCTGAAGCTCCTGGCCGCCGAGCGACGAGCTGCTGCTCCGCCGTACCACTTGAAGAAGAACAGGAAGATGAAGAACAGGATCGCGCTGGCACCGATGATCTGATCGGAGCGACGCAGATGACTGACGGATATCCATTGCGGTGTTTACCCCCGTGAGTCGTAGTCGATGCGGAGCGGCGCGTCCGGTCTGCGGCGCCCGGACATGTGCAACCGAAGCTACAAGGTTCCCCGGCGCCGCCCGCCAATCCTGCACGGATTTCCGGCATGCCGCCCGCCGCTACGGCCGCGGCCGCGGCTCGATCAGGACCTTCTCATACACAGACGGGCGTTCGTCGCGGATCACAAGCCACGCGCCCGCGAGAATCGCGAGCGCCCCGGCGAGCGCGAGCCACACGCCGATGCACGTGTACTGCGCGTGGTCGGGCCGCTCGAGCACGCGCACGATCATCGCGATCGCCGCGAACAGGCCGAGCAGCACGGTCCAGACGGCGCTCGACACCGGCAACGCCGGGCTGCGCTCGGTCACCGCGCTTGCGATCATCGCGAGCGCCGAGCAGAGCGCGGCCAGCAGCAGCACGATCGTCGGGCCAAACGTGTTCCACGGGTCGAGCGTGCCGAGCAGGCCCTGATACCACGGCTCGAGCAGCGAGACGACGACCAGCGCGACGCCGAGCAGCGCGAGCAGCTCGCCCGCGCGAAGCCGGCGAAGACCCGACCTGCTCACCGCGCGTCCCCGTCGATCTCGGCAAACAGCTCCTCGAGCTCGACGTGGTAGCGGGCCGCCTGCAGCGTGTTGCGCAGCAGCAGTGCGATCGTCATCGGGCCGACCCCGCCCGGCACCGGCGTGATCGCCGCGGCGATCTCCGCGACCGGCGCGAAGTCAACATCGCCGACGAGGCCGCTCTTGTTCTGGGCCTGCTCGGGCGTCAGGCGGTTCATGCCGACGTCGATCACGACGGCGCCCGGTTTGACGAAGTCCGCCTCGATCAGGCGTGCGCGGCCGACGGCGACGATCAGGATCTCGGCGCGCGCGCAGACCTCGCGCAGATCGCGCGTGCGCGAGTGGCAGACGGTGACGGTCGCGTTTGCCGCAAGCAGCAGCTGCGCCATCGGCTTGCCGAACAGGTTCGAGCGCCCGACGACGACCGCCTCCGCGCCTTCGAGCTCGGCGCCGGCTGCAGCGAGCAGCTCGATCACGCCCGAGGGCGTGCACGGCCGTAGGCCGGGACGCCCGAGCGCGAGCAGCCCCGCGTTCACCGGGGTCAGCCCGTCGACGTCCTTGTCCGGCGCGATCATCCCGCTCAGCGCCGGCCCGTCGAGGTGATCGGGGAGCGGCAGCTGCAGGAGCACGCCGCTGACGGCGCTGTCGAGGTTGAGGCTCTCGAGCTCCTCGGCGACCTGCTCGAACGACGCCGTCGCCGCCAGCCGCCGGTCGAACGGGGTCATGCCGACCTCCGCGCACGCGCGCTGCTTGCCGCCGACGTAGACCGCCGACGCAGGATCCTCGCCGACCAGCACCGTCGCCAGGCCCGGTGTGCGCCCCGTCTGCTTCGTGAAGGCCGCGACGTCGCGTGCGACCTCGCCGCGCACGCGCGCCGCGATCGCCTTGCCGTCGATGATCATCGCGCTCATCGCGCAGATGCTATGCGTTGGGGCGCGAAAAGTCTGCGCGCGTCAGCGGCGCGTGACAGGCGCATACTCGGCCATCAGCTTGCGCTCAGAGCCATCCTCGGCGAAGCGCACGACGATCACCCCGCCCGGCTCGACGCCCGTCACGACCCCGTCGCCGAAGGCCGCGTGGATCACGTCCTCGCCGAGCCGGAACTGGCCGGCCGTCGAGGCTGCTTCGCGCGCCGGCGCGCCCCGCTCACCCCAGCTGCCGGCGCCGCGGCGCGGGAGCGTCGCGGTCGCGCCCGCGCGGCCGAAGCTCGGCGCCACGGCGCCCGGCCGGAAGATCATCTCCTTGGGTTCCTCGAGCAGGTCCGCGGGAATCTCATCGAGGAAGCGGCTCGGCATGCCGTAGGCCTGCGCGCCGAATACCGCGCGGCGGCGCGCGTAGCTCAGATACAGCTGGCGCATCGCGCGCGTGACGCCGACGTAGAACAGCCGCCGCTCCTCCTCGAGGCCGCCCTCATCGAGCGCGCGCGAGTGCGGAAAGACGCCCTCCTCACAGCCGGCGATGAAGATCGTCGGATACTCCAGCCCCTTCGCGTTGTGCAACGTCATCAACGTCACCAGGCCCTCATCGTCGCTGCGCGCGTCGGCGTCCGCGACCAGCGCGATCTGCTGCAGAAAGACGTCCAGCGTGCTCTCCTCCGGGCTCGCCGCGAGATCGAACTCGCGGCCGACCTCGACGAGCTGCTCGAGGTTCTCCAGGCGGCCCTGGGCCTCGATCGTCCGCTCCGCCTCGAGCGCCTCGACGTAGCCGCTCTGCGCGAGCATCGCCTCGATCAGCTCAGCGATCGGCGGCTGGCGCGCCCCCTCGCCGGCCTCGGCCGCGCGTGCGCCGCGGCCCTCGCCGGGCATGCCCGCAAGCACGCGCAGCTCTTCCATCACGTCCATGAAGCGCGTCAGCGCCTTGATCGCCGCGGCGCCCGAGCCCGGGGACCTCGGCCGGCGCGCTCGCCGCCTCCCAGACGGACACGTCGATGCTCGCCGCGTGCGCGATCACGCGCGCCAGCGAGGTCTGCCCGATGCCGCGTCGCGGCGAGTTCGCGATGCGGGTGAAGCTGACGACGTCGAAGGGGTTTCCGAGCAGCAGCAGGTAGGCGACCGCATCCTTGATCTCGGCGCGCTCGTAGAACTTCGTGCCGCCGATCACCTGGTAGGCGATCTCACGCCGCACGAGCGTGTCCTCGATCACCCGCGACATCGCGTTCGTGCGGTAGAGGACCGCGATCTCCGCGCGCGCGGCGCCCTCGTCGAGCAGTCGCTCGATCTCACCGACGACGAAGCGCGCCTCGGCGTGCTCGTCCTCGAGCGCGCGCAGCTGGATCTGCTCGCCCTGGCCGAGTTCGCTCCACAGCCGCTTGGCGATCCCGCCGCGGTTGTTCGCGATCACCGCGTTCGCCGCCGCGAGGATCGTCTCGGTCGAGCGGTAGTTCTGCTCGAGCTTGACCACGCGCGCGTCCGGGAAGTCGTCCTGGAAGTCGAGGATGTTGCGCACGTCGGCGTTCCTGAAGCTGTAGATCGACTGCGCGTCATCGCCGACGACCGCGAGGTTGCGGTGCCCGATCGGGCCGGCGTAGGCGGGCTGATCGCCCGACTCCCGGTTGCGCGAACGGGTGTCTCCGCCACCGGTGAGAAGCTGCAGCAGCCGGTACTGGGCGTGATTGGTGTCCTGGTACTCGTCGACGAGCACGTGGCGGAAGGCGTTCGTGTAGCGCTCGCGGACCTCCTCGAACAGCTCCAGCAGGTTGACGGTCCTGAACAGCAGGTCGTCGAAGTCCATCGCGTTCATGCGATGCAGGTCGCGCTCGTAGACGTCGTAGACCTCGGCGATCATCTCCTCGAACGGCGAGCCGGCCGACTGACGGTAGCCCTCGGCGTCGCAGAGGCGGTTCTTCGCGGATGAGATCTGATTGAGGATCGCCGCCGGCGTGAAGCGCTTGGGGTCGACGCCACAGGCGTCCGCCGAGCGCTTGGCCAGGCGACGCGAGTCGGCCTGGTCATAGATCGTGAACTGGCGCGTGTAGCCGAGCCGATCCGCCTCCGCGCGCAGGATCCGCGCGCACGCGGCGTGGAACGTCATCACCCACATCCCGCGCGTGCTCCTGCCGAGCAGCCGCTCGACGCGCTCGCGCATCTCCTTGGCGGCCTTGTTCGTGAACGTGATCGCGAGGATCTCCCCCGCCTGCGCCTGGTCGGTGTAGATCAGGAACGCGATCCGGTGGGTCAGCACGCGCGTCTTGCCGCTGCCCGCGCCGGCGACGATCAGCAGCGGCCCCTCGCCGTGCGTGACCGCCTCGCGCTGCGGCTCGTTCAGGCCTTCAAGGAGCTCTTCGAGATGCGCCGCGTGGGGGTTCTCGAGCATTTCCCCAGCATAGATGTGCGCGCGGCCGGCGCTGCGCCGCTAACCGCCCGCGGGGTTCGGGCCCTTGACGGGCCGCAGCGGGCGCACCTCCGCCAGCGGCTCGACCTCGCCGTCGGAGAGATCGGTGATCATCCGTTCGAGCGTCGCGATGCGGCTCGACAGCGCCTGGATCGCCTCCGCGATCGGGTCCGGGAGATGGATCCAGTCGGCGTCCGGGCCCTCGACGCGGCGCCCGTCGATGCGCACCGGGTGCCCGGGGTTGCCGACGACCGTCGAGTTCGGCGGCACGTCGGTGATCACGACGCTGTTCGCGCCGATCTTCGCACCGTGGCCGATCGTGATCGGCCCGAGCAGCTTCGCCCCCGAGCCGATCGTGACGTTGTCCTCGACGGTCGGATGGCGCTTGCCGGTCGCAAAGCCGGTGCCGCCGAGCGTGACGCCCTGGTAGAGGGTGACGTTGTTGCCGATCTCGACCGTCTCGCCGATCACGACGCCGGCGCCGTGGTCGATGAACAGCCCCGCCGCGATCTCGGCCGAGGGGTGGATCTCGATGCCCGTCAGCGCGCGCGTGAGCATCGCGATCACGCGCGGCAGCAGCGGCACGCCGGCGAGCTGCAGTGCGTGCGCGAGGCGATGCGCGAGCAGCGCGTGGATCCCCGGCCAGGTCGCGAGGATCTCGCCCGGTGAGACGCCGCGCGCCGCCGGGTCGCGGTCGCGCGCGGCGAGCACATCGCGGCGCACCTCCCCGACGACCCGCGCGAACTTGCCGAAACCGGGCATGGCAACAGCGTAGCGAGCAAAACGACAATGTTGCCCACGCAACCGAATTGTCGCGAGCACGCACCCCTCCCGCCCCGGCACGGGCGCCATAAAAATCGAGATCCACGCGCGTCTGCGGCCGCACCACGTCCTGCGCGTGCCGACTGCACGTGGCAGACAAGGCTGGGCTCAGGGCGCGAAGAAGGCCTGTGAGACGTAGCGCTCGCCGGAGTCGGGCATGATCACGACGATCCGCTTGCCGTGCGACTCGGGGCGCAGCGCGACCTGCAGCGCGGCCCACATCGCCGCCCCGCAGGAGATGCCCGCGAGCAGGCCGCAGCGTTTCGCGCAAGTCCATGCCGTCTCGATCGCATCGTCATCGCTGACCGCGATCACCTCGTCGATCAGCTCGCGGTTGAGCACCGGCGGCACGAACCCCGCGCCGATGCCCTGAATGCGATGCGGCCCGGGATGCCCTCCTGAGAGCACCGCCGAGCCGCGCGGCTCGACCGCGACCACGCGCAGCGACGGGTTGGCGTGCTCGCGCAGGTACTCGCCGACGCCCGTGATCGTGCCTCCGGTGCCGACGCCCGCGACGAGCACGTCGACGCCACCGTCGAGCGCGCGCGCGATCTCCGGGCCGGTCGTGCGGCGGTGCGCCTCCGGATTCGCGGGGTTTGAGAACTGATCGGGCAGGAATGCGTCCTCCGCGCGCGCCAGCTCTCGCGCCGCCGCGACGGCCTCGCCCATGCCGCCGAGCGACTCCGTGATGTCGACGCGTGCCCCGTAGAGGCGCAGCAGGCTCTCGCGCTCGCGGCTCATCCCCTGCGGCAGCGTCAGCACGAGGTCATAGCCCTTCGCCGCGCACACGAACGCGAGCGCGATCCCGGTGTTGCCGCTGGTCGCCTCGACGATCGTCGTGCGTCCCGGCTCGATCCTGCCTTCGGACTCGGCCGCCTCGATCATCGCGACGCCGATGCGGTCCTTGACGCTCCCGCCCGGGTTGAACGCCTCGAGCTTCGCAAACAGCTCGACGCCGCTGTGCTCCGCGGCGGTGCCCTCGAGCAGGCGCGGAAGCCCGACCAGCGGCGTCCCGCCGACAAGCTCCGCAATGTTGATCGGGATTAGCGCCATAGCCGCCACGACAATAGTGCAGCCGGGGCGGCGCGAGGCTGCGGCTACTTGTGCTTGGCGGCGCGCTGCAGTTTCAGCCGCACGCTCGCAGTGTGCGACAGGAGTGGCGTGGGCGAGGAGCGCACGATCAGCAGGCTCGCGTTGAGACGCCCGCGGCCGTGCGCGAGCATCACGCGCCCGGCCGCGTTGAGGTGCAGCTTGACCGAGATCCGGTCGCCGGCGAGGACCGAGAACACCGCCGTGCCGATCGTCTTCGTGCCCATCCGCCGGTTCGCGAGTTTTGTCCGGACACGAAGACGCAGCTTGCCGCTGCAGCGGCCGACGCCGGTTCCGAGCAGCCTGAAGAGCGCCCTGGCGTGGCTCAGCACCGCGACCGTCTTGCTGCGCAGCGCAAGGCCACAGCCCGCGAGCGCGCTCGTCCCTGATACGCCCGCGCTGGGACCCGAGGCGAGCACGCCTGTCGTCGGGGTGCTCGGCGTTTCTTCATTCGTCGCGGCGCGCCCGCCCCTTTCCCTGTATTTGAAGACGTCGTGGGGGTTCGCGACGCTGAGCCCGAGCGGCGTTTCCACGGTCACGTCGACCGCGCCGCTGCCCGGCGGTGAGATTGCCGCGATCGACTGATCGGATTCGACGGTGAAGCTCGCAGCCGGGCTCGAGCCAAAGCGCACGGCCGTCGTGCCGGAGAGGTGTTCGCCGCTGATCGTCACGGTCGTCCCGCCCGCTTCCGGCCCGCTCTGCGGTGCGAGCCCGGCGACCGCCGGTCCGAGGCCGAAGATCCACGCCGCGCCCTCCCTGTCCGGGCCGGTGGGCCCACCCACGAGCAGTGGTCCCACTGCCGCGTCCAGTGCGACACTCGCGCCAAAGTGGCCGCGGCCGGCCTCTTCGCCCGCGCCCACGAGCTCCTTCGTCGCCGTCCAGTTCGCGGCGGTGCGTTCATACAGCCACGCCGCCCCGCGTGCCTGACCGGCGTGCGGAGCGCCGATCAGCAGACTGTTGCCGTCGGGTGAGATCGCGACGCCGTAGCCGAACAGGTCTTCAGCTTCATCGCCGCTCGTCAGCTCGGGCCCCTGTTGGGCGAAGCCGGCTCCGGACTGCGCGAACACCCACGCGCCGCCGCGACCTTCGTGATCTTCAGCGGCGCCGACCACCGCGGTACCGCCGTCGCCCGAGAGCGCGACGGCGGCGCCGAAGTGCCCTTCACCGCTCTCGCCCGCTCCGGTCAGCTTCGAGCCGTCGCTCAGCCACTGTTCGCCTGCTCGTTCGAATGCCCACGCCGCGCCCTTTCCTTCGTCGTCCGCGGGGCCGCCGACGAGCGCGGTTTCGCCGTTGCCCGACAGCGCCACGCTGCGCCCGAAGGTCGCGTCGCCGACCTCATCGCCGCCCGCGATCGCTCCGCCCATCGGCGTCCAGCTCGAGCCGGTGCGCGTGAACACCCAGGCGCGACCGGAGCCCACCCTCGGCGCACCCACCAGCGCCGTCTGACCCGAAGCCGACAAAGCCACGCCGCGCCCGAAGCGGCCCTCCACGGCTTCCGGAGGCGCGATCCTCGTGCTCTGCGACCACGTTTCGCCGGTGCGCGTGAACACCCACACGGCGCCTTCTCCGAGGTTCGCGCGGGGATCCCCGAGCAGTGCAGTGCTGCCATCCGCAGACAGCGCGACGCTCGAGCCGAAGCGACATTCTTCCGGTTCTTCTTCGTCGGGTTCTTCTTCGCACGGCGCCGGTTCGTCGGCCGCCGGCACTGCAAGCTTCGTTCCCGTCTGTATCCAGGTCGAGCCGACGCGCCTGAACAGCCACGCCGCGCCTTCGCTGAGCTTGCCGCCCGGCGCACCGACGAGCGCCGTGTTGCCGTCTGCCGACAGCGCGACGCTGCTCCCGTAGTGCGCGTCTTCGTCGACTTCGCCCAGCGTTGCGACCAGCTTCAGTTCGGGCGCCTGTTCGACGAGCGGGTCGATCTGCAGAGGGAAGCGCGCGCCGCGCGTGTCGATCCGCAGCAGCAGCTGATCGCCCCTGAGCGCGAGCGAGCTGCGCAGCGCTCGCCCGCGCGCGTCGCTCGCGCTCAGCCCCCCGTAGCGGAGCGACTCCCCGCCGGCCCCGAGGAATGTGACGCTCCGGCCCCCCGGCGCGAGCGTCGCGCGGGTGTTCCCCGTGGTCGCGAGCTGAAGCGTCAGCGCAGTGCCGGCGGCCGGTGCGCGGGCGACGGTGAACCCCTGCTCGAGCCCGAGCGTGCCGTTGCGGTACCACTCCTCGACGCCCGCATGCGTGTAGGCGACACGGTTGCCCGCGGCCGTCGGCGTCACAGCCGCGACCGGGCTCAGCGCCGCGCCCGCGCCGATTGCCTGCAGGCGCAGTCCCAGCCGCAGCTGCTTGGCGGCGATCACGACGCCGCTGCGCGCGAACGCGATCGCGAGGTGCTGCGAGGGGTTGCCCGCACTCAGGCCGGCGCCCGAGCCGTGGATGCTGTAGGCCGGATCTTTTGCGCCCGCTGCCGCCGACAACGCCGCGCGCGACGCCGCCGACAGCGTCGCGAGACCGCTGCTGGAACCCTCGAGCTGCGCCACCGCCGGCGGCGCAGCCGCGCCGCGTTCGGCGTCGCGCAGTCGCAGCGCGAGGTACGCCCCGATCGAGCCTGCGAGCAGCGCCGCGAGTACGAGCGCGCGCCAGGAGACCCGCTCCCTCGCGACTACCGCCAGACGCTCCGTCATCTTTCGATCCGCCGCATCTCCGACGAGAATTCCGTTCGCTCACACATCTGCAACCTTCCGTAGCCGCGACCTGACCGTCCGGTGACTGCCAGCACACCGGACGCACGATCCCATCTCCACTGCCACTTCTGCGACCCCCTGCCGCACCAGCGTCTCGTCCCCACTGTAGCTCACAGCCAGGGCTTCGACAACCCGTAATGTCAATGTGCGACCCAAATCCTGGCCGCCTGACCAACTTCACTGTGAGGATGTTGTGTCAGATGTCGCTCAATGTGAGCTTACGCACGAGCAGCGCGCGGTTTCGCCGTCAACTCGATCCCGCTCTGCGGCCGCGATTCTCGCACGATCGCGTGTCACGGAATCACAGTGACGCCTTTATTGCCCGGATATTACGTAATCGAGATGACCTCTTAGTCGCGTGCGGCCGCCGCCTCGAGGTCAAATTCGTTTATGGGTAATACGAGAATTCCTATCGCGAGGACGGTGGCGGCTCAGCGACGTGGACCGCCGAGGAAGCGCTCAGGCCCCCGCGACGGCCCGCGTGCGAGCCACCGCGCGAGCGTAGACATCGAGCATCGCGTCGACGTGATCCTCGATCGCGAACGCTTGCCGCACGCGCGTGCGCCCCGCCCTCCCCATCGCTCGCCCACGGCCGGGATGCTCGCTGATCCGGCGCGCCGCCTGCGCCCAGGCCGCGGGCCGACCAGGGGGCAGCAGATAGCCCTCGCGGCCGTCCGTGATGATCTCCGGCGGGCCTCCGACATTGGTCGCGAGCACCGGCACTTCCAGCGCCATCGCCTCGATCAGCGTCCGTGAGAACGGCTCCTCCCGGGAGGGCAGCAGCAGCACGTCGAGCGCGCGCATCAGCTCGGGGATGTCGGCACGCTCGCCGAGCCAGCAGACACGATCCGCGAGGCCTGCCTCGGCGATCAGCCGGTGCATCGCCGCCACGTATGCCTCGTTGTCGAAACGCGTCGAGCGAGTGACGAACTTGGCCGAGCCGATCAGCAGCAGACACGCATCGACCCCCTGCTCACACAGCACCCGCAGTGCTTGGATCGCCGTGTCCTGGCCCTTCCACGGACTCAGCTGGGCGACGACGCCCATCACCAGCCGCCGCGTGCCGGCGGGGCCGAGCCGTGCTCGCGCCGCCGTGCCGTCGATCCGCGCCGGATCGAAGCGCGTCAGGTCGACCGCCGGGTGCACGACCTCCACGCGGGCGGTCGGGCTCGGTCTCAGCACCGACTTCGCCGTATAGCGGGAGTTGGCAACCACGACCGTCGCGCTGCGGCCGATCAGGCGCATCGTCGCGGTCGTGAGCGCACCCGGCGGCAGGCAATCGCGGACGTAGACCAGGCCGGCCGCCGGAGCGATGCGGGCAATACCGAGCTCGATTCCCGCGCGGATCGAGTTCGCGTGCACCAGGTCCGCACGGTGCTCGCGAGCCGCCCGGCGCATCTGCAGCCCGGCGTGGCCCATCTCGGCGATCGCCCGCGGCGTGTGACGCGGGTGCACGCGCAGGCTGCCGGCCGTGCTCGTGATCGAAGTCACGGGTATCCCGAGCTCGGCCGCCGCCTCTGCAAGCGGCCCGGGAGGCGTCGCCAAGTGAGGCTGGACACTCGGTGGCAATGCCCCGAGGAGGCTCAGGAGCGAGCGCTCCGATCCGCTGACGAGCGCCGTGTGGTTGGTGTAGAGAACCCTCACACGCCCCTCCCCGCGGGCGCGAGCAGCGCGGTCGCACCCCGCGCACACGCTTCGGCCGGCGCATCCAGCCGCGTGTTGCTCATCACCCTGACGTCGTGCTGAACAGTTCCGCCCAGGTCCGCATCGCGCGCCGCATGAGAGCGAACCCCTCATCGTCCAACGGCAGTCGGTCTGCCAGTTCGGCGTACGCCGCGGGTATCGACTCGGCGGTGAGCACAACGGAGTCTGCGGCACGCCAGAAGGTCTCGTTGACAGCGAGGCCGCGTGACTCCTTCGCGAGGTTCGCGAAGACATTCGAACTGCGCTCGTGGCGGATCCCCGGCGAGCCGCTGTTGATCGCAAGGCCGAGATGGTCGGCGACGCGCTTCGCCAGCACGCCGCCCCAGATGTCGCCGAAGCGGTCAAACGGATAGTCGGGACCCATCAGCAGGAAGTACATCGCGGCCGTGAACTCGGTGCGCCAGGCGATGTTCATCGAGCACATCGGGAAGTAGCTCCCGCGCGGGATCGTCTGGTCGCTCCACCCTGTCGCGATCTCAACGCGGTTGGACACCAACTGGGTGGCGGCGTCGAAGTCCGGCACCCCATTCCAGAGGCCGTGATTGAGCACCACGCGCGGCTCGCGATCACACGCGAAGTACGGCATCCCGCGCGGGCTCGCGTCCTCAAGCGTGCTGACCCATGCCCGGTCCGCGGCGACCTGCAGGCGAGCCCAATGGGCGTCCAGAAAACCTGGATAGGCGGGGTCCGGGCGCGTGTCGTCGTCGAGCGCAACGATCATCTCCGGACGCATCTGATGAGCCACCCAGCAGCCGAATGAGCGCACACATCCTGTCCCGCGGGGAATGATCCAGGCGTCATCCCCGAGCTGCTCATCGATGTCGCACCAGGCGAAATGCCGAACGTTGGCGCCGGCCGCGGAGAACGTCGGCTCGGGGCCGTCCTCGACGACGAGGATCGTCGCCGTGGCAAGCTCATCGCGCCATGCATCGAGAAAATCGGCGAGGCTGGCCTCGCGAGCTGTCGGTACAACAACGACCGCTTCCATCCCCCCACTCCGTCAAGTCGTTTCTCTACCCACGATCGATAGTACGGGCTCCAATCATTCAGTTCAACGGGAACTCGTCCGGCGCCTCGACGGGCACGCCGACGGCGCCGAGAATCAGATGTGGTACATGCTCGCGCCGGCGTCGCGCAGCTCGCGCTCGATCACGTCAGCGATCGTGGTCTCGCGCAGAACCTTGCGAGCGGCCTCGGCGGCGTCGTCGAAGACGCCCTGGGCGTCGCGGCCGAGCGGGCCGTCGAGCAGCTCGACGACCTCGAGCACGGTCACGCTCGCGGGTTCGCGCGCGAACCGGTAGCCGCCCTTGACGCCGCGCTGCGAGCTGACGATGCCGCCGCGGCGCAGCACCGCGAACAGCTGCTCGAGGAACTGCACGGGGACCTCGCGCTTACGCGCGAGCTCGCCGATCGGCACCGGCTCGGGCCCACCGCTGCGGCCGAGCTCGGCGAGCGCGAGCACGGCGTACGGGGACTTGCTGGTGATCGAGAGCATCGCGCGATGCTACGCAACCGCGGCGCACGCCGCCCGGTGACGCCCTACAGCCAGCCGCGCTCGGTGGCGATCAGCACCGCCTGCGCGCGGTCGACGGCGCCGAGCTTGCCGTAGATGTTGTGCAGGTGCGTGCGCACCGTGCTCGTCGACAGCGTCAGCTCGTGCGCGATCTGCTTGTAGACCTTGCCCTCCGCGAGCCGCTGCAGCACACCGAGCTCGCGCCCGGACAGCGGGCACGGGTCGACGTGGCGCTGGCGCTGGCTCGTCGAGCTCGGCAGCTCGTACATCACGCGGCGTAGCTCCTGCGGGCCGAGGCCGACGCTGCGAGCGGTGTGCAGCATCTCCGCCGGGGAGACGCGTCCGCCCTGCTCGTAGTGGGCGAGCATGTCGGCCAGGCGGATGAATGCCGCCTCACCCTCGACATCGGGGTTGTGGTGACGCTCGATCGGCGTCGCGATACTCGACGGCAGGCCCCAGCGGCGAATCAGGACACCGCCGACGAGCGCGTGGTCGACGCCCAGCTCGCGGCGCTCCTGATGGATCCGCTCCTCCGGTGTGCGCGCGCCGCGATGGACCTGCGACGGGTAGCCCGGGTAGGCGTGCAGCAGCACGAGCTTGCCGACATCGTGCAGCAGGCTCGTCACCGTCAGACGGTCGCGGCTCTCATAGCCGACCTCAGCCGCGAGGCGGTCAGCGGCGTGCTGCGTCGCGAGCGCGTGCAGGCGGAAGCGCTCCGGTGCTGCATCCCAGACGCTCGCGCGCTCGAAGAAGTCGAACGTGCGGACACGGCTGGCGATAGCGTGGACGGTCTCCGCGCTCAGCAGCTCGACCGCCGAGACCGCGGTGTCGACGCGGCCGCGTCCGTTCTGGGCACGGTTCGCGAGCCGCAGGACGGCGGTGATCAGAGCGACATCCGACTCGACCGCGGAGACGACATCGGCGGTCGCGACGTGATCCTTGGAGATCACGGTCAGCAGCCGGTCGCGCGACTCGGCGAGCGCCGGAAAGGCCTCGAGCGCTTCGAACGCCATCGTCAGGCGGCGGCCGTGTCCCTCGTTCTGATGGCGCTCGCCGGAGGCGGGCGCGGGCGTGTTGGAGCGGCCCGCCGGCTCAGCGGCGCGGCGAGTCTTCGCTGGCTTCAGGGTTTTCCCCGTGTTCAGCTTTTTGGTTACGGCAGTTGCCTGCATACCTTCGGACCCCTTCCTTGGGTGCTCCGGCCATCCGGGCCGTCGCTTCCGCGTTGAGGTCCTATCGGCAGTCGCGGGCAATCTGTTGAGAGTCGGCCGCCTGTGCAGCTCAACGTGCGGCGAGCGCGCGGTCGACCCGCGCGAGCGTCTCGGCCTGTCCGAGCAGCGCGATGCTCTCGAAGATGCCCGGTGAGACGGTTCCGCCCGTGAGCGCGACGCGCAGCGGCTGATAGACCTCGCGCGGCTTCGCGCCGCGGCGCTCGATCACCGCCGCGAGCGCCTCCTCGATCGCCCCCTGATCGAAGCTGCCCAGCTCGGCGAGCGCGCCGCGCGCGTCGGCGAGCGCGCTCAGACCGTCCTCCCCGAGCCATCGCTCACGCGCCTGGAAGTCATCTGCGGGGCCATCGAGCAGCGCCCCCGCGAGCGGCAGGAAATCGGCGAGCGTGTGGATCTTCTCCTGGCTGATGCGCACCGCCGGCTCGAGCTGCTGGCGCCCGGTGAACGCCTCGAGCCGACCGGTCAGCTCGGCGAGCGCCAGTTTGCGGACGTACTGACCGTTCAGCCACTTCAGCTTGACCTCGTCGAAGCGCGCCGGGTTGCGGCTCACGCGCTCGAGCGTGAAGCGCTCGATCAGCTGCTCGGTCGAGAGCACCGTGTCATCGTCAGAGCCCCATCCGAGCAGCGCCAGGTAGTTGCGCACGGCCTCCGGCAGATAGCCCGCGTCGCGCAGCTCCTGCACCGACGCCGCGCCGTGGCGCTTGGAGAGCTTCTTGCCGTCGGGCCCGTGCAGCAGCGGCAGGTGCGCGTACACCGGCAGGGCCCCCGCCGGCGCGAAGCCGACCGCCCGCACCGCCTCGAGCACGAGCACCTGCTTGGGCGTGTTCGAGAGATGATCCTCGCCACGCACGACATGGGTGATGTCCGCGTCGAGATCGTCGATCGCGACCGCGAAGTTGTAGAGCACCGAGCCGTCGGCGCGCGCGATCACCGGGTCATCGAGATGCGCGTGCTCGAAGCGGGTGTCGCCGCGGATCGCGTCGTGGACGACCGTCGCGCCCTCCGCGGGCACGCGCAGACGCACCGCGCCGTCGTGCTCCTCGCCGCCGCGGAAGCCGACCTCGGCGCCGTGCTCCTGCTTGTAGGCCTTGACGTCCTCGGCGGTCGCATTCGAGCGGTACGCGCGTCCGCCCGCGAGCAGCGCCGCGAGCGCCTCCTGATGGCGCTGTGAGCGCGCCGTCTGCAGGATCGGCCCCTCATCCCAGTCGAGTTCCAGCCAGCGCAGCGCGTCTAGGATCTGCTCGATGTTCGCCGCGGTCGAGCGCTCGCGGTCGGTGTCCTCGATGCGCAGCACCAGCTGGCCGCCGTCGTGGCGCGCGAGCAGCCAGTTGAACAGCGCCGTGCGCGCGCCGCCGATATGCAGCGCGCCGGTTGGCGAAGGTGCGAAGCGAACCCTCATAATCGCCGCATGCTAATCGGCGCGCACGTCTCCCCCGCCGGCGGTCTGCCGAAGGCGATCGCGCGCGGCCTCGAGCGTGGCTGCCGCGCGATCCAGATCTTCAACCAGTCGCCGCGGATGTGGCGGCCGAGCGCCTACCGCGACGAGGACGTCGCCGCGTTTCGCGAGGCGATGGCCGCGAGTGAGATCGACGCGGTCGTGATCCACGCGGTGTACCTGCTCAACTGCGCGAGCGAGGACCCCGACATCCGCGAGAAATCACTTGCTTCGCTGACGAACTCGCTGCGCGTCGGCGCCGCGATCGGCGCATCCGGCGTCGTCCTGCACCCCGGCTCGGCGAAGACCGGCGACGTCGGCGAGGCGATCGCCCGCGCGGGCGCGGCGATCCGCGAGGCGCTCGCCGAGAGCGAGCGCTGCGAGCTGCACCTCGAGAACACCGCAGGCACCGGCGGGACGCTCGGGCGCTCCTTCGATGAGCTCGCGCAGCTGCTCGATCGGGCCGGCGGCGGCGACCGGCTCGGCATCTGCATCGACTCCTGCCACCTGTTCGCCTCCGGCTATGACATCCGCACCGTCAAGGGCATGGACGCGGCGCTGCGCGAGGCGCGGCGCAAGCTCGGCCGCGGGCGGATCCGCTCGCTGCACCTCAACGACTCGCAGACCGCGCTTCGCTCCAACCGCGACCGCCACGCGAACATCGGCGCGGGCGAGCTCGGCGCCGACGGCGTCGCCGCGTTCCTGTCCGCGCCCGGGGTGCAGAAGCTGCCGTGCATCCTCGAGACACCCGGCGCCAACCGCGAAGGGCCGGGGCGCGAGGAAATCGCGCTCGCGAACGAGCTGCGCGAGCGCGGCCTCGCCGCGCGCCGCTGAGCGGCCGGACGTTCAGCCGGTCGCGGCCGAGGCGATCGGCGCGAGCGCGTGTTCGAGCTCCGCGCGCAACGTCGGCGTGTGCTGCACGCGGTACTCGCTGCCGAGGCGCAGGCGATGCGTGCCGCTGCTCATGCGCAGATCGATCAGCACCTCGGCCGGGCCGGGGAAGTCCTCGATCGCCTGGCGCAGGTCCTCGAGCGCCCCGGGCGCGAGCTCCGAGGCGTCGACCTCGAGGTGGACCGGCTGGGCCACCGCCGTCGCGTTCGCGGCAGCGGCGCGCGCCTGCGCCTCGGCGCGCTCGATCTCCTCCTGTGTCGGCGCGAAGGACTCGACCGACTGCACGACGAGGCACGTCTTGCCGGCTTCCTTGTGGTCGACGCGGCCCTTGACGATCACGATCTCATCGACCGCCAATGCCGCCTCGTGCTCGGCGAGCGCCTTGCCGAACACGAGCATCTCGACCGCACCCGCGAGATCGTCGAGCGTCGCGAACATCATGTGATCGCCGCTGCGCGTACGGATCCGCTTGGCCTCGGTGATGATCCCGCCGACCGTCACCCAGTCCTTGTCGCGGCGATCCTCGAGCGCGGCGATCGGACAGTCCACACGCGCGCGCAGCGCGTCGCGGAGCGGCTTCAGCGGGTGCGCCGAGACGAACAGCCCGATCGCTTCCTTCTCCGCGGCGAGCAGCTCGGGCTGCTCGAACTCCTCGCCGGGGATCGGCGGCTGCACGGGCTGCGCGAGCGCCGCCAGCGCATCGGCCGAAGCGGACGGCGAGCCGGCGGGAGCGCCTTCCTGCAGGTCGAAGATCGAGCCCTGCCCGATCTGCGCGTCCTGCTGGATCTGCTGGCCTTTGGCCTGCGCCATCTCCAGCACCGCGAGCATGCCCTTGCGGCTCGCGCCGGTCGATCCCAGCGCGCCGCACTTGATCAGCGCGTCGATCGCCTTCTTGTTGACCGTGCGGTTGTCGACGCGCTCGCAGAAATCCCAGATCGAACTGAACTCCCCGCGCTGCTCGCGCGCGCGCTTGATCGCCTCGACAGCCTGGTAGCCGACGCCCTTGACCGCGTCGAGACCGAAGCGGATGTTGCGCTCGACGACCGTGAACTCGTGGTCTGAGAGGTTGACGTCGGGCGGCAGGATCTCGATCCCCATCTCCTCGCAGCGCGCGACGAAATACGGCACCTTGTCCTTCGTCGACATCACCGAGGAGATCAGCGCCGCCATGTACTCCGCTGGGTGGTTGGCCTTCAGCCACGCGGTGCGGTAGCCGATCAGCGCGTAGCACGCGGCGTGGCTCTTGTTGAAGGAGTAGTCGGCCGACTTTTCGTTCGTCTGCCAGAGGAACTCGATCACTTCCGGGCGCGTCCCCGATGCCTGGCAGCCGGAGACGAACTCGGGCTTCAGCGCCGCCATCGCCTGGCGGTTCTTCTTGCCGATCGCCTTGCGCAGATCGTCGGCCTTGGCGCCCGAGAAGCCCGCGAGCTCCTTGGAGATCTGCATCGCCTGCTCCTGGTAGAGGATCACGCCGTTGGAGGACTCGAGGATCGGGCGCAGGCGCTCATCGGCGTAGGAGATCTGTTCGGGGTGGTGCTTGCCCTTCGCGTACACCGGGATCTGGTCCATCGCCCCGGGGCGATACAGGGCGTTCAGCGCGACGAGGTCTTCGAACTCGTCCGGGCGCACCTTCTTGAGCGCCTCGCGCATGCCCTCGGACTCGAACTGGAACACCCCGGTGGAGTCTCCGCGCGCCATCATCTCGTAGGTCTTCTCGTCGTCGAGCGGCAGCGTCGTCATGTCCGGCCGCGCGCCGCTCGAGCGCTCGATGATGTCGAGCGCGTCCTCGATCACGTCGAGGTTGCGCAGCCCGAGGAAGTCCATCTTGAGGATGCCGATTTCCTCGATCGGCTTCATCGAGAACTGCGTGACCGTGCGGAACGCACGCTCGCCGTTCTCGTCGGTGCCCGCGTCGGCGAGCTGCAGCGGCACGATGTCGGTCAGCGGCCTATCGGCGATCACGACCGCGGCGGCGTGGATCGAGGAGTTGCGCACGATCCCCTCGAGGCCCTGCGCGACGTCGACGATCTTCTGCGCCGCCGGGTCCTCATCGCATGCCTTGCGCAGCGGCTGGCCGGGCTTCAGGCAGTCCTCGAACGACGGCGAGCGGCCCATGATCGGGTCGGGGATCAGCTTCGCGAGCCGATCGCCGGCGCCGTAGTCGAAGCCGAGCACGCGCGCCGCGTCGCGCGTCGCCGCGCGCGGGAACATCTTGCCGAAGGTGACGATCTGCGCGACCGACTCGCGCCCGTACTTCTCGGTCACGTAACGCATCACGCGCTCGCGCCCGCGCACCGAGAAGTCGATGTCGATGTCGGGCATCGACACGCGCTCGGGGTTCAGGAAGCGCTCGAACAGCAGGTCGTAGCGGAGCGGGTCGATATCGGTGATCGCCAGGCAGTAGGAGACGAGCGAGCCGGCCGCCGAGCCGCGGCCGGGGCCGACGGCGATGCCGTGCTCCTTGGCGTACTTGACGAAGTCCCAGACGATCAGGAAGTACGCGTTGAAGCCCATGCGGTCGATCACGTCGAGCTCCATCTCCATCCGCGCGATCGCCTCCGCCGGCGGCGGATCGCCGTAGCGCACGCGCAGCCCCTCCTGCACGCGCTCGCGCAGGTACTCGCGCTCGCCGAGGCCGTCCGGCGTCTCATAGCTCGGGATCAGCTGCTTGCCGAGCTCGATCTCGACCGAGCAGCGCTCGGCGATCTCGAGCGTGTTCGCCACCGCCTCCGGCCACTCCGCGAACGCGCTCGCCATTTCCGCGCTGTCCTTGAGGTAGAACTCGTTCGTGTCGAACGTCAGCTTCGGCGCGGCGATCGTGCTCTTGGTCTGCACGCACAGCAGCGCCGTGTGGTGTTCGTAGTCCTCGCGGCGCAGATAGTGCACATCGCCCGTGCCGACGAGGCCGCCGCCGAGCTCGCGGGCGATCCGGACGATGCCCTCGTTGCACTTGTCCTGCGGCACGAGCCCGTTCTTCTGGACCTCGAAGTAGACGTTCTCGGCGCCGAACACGCCCTGCAGCTCCTGCGCATGCGCGCGCGCGTCATCGACGCGGTCCTCGAGCAGCCGCTGGCAGAAGCGCGAGGCGAGACAGCCGGTGAGCGCGATCACGCCGTCGGAGTAGCGCTCGACCTGGGCGAGGTCGACCGTCGGCTTGCCGCGCTGCAGGCCCTCCAGGAAGCCCGCCGAGGAGAGCTTGACGAGGTTGCGGTAGCCGCTGTCGTTGGCTGCCAGCAGCGTCAGGTGGTTGCGCTCGGTCTTGACGCCGCCGGCGGCGACGGCATGGTCCTCGACGAGATAGATCTCGCAGCCGATGATCGGCTTGACGCCGTGCTTCCTGCACGCCTTGTACATCTCGACGGCGCCGTTCATGACGCCGTGATCGGTCAGGCTGAGGGCCGGCTGGTCGAACTTCGCGGCGCGTTCTGCGAGCGCCTCGATCTTGCACGCGCCGTCGAGCAGCGAGTACTCGGAGTGCACGTGCAGATGGGCGCAGGAGGGGGTGCTCACTGGGAGTTCATGCTAGGCGTCCGCGCGGCGGAGCTTCAGCGGCCCCGCCGCTGTTTGCGCCATATCCGAACGCGTTTTATCAGCGACATGCTGTGCTTGTGCGTGGCCTGCGCCGCTGGCGCGGGCGGCGGCACGTGCACCGGCTGCTCGGCCTCCGGGACGGCCTCCGCGCGCGCCCGCAGCCGCTCGACGGCCGCGGCCAGCGCATCGGCCATCTCCACGCCGCGAGCCTCGGCGGCGGCGCTCGGCTGCGCGGCCGGCGCAACGGCCGCGGCGGGCGGTGCCTGCGCCGGCGCCGGCGCAGCGGCCGGCGGCGCCGGCGCGGGGGGCGCGGGCGGCGGCTCGAGCGGGGCGAGCGATCGCTCAAGCGGTGCGAGCGGCGCGACGGGTGCGTCGGCGCGGCGGCCGCGCTGCTCGCTGTCGAGCCCCGCGGCGAGGCGCTCGACGATGCCGCGCAGATCGCCGAGCAGGCCGCCGAGCTGGCGATGGCCGGAGCGCATGCCGGCGAGCAGCTGCTCGGCGCGCTCGCGCGCGCGAGCGCTCGCGATCGAGCCCCAGCTGCATCTCGCTCGCACGCCGCTCCAGCTCGCTGAGCCGTGTCTGCAGCTCGAGCTCGAAGCGGCGCTGGGCCGCGCGCTCGGCGGCGCTGCCATGTTCGGCCTCGGCGAGCTGGCGCTGGACGGTCTCCAGGCGCGCGGCGAGCTCGCGGGCGTCGCCCTCGCTCGCGCTCAGGCGCGCGCTGATCCGTTCGATCTCGCCGCGGCTCTCGCGATCGAAGTCGCCGAGCAGGTCCTCGGCCTCGACGCGCAGCTGCTGCTCGGCATACTCGCGCTGCTTGACCCTCCGCAGCTCGTGCTCGCGCTCGAGCGCCGCCGAGCGCTCGATCTCGAGCGACTCGGCGATCTCGCGCTGGGAGTCCTCGGCCTCGCGCAGGCGCTGCTGGAGGCTCGCGACGTGCCGTTCGAGCGTCTGCACGGTCGCTTCGGCGGCCTCCGCCCGTCGCGTCAGCGCAACCTCGCCGCTCTCCGCCGCGCGGCGCGCGCGGCGCTCGGCGAGCAGATCGCCCTCGCTCCGTGAAGCGCTCCTGCCGGGCTCGCCGCCGGGCGTGTCGTTTCCCTCTGCCATCACCTTGACCGGCAAACTAAGGGGCACGCCGGACGGCCACGGAACCCCTGCAAACGGCGTTCACGCGGCCCGCACGCGCGGCCGCCGCGACCGTCGCGCGCTACTCGTGGCGCAAGCGCCAGGCCATCCGCGACTGCAGCGACCACAGCTCGATGAAGCCGGGCGAGGCGCTCTGCGAGAACAGCCCGCCGGACTGTGAGAAGGAGGCGAGGCTCGCGTCGTAGACGGCGTTCGGCGAGGAGCGCGTGACGACGCGGGCGTGACCCTTGAACAGCTTGATCGCGATCGTGCCGGTGACCTGCGTGTTGACCTCGTTCATGTACGCGTCGAGATCGCCGCGCAGCGGCTCCCACCACAGCCCCGCGTAGACGAGATAGGCCCACTGCTGATCGAGCTGCGGCTTGAACTGGTTCTGATGGATCGTGCAGACCAGCCGCTCGAGCTCCTGGTGGGCCGGGAGGATGACCGCGGCGGCCGGCGCCTCATAGATGTCGCGCACCTTCAGCCCGACGATCCGATCCTCGATGTGGTCGATGATGCCGACGCCGTGGCGGGCGGCGATCGCGGCGGTCGCTTCGATCAGCTCGACGAGCCCCATCCGCTCGCCGCCCAGCGCGACCGGGATGCCGCGCTCGAAGCTGAGCTCGATCTGCTCGGGCTGATCGGGCGCCTGCTCGGGCCGGGTGACGAGCTGGAAGACGTCGTCCTCGGGCGCGTGGTCGAGATCCTCGATCCAGCGTCCCTCCGAGGAGCGCCCCCAGAGGTTGTCGTCGATCGAGTACGGCGCCGTCTCGGTTCCGCCCTTGACGGGGATGCCGTGCTCGCGCGCGTAGGCGATCTCCTCCTCGCGGCCCATCTGCCACGAGCGCACCGGCGCGATCACCTTCAGCTCGGGTGCGAGCGTCGCGATCGTCGCCTCGATCCGCACCTGGTCGTTGCCCTTGCCGGTACAGCCGTGGGCGACGGTGTCGCAGTTGTTCGAGCGCGCGTAGTCGACGGCCAGCTTCGCGATCAGCGGACGCCCGAGCGCGGTGAACAGCGGGTAGCCGCCGCCGTAGAGCGCGTTCGCCCTGATCGCCGGCGCGAGGTACTCGCGCGCGAACTGCTCGCGCGCGTCGACGACATGACAGTCGAGCGCGCCGAGGTCGATCGCCTTGCCCCTGATCACGTCGTAGTCCTCGCCGGGCTGGCCGAGGTTGACGGTCAGGCACACGACCTCGGCGTCGTAGGAGTCCTGAATCCACTTCAGCATCACGCTCGTGTCGAGCCCGCCCGAATACAGCAGCAGCACGCGGTGGACGTGCTCGGGGTCGGCCTCGTAGCTCGCGGTGCGCGGAAATGCGGTCGGGTCCTCGGTGCTCACGGGGCGGAAGGCTACCGCGCCGCTGCCCGCGAGCCCGGGTGGCCTAACCGCGCTTCTTCGGCTTCGGCTTGTGCAGCGTCGTCACGAGCACCGCCGGCGTCGCCTGGCTGAGCGCCGCTGCATTGCTCGCGTGGACGCTGAACCTGACCCGCTCGCCATAGGGGAGCTTCGCGATCGAGGCCCGGTAGCTGCCCGCGGAGAGCGTCGCGAGCGCCATCGTCGCGGTCTTCGTCTTGCGGCACGGCGCCGGGCGCCGGCCCTTCCGGCGGCAGACGGCGGTGATCGCGTAGCTCGCGCTGGCGTGCAGCGTCAGCGCCACACCGTTGGGGTCCGACGCCCTGATCGTCAGCGTGCACGTCTGCAGGTGACACTTCGGCGGCGCCGCGATCGACGCGCTCGGCGGCGCCGCGTCGGGCGCGAGCGGCGGCGTCGTGCCGCTGCGCAACGTGCTCACGCCGCCGGGGTTGCTGGCCTGCACGATGCAGACGATCGGCGCGCCGAGCAGGCTGCTCGGAGGGATGTAGGTGTCGCCCGGGCCGCTCTGCAGCAGCTGCTGTGAGGCGTTGTCGAGCTGGAAGTTGTACGTGTAGCTCGGCGAGCCGCTCCAGCTGCCCGGTTCGCACGTCAGCGGGCTGTAGTCGACCGCGACCGCTCCGACCGCCCTCAGCACCGGCCCGGTTATCGCGCGCGCCGCCACCGGCGGCGCTTCGCTGCCTTCGATGAACGCCCGCACCTCCGGCGCTGCGAGGTTCGTGAACACCGCGGGCGTCGCCACCGGGCAGTCTTCCAGGCCGAAGTCGACGACGCCGACCTCGACCGGCGGGCTGCCCTGCGACGAGCGGTCCGCCGCTGTCGCCCTGACAGGTCGAGGAGCTCGCGCCCTCGGCGCACAGCAGCACCGCCGTGTTGAGCCCGGCGAGGCTGCGGCAGGCATCGCTGCTGATCGCGTTCAACGTCGTCGCATAGAGCTTGCCGTCCGGTTCTGCGCCTTCGGCGCCGTTCTGTTTGCCGTATCCGCTGACCGTCAGCGGCGTCCCGGGCGGCGGCGTCGCACCGCTTGCGACGAGCGGGATCGCCACCGCGTTGTTGGCCGCCGAGAGCGTCAAGCGGTACCGCGAGCGTGAGGATCGCGACGTCGTCCTTGATCTCGCGGCGCGGCCGCGTAGTAGGGATCGGTACGGATCGCGGAGACGTTCCGCAGCTGGTCGGTGGGCCCGATTTCGAGCGACGGTTGCTGCGGCCGGCGAGGACTTCGTAGTCGGCGGCCGGGTAGCTGACCGTCGTGCCCTCGTGATCGACGCAGTGCGCCGCCGTGAGGATGTGGGAGGCGTCGAGGATCGAGCCGCCGCAGCTGACGAAGCCGGATTCGATCGTCCCCTAGGATGAACACCTGCCAGGGAAACTGCGAGACCGAGCCTGCTGACCGCCGATGATGTAGGGCACGAGCGGCTCGCCGGCGGACGCCGGCGCGGCGCCGGCGGCGCACGTGATCACGGCCGCGCAGAACGCGGGAAACGCACGCCGGCGCCACGCGCGGCGCGCGCGCGAGAGTGAGCTCAGATCCATCTCCGGGCCATCGTTACAGACCGCGAGTCGCGCTCGCGCCGGCCTCGGCGGATGTTCGTCTGAGGCTGCCTGAGACAACTCGCTCAGCCGCGCCGGCTGCGCCGTTCCATCAGCGGATAGTGGCTCGGGCCGAGGACGAAGCCGAGCTTCGCGTACAGCGCCTGGGCGTCTGCGGTGTGCAGCATCCAGCGTACGTTCGCCGCCTCTGGGTCCTGTTGCCCCTCGATCAGCTCGCGCACCAGCTCGAGGCCGAGGCCGCGGCCGCGGTAGGGCGCGAGCACGTACACGTCGGCGACGTAGCCGATGATCGCGCCGTCGCTGACCGCGCGTGCGAAGCCGACCTGCTGCATCCCGAGATACAGCCCGACGACGCGCTGGGAGCCGCTGACAGCGGCGACGACGAGCTCGCGGCTGCGGCCCCGCCCCCAGTAGGACTCGCCGGAGATGAACGCGTGGACGGCGTCGACGTCGATCCGCGCGGGGTCGTCGTCGAGCTCGAAGCCGCCGTCGAGCGCGCGGCGCATCGCTCAGCCCGCCAGCGCCGCCGCCAGCCGCGCGAGCGCCTCGTTGACATCGCCCTGATCGATCGTCAGCGGCGGCAGCAGCCGTACCGTCGTCGGCCCCGTCGCGTTGAGCACGAGCCGCTGCTCGAGCAGCGCGCGCCGCACGACGGCGGGCGCGTCGACGTCGAGCTCGCACGCGAGCATCAGGCCGCGTCCGCGCACCGAGCGCACATGCGGCAGCTGCTCGAGCCCCGCGTGCAGCAGCGCGCCGATCGCGCGCACGTTCTCGAGCAGGGCCGGATCGTCGGTGAGCTGCAGGGCGGCGAGCGCGGCGCTCGCGACGAGCGGGCCGCCGGCGAAGGTCGAGCCGTGATCGCCGGGGACGAACACGTCGGCGAGGCGCTCGCCGGTCACGAGCGCGCCGATCGGCAGGCCGCCGCCGAGGGCCTTCGCGAGCGTGATCGCATCGGGCACGACGCCGCTCTGCTGGTAGGCCCAGAGCGTGCCCGTGCGCCCCATCCCGGTCTGGATCTCATCGAAGATCAGCGCCGCGCCGTGCTCGTCGCAGCTCGCTCGCGCGGCCTGCAGCAGCTCCACGGAGAGCTCGTGCACGCCGGTCTCGCCCTGGATCGGCTCGAGCAGCACCGCCGCCGTCCGGCGATCGACCGCGGCCGTGAGCGCCTGCGGATCGGGCGCGACCGCACGGAAGCCGGGCACGAGCGGCGCGAACGGGGCCTGCTTGGACTCCTGCGGCGTGGCCGACAGGGCGCCGTAGGTGCGGCCGTGGAAGGCGCCGTGGACGACGACGATGTCGCCGCCCGCGCCTGGCCTTGCGCGCGAGCTTGATCGCCGCCTCGTTGGCCTCGGCGCCGGAGTTGCAGAAGTACACCTTGCCGCCGAGGCTCGAGCTCGACAGGCTGCTGCGCGAGGCGCATCGCGGGCTCGCTGTAGAACAGGTTGCTGACGTGGATCAGCGCACGCGACTGCTCGGCGATCGCGGCGACGATCTCGGGGTGGCAGTGGCCGAGGCTCGTGACCGAGATGCCGCAGAGGAAGTCGAGGTACTCGTTGCCCTCCGCGTCCCACAGGCGCGCGCCCTCGCCGCGTACGAACTCGACGGGCTGGCGCGCGTAGGAGGCGATCATGCGCGTGCGCTCGAGCTGCTGCAGCTCGGCGAGGCTCACGCGGAGACCTCGATCTTCGTGCCGACGCCGGCATCGGTGAACAGCTCGAGCAGCAGCGAGTGCGCGATCCGCCCGTCGATGATGTAGGCGGCGCTGACGCCGTCGTTGATCGCCTGCACGCACGCTTCGAGCTTCGGGCGCATGCCGCCGTCGAGGCTCGCGACGGCCCCCTCGACGTGCTCGGCGGTCGCGTGGCTGATCAGGCTCGCGGGATCCGCCGGGTCGGCGAGCCAGCCGGCGACGTCGGTCAGGAACACGACCTTGTAGGCGCCGAGCGCGCTTGCGACCGCGCCCGCGGCCTCGTCGGCGTTGACGTTGTAGGAGTGCCCGTCGCGATCGGCGCCGACCGAGGCGATCACCGGGATGTAGTCGCTTGGCGATGTGCTCGATCACGCCGACGTTGACGCGCTCGATGCGTCCGACGAAACCGATGTCCTCACCGCCGGGCGCGGTGCGCCGGGCGACGCGGAACAGCGAGCCGTCGTCGCCGCAGAGGCCGACCGCGGGCTGGCCGTGACGGCTGAGGCGCAGCACGATCTCCTTGTTGACCTTGCCGACGAGCACCATCTTCGCGATCTCGACGGTGTGCTCGTCGGACACGCGCAGCCCGCCGATGAACTCCACGGGCAGGCCGAGACGCTCCATGTAGCCGGTGATCTCGGGGCCGCCGCCGTGCACGACGATCGGGTTCAGGCCGACGTACTTGAGCAGCACGACGTCGCGTGCGAACTCCTCGCGCAGCGCCGGGTCCTCCATCGCCGCCCCGCCGTACTTGATAACCACGGTCTTGCCGTGGAACTCGCGGATGTACGGGAGCGCCTCGAGCAGTGTGCCTACGTCACGCATGGCTGTCACATCCCCAGCGGAGCGACCCGGCCACCCGGGCGTGCGCAGGCCGAGCCAGACAACGACGCACCGAGCGTGGTGTGCCGATAGGCACACGAGCGAGGGAGGACGCCGTATGGCGCCGGCATACGCGCGTCTGGCTCATGTCGTGTAGTCGGCGTTGACTGTCACGTACTCGTGCGACAGGTCTGAGAAGAACACCTCGGTCTCGGCGCCCTCGCCGGGCAGCGAGATCTCGTATTCGACCTCGCTTCCGGCGGCGGCGGCGTCGAGCGCCTGCTGGTCGTAGGGGATCGCGGTCCCGGCCGAGCAGACCTGGATGCCCTCGATCACGATGTCGACGGCGAGCGGCGTGGGAAACCAGTCCCGCCCGCCCACAGCGGCGCCGACGGCCTGCACGATCCGCCCCCAGTTGGGGTCGCCGCCGTGCAGCGCGGCCTTCACGAGCGGCGAGTTCGCGACGGCACGCGCGACCGCCTCGACGCCGTCCTCGCTGCCGCCGCGGACGACCACGCGGGCGATGCGCCCGGCGCCCTCGCCGTCCCTGACCATCATGATCGCGAGCGCGCGCAGCAGCGCGTCGAGCGCCTCGCCGAAGCGCAGCTCGTCCTCGCTCTCGGGCGCGACGCGCACGCCGCTCGAGCCCGAGCAGATCAGGATCGCGGTGTCGTTGGTCGACAGCTGCCCGTCGACGGAGGCGCGGTCGAAGGAGCGCTTGACGCAGACGCCGAGCAGCAGGTCGGCGGTCTCGGCGCTGAGCTCGGCGTCGGTCTCGATGAAGCACAGCATCGTCGCGAAGTTCGGCGAGATCATCCCCGCGCCCTTGCACTGCGCGTTCAGGCGCACCGTGCCGGATGGCAGCTGGACCTCGAGATTTGCGCGCTTCTCGAACAGGTCCGTCGTCTGGATCGCCTGCTGGAAGTCCCCGTCGCCGCCGCGGCTGAGCTGCTCGCGCGCGGCGAGGATGCCTTTCAGCATCCGGTCGACGGGCAGGTGGTGGCTGATCCCGCCGGTCGATGCGAGCGCTACGTGCGCGGGCTCGACGCCGGCGGCGAGCGCGGCCGCCCCCTGCGTCTTGGCGGCGTCTTCGAGCCCGCGCTGCCCGGTCGCCGCGTTGGCACAGCCGGAGTTCGCGAGCACGACGCGCAGCGCGCTCAGATCGGAGCGCTCGCGGCTCAGCAGCACGGGCGCGGCGGGCGTCCCGCTGGCGGTGAAACGCGCGGCGCTGACCGGCCGCTCGGCGTCGCAGATGAGCAACGCGACGTCGGGGTTGCCGCTCGTCTTGATCTGCGCGGCGACACCGGCCGCGCGAAACCCCTCGGGCAGGCCGGAGCCGGCGCCGAGCTCGCGCACGTGCGTGGGCGCGGGCACCCAGCGTGAGCGGAAGAACGGCGGCTGCGCGCTCATTGCAACCCGCTCGTCTCGGGCAGCTGGAACATCAGGTTGAGGTTCTGCACGGCCTGCGAGGAGGTGCCCTTCCAGAGGTTGTCGATCGCGGAGAACACGAGCACCTTGCCGGTGTGCTCGTCGCTCGCTGCGAACAGCCGGCAGTAGTTGGTCTGCGCGACCTCGCGCACGCCGGGCGGCGCGTCGACGACCTCGACGAACGGCTCGGAGGCGTACGCGTCGGTGAACAGCTCGCGCAGCTCGGCGGCGGCGAGCGCCCGCGTCGGCGTCACGTAGCAGCTCGCGAGCTCGCCCTGATCGAGCGGCACTAGGTGCGCCTGGAACTGCACCGTGAGACCTGGGCGGGCGGGATCGAGAGCGTCGAGCTGCTCCTCGATCTCGGGCGTGTGGCGGTGCGCGGCGACCTTGTACGGGAGGATGTTCTCGCCGGCCATCGACAGGTGCGTGCTCTCGTCGAAGGCGCGGCCTGCGCCGGAGATGCCCTGCTTGGCGTCGATCACCACGTCGGCGATCAGCCCGGCGCGCGCGAGCGGCGCGAGCGCGAGCAGCGATGCGGTCGGATAGCAGCCGGGGTTGGCGACGATCGCGGCGGCGGCGATCTCCTCGCGGTGAAGCTCGCTGAGGCCGTAGACGGCCTGCTTGAGCAGCTCGGGCCGCGGATGACTGCCGTACCACTGCTCGTAGGTCGCGAGCGAGCGCAGCCGGAAGTCGGCGCTGAGATCGACGACGCGGGCGCCGAGCGCGCGCAGCTCGGCGACGGTCGGCGCGGCGGCGGCATGCGGGTAGGCGACGATCGCCGCATCGAGCCCGTCGAGGCGCTCGGGCGCGAGCGCCTCGATCTCGAGCGGCACGCGGTAGCGCGGATACAGCCGGTCGAGGCGTGTGCCGAGCTCGGAGCGACCCGTCACCCCGGCGAGCTCGAACGCGGGGTGGCGCCACAGCAGGTGCGCGGCGAGCGCGCCGGCGAAGCCGGTCGCGCCGGCGACGAGCACGCGCGGTGAGCCGCTCGCGAACTGCTGGGGCTGCTCGCTAGCCACGCAGCTCACCGCCGATCTCCGCGAGCGTTGTGACGATCCGCTGGCGCAGCGGCGCGACGTCCTCGTCGGTGAGCGTGCGCTCAGCGTCGCGGAAGGACAGCGCGAGCGCGAGCGAGCGGCGGCCCTCGCCGACCTGCTCGCCGCTGTAGACGTCGAACACGCTCGCCTGCTCGAGCGTCCTGCCGGCGGCGGCGCGCACGCGCTCGAGCAGCGCGGCGGCGGAGACGGCGTCGGGCAGCGTGACCGCGAGGTCCTGGCGCAGCACGGGAAACGCGCCGAAGGCGCTGAACGGGACGACCGCGGGCGCGGCCGCGGCGAGCTTGCCGAGATCGATCGCGAACGCGGCGGTGCGCGGCAGGTCCCAGGCGCCCGCGACGAGCGGGTGCAGCTCGCCGAGGAAGCCGAGGTGCACGGGCTCCTGCTCGCCCGCGCCAAGCAGCACGGCACCGCTGCGGCCGGGGTGCAGGAACGGCATCGCGGCAGCCTGCACCGACCAGTCGACGTGAAAGCTGTCGAGCATCCCGGCGAGCAGCGCCTTGGCGCTGAAGAAGTCCGCCTCGACGCTGCGCCCGCGCCACGAGCGCGGCGCGAGCGCGCCGCTGAGCAGCACGCCGAGGCCGTGGTGCTCGCTTGTGCCCGTCGGGGTATCGGCGAGCGGGCCGGCCGGGTCCTCGCGGTAGACGGTGCCGGACTCGAAGATCGCGATGTCGGGGCCGTTGCGCGCGACGTTGTGGCGCGCGGCGTCGAGCAGCGACCCGAGCAGCGTCGGGCGCATCATCGACTGGCCGTCGGAGAGCGGGTTGGCGACCGTGACGACGCGGCGCAGCGGGTGCTCGGCGGGCAGGCGCAGGCGCTCGAGCAGGTCCGGATCGGCAAAGCTCCAGCCGACCACCTCGTGCAGGCCGCGGCCGACCATCGCATCCTCGGCGGCGCGGCGCATGCGCTGGGCATGGCTGAGCCGCCCAGCCGCGCCGCGCCGTGCGGGCAGCGTCGCGGGCAGGCGCTCGAGGCCGTCGATCCGCGCGACCTCCTCGATCAGGTCGACCTCGCGGGTGACGTCGTCGCGGCGCAGGGCGGGCACGCTGACATCGAGGCCGTCCTCGCGCGGCTGACAGGCGAAGTCGAGGGCGGCGAGGATCTCGCCCTGACGCTCACGGGCGACGGGGACGCCGAGGATCGCTGCGACCCGCGACTCGCGCAGCCGGATCACCTGCGCGGGCGGCTCGCTCCAGCCGATGTCGATCGTGCCGGCAGCGACGCTCGCCCCGCACAGCTCGATCAGCAGCTTCGTGGCGATCGCCTGCGCCTGCATGCACTGCTCCGGCTGCAGCCCCTTCTCGAAGCGCCCGGAGGCCTCGCTGCGCAGCCCCAGCGCCCATGAGCTGTCGTGGATGTTCGGCCCGTTCCAGGTCGCGACCTCGAGCAGCACGCGGGTCGTCTGCGGCTGCACCTCCGAGCGCGCGCCGCCCATCAGCCCGGCGATCGAGGTCGCGCCGTCGGCGTCGTCGATCACGAGCATCTGCTCGCTGAGGGTGCGCGTCTGCCCGTCGAGCGTCTCCATCTGCTCGCCCGCGCGGGCGCGGCGCACGGTCAGCTGCGCGCCGGCGACGCGGTCGAGGTCGAACGCGTGCAACGGCTGGCCGCTGAGCAGCATCGCGTAGTTGGTGATGTCGACGACGTTGTTGATCGTGCGCTGCCCGGCGGCCGACAGGCGCGCCTTCAGCCACGGCGGCGACTGCGCGATCGTGACGTCCTCGAACACGCGCGCGGTGAAGCGCGGACACAGCTCGGGGCACGCGACCGTCACCTGCGCCGCGGCGAGCGCGCCCCGCGATCCGGGGTCATCCGCCCATGGGGCGTCCGCGAGCGCCGCGCCGGTGGCGGCGTGCAGCTCGCGCGCGACGCCGTAGACGCCAAGGCAGTCGGGGCGGTTGGGGGTGATCTCGAGCTCGATCACCTCGCTTGAGATCGGCAGCACCTCGGCGAGCGGCGTCCCCGGGGCGAGCTCTGCGTCGAGCATCACGTCGTCGAGCACGAGAATCCCCTCGCCGCCGGCGCCGATCTCGAGCTCTGACTCCGAGAGGATCATCCCTTCGGAGACGACCCCGCGGAGCTTTGCCTGCTTGAGCTTGGTGCCGTCGGGCATCACCGCGCCCGGCGTCGCGACGGCGACGGTCTGCCCGGCGGCGACGTTGGCAGCGCCGCAGACGATCTGCGCGGGTGCCGCGGCGCCGATGTCGACGCTGCACAGCTTCAGGCGGTCGGCGTCGGGATGGGGCTCGGCGCTGAGCACGCGCCCGACGATGAACGCGTCGGCCGAGCGCACGCCGTGGTGGTGGATCGCCTCGACCTTCGTGCCGGTCATCGTCAGGCGCTCCTCGATCGCGCGCACGTCGAGCGCGGGATCGCAGTATTCGCGCAGCCATGGCAGCGGCACCCTCATCAGAACTGCTCCAGGAAGCGGAGGTCGTTCTCGTAGTACAGGCGCAGGTCGGGGATCCCGTGCTTGAGCATCGCGATCCGCTCGACGCCCATCCCCCAGGCGAAGCCCTGGATCCGCTCCGGGTCATAGCCGGGGGCGTTGGCCTCGCTGGTGGGCACGTAGGAGTAGACGTTGGGGTCGACCTCGCCGGCGCCGAGCACCTCGAGCCAGCCCTCGCCCTTGCACAGGTAGCAGCGCGAGCCGTCGCGCAGGAAGCCCTTGCCGTCGCAGTGAAAGCAGGACACGTCGACCTCGACGCTCGGCTCGGTGAAGGGGAAGAAATGCGGGCGCAGGCGCACGTCGCGGGCGTCGCCGAAGACCGCGCGGGCGAACTCCAGCAGCGTGCCCTTGAGGTCGGCGAGGGTGATGTCCTCGTCGACGGCGAGCCCCTCGATCTGGTGGAACTGCGGCGTGTGCGTCGCGTCGGAGTCGGGCCGGTAGACGCGCCCGGGGATGACGACATACAACGGCGGCGGGTGCGCCTCCATCGCGCGCACCTGCATCGGCGAGGTGTGCGTGCGCAGCACGAGCTCCTGCTCGCCGGCCGCGTCGACGTAGAACGTGTCGCTGCGTGCCCGCGCGGGATGCGTGGGGCTGTGGTTGAGCGCGTCGAAGTTGTAGTGCACGGTCTCGATCTCAGGTCCCTCCATGACGGTGAAGCCGAGCCCGAGGAAGATGTCTTCGAGCTCGCGCCGCGTCGCGGAGAGCACGTGCAGCGCGCCGATCGGCTGCGGCGGCGCACCGGGCAGCGTGACGTCGACGCTGTCGCTCAGCAGCCGGCCCTCGAGCTCGTCCGCGGAGAGCTCGCCGGCGCGCGCGGCGATCAGCGCCTCGAGCGCCTGGCGGGCCTCGTTGGCCGCCTTGCCGACCGCGCCGCGCTCGGCGGGCGCGAGCGCGGCGACGCCCCGCAGCATCTGCGGCAGCTCGGCCTTGCGCCCGAGATAGCGCACGCGCAGCTGCTCGAGTGCGTCGCTCGAGCCGGCCGCGGCGATCTCCCGCTCGCCCTGCGCGCGGAGCTGTTCGATCCGATTGATCACGCCGGGACCGTATCGATGTCCCGCCCGCCCCGGCGGGTCATCTCGTACAGCGCCACGGTCGCGGCCATCGCCGCGTTGAGCGACTCCGATGCGATCGGGATGCGCGCGACGCGCGTGCAGGCGGCAAGCAGCTCGGCGGGCAGGCCGTCGCGCTCGGCGCCGACCAGCAGGCTCACGGCGGCGCTTTCGACGCCTGCGGGGCCGCGCAGCGGCTGCTCGGCACCGGCATCGAGCCCGATCAGCTCGCCGGGCAGATCGGCGACGTCGCCGACGCGCGCGAGCGCGACGGCGAAGATCGCGCCCATGCTCGCGCGCACCGCCTTCGGCGAGTGCGGATCTGCGCAGCCGGGACCGAGCGCGACGCACGACGCGCCGAACGCCTGTGCGGAGCGCAGCACGGTGCCGACGTTGCCGGGGTCGCCGACGCCGTGCAGGTACACGCACAGCGGCCCCAGCGCGGCGCCCCAGCGCTGCTCGTAGACGCCGATCACGCGCGTGCCCGAGCCGAGCGTCGAGACGCTCGCGAGCGCGGCGCGCTCGACATCGAGGAACTCGCCGCCGCCGAGACCGCAGCCGTCGAGGCGATAGCCCTCGAGCGGCGCGCGGCCGGCCACGCGCGCGGCGGCGATCAGGTCCTCTCCCTCGGCGAGGAAGCAGCCGCGGCGTGCGCGCTCGCGCTTGGTATGCAGGCGCCGCACGGCCTTCAGTCGGGGGTTCTGTTGGGATGCGATCTTGTTCATCTGATGCTCTCTCGTTGCAATTCGCTGCGCGGGCAAACAAAAGGGCGCCGTCCTTTGCAGGAGCGACGCCCGGGAGGCAGTCTGTCGGTTGCCGGGTCCCCGGCCGATCCGGGTCAGGCAGCAGCCGACGCCTCGCGGGCGACCTCGGCGAAACGTCGAAACGTGTCGGCATCGCGCACGGCGATGTCGGCAAGAACCTTGCGGTCGAGCTCGATGCCGGCGAGCGACAGGCCGTGCATGAACTGCGAGTAGCTCATGCCGTTGAGGCGCGCGGCGGCGTTGATGCGCGTGATCCACAGGCGGCGGAAGTCGCGCTTGCGGTTGCGCCGGTCACGGTAGGCGTATTTGTCGGCCTTCAGCAGCGCCTCCTTGGCGCGCTTGTAGTTCGAGTGCGCCTCGCCGCGGAAGCCCTTCGTCTGCTCGAGTACCGCACGGCGCTTCTTGCGCGCGTGCACGGAGCGCTTGACGCGTGTCATTTGCCGACCCCGAGCATCCGCTTGACGCGCGGTTCGTCGTGCTCGTGGAGCATCTTCGGCCTACCGAGCGCGCGCTTCTTTTTCGGCGACTTCTTCTCGAGGATGTGGCTCGTGAAGGGGTGGCGTCCGCGCACCTTGCCGGAGCCGGTGACCTTGAAGCGCTTCTTCGCCCCGGAGTGTGTCTTCATCTTTGGCATAGCGGCCGATGATTATGGCACGGCCGGGACCGCGGACGCGCCGCCGTCCTCGGCGGCTGCATCCGCAGCGGGGGTCGCGGCGGCCGCCGCAGGCGGCTGCTCGGGCTCGCCGGCGGCCGCGGCGGCGCCGTCCTGCTGGCCGTCTGCAACCGGAGCGGTGCTGTCGGCGGGCGGTTCGATCGCGAGCGCGGCGACATCGCCCACGTGGCCGGCCTCGGGCGCGGGGCTGTCCCCATCCTCGTCCTCGACCTTGCCGGTCAGCACAGCTTTCGAGGGGGCCATCATCATCGTCATGTTGCGCCCTTCCTGCATCGGGCGCTGCTCGACGACGCCGAGCTCGGCGAGCTCCTCGGCGAGGCGGTCGAGGATCGCGGTGCCGCGCTCGGGGTGGGTGACCTCGCGCCCGCGGAACATGATCGTCACCTTGACCTTGTCCTTGTGGCGCAGGAAGCGCTCGACGTGGTGCTTCTTGGTGTCGTAGTCGTGCTCGGCGATCTTCGGGCGGAACTTGATCTCGCGGACGGTGATCTGCTGCTGGTGCTTGCGCGCCTGCTTGACCTTCTGGGCCTGCTCGTACTTGTACTTGGAGTAGTCGAGCACGCGGCAGACCGGCGGGCGTGCCTCGGGCGCGACCTCGACGAGGTCGAGTTCGCGTTCCTGGGCGAAGACGAGCGCGTCGGGCGTCTTGAGCACGCCGATCTGGTTGCCCTCGTCGTCGATCAGCCGCACCTCGGGCACGCGGATGCGCTCGTTGATCCTCGTCGTGTCCCGCTCAGGCGGGCGCCGGTCGAACCTGCGAGGGACCGGCACTAGCTTTTCAAGCCACGCGTCAAGTGAATGCTAGACGTGGCGCTGTGAGGATTTGGCGGGCTGCAATGCCAGCGAGTATAGCTCGCCGCGGCTGCTGCGGCGAAGGGTCGATCACAGTTCGCTCACAGGGCCGTCCGCAGCCGCTCGCTGAACTGCTCGACGGACATGCTGCCGACATCGCCGCCGCGATGCTCGCGCACCGAGATCGTCCCGTCCCCCTGCTCGCGCTCGCCGACGATCAGCATGTAGGGGAGCTTGCGCAGCTCGGCCTCGCGGATCTTGCGCCCGATCGACTCGTTGCGGTCGTCGAGCTCGACGCGCACCTCCTCGCCGGCGAGGCTGCTGCGGACAGCGTCGCCGTAGTCGTTGAAGCGGTCGGAGACGGGGAGCACGATCGCCTGCACCGGCGTGAGCCACAGTGGCAGCTCACCCCCGTAATGCTCGAGCATGATGCCGATGAAGCGCTCGTAGGAGCCGAACAGCGCGCGATGGATCATCACCGGGCGGTGCTCCTGGTTGTCGGCGCCGGTGTAGGCAAGCTCAAATCGCTCGGGCATCGAGTAGTCGAGCTGCACGGTCCCGAGCTGCCACGAGCGCCCGAGCGAATCGGTCATGTGCATGTCGATCTTCGGCCCGTAGAACGCCCCGTCACCTGGATTGAGCTGATAGTCGAGACCGAGCTGATCGAGTGTGCGTGCGAGCTTTTGCTCGGCGCGGTCCCACATCTCGTCGCTGCCGACCCGCTGCTCGGGTCGCGTGGAGAGCTCGAGGCTGACGTCGAGGTCGAACAGCTGGTAGGTCGCGAACGCCATCTCCAGGGCCGCCCTGACCTCCTCCTCAACCTGCTCCTCGGTGCAGAAGACGTGCGCGTCGTCCTGCGCGAAATGGCGCACACGGAGCAGCCCGTGCAGCACGCCCGATGCCTCGTTGCGATGCAGCAGGCCCGGCTCGAAGTAGCGCACCGGCAGGTCGCGATAGGAGTGTCGCGTGGAGCCGAACAGGTGCGCGTGGCCGGGGCAGTTCATCGGCTTGACGCCCATCTCGCGATCCTCGACGTTGATCGTGAACATGTTCTCGCGGTACTTGCCCCAGTGGCCTGATGTCTTCCACAGCTCGGCGTCGTAGATCTGCGGCGTCTTGACCTCCTTGTAGCCGCTCTCGCGCCCCATCTTGCGCGACAGTGCGACGAGCGCGTTGAACACGCTCGTCCCCGGCGGGTGCCAGAAGGCCGCCCCGGGCGAGACCTCCGAGAACGTGAACAGGCCGAGCTCGCGGCCGAGCTTGCGATGGTCGCGCGCCTTCGCCAGCTCGATCCGCTCGAGGTGCTCGGCGAGCTCGGCCTTCGAGAAGAACGCCGTGCCGTAGATGCGCGTCAGCATCGTACGGTCGGAGTCGCCACGCCAGTAGGCGCCGGCGACCGAGTTCAGCTTGAACGCCCCGACCGTCTTCGTGCTCGGCGCGTGCGGGCCGCGGCAGAGATCTGTGAACGGCCCGTTCGTGTAGAGCGAGACCGTCTCCAGCGGCTGTCCCCCGGCGGCGTTGGCAACGAGATCGTCGATCAGCTCGACCTTGTAGTCCTGGCGCTCGCCGAGGAAGCGCTCGCGCGCATGCTGCGGTGAGACATCCTCGCGATCGAAGCTCTCGGCCGCCTTGATGTGCGCGCGCATGCGCTCTTCGATCTTCGGGAAGTCCGCCTCGGAGATCGCGGTGCCGTCGGGGAACTCGAAGTCGTAGTAGAAGCCCTCGGCGATCGCCGGGCCGATCGAGATCTTGACGCCGGGGTACAGCTCCATGACCGCGGCGGCGAGGACGTGCGCGGTGTCGTGGCGGATCAACTCGAGAGCCGGCTGCCCGCTCTTGGCGGTGAGGACCGCGACGTGCGCACCGTCGGGCAGAGCGCGCGCGAGATCGCGAACCTCGGGCCCCTCGCCCGCCTCCGGGTGGCTGACCTCGACCGCGAGCGCCGCGCGCGCGAGGCCCGGCCCGATCGCGGCGGCGGCGTCCGCGCCGCTCGCGCCGTCGGGCAGCTCGAGCTGGTTTCCGTCTGGGAGGGTGACCGTGATCGACATCGCAGCGCCCCAGGCTACCCGCCCGGGCGCGGACGCGAAGGGGCGCGCGGTCGCTCAGGCGAGCCGCCAGAGCGCGTCGTCGGCGAGCGGCTCGCGCCGCACATCGCCGGCGCCGGCGAGTTCGATCAGAGCGCGCTCGGCCGAGCTGCGGTCGGGGAGCATGTTGTTCTGCGCCATGACCGCGGCGACCTCCTGCGTGACGAGACCGCCGGGGAAGCGGCGCAGCGCCTCCAGCGGATGCTCCGGCGGCGCCTCGCGATCGAGCGTCGGGTCGAGGTTCGCGATCAGCACGTCGTAGGCCTCGATCGTCTGAAAGCCACCGGCCTCGAGCCGCTGCCCGGCGCTGCTGTGAAAGACGAGCGACGGTGCCGAGTAGCGCACCGGCCCGTCGGTCTGGCGCGCCTTTCCCTGGAACTGCGTGGGACCGCCCTCGGCGCTGCGGGTCTGCTGCTTGTCGTCCTCATATGCGGCGAGCGTGGGCTGGTCGTCGATCGCGGCGATGACCGCGTCGACATCGAGGCCCGCGACGCGCGCGAGCGCGGTGGCGATGTCGGCGTTCTCGTCGAGCAGCAGCGTCGTCGTGAACCAGCCGAACTGCAGTGCGCGCAGGACCTCATCCTCGCGACCGGGGAACAGCAGGCGCGTCGCGACGATCGCGCGGCACGCACGCGACGTCGCGAGCACACGGGCGCGCGGCTGCATCAGCAGCGGCATCCCGTGCCGGCGGAAGGCCTGCTGGTTTCCGATGATCGAGCGCGTCGGCGTGTAGCCGGCGTCGATGTAGCGCTGCGGGTCCTCGGCGAGGCCGATCGTGACGAGGCGCCAGTCGAGCTGATCGCCGTAGCGCCAGTGCAGCACGGCCAGCGCGGGGCTGGCCGAGTACGCGAACGGGCAGCCTGGATCGGTGAAGTGGGTGACGGTGATTTTGCTCATGACCGCAATGATTGCACGCGCAAGCATCGCTCGCGGAACGGCGGCATGTCGAGCCCGTGTCCGACGACTGGATCAGGCAGTGGGGCGACCCGGCGCTGCGAGGCGCTTCCGCCGGCGAGCGCACAGACGCGAGCGCTCGGCTCATGGCGCGGGCACATCGCGCGCGGCGGCGTTCCAGCCGGAGACGCTCACGACAGGCTGCTGCCCGTCGAGCGCCGCGGAGCGGTAGGCGGCGGTCAGCGTCTCGGACTCTCCCGGCCACAGCGTCGTGTCGTCGTCGCTCCAGAACGTCGGCAGCACCTCGTCATCGCCCGGCGCAGGGACGCCTTCGGCGTTGCCGCGGCGCAGGTCGGCGCGCAGGAAGAACGCGACGGTCGGCGTCGCCGAGGTGTTCGTGATCGTCACCGACGTGAGCGTGTCGTCCCCGTCTGCGCCTGCCTGGGCATGCGTCTGCGCGGATACCGCGAGCGTCGCCTGGGGCAGTTCGTGCAGCGCGCTGAGATCGGCGTACTGGGACATCGTCGCGTGCGGTTCGGGTTCTTCGAGCGTGCTCTCCCAGTTGACCAGGTCCTGCTGGGTCGAAAGCCAGTAGACGTTGCGGTCGACGACGGTGCCGGCCTGTCTCAGCAACAGCTCGACGAAGTAGGTCTGCGCGTGCGCCGGCGGGACCGTCGCGGCGGGCAGCTTCGGGGTGATCACGTCGTTTGCGAGGGCCTGCGCGCCGAGCGTGATCCCTGACGCGCTCTGGTCGTCGAGCAGCTCGCCGCCGAGCGCGTACACCTTCGACTCGACCGACAGCCCCGCGGCGGTCGTGTTCGTGAGATTGTCGAGGTTGACCGTGTCATCGTCGTAGGAGAACAGCGCGTGCAGCGGCTCGTTCGCCTTCTTCGCGCCGAAGTAGCTCCCCGCCTGGTCGAATTCCTCGTTGTAGAGGTCCCACAGCAGCGTCGGCATGCCCTTGTTCAGCTGCCAGTAGAAGACCCCCGTGGAAGGCGTCGGCGTGGCGTTCGCATGGTCGATGTACGCCTCGAACTGCGCGCGCTGTGTTTCGTAGTTCTGCACCTGCGCGTCCTCGACGTATTCGTCGAGGCTCGACCACTGCCCGAAGCGCGCCGCGATCGCCTTGTCGAGCTCGAACAGCGTCCCGAACGAGTAGCCGCCGTTCTTCGGCCCCGGCAGTTCCGGCTCGTAGTTGGTGTGGTACTGGTTATACGCCGGTTCCTGCCACAGCTTCGCCTGTTCCAACGGCGACATGAAGCGCGCGATCGAGTCGAGCGTCGGCACGGTGTCGCCGGCGCTCGCCTCGCTGTCGAAACCCCATGCCCCGCCGACGTTCGTTCGGGTCGGGTCGTGGCGGTCGAAGTGAGTGCTGTCATACCAGTAGCTCGGCGGCACCCAGTCGTACGGTCCCTCCTTCTCGCCCGAGGGCCCGAGCTTGCGCGCGCTCCTGTACTCCGCCGAGGCGATCAGCGGATCTTCGAAGTCGTCTTCGGCGAAGGCCTTCAGCGACAGCCGTTCCTGCTTGGCGGTCGGCGCGTTGTCGCTCCAGCTGAAGTTGATCACGCTCGGGTGGTTGCGCAGGCGCCGGCCGATCGCGAGCGCCGAGTCATAGAGCACGCTCTGTTCCTGCTTGCCGAGTTTGCGATGTTCGGGCTGCCATGCGTCACAGCATTGGAAGCCGGCGTCGATCAGGATCCCCGCGCGGTCCATCTGCTCGTAGAAGTCCTCCGGCATTTCCTTGCCCTCGGTGCGGATCGCGTCGAGGCCGAGGTTCTTGATCAGCGCGATCTGATCGGCGGTCGAGGCGGCGGAGTAGCGCAAGAACAGGTCCTCCGCCCAGCCACCGCCGCGCAGCACGAGCGGCTGGCCGTTGATCGCGAAGCGCCGCACGCCGTGCGGCGCGAGCGCGGAGGGCCCGACGAGTTCGGTGGTGACCGTCCTGATGCCGAACGTCTCGGCCTGCGAGTCGGTTTCCGCTCCCGGCTGTGAGACCGCCATCGAGAGCCCGTACAGCGGCTGCGAGCCCATCTGGTACGGCCACCACACGAGCGGCTTTGCGATCGTCAGCTGCGGGTAGGCGGCGGGCGTGAACGCGACGGCGAGCGTCCTGTGCGCCGCCAGCGAGACCGCTCTGCTGACGGTGATCGCTTCGCCGCCGCCGGACGGCGGGGTCACGGTCGCCGACACCGTGCCGCTCTGAGCACTCGGGCTTTCATTCGTGACTTCGCCTTTCAGCGTCAGTGCCGAGCTCGACAGGTCCGCGGCGTTGTCCTCGCTGACGTGCACGTCGCCGAGCGCGAGCGCGGCCGAGGTGTGCAGCTGCAGCGGGAACTGGATCCCCGTGTTGTTGTCCGGCGGGATCTGGTTCCAGTCGACGTCGTCGAGCGTGAACATGCGCGTCGGGTCGTTCGGATAGACCTCGAGCGCGAGCGAGTTGGCGCCTTCGCGGAGCACGCCCGTGAGGTCGAACGTGTAGCGCGTGTACGCGCCCTGCAGCGTCGCCTGGGCGGCGAGCTGATGGCCGTCGATCCACAGGTCGGCCTGGCCGACGACGCCGTTGACGATCAGCTGCGCGTGTTGCGCGGAGCTCAGGCTGGCTTCGAAGTTCGTGCGAAACCACCACGGCACCGCGAACTCGGGGATCGTGTCGCGCCCGATTTCGTGCAGAACGCCGAAGCAGCTCCTCATTTCTTCGGAGAAGAACACATCCGGGCAGACGCCGTTCTGCAGCAGCGCGTTGATCTCCGTGCCGACCGCGCCGGCATCGTCCGGTTTCACCGACAGCCACGAAGCGGTCGCGAACCCCGGCGTCGAGATCTGCGCTCCGGACTGCGATGCGATCGCGCTGCTCTGCACCTGCCAGCCGCCGAGGCCGAGCGTGCTCGTTTCCGCCGATGCATGCGCCGTGCACGCGAGCAGCGAGGCGAGCGCGAGCGCCAGCGCGACCGCTGCCACACGGCCGCTGCCTGCCGATCCGAGCGCTCGCGCCACCTGCCGAAGGCTACCTCCGCCGCGGCGATGAGACGACAGCTGGCGGTCGCGAGGCCCGCTCGCGTCGGCCGCGCGCGGTCAGCGCCCAGGCGACTGTTCGCACGCTGTCGCGCCCGGCGCCCATTTGACGCATCCGCTCTTCGATGTTCCTATATGGCTGGCCAGCAAGCGGCCTGAGCGGCTTTGCGTTAGCATCGATCGCGAGAGGGAGGCGCGTCTGGAATCGCGCCTGGATCACCCACAAATGCACCGGGCGTTGCGCCTCTGGTCGCTAGGGCGCCTGGCACCACGAGGGAGGCTGGGATGATAGGCACGGAGGGACTCTTCAGGGGCGGCACAGGCGCATGGCACGGGCGCGCGCGAGTCGCGATCTGCCTGCTTGCAGCGGGCATGACGCTCGCGCTGATCGGCGCGGGAAGTGCGCGCGCGGGCGGCGTCGAAGACTTTTCAGGCGAAGCGTTCCAGATCCTCGCCCCCGGCGCGGAAGGCGGTATCGCGCCCGGACCTTTCTCCAGCGACCAGGCTGTTCTGTACAACGATCTCACCGCCCACGGGAAGAAAATCAGCCGCGGAATGCTGAAAAAGTTCTACCTCTCGGAGAAGTTCCACGAACCCGGCCAGGCGGGAGACAAACTGGAGCCCACCAGCAGGGCCGGCCTTGAAATCTGGCGTGACAGCCACGACATCCCGCATATCTTCGGGGAAACACGCGGCGACGTCATGTACGGATCCGGCTGGGTCGCCGCGCAGGATCGCGGGCTGCTGCTGAAGCTCGGCCTCGGGCCGGCCTACGTCGCAGCGCTCAGCGTCCCCGGTCTGAACGCATTCGAACTGCTGCTCAACGGCCGCTCGTTCACGCCGAGCGCACAGGCGACCAGCTGGGTCGAAGAACAGAAGAACGTGCTGATCGACGAAAAGGGAGCCGAAGGCGAACAGGTCATCAAAGACCTCGAAGAATGGACCGAAGGGGTCAACGGCTACGAGCAGACGCTGCCGGAAAGCCAACGCCTGCCGCATGTCACACTCAGCAACGCGATCGCCGGCTTTGCGTTCATCGGCTCGATCTTCGGCAACGGCGGCGGCAGCGAAGTCGCCAACTCGAACTTCCTGGCGAACCTGCAGGCGAAATATGGGGAAGCCGAAGGCCTGAAGATCTTCCGCGACCTGCGCGAGGTGAACGATCCGGAAGCACCGACGACGGCCAGCAAACCGTTCCCGTACGACGGCGTGCCGACGGGTCCCACGCCCGGCGCGCTCGTCGTCGACCCCGGCTCGGCCAACCCGTCCGCCGTCAAAGCGATGGCCGCCACGAAGGCGTCGCGGCGCAAGGCGTCGAACTTCCTCCTGGTCGGTGCCGGCAAAACCAAGACCGGGCATCCGGTCGCGGTGATGGGCCCGCAGCTCGGCTACTTCTACCCGGAGATCGTGATGCAGGCTCAGCTGCATGGGCCGGGCATCGAAGCCGAGGGAGTCATCGCACCGATCTCACCGTATGTGTTCATCGGCCGCGGACGCGACTTCGCGTGGAGCTTGACGAGCGCCGGCAGCGAGAACACCCAGCAGTTCCTGCTGAAGCTGTGCAACCCCGAAGACGGCCCGGTTACCCGCGAAAGCGAATACTACGAATACAAAGGCTCGTGCGTGCAGATGTCGACGTTTGACGCCGGCGAACTCGGCGCCAGCGAATCCGAACCGGCGCACGAGGTGTTCTTCAAAGAATCTGTTTACGGGCCGGTCAGCGGAACCGTGACGGTGAAAGGCGCGCCGTACGCGGTCGCCAACGACCGCGCCGACCGCGGCCGCGAGCCCTCGGGCGAGCTTGCGTTCAGCGACTTCGACTCCGAGAAGGTGCACTCGCCGGAAACGTTCTTCGACGCGGCGAACGAACTCGAGACGACGTTCAACATGGCCTATGTCGACAGCGAGCACATCGCGTTCTTCTCGAGCGGGCGCCTGCCGGTGCTCGCGCCGGGAACCGACCCGAGCCTGCCGACGCTGGGCAACGGCGAATACGACTGGCAGGGATTCCTCTCCCAGGAACAGCACCCGCATGAAACCGACCCGTTGAGTGGGAGCGGCACGCTGCTCAACTGGAACAACAAGCCCGCACCTGAATGGGGGGCCGCCTCGAACACCTACTCATACGGTCCCGTCCAGCGTGTGCAGATGTACACGGGCTTCAAGAAGCACACGATGACCGTCGCCAAGGACGTCGGCGTGATGAACAAAGCAGCGACCCAGGACCTGCGCGCCCTCTCGACCTGGCCGACGATCGAGCAGGTGCTCGCCGGCGGTCCGGCGCCGAGCAAACTCGCCGAAGAAGTCGCGAACATGGTGAGCAGCTGGACGACGGAAGGCGCCAGCCTGTACGGCGTCAACCAGCCCAACGCCCCGGCGGCGGCGGTGATGGACACGGTCTGGACGCCGATCGCCCAGGCGGTGCTCGGGCCGGTGCTCGGCAGCCTGACCTCCGAATTCGAATCGCTCGAAGGGACTGACAACCCGCCGAACAGCGGCGGCTCATCCTTCGGCGGCGGCTGGGAGGGCTACGTCTACAAGGACCTGCGCGAAGAGCTCGAACTGCCGGTCGCGCAGCCTTACAGCCGCGAGTACTGCGGCAGCGGCAGCCTCGCTGCCTGCCGCGCGTCGCTGTGGGCCGCGATCCAGCACGGCGCTGAAGAACTGGAGAGCTCGCAGGGTTCGAACATGAGCGCCTGGCGGGCGCCCGTTGTGCGGATCGAATTCCCGCCGGACCCACTGGCGCACTTCACGATGAGCTGGACAAACCGCTCGACGTTCCAGCAGGCGATTGAATTCAGCGGACACGCGGAATAGGAACAGCGGCATAGCACCGGCGCCCGTCCTGCACCTCGCAGGGCGGGCCGCCGCGCGTTCACTGTTAGCAGTGCCCGCGAGCGCCGGCGTCAGGCGCAAACGGTGTGACACGCTCTCTGGAACGGATGAAAGCACTCTCGCGGCGAGGCGGACGCGTGCGCGCAACGACCTCGGCGGCGACCCGCGTTTCAATCTCGCCAAAGCGGTGATACTGTGACCGAGGCGCCCGATGCATTCGAGGGAGAACCGCTCGGCGCGTTGCAGTTGGCCTGCTCGGCAGGCCCGCAGAGGGATTGACAGTGGTCATTGGGTCATACGACCCGGGGCTTGACGACAATGAATGGAGACAAAATGACTGGAATGATTCCAGCGAAGGCCGCCAGGCTGTTCGCGGCGGTACTCGGCGTGTTTGCGATCGCGGCCGTTGCGGCCGCCTCGGCGGGCGCGATGACAGTCGCCTACAACAACTTTCCGAAACCGCTTCCCGGCAACGTCCAGTCGGAGGCCTTCCAGGCGACCTCGGCCGCCGAGTTCGGCGGGCAGATCGGCTTTGCGGGCGCGGTGACCAACCCGAAGGTGACCGTCGGCATGAGCAGCTGGGCCTGCCAGAGCGGCAGCGCGACAGATGGCAGCTGCGTGACGACCCCGGGCGCCACGTTCAACGTTCCGATCACGCTGAACGTCTACGAAGTCGGCGCCGGCAACTCCGTCGGGGCGAAGCTCGTGACGGTCACGCAGAACTTCGCGGTCCCGTACCGTCCGTCCGCCGACGCGACGCACTGCGCCGGCAACGGCGGCTGGTTCGACGCGAAAGGTAAAGGCGGCAGCTGCTTCCACGGTGATCTGTTCAAGATCAACTTCGCGAAACTCGGCAGCTCCAAGGCACCCGTGACGCTTCCCGCGAACGTGATCGTCAGCGTCGCCTTCAACACGTTCACCCACGGCTACGCCCCGACCGGCGTCGAAGGCCCGTACGACTCGCTCAACGTCGCACTCACCGAACCGCTCGTCGAAGGCCAGCCGGTGGTGCCGTCCGTCGGCACCAACCCGGTCCCGCTCGACGCGTACTACAACACCACCTACGGTCCCTTCTACTGCGACGGTGGCGCCGGCGGAACCGGCACCTTCCGCCTCGATGAAGGCTGCTGGGGTGGCGATCAGCCGCTGATCGAGGTCAAGAGCAGCTAGCTGGATTGCATGCGCGCGCCGATTCCGGCGCGCGCCACGTGCACGAGGGCCCCGCCGCGGCGGGGCCCTCGCTCGTTGCTGCGAGCGCGCCCGGCCGATGGCGCACGATCGCCTGAACGCCTACCGACGGCTTTCAGCCGGCGAGGCGCCCAAGGCGACAACGCGGCCGTCGGCCCGCTGTGCGAACATCTGTTCGTATGGCGCCGCGACCCTTCCGCCCCGCAAAGGAGTTCGAGGTCGCGGTCGAGCGCGGCGATCTGCAGCTTGCGAGCGCGATCGCGAGGGACATCGCGCGCGAGCTCGAGCGCCCGATTCCACTCGAGCGCGCGCTCGAGCTGCTCGCGCTCGGCGCGGCACAGCGGGCCGGCTCCTACGACGCATGGGCGCTGCGGTGGCTCGCGAGATGGGCGAGCGAGACCCCGAACGCGACGATCGACCAGGCGCTCGACGTCGCCGCCGGGCTCGCCGCGCTGCCGATCGAGCCCGAGGCGATCGAGACGATCCGGCGCGTCGGGCGCTAGTGGACGCCGCGGGCAGGGTCAGCGGGCCCCTGCTCGCACGCACCTACACGCAGCAGGGACGCGAGCGACGGTCCGTTCCGACCTCGGTGATCCCCGCCGATGTGATCTTGATGCGCGTCGGCACGTTGCCGCGCTCGAGCAGCTTCAGCAGCACCGATTCGCCCTTTGACTCGATCCCCGAGCGCAGTGGCTCATCGAACGCCTCGGCGCGCAGTGCACCGGCGATCTGCACATACACGTGCAGTTCCGCGCGGCCGCTCTGGACCTTGAAACGGTAGAAGTCGCCGTCGCGCGGAACCGGGATCGGAGTCGGCCCCCCGATGATCTCGAGGTCTTCGCTCATGGCAGCAGCGTGACGCGACGCGCGCAGCCGCGCGAGGGCCCGGCGGCCAGGATCGCACGAGCGCATTTGGCCAGATGTTCAGCTCCGGGCAGCCCCTTGCGGGCGCCCGTCGAGAGCTCCAATCCGGCGTGCCTGCGCTCGCCGCTCAGCGTGACGGACTGACTGCGAACCAGTCGAGCTTCAGGTCGGGTGCGCGCTCGCAGACTTCGGCGATGATCTCGAGCACCGCGCGCCGACCGATGTCGGTGCGTTCATCCTGGGTCATCGCGATCGGATCATCGCGATCGACGCTCGCTCTGATCTCGTGGCCCAGGCGTGCGAATGAGACATCGTCGCGCCTTCTGCCGATGCGCTCGGTCAGGAGGTCCAGAGCGTGTTCCGGAGGCGACCCTGTCGCGTGTCCTGTGATCTTGAACTTCATCTGAAAAGCGTAGCGCTGCCGGTTTGCGTATGCAAGATGCCGCAAGGTAAATTTCACACCTTTCCGCCACGCGCAATGCACACACATGCGCACGGTTGCATAGTTCTGCTCACCGTTCACTGCATGCGTTGATTTTCTCGCGCTCGAGCGTCGGCGCTGCCGGGAGAGTCGGCTCGCGCGGCGCGGGTTCACCGTGCCTCGCGGTGATCAGGTGCAAAGCGCCGGCAACGGCCGCGGCCCGCGTGCTATTGCACCGAGTTCATCTCGAGCGCCTGTTCGCCGCTCACCGTGCCCGCGAGCGTCAGCCCGGCCTGTTCAAAGGGCCCTCCCTGGAAGGACGCTTCGAGCACGTCCGCCGCTTCGCCGACGAAGCCCGCAGGTTTCTGTCTGCCGCGGCTCGCCTTGAACTTCAGCGTCGTCGCTACCGCCATCTTGTTCGCCTTGACCGGCGCGATCACCGAGCCGCGCAGCGACACGGCTTCGGCGCCGCAGTTGAACTGCATCAGCGAGCCCGTGCGCCCGGCCGGGAACAGGTCGAGACCGAGCTTGTCCCTGCTCGCGATCGCGCCGAGCTTTTCGACTCCGAGCGCGCCTTCGAGCGTGCCTGAGACGATCTCCCCGGCCGGCGCGCCCGCGCTCGAGCAGCTCGTGCCGGCGTGTTCACAGCCGCTCAGCGTCAGCACCAGGCCGCCGAGCTGTTTGCTGCCCACGTAGCTGCCCGCGCCGCTCGCGCCGGTGCACGCCAGCTTCCCCCCGCCGACGGTTTCGATGACCGCCGCGCCGGCGCTGAGGCCGATCGTCAGGCCGCTCGCGGGAGCACCGGTTTCCCACGCGTAATCCTGTTTGCCGCCGCTGGTCGTGCAGCCCGCGTTCGCGTAGGGGCCACTGCCCGGCGCGAGCTTCCTGCAGCTGCCGAATTCGGGCGGTTCGGACGCGTTCACGAACGCCGAGACCGAGCCGACGCAGGCTTTGTCACAGGGCGAGCCAGCGAGTGCCGTGGTGCCGGCGGAGGACAGCGCGACGCTCCACCCGAACTCTTCGCGGTTTTCGCTTTCCGCGCTGCCGATCAGCTTTGGCCCGTCCGCGGCCCACGTGGCGCCGGCGCGCCTGAACGCCCACGCCGCCCCGTGGAAGCCGTCATCGACGCGGCCTCCGAGCAGCGCCGTGGCACCGTCGCGCGAGAGCGCGGCGCTGTAGCCCAGTTCACCTTCGCCGTCCTCTTCAGCGCCGCTCAGCGGCGTACCCTGTGTGCTCCAGGTGGAGCCCGTGCGGGAGAACACCGACGCGTCGCCCGCGTAGCCGTCGGCATGGGGAGCGCCGATCAGGGCTGTGTCGCCGTCGCCGGAGAGGGCGACGCTGTAGCCGAACCAGCTGAGACCGCTGCCCGCTGGGCCGGTGAGCGCTTCGCCCTGCCTGCTCCAGGCCGAGCCCGAGCGTGTGAACACGAACGCCGCGCCGGTGCCATCGCCCACCCCCCATTCGCCGACCAGCGCCGTCGTGCCGGCGCTCGACAGCGCGACGCTCCAGCCGAAGAAGCCGAGGTTGCCGCTGCCCGTCAGCTTCGCGCCCTGTTGCGTCCAGGTCGTGCCTGAGCGCGTGAACGCCCATGCCGCGCCCTCGTGTTCGTCGTCGTTGTCAGCCGCCGATCAGCGCCGTGTCGCCGTCGGCCGAGAGGGCGACGCTGCGCCCGAAGTAGCCCGCGCCGCTCTCGCCGCCGCCGGTCAGCTTTTCGCCCTGCTGGCTCCAGCTCGAGCCCGAGCGCGTGAACACCCATGCGGCACCGACCGCAGCGTTGTCGGACGGGCCACCGATCACCGCTGTGTCGCCGTCGGCGGACAGCGCGACGCTTTCGCCGAACCAGGCCTCGCTGACCGTGTCGCTGCCGGTGAGCTTCGCGCCCTGCTGGCTCCAGCTGGCGCCGGTGCGCGTGAACACATACGCCGCGCCGCTGTATTCGCCGTCCGCAGGCGCGCCGATCAGCGCGGTATTGCCGTCGGCCGACAGCGCGACGCTCATGCCGACGTAGCCATAGGGGCCGCTCAGCCCGCTCGCGGTCAGCTTTTCGCCCTCGTGGATCAGCGGGTCGATGCGCAACGGATAGCGCGCCCCGCGCGTATCGACGTTGACGAGCACGTGGCCGTCGTGCAGCGCCAGCCAGCTGCGCAACGGGCGTCCGCGGGCGTCCGTCGCACTCAGGCCGCCGTAGCCGAGCAGCGCGCGGCCGCCGCGGCGCAGCACGAGCGCCTGCGCGCCCGGCGCGATCGCGGCCTGCGCGTCAGCGGCGAGCAGCATCGACAGCGTCAGCCGGCCGGCCGGACGCCGCGGCGCGCGCAGCACCGTGAAGCCCTGCTCGATCCCGAGCGGCCCGTTGCGATACCACTCGGCGAGGCCTCTGTGCGAGTACACCACGCGGTTGCCGCTCGCCCGCGGCGCGACCGGCGCGAGCGCGCTCAGCGCGCCGTCGTATCCGATCGCGCGCACGCTGAGCGCGACGTGCAGCGCGCCCGCGCCGAGCGCGACGCCGGCGGCGCCGAAGCGCGCGCTGAGGTGCTGCGCGGGGTTCTCCGCGACGAGCGCGCCGCCCGCGCCGCTGACGCGGTAGGCCGGTGACGCGGCGCCGAGCGCAGCCGACACGGGCCCGCGGGCGCCCGCGGGCAGGCTCATCAGCCCGGCGCGGGCGAAGCCGCCGCGGGGAGCGCTCGGCGCGGGTGCCCGATGCGCGCCGGGCACGCCCTGGAGGAGCAGCAGCGTCGAGATCGCGATCGACAGCGCCGCCGCGAGCGAGCCCGCGCGCCACGTCGGGGCCGGGCGGCGTCGCAGCACATGCGCCAAAGGAACCGACGAGCTCGTCAAGCCTCCTCCACGCACCCGACAATACAACTCCTGCGCGTGGCGCTCGGCATGCCGATCTGAGCCTGCTCGAGAGGCGTAGGATCTGGCCATGGCCAACACGATCAGGCAACTCCGCGAGGCCTCACCCGCACGGCGCGTGATGCTGCTCGTCAGCCTTGCCGGCGCGCTGACGCTCATCGCCGCCGCCGAGCACGACATCCAGCATCGCCCCGCGGATCAGCTGCGAGGCGGCAAGTGGCTCTGGCGCCTGCTCTGCACGAACGCCCTCGGCGCCCTCGGCTACTTTCGCTGGGCGCGCCGAGCGACGCCGTAGCTAGGACGCGACGAGCGCATAGACGCGCAGCGCCCCCGCGGCGCCGTGCGCGCTGAACGACGTCACCCGATAGAGCACGCCGCGGTAGCTGACCGTTCCCGCGACCGGCAGGTGCGCCGGGCCCGGGATCGTGCTGCCGGCGATCTGGCGCGAGCCCGCGCGCACGTACATCAGCGCGCCGGTCAGGCTGCCGGCAGATTTGACATACGCCGCTGGCGGCGCCGAGACGGCCACGAACCGCCGCCACATCGTCTGCGTGATGCGGCCGAGCTCGAACACCCTGACCGCCGCACAGCCCAGACCGGCCGGCGGCACGGGCACGAGCAGGGTCACCTTCAGCCTGCTCGCCGGGATGTTTTCGGCATCGAAGGACACGGCCTGATCGCGTTCGCCCCGGTAGCTCACCGGCCCTTCGTCGGGGATCGCCGGCGAGCCCGATCGCAGCATGCCTTCGACCGGCACCGCCGCCGCGCCGGCGCGCAGCAGCAGCGGCGCGCCGATGTAGCGCTTCTCGAGCTTGACGTAGCCGACGTCATCCTGGACCGACAGGACATAGCCGCCGAGGAGGCGTCCGTGCAGGCGGAGCTGGCCCCTGACCGGAGCGATGCTGTACGCGCCGCCGAGATCGTCGACGACGGCGCCTGCGCGCGTGATGCGCAGACGGACGATATGCGTGTGCGAGTACACGAGCTGCCTGACCGCCGTGGCGACGCCGGCACGATCGCCTGCCGCAAGCGCGCTCAGCAGCGGCGCGTAGCGTTCAACCTCGCGCCGGTCGGCGCGCACCTCGACGCTGTTGAGCTCGAGTCGGTAGATCGCTTCCGCGGCGAGCTCGACAGTGCGCGCCGCCGTCCGCGGCGCAGCCGCTCCGCACGGTGCTTCGGCGACGCTCGGCGCGAGCGCGGCGACGCCCTGCGAGCCGTCGCCCGTCGCGAGCACGCTCGTGCTGTGCGCCGCGCGCGCGCTCGAGCCGCAGCCGCCGAGCAGCACGCCGACGAACACGACAGCTGCGACGGCGCTCACAGCTCCGGCACGGCGGCGCGAGGCGGGCCGGGCGGCACGCGGGCCGCGGCGTCGGATCGGACGATCGCTCGGTTCGGACATGACAACAACGCTAGGGCTGCGCGCGATGACGCGCGCCGGTTGAATGGTGCCTGAGCGGGCGCGCGAGCGCCGTCGCGCGTGCGCACGAAAGCGCCGCGCTCGCCGACCTCTCGTCGAGCTCTCGTCGAGCTACGCCGCGACCGGCACGCGATCGAGTCCGAGCACCCCCGCGGCGGCGCGCGCCGCCAGCAGCTCATCGTGCGGGGCCTGTCCCGCGAGCTGGATCACCGTCCCCTCGATCGCGCCGAAGAAGCCGAGCGCGACGGCACGCGCGGGCGGGCCGGGCGGGATCGTCCCGGCTCTGCGCCCCGCGCCGATGAGTCGCGTGCAGCGCTCGAGGAAGCCGTCCGAGACACGCTTCAGGTGACGCCCGACGGCGTGCTCCTGGCCGGCGAACTCGAGCCTCAGCGCGATCGCGACGCGAGCCACGTCGCGCCGGCAGTAGATCGCGTGGCCCCGCGCGAGCACGATCAGCGCGAGCGCCTGATCGGGCTCTTCGGCGACGAGCCGGCCGACCTCCAGCTGCCACGTCTGATCGACCCAGTCGATCACCGCAAGGACGAGGTCCTCCTTGTCCTTGAACTGGTGATACAGCGCTCCCCGCGTGTAGCCGGCGTCGCTCGCGACGCGCTCGAGGTTGAGGTTGGCGTAGCCGTAGCGCGACAGCCCCCGCGCGGCCGACTCGAGCAGCGCGCCGCGGGTGCGCGCACTGCGCTCGAGCTGGGTTGCGCGTCGCGCGCGCGCCGGCCCCGTCGTCGCTCGCGTGCTCCCCTCGTCACTAGATACATGCATGTACGTATGTATGGTACCGTGTCCGCACGGGCGAGCCGTGCCGCACCCCGCCGGTCGACGCGCTGCAGGCGCGCTCATGCAGATCGCTACAGAGAGAGGGCGCGCCGATGCATCCGTGCCGCACGTCACTCGCGCAAGACACGCCATGCGGCAGATGAGACTCGCGAACGCCGCGCACACCTCCCGCCCCTGGCGGGTCCACGAGCTGACCCGCGACTTCCGCGTCGAGGACGTATGGGCGCTGCCGACGCCCGGCGGCCCTGATGAGCTCCCCAGGCTGATCCGGACGGTGCTCTCGCCCGAGCACGCGCACGCGTCCTCGGGCGCGGCCGGCGCGCTGTGGGCGATCCGCTCGAAGCTCGGCAAGCTGCTCGGTTGGGATGATCCCGGTGCGGGCCTCGGGATCAGGGTTCCGACGCTGGCCGAGCGCCTGCCCGAGGACCTGCGCAGCGCACCGTCAGACCCGGGCTTCGACACGCTCCCGTTCACCTCGCTCTACCTGCTCCCGGACGAGTGGGCCGGGGAGATCGCCAACCGGACGGTTCACGCGCTCATGCACCTCGGCTGGGTCGCCGATGAGGCCGGCGGCCACCACGGCCAGATGGCGGTGCTCGTGAAGCCCAATGGACTGCTCGGCAGGGGCTATATGGCCGCGATCAGGCCGTTCCGGCACGTGATCGTCTACCCGGCGATGATGGGCCGGATCGAGCGCGCGTGGGCCGCGGGCAGCGGCGATCTGACACGTGCGCACGCCTAGCTTGCCGGCCGGGGCCGCATCGACGTGACGCCCGGCGCCGCGACCGATCGACCGCGTGCGCGCTGGCTGGTGCTCTACGACGCCGACTGCGGCTTCTGCAAGTGGCTGCTGTCGGCCCTGCTGCGCTGGGATCGCGCCGCCTGCCTGGACCCGCTCGCGCTGCAGCGGCCCAAGGCGCAGGCGCTGCTCGGCGATCTCACGCCGGCCGAGCGGATGGCCTCCTGGCATCTGATCTCACCCGCCGGCCAGCGCCACTCAGGCGGCGCGGCGCTGGCGCCGTTGCTGCTGCTGCTGCCCGGCGGGCGTCTGCCGGCGGGCGCCGTCGCGCGGTTTCCCGCAGCGAGCGAACGCGGCTATCGGTGGGTCGCCGGGCACCGCTCAGAGCTCTCCAGGTGGGTCCCGCCTGGCAGCAAGCGGCGCGCGGGCGAGCACGTCCAGCGGCGCGAGGCAGGCTGACGCGAGGCTCGCGCCGCGGCCGCCGAGTCAGCGGCCGACCACCCTCAGGCGCCGATCAACGCCCCTCCCCGAGCGCAGCGCGCAGCCCGGCGGCGCGGCTCGCGAGCGCCTTGGCGTCCGCCGCACGCGCGTCCTCGGGCGCGCCCTCGAGGTTGAGGCAGACGAGCGCCGCCGCAGCGCTCGTCGCCGCGTCCGCGAGGATGATCGCGACGCCCGCGTCCCCGGCGAGCGCGTCGTTTCCCGGCGCGCCCGCGACCGTGCTCGCGAGCTCGGCGACAGCGGCTGCGCCGGCGGCGATCTCAAGCGGCACACGCGCCGCCGAGGAGAGCGCCTCGCGCAGCGCCGCCGCGCGCAGCGGCTCGCCATGCGGCAGCGCAAGCGCAGCCAGCACCGGCTGATAGGAGTCGCGATCGGCGTCGGCGAGCTCGAGCAGCCGCGCCCGCAGTTCGGCGGCGCGGCCGGCGAGCTCCGTGAGAACCCGATCGGGCGCGCGCGCGAGCGCGAACCCCGCCGCCATCTCTGTCAGCGCCGCGGCCGTCGCGGCGGTGATCGCCGCGGCACTCCCGCCTCCCGGTGAAGGCGTGCGTGCCGCCAGCAGACCCATCACCTCGCCCACGCTCGCGCCGGACAGCGCCGGCGGGGGCGCGTCGCCGGCGCCCCGAGCCGCGCCCGGCGGAGGCTCAGAAGAGGCCAACGGTGCGCCCCTCGGCGTCGATGTCGACGTTGAGCGCCGCGGGTGTCCTGCCGAGGCCGGGCATCTGCTGGATGTCGCCGCACAGCGGAACCAGCCAGCCCGCGCCGGTGTACGCGCGGACGTCGCGCACCGCCAGCGTGAACTGCTCCGGCGCCCCGAGCAGCGCCGGGTCGGCCGACAGCGACAGCGGCGTCTTCGCCATGCAGATCGGCAGTTCGCCCAGGCCGTCGGCCTCGAACTGGCCGATTCGCCGCTCCGCCACGGGATGCAGATGCACGTCGCGCGCGCCGTAGACGCGCGTTGCGACCGCGTTGATCTTCGCCGCGATCGACTCGCTGTCGGCATACAGCAGCTTGAAGTCACTCGGCTGCTCACACGCCTCGATGACCGCCTCGGCGAGCTCCACCGCGCCGCTGCCGCCGCGCTCGAAGCCTTCGTTGACCTCGGCCGCGAACGCGCCGCCCTCGAGCGCGAGGCGCGCGACGAGCGCGAGCTCTTCGTCGCCGTCGCCGGGCCGGCGGTTGACCGCGACGACGCACGGCAGGCCGAACTCGCGCACGATCCCGAGGTGGCGCCTGAGGTTCGCGGCGCCCGCTTCGATCGCCGCGAAGCCCGCCGCGCCGTGCCCGTCGGCGCCCTCCTCGAGGCCGCCGTGGTGCTTGAGCGCGCGCACCGTCACGACGAGCACGACGGCGCTCGGGCGCAGCGCGCCGGCGCGGCAGACGATGTCGAAGAACTTCTCCATGCCCATGTCCGAGCCGAACCCCGACTCGGTGATGACGTAGTCGCCGAGCTTGAGCGCGATCCGGTCGGCGACGAGCGAGGAGTTGCCGTGGGCGATGTTCGCGAACGGCCCGGTGTGCATCAGGCACGGCTGACCCTCGAGCGTCTGGATCAGGTTCGGCTTGAGCGCGTCCTTCAGCAGCACCGTCATCGCGCCGGCCGCGCCGAGCTGCTCGGCCGTGACGGGCCGCTCGGCGGAGGAGTACGCGACCGTGATCGCGCCGAGCCGGCGACGCAGGTCGTGCAGGTCGCGTGCGACCGCGAGGATCGCCATCACCTCAGACGCCGCCGTGATGTCAAAGCCCGACTCGCGCGGGTAGCCGTTGGCCGCGCCGCCGAGCCCGAGCGCGATCTCGCGCAGCGCGCGATCGTTCATGTCGAGCACGCGCCGCCAGCCGATCCTCAGCACGTCGATGGCGAGCGGGTTGCCGTGCAGGATCGACGCGTCGAGCATCGCCGCGAGCAGGTTGTTGGCGGCACCGACCGCGTGGATGTCGCCGGTGAAGTGGAGGTTGAGGTCCTCCATCGGAACGACCTGGGTGAGCCCGCCGCCGGCCGCTCCGCCCTTGATTCCGAACACCGGGCCGAGTGACGGCTCGCGCAGGCACAGGACAGGCGACCTGCCGACCGCGCCGAGGCCCTGCGTCAGGGCGATCGCGCTCGTCGTCTTACCCTCCCCCGCCTTCGTCGGCGTCATGCCGGCGACGCACACGATCTTCGCGTCGGGGGCATCGGCGAGGCGCTCGGTCACAGACAGCGAGATCTTCGCCTTGTGGCGACCGTAGGGCTCGAACTCCTCCTGCTCGAGACCGCAGCGCTCGGCGATCTCCGCGATCGCCAGCAGCTCGGCTTCCTGAGCGATCTGCAGGCTGCTGTTCATCGCACCTCCCCTGTGGAAACGAATCGCTCCCCGACCGCGCCGCCTCGGGCCTCCGGTGCGCGGACAATACGAGACGGCCGCCCCGGGCGTTGCGCGCGACGCGTTCGCGACGCTGCGCAGCAGCGGCGCCGCCCGCTCAGAGGATCAGCCGCGCGCTACAGCGGGCGCGTCCGCGGGGGCCCGGATCCCAGCTCCGCGTAGTGCGCGTCCGCCTCCGCCCAGCGCTCACCGCGCGTCCTCAGGCGGCGAGCGCTGATCCGCGCAGCCAAGCGATGAAGCCACCCTGACATCAAGACGGCTGCGCGCGTCCTGCAGCAGCTTGTCGATCGCGGCCGGTGCGACGCCCAGCCGCTGTGCAAGCCCCTGCGGCCCAAGGTCGCGACCGAGATCCAGCACGAGCCGGTCGCGCTCGTCGCGCAGTTCGTCCTTCTGACGCTCACGCGCCACGTAGCGCGCCGCGTTCCCGACGGTCCCGGTCTCGACGCCGAGAGCGCCTGTCGCATCGGATGAGGGGTTCTCAGAGTGCATAGGCGGCAGTATCCAGCAACCGCCGGACGGCTCGCTCGGCGATCAATCTCCGCGGAGCTCGCGGCTAGCTGTCGGTCACCTGCTGGCCAGGGCTGCCGCCGGCCGCGTGCACGATCAGTCGAGCGGCGGCCTGCGGTGCGAGCCGGTCGGTGTTGACGACGAGGTCGTAGTGCGTCGGCAGCTCGGAGCTGATGCCGTAGAAGCGCTTGATGTAGTCCCCACGCGCGGCGTCGGATCGCTTGACCGCCTGCGCCGCCGCCTTCTCGTCGATCCCGTGCGCCGCGGCGAGCCGCCGTTCGCGGGTGCGCGGCGGAGCCGTCACGAGCACTCTCAGGACATCGTCGCGTTCGGCGAGCGCGATCGATGCCGCATGCGAGACGATCACGGCGCTGCCGCTGGCCGCGGTCTCCTCGATCGCTGCGCGGATCAGCCCTCTGAGCTCGTCGCTCGCCGGCTCGCCGTGAGCGACGATGTCCGGCCCCGGCACGATGTAGCCGGCACCCAAGCCGGTCGATCCGAGGCCTTCGACGAGCCTCATGACGCGCGACTTGCGCCGCTCGACATCGGCGACGACCCCCTCCTCGACTTCTGCCTCGACCGCGGCGCGCGTGATGATGTCCTCATCGATCAGGCGAAAGCCGAGCCAGCTCGCCACCAGCTGCGCGGCTTCGTGCGCGCCGGCCCCATCCTCGCTCGATATGCACACCACCTTGTGCCCCACGGCGCAAGCCTATCGCCCCGCCCGCAGGCGGCGCAGTCGCGGCGCGGGAGATACTTCGCTGCCGTGCCCGCCTGCCACCGCGGCGCTCGTCGAACGTGCGCGCGGGCACCCCGCCGGGCGCCACGCGCTCGCGCTGTTCGCCGAGCACAGGCCCCGCCCGCTCCGATAGCCTGCAGCAATGCGAACCGAGCGACGGATGCCGCGGCGCATGCTCGGGCCCGGTGTGCTCGCCACGGCCCTGGCAGCGATCGCGCTCGTCGCCGTGCTCGCCGGCGCCGTCGCCGCACAGGCGGGCGCTGCCGCCGCGGTGACGACGGCGGGCTACGGCACGCTTCGCGACAACTGGGACGCGAACGAGCCGGCGCTGAGCCCATCGGCGGTTCAGTCGGCGAGCTTCGGCGAGCTGTTCGCGACGAAACTGAGCGGCGCGATCTACGCCCAGCCGCTCGTCTACGGCGGCGATGTGATCGTCACGACCGAGGAGGCCAACGCCTACGCGGTCGATGCGACGAGCGGCAAAGTCGTCTGGCAGCGCTCGTTCGGAACGCCGTTCAAATCCTCGACGATCAGCTGCGCGGACCTGAAGCCGAATCTCGGCTCCACCTCGACCCCGGTGATCGACCAGAGCACCGGCATCATCTATATGACCACGCGCCTCGAGGAAGGCGGTCGCGGCCTCAGCCACGCCCATTGGAAGCTGCAGGCCATCTCCGCCGCGACCGGTGAAGAGGAGCCCGGCTATCCGGTCGCGATCGCGGGCACGCCCAGCAACACGCCGGGGGTCCCGTTCAACGAAAGCTACTCGCAGCAGAGGCCCGCGCTGCTGCTGCTGGGCGGGGTCGTCTACATCGCGTTCGCCTCCGACTGCGACATCACGCCCTACCGCGGGATCGTCGTCGGCGTGAGCACCGCGACGCGCGAAGTGACGATGTGGAGCGACGAGGCCGGCGTCGGCACAGGCGAAGACTCGCAGGCCGGGATCTGGCAGAGCGGCGGCGGCCTCGTCTCCGACATCCCCGGGAGGATCATCCTTGCAACCGGGAACGGCGTCTCCCCACAGCCGGCCAAGGCGGGCGAACCTCCGGCGACGCTGTCGGAGTCGGTCGTCGGCCTGACCGTCGAACCAGGCGGGCAGCTCAAGGCGACCCAGTTCTTCGCCCCGAGCAACGCGCCCGAACTCGACGAGAACGACGAGGACCTCGGCTCGGGCGGGCCGGCGGCGCTGCCGACCGAATACTTCGGCACCAAATCGATCCCGCACCTCGTCGTCCAGGTCGGCAAGGACGGGCGTATCTTCCTGATCGACGCCGACAACATGGGCGGCTATCGGCAGGGTCCGCACGAAGGCGACGCCGTGCTGCAGACGGTCGGGCCGTTCACCGGCGTGTGGGGCCATCCCGCGGTCTACGGCGGCCAGGGCGGCTGGGTGTTCGTGCTCGAGAGCGCAGGCGGCGGCGATCTCCAGGCGCTCAGCTACGGCCTCAACGGCAAAGGCGAACCGGCGCTCAGCGCGGTCGCCACCAGCACCGAATCTTTCGGCTACACCTCCGGCTCGCCACTCGTGACCAGCAACGGCACGGCCGCCGGCAGCGCGGTCGTGTGGGCGGTCACCGCCAAGGGCGACGCCGGCTCGGGCGGCCTCCTGCGTGCCTACGCGGCGACGCCGGTGGGCGGCAACCTGCCGCTGCTGTGGTCGGGCAAGATCCGCACCGCCTCGAAGTTCGCGGTGCCGACCGCCGCTGAAGGGCGCGTGTACGTGGGCAACCGCAAGGGCGAACTGATCGCTTTCGGCGCGGGCGCGGAAGCACCCGTGCAGGCCGCGCCGGTCGAACTCGGCTCGGTGCCCGTCGGCGAAGAAAGCGAAGCGGCGACGCTGTCGCTGTCCGCGAACCGCGCCGTGACCGTCACCGGCCCCGTCACCGCCACGGGGGAACGCTCGGTCTCGGCGCTGGAAGCCGCCGCGGCCGCGCAGACGGTCAGTCCCACGCTCAAGACCGCGGGGCCGACAAAGGTCCCGCCGTCGGGCATGACCGCGATCTCCAACGGCGTCATCAGCGTGCAGCAGCCGAAGCTCGGCAGCGCGATCGCGGCAGGGGCGACGCTGCGCCTGCACGTCAGGTTCAAGCCCGATCACGCGGGCCCCGTGGTGGGCACGATCGTGATCCGCACGAGCGCGGGCACGCGCGCGGTGACCCTGACGGGATACGGCACCAAGCCGGGCCTGCTGCTCTCCTCGCAACCGCTCGCGTTCAGCCAGGTCAGAACGCACGCGGGCGGAAAGAGCCTCAGTCTCAGGTTCGTCAACTCCTGGGAGCACCCCGAGACGCTCACCGGCTTCCGTCTGCCCGGGGCGCCGTACAGCGTGAGCGGTCTGCCCAGGCCGGGAACGGTCCTCGCTCCCCTGAGCGCGGTCACGATCTCCGTCCGCTTTGACCCGAAGCACACGGGCTCCTACCGCTCGATGCTGCAGATCAGCACGAACCACGGCTCGGCGTCGCTGCCCGTGAGCGGCACCGCGCTGACGGGAGCTCCCCGGCTCGCCGTCAGCGCCTCGAGCATCCACTTCGGCAGCGTCCGCATCGGGCAGTCGCGGAGCGTCACGCTGCTCGTGCGCGACGCCGGCAACGTGCCACTGACGATCACCAGGGCGATCGCCCCCGTCGGCGCGTTCACCTCCCCGGTGCCACTGCCCGAGGGGATCGTGATCGACCGCGGCGAGAACGCCGCCGTGCGCGTCACCTTCCGCCCGACGACACGCGGCCCGGCCTCGGGCACGTACATCTTCAACGGCAACGACAACCGCGGCTACGTCCGGGTGACGCTCACCGGCACCGGCGTCTGACGCCCGCGCGAGCGCGAACGGGCATCGCACGGCGGCGAGAAGGAGCGCCAGGAGCGCGAGCCGGCGCGGACACGATCGTCAGCGTGCTCTGCCGCGCCGGCGAAGATACGGGCGGCGGAGGACATGAAGAAAAACCGCTGAGCTCAGACGCCGCCCGCAGCGACCTGCCCGATCACCGCCAGCCGCGGTTTCATGATGGTTTCTTCGAGCTGTTTAATCTGCTCCTCGGCCGCGGCGAGTTCGAGTTCCGGGGCGCCGGGGATCGTTTCCGGCATGTCGCTGAGGTGGGCCTGGATGGCCCAGTTGCCCTTCAGCGCCATGAACTCGCCGCTCGAACATAGTTCGGTCGGCGGATTCACGCACGCAAACGGCTCGGTGAAGACGGAGCCGATGCCACCGGAGACGGCGACCGGCGTCCCGTTGCCGATCACTTTCAGCCGGTATTCGCTCCTGGCGATTTCGAGCGTCTTGCCCCTGCCGAGCAGATGGCCGAGGCCCACTTCCGCGAAGTGCTCGGGGTGCGCGGTGGTCCCGACGGGCCCCCAGCGCGCGCGGTAGAGGACGAGCGTCGGGGCACGCCCGAGCGGCGTCATTTTGCCTCGCTCCGTGACCGTGGCGAGCTGATGACACGGCGCCGTGACCTGCGCCGAGCTGACCGCGCCCCCGGCGATGTTGCAGACGTTCGGCGTGAACGGCTTCTTCGGCTTGGCGCTCGCCACCGCGGGCAGGAGCGCCACGACGGCGAGCGAAGCGATCGAAGCTGGCAGGAACCGGATGAACCTACGCATGTGCATCCCCCTCGAGGTCAGCTGGCCGGGTCGCCAGCGAGCGTAGTCCATCCGGCGTTGTGAGCGTCACGTCCTCGAGCACCGCTCCCGTCGGCCCGCGCCCTATGGCTTGAGACGGAACGGCGGGTAGCGGTCGGTGACGAGCACATGGGCGTAGGCGATCACGCGGTTGGTCCAGCGGCCGACGCCGACGAGGAACTCGAACATCCCGCGCGGGAAACGTCCGGTGAAGAGGATCGCGAACCAGGCGGCGATCACAACGAACAGCGCGGCGATGTAGAGGAAGAACAGCGCCACGTAGTGCGGGATCGCGAGCAGCCACTTGACCAGCGGCAGCCAGCGGTTGAGATCGTTGCGGGCATCGGGGTAGGGAAACTCGAGATGCACCGCCTGATGCTCGTCGGTGGAGGGATAGCGGTCCTCCATCAGTGCGAGGTACACGCCGACCCGGGCGGAGAACCGCATCAGCTCGAGGTTCCAGTCAAACCACCAGCGCGGGTACTTCTGTCGGAAGAGGATCAGCAGCAGTGTGGGCAGCACGACAAGGCCAGCGGCGCCGACGGCGCCTGACGCCCGTCCGCCGCCGTAGGCGTAGCCGCCGCCCTCGATCAGAGCCAGCACGATCGCAATCGGGATCACGGCGAACAGGCGGAAGAGCGTGCTCAGGCGGTTGAGCGGCCGGTCCGGGTAGTCGACCGAGTACTGGACGGGATATGGCGCGTCAGGGTTCATGAGCTGCCCTTTCCGTTTAGGTGTACGGCGTACACTTGTATCTGGACTATAGGTGTACGATGTACACTTGTCAAGGCCGATGACGACCAGGGACACCTCCACCGCTACCCGGAAACCGCTGAGCGGCGCTCGTGTGCTGCAGGCAGCGGTCGCGCTCGCCGACGAGGCGGGCCTCGAAGCGTTCAGCATGCGCGCGCTCGCGCAGCGGCTCGGCGTCGTGCCGATGGCGCTCTACAAGCACGTCGCGAACAAGGAGGAGCTGCTCGATCGCATGGTCGACGTCGTCTTCAGCGAGATCGAGCTCCCGCCGGGGAACGTCGACTGGAGATCTGCGATGCGCCGCCGCGCGATCTCGACGCGCGCGGCGCTGAGGCGCCACAGCTGGGCGATCGGAATGATGGAGTCGCGCCATCCCGGGCCGGCGAACCTGCGCAACCACGACGCGGTGATGGGCTGCCTCGGGCGGGCGGGCTTCTCGTTCGAGATGGCGATCCACGCCTACTCCACCCAGGACGCCTACATCTACGGCTTCGCCCTGCAGGAACGGGACACGGCGTTTGTGAGCGCGGACAGCGCCGGGGAAGCGGCGCAGAGGCGGGCGGCGATGATCGGCGCGCTCGAGGACTACCCCTACCTCGCCGAGATCGCCAGCGAGCTGCCGGCGTCCGGCTATGACAACGCGGCCGAGTTCGCGTGGGGGCTCGACCTGATCCTCGATGGCCTCGACCGGCTGCGACCGGACGCAGCCGCGTCGGACGGCGAGATCGCCCGCCCGCCCGCCGCGGCGTCCTGAGTCTCGGCCCCGCGCAGCTCCGGCGCGCTACTCGAGCTCGATCGCGCGGATCGCGTGCTCGTCGGGCATCTTCTCGAGTACCCGCCAGAGGATCTGGCGTTCGGCGTCCTGCTCGCGGCCGAGGTCGTCGAGCAACAGCCTGACCGCCGTGTGCGTGATCTTCAGCTCCCCCGCGCTGAGCGCCAACAGCACCGCCCCACCCTCGCCCGGCTCCGCCGCGAGCTTCCGCAGCACCTCTCGGGCGAGCCCGCGGATCTGCGGCTGATGCGCCTCGTCTGAGATCAGCAGGTTGAGCGCGACAGCGGCGATGCTCGCCTCGTCGGGCTCGACGGACAGGTGATACGCCACCTCCTCCTCGCTTGCGCTGTCGCTCATGTCGCTCCTCGTCTGCACGCCCGGCCTGTTGCGATCGACTCTCGCCGCCTCGCTAGTCCGACGCAGCGTATGCGATTCGCTGCGCGTATAGGGTACGGAGTTGTCGCTCCCGACCATGTGAGGTTCCAGCCATGCCCGACGTGAACCGCCGCTTCCTGCTCGGAGAGCGCCCCACCGGGCGGATCGACGAGCGCACATTCAAGCTCGTTGAGGAGGCCGTCCCCGAGATCGGCGACGGCGAGGCGCTCGTGCGCACCCGCTGGATCTCGCTGGATCCGACGAACCGTGCCTGGATCGGTGAGACACCGACGTACCTGCCGCCGGTCGCGATCGGCGAGGTCATGCGGGCAGGCGGCGTCGGCGAGGTCGTCGCGTCCAACTCGCCCGACTACCACGTCGGCCAGCTCGTCCAGGGCCTCACCGGCTGGCAGGACTACCTGATCGCTTCGGCGTCGCAGCCGATGACCCAGCTAGCGGAGATTCCGGGCGTGTCGCCGAGCTACTTCCTCGGCGCGTTGGGGATGACCGGGCTGACGGCCTACGTCGGCATGTTCGACATCGGCTCGCCGAAGCCCGGCGAGACCGTGGTGGTATCCGCGGCCGCGGGCGCCGTCGGCTCGATCGCCGGCCAGCTCGCGAAGATCCAGGGGGCGCGCGTCGTCGGCATCGCCGGCGGCGAGAGGAAGTGCGCGCTGCTGACCGACGAGCTCGGGTTCGACGCGGCGGTCGACTACAAGGCCGAGGACTGGCACGAGCGGCTGCGGGCGGCGACGCCCGACGGGATCGACGTCGACTTCGAGAACGTCGGCGGCGAGATCATGGAGGCGGTGTTCGCCCGCCTCAATGTCCGCGCGCGCGTAGCGCTGTGCGGGCTGATCTCCGGCTATAACGACGACGCGGCAGCCGTTGCGGCCGGGCCGCGCAACTTCGGCAACCTGCTGATCCGGCGCGTCCACCTCGAGGGGTTCATCGTGCTCGATCACTTCAACCGCGCAGGCGAGATCGTCCCGCAGCTCGCCGCGTGGATCGCCGAAGGGAAGCTGAAGGCGCAGGAGACCGTCGTCGAGGGCTTCGAGCAACTGCCGATCGCGATCAACATGCTGTTCGACGGCGGGAACACCGGCAAGCTCGTGGTCAAGCTCTGACGCGCCCGCCCGGTACGTCCTTCGCCGCCTGAGCCCGTTCCGCTCGCGGGTCGCCGGTCTGAGCGTCTGAGCCCCCCGCTCGCGGGCGCAGGGCCCCAGGGCGCGGCTCGAAGTTGGCGACCCGCGACGCGGGTCGCGGTCAGGAACCTTCGTTCGCGTACGCCTCGTACGGGCGGCAGGGCTCGTTGCGCAGGCTTGGGCAGGCCGGCAATCCCGTCGGCACGGTGACACCCGGTACAGTCGGGAGGGTGAGGTTGTCGGGCATTCCAGGCCCGAACCCGATCGACACCGTCGGCGGTCGTGTCTTCCGGCTGGGTCTGGTCGAAGGACCACACCGGCTGTGTGCCGTTCGGCGCAGAGATCGTCACCCTGATGTGCGAGCCTGCGCGGTAGACATGCCCCTCGAAGTACAGCGGGATCGTGACCGGGACGAATTCGCCGGCCGGCATCGGCTGCAGATCGGAGGCTAGGAACGTCGGGATCGGCGTCACCGGCGTGGGTGTCCTCCTTGAACATGTTCTCCGCGGTCGTCGCTAGTTTGCGCTCGCTGGCGCGGATCCAGCCGTTCTGGACGAAGGTCTCGTTGCCGTCGGGGCGCACCTCGCTGATCGTCGCCTGGAGGTCGACGTCGGGAGTGGATGACTTCACCCAGAGGTTGACGGCGCCACCGCCGATCACCGTGGTGTCGCTGCTCAGCGGCGCGGACACGTAGGACGCGGCTGAGCCGGCCGGCGGCTGCACCCAGTTCCATTGCCACTGGGAGGCGTTGCCCCACAGCGAGCCCGGGCCGGTGCCGCCCGTGTAGTCCGTCAGCGGCGTGGCGCTGGCATTCGAGGTGTAGGAGTCGCTGCCATGGGCGATCGCCGGTTCTTCGGTGAGTGCGCCTTCCGGCCCGAGATACCAGGAGCGCGCGGTCGTGCCGGGAATCGGGAACGCCGAGAAGGACTGTTCGAAGCCGGGATAGGGGTTGCCCGCGGCGGTCGCGCCGCCGGGCGGCGCGGTTCCCGCGCCGTTGTCGAACAGCACGCGAACCTCCGGCAGCGCCGTGAAGGCCGACAGCGCTTCTGCGTATGTCGCCTTTTCCTGGATCGGGTCCGGCGGCAGCGCGATGCGGTCCCCCGCCGGGACTCCAAGCGCGGCCTGATAGATGATCGGAGCCGCCGCATGCAGGATCGCCCGTGTTGTTGATCGGCGCCTGGTGGGCGACATACAGCTCCAAGAAGTCGTCCAATCGATCGAACGTATACGGATCGAGCGAGTCGATATGGGCGCCGTTGGTGAACGTGAACCACTTGTGTTCGGTGCCCGTGAAGTGCTCCGCCAGGTCGGCGCAGTGCCCGCCGGTCTGCTCGTCCTCCCACTGGCATGCCATGAACGTCGGAACGTCGATGTTGTGCACGAACGTCACCGGGTCCAGCGGGTCGGCCACCGCTGGGTTGTAGGTCGCGTTTTCTTTCACTTCCCCGAGCAGGTCCGACGCCTCTCCGTGCATGTCCTGGTTGGCTTCGCAGGTGTGATCGCCGCTCTGGATCTGTTCGTAGGCCCAGTGCTCACCGCTGGACGGGCCGGCCGGTTCGGCGTCGAATGCGCGATCTTCGGCCCAGGGCAAGGCGAAGCCGGTGTTCAGGATGCCACCGGGATAGAGCGTCGTGGCCGTCGCATCGACCACCGACAGCGGCGCGATCGCCTCAAGCGCCGGCGGCCGCTGCTGCGCGGCGAAGAGCTGGCTGATCCCGCCGTAGGAGACGCCGAACATGCCCACCTTGTGGCCGAGCACCCACGGCTGGTGAGCGATCGTCTCGATCACGTCGTAAGCATCGAGATTCTGCAGCGGTTCGAAATAGTCGAAGGCGCCGCCCGAGCAGCCGGTGCCGCGCATGTTCACGTCGACGACCGCGAAGCCCATCTCGTTGGCGACCGCGGCGAGGCCGCTTTCCGGGCCCGCGGGGTTCGCGTAGCCGTATCCGGAGTATTCGATCAGCGTCGGATACTCGGCCGCCGTGCTTCGTCGGCGGGATTGGTCGGCGGGTGGACGTCGATCGCGAGCTGGGTGCCGTCGCGCGTCGTCAGGTACTGGTATCCGCTCTTCGCGATCGGCTGTCTGAAGATGCTGCGATCCCACGGCGCCGGAGTCTGCTTGTGGACCGTGAGCAGCCCGGATTCTTCGCCGAGGAGACCAGCCGGACGCGGTAGCTTCTTTCCGGGCGCGACCTTCCGGAACAGCAGCCCCCCGAGCTCGTCGGCGCTCTGCGTGGCCACCGTTTCGCCATTCTACCCGCAGCAACGACATCTGCGCGCTCGGGGCCAAGCCGGTGACGTACACCTGTTCCACGCTGCCGTTCGCGCTGAACGCAGAGGCGCTTGCGACGGCCACGAGCCAGACGGCGGCTACGGCGAGCGTCGCGACGGCGCCGATCCGGGCACGACGTCCCAGCGCGGATGCGGCGTGCAAGCGGCTACGGCCGCCGACACGGCCCAGGGCGCGGCGATCGCAGCTCGCCGGCTCGCCACCGAGCGCCACCCTCCGAACTCCCACGTCCCCCTTGCACGTATCCATCGGCACGTAGTAAACACCATTTGCGGCATCGGTGACAACCCGCCCGCCGAATCGTCGCTGCGCGAGCAGCTAGGCTGGCTCCGTGCCGGCGCCCACGACCGATGTCTCGCTGCCACTGACGGGCGGCTGTGGTTGCGGTCTCGTGCGGTTCTCGATCGACGCACCTCTCGTGGCGGCGACCTACTGCCACTGCACCCGCTGCCAGCACCGAACCGGACCGGCGCACAGGCATCGGCACGCCTGCAGCCGGGCTCATCGACCGTTCAGAGCGGAGACGAGCACCTGCGCGGCTGGAATGCGGGCAGCGGTCTCGAAAAGGTCTTCTGCGGCGCCTGCGGCTCTGCCGTCTTTGCGCGCGACCCCGCGGACGGCGAGGCGAGCATCGTGCGCCTCGGCGCGCTCGACGGGGATCCAGGCGTGCGCCCGAGCGCGCGCCAGTTCGTTGCGTATGCCGCGCCGTGGGAGGACATCCCCGACGACGGCCTGCCCCGCTTCGACGAGCGCCTCCCGGTCTGAGCGCTCGCGCCGACTCGCCGCGGCGCGCGGCGCGCGGCGCTACGCGGAGCGGCTCGCGACGGAGCCGCTGTCGAGATAGCGGCGCAGCGCGATGCCGCCCAGATCGCCTCGACGACGCCGAACGGCCATGTGCCCGCGAGGAAGCCGTAGGCGCTCGAGAGAAGGCAGCCGACGGCAACGCGAGGATGAAACGCCGTCCGCGCCGCTCCAGCGCGTACATCAGCATCATGAACGTCAGGACGACGACTCCGAAGGCGGTCAGCACGGGGTCAGCTTGACATCGCCGCGCGTCCCCTTGCGAGACGGCCGGCCGCGCGCACCGATCGCTGTGGACACGCCCGCTCGTGATCGTGTAGGAATGGCCTGCCCGATCGGGCATCCGCCCAGCGCGGCAAAGCCAGCTTGGAGGGCATCAGATGGGCCAGATGGAGACCGAGACCGAGATGCGCTTGACCCGCCCGGACCGGGTCCTGGAAACTCGACGCCGTGCACTTCCCGCGCCCGGTGACGCGCTACTGGGCGGAGATGCATCCGAGCCGTTCAGGCACGGTGTCGGCGAGTTCACGCGCTTCTACGGCATGCTCATCGACACGCTCGACGACGGCGTACTCAACGGCTTCTCCTATACGACGATGCGCCCCGCGCGCCGCGAGGACGATCCCGGCGCGGTTCGAGCGCGCACAGGAGGTCTTCGACGAGCAAGCTCTGGCGCGAGCAGCTGCGCGAATGGGACGAGACGGTCAAGCCGCGGTCGATCGCGACCCACCGCGAGATCCAGGCGGTCGACCCGGACGCTCACCGACGACGGAGCTCGCCGCATACCTGACCGCTGCCGCGAGCATCACGCGGCGATGATCACCCAGCACATGCGCTTCACCGCGGCCGCGATGATCCCGACCGGTGACTTCCTCGCCCACGCTCGGCGCCTGGAGCGGGCTGCCACCATCGCGAGCTTCTCGGCCTGCTGCGCGGTGCGGCGCCTGTCTCGGCCGTGCCTCCGCCGAGCTCGAGCGCTCGTTCGCGGCGATCGCCGCAGGACCCTACGGCCCGCGAGCTCCTCGATTCCGACGGCGACCCCGGCACGATTCTCGACGGAGCTGCGGCGCTCGCCGGCGAGGCCGGTCGCGCGGTCGGCGCTATCTCGACCTCGTCGGCTGCCGCCTGCTCGACGGCTTTGACATCTCCGGGCCATGCGCGCTCGAGCTCCCCGACGTGCTGCTGAGGGCGATCCGCGTTGCCGCCGAGGGGCGCGAGGACGAGGCGGCCGACGTCGAGGCGCTGCATCGGCCGACGTGCGCGCGAAGGTCCCCGAGGAGCACCGCGGCGAGTTCGACGAACTCCTCGGCGAGGCGCGGCTGATGTACAGGCTGCGCGATGAACGCGGCGTCTTCAGCGACATCTGGGCTTCGGGCCTGAGCGCCGCGCGGCGCTTGCGGCGGGGCGACGGCTTTTTGCCGCAGGACGGCTGAACGCCGCGGAGCACCTCTCGATGCGACCTCGATGAGATGTACGCGCTGCTCGCCGGCGCGCCCGGGCCGAGCGCGGAGGAGCTTACCTGCCGAGCGGAGTACCGGGCGACGCATTCCGCCAAGCAGGCGCCGCCGTTCATCGGCGAGGAGCCCGCTCCGCCGCCGGACCCTCCGGGCCGCCGCCGGCGGCGGCCCGCGTGATGGGGGCGATGGGGACCGTGATGCCTGAAATGTTCGGCAGCTCCGAGGGAGCAGCACGAGGAAATCTCCTGCGCGGGTTGCCGCCAGCCCGCGGCGTCTACG
>CAWHAB010000018.1:0-180611 GCA_963827105.1 uncultured Solirubrobacteraceae bacterium | reverse complement strand
CGAGCGTCCTGCCGTTCCAGATCGCCTTCATCGTTGCTCCTTCTCGGGGGGTGTCGCCAGCAGCGTAGAAGAACTCCGCGTCACGCTCCGCGCGGCTCCGCCAGCGCGAGCCCGCCGTGCTCGATCTCGGGGCCGACGGCGCGCAGCGCGGGCACCAGCTCGCTCGTCACGAGCCCCGTCTCGGTGGTCATCTCATCGACGATCGCAAACCAGCGCCGCGTGTTCGCGGGCGTGTCGAGCAGGACCGTCAGCACCGGCACGTGGCGGTGCAACGACCAGAAGCGTTCGCCGTGCGGCGCATGATCGCCGTGATAGCCCCAGCAGCCGCGCAGGGCGGTCGCCCCGCCGCGCCCTCGCGGCGCAGCCGGCGAACGAGCGCGCTGTAGAGCGGCGCCCCGCCGTGGCGGACATCCTCGCTGGTGTAGACGACCAGCTTCTGCCAGTAGGCGAGGCCCGGGCCGGCCGCGATCGGAGGTTGGTGGGGCTCAGCCAGCAGCACACCGTCGCGCTTGCAGACGAGCACGCGCTCGAGCAGCATCGGCGGACGCTCGAGCAGCGTCCGCAGCTCGGGCAGTGCCCGCGCGAGCGCGCGCTCCTCGCCGACGCTGATGATCATCATCGGCACCTGGCCATTGGGGGCGGGCAGGCGCGCGCGCCGGCGCGCGCCGTGCGCGGTCCCGTCGAGGCCGAGCAGCACGCTCGCGCCGCCGAGCCCATGGCGATGCAGCACGCGACCGCGGCGACGTGCGCGGGCTGCCCGCCTGCTCGCTCCTGACGGCCGACGAACAGGGTCAGCTTGACCGTCTCGCCGCCGAGGAGCGAGCGCGGCTCGCGCTCGGCCGCGCCCAGCGCTGCGGGCGCGCTCGAGCGTGATCAGGCCGTGGCCGCTGACCTCGCGCACGTCGCCGAGCGCCGCCTCGATCCGCTCCGGGCGGTCGACGGCGAGCGCGAGGGATCGGCAGGTCTTCAGAGAGCGTGAGCAGGCGCTCGCTCTGCAGCCGTGCTTGATCCCGAAGCCCTCGATGCCGCGCAGCAGCAGGCTCGTATCGAGACCGTGGCGGGCGTAGATCTCGATCAGCTGATCGGCGAGCAGGCGCCCGCCGACGTGCTCGCGCTCGCCCAGGTAGACGCTCAGCTTGAGCGCGTCGTCGTCGGTCATCAGCCGGCCCCGATCACTCGCCCGAGCGCCGCCGCGGCGAGGCCGAGCGCAAGGCTCAGCACGATGTTCGCGCCGACCGCGAAGCGACGCTGATCCTCGGCGAGGCGATGGGACTCGAGTATCCACGTCGAGAACGTCGTGTAGGAGCCGATCACGGCTGTGCCCGCGAGCAGATAGCCGTCGCCGCTGAGGCCGATCCCGACGAGCAGGCCGAGCACGGCGCTGCCGCTCAGGTTCATCGCGAGCGTGCCCAGCGGGAAACGCGCGCCGCTGCCGGCCGACGACGAGCGCGTCGATCATGAAGCGCGCCAGCGAGCCGAGCCCGCCGAGCAGCGCCGACCGCCAGCCACAGCACCAGGAAGCTCATGCCGAGAACCTCGCACGCCGGACGAGCTTGGTCGCGAGGAAGACGGCGCGCGAGGCCGCCGAGCAGGCTCGTCGCCGCGTAGCCCGCCGCGAGTGTCCAATGTGCCGCCGTCGATCATGTGCAGCAGCTCGACCATCACCGTCGAGAACGTGCTGAGCGCGCCGCACAGACCGGTGCCGAGCAGCGAGCGGCGGTACCTCGTCGGGGGCAGGCGCTCCTGCAGGCGCGTGATGAAGTAGCCGAGCAGCAGCGCGGCGAGCATGTTGACCGCAAACGTCGCCCACGGCCATCGATCGGCGTGCGCGGGGACGCTCTGCTCGAGCGCTGCGCGGGCGAGCGCGCCGATGAAGCCGCCGAGGAAGATCGCCGCCAGCTCCTGGCGGTCGATGCGCGGCGCGCGCAGGCGCCTGTCGATCGCCCCGGCGCTGCGGTTGGTGGCTTTTTCACGCTCCACGATGCTCCCTCACTGACGTTCGAGTGACGGTCACGTAGAAGCCATCAGCGGCCACAGCCGCGGTTATGGAGCGGGCCTCATCGCTGCGCGCGTCAGGATACCCGCCGGCGATGTCGAACCGGCTCAGCCACGCCCCTGGGGCGGCGAGAACTCGTTCAGAGCAGCTGCCACACGCCGCAGCGCCCGCGCGGCGCGCAGCGCGCCGGCGAGCGCCTGCGGGCGCATCAGCTCGTGCGAGGGGCTGTCGAGCACGACGCGCACGACCCCGAACGGGCGCCCGCCGGCGCCGCCGGCGAGCCACACCGACTCCATGTCCACCGCGATCGCCCCGCCGGCGTGAAGTTCCGCGCGGCGCTCGCCGAGCGCGAGCTTGGAGACGCACACGACATCGCCCGTGCGCACCTTCATGCCGCGCCCGGTCAGCGTCGCGACGAGCTCGTGCGTGAGCTCGCAGCTGATGCGCGCCTCGGCGTGGCCTTCATCGCTCGCCGCATAGACGTCCTCGGCGACGATCACTTCCCCCGGGATCGAGGAGTCATCGAGGCCGCCGCCGAAGCCGAGCACGAGCATCGCCTTCGCGCCGTGGCCGACCAGGCCCCCGGCCGCGGCCTTCGCGCGGGCCGGCCCCATCCCCGTCTTGCGCACGACCGCGCGGCGCGCGGCCGAGGAGATCAGCAGCGCCTCGACGCGCAGCGGCGCGGCCAGCAGCAGGTCGCTCACGCCGCTCCGATCCGCAGCGCGTCGAGCGCGGCGCGAGCGGCCGCGTGGCCGCTCGAGCACGGCGCCCTCGAGCGTCGCCGGCCAGCCGGTCGCGGTCCACGCGCCCGCGAGCAGCAACCCGTCGAGCGCCGTGTGCGTCGCGGGTCGCAACGCTGCGACCCCCGGGGTCGGGCGAAATGTCGCCGCGTGCTCGCGCGTCACGAGAAAGCTCTCGACGTTCGCCTCGCGCGCGCGCGGGAGCAGTTCGCGCAGCGCGGGAATGAAGCGCTCGCGCAGCGCCGGCACGCTCATCTGCATCTCTCGCTCGGCCCCCGACAGCGACACGGCCAGATACTGACAGCCGGCGGGCGCGCCGGCCGCGGCGGTGCGATCGAACAGGTACTGCACCGGCGTCCCCACCCCGGCCGCGAACGGCCGCGCGAGCACCTCGCGGTCATAGACGACATGCAGGTTGACGATCGGCGAGCTCTCGAGCGCGGCGAATCGCCGCGCTGCCGCGCCGAGCAGCGGCTCGAGGATCGCCGCGGCGCGCGTGTGCGGAACCGCGACGACCGCCGCGTCAGCGTGCACGGACGCTCCCCCCGCCGGCGAATCCTGCGGCTCGCGCCTCGCGCCGGCCGCGCGCGGCGCACGCGCGTGCAGCCGGAAGCCCGCGGAGTCCCGCTCGAGCGCCTCGGCGCGCCAGCCGAGGCGCACCTCGACCCCTGCCTGCTCGAGCGCCCGCCGCGCCGGCTCGCCGATCGTCTCGCTCAGCGTCGCCGCGTGAAAGCCGATGTCGCCGGCGTCGGCGCCTGCGAACAGCCCGTTGGCGAACACGAACGCGCTCAGCGCGAGCGATGCCTGCTCGGCGGGCAGGTTCAGCGTCGGCAGCGCGATCAGGTCCCACAGCGCGTCGACGGCCTCGCCCCCCTGGCCGTGACGGGCGAGCCACGCGGCGAACGTCACGCGGTCGCGCTGCAAGGCCTGCGCGCCGCGGGGCGAGCGCGTCAGGCGCATCAGCGCAAGCGCCGCGCGCCCGGCGCTGAGACGCTGCGCGAGCGTCAGGTGCGGGTAGCGGGCGAGCGCCGCGGCGAGGTGCAACGGCGCGGGCAGCGAGCTGCGCCGCAGCACGAACGGCGCGGCACCGGGCTTCAGCACGGGGATCTCAAGACGCGGCTGGACGCGCACGAGATGCTCGCTGCCGAGCCGGCGCAGCAGCGCCCGGTAGGCGACGCAGCAGCGCAGGAAGACGTGCTGGCCGTTGTCGATCTCGAGCCCGTCGCGCTCGAACGAGTAGGCCGCGCCGCCGAGCCTGCGGCGCACCTCGACGAGCGTCACGCTCGCGCCCGCGGCGGCGCAGTCGAGCGCCGCGGTGATGCCGGCGAGGCCGCCGCCGATCACGAGGACCCGGCGCCCGCTGCTCAACCGCCGCCGCCGAGCATGACCTGCGCCGCGACCCACGCCTTCTCCCGCGCGGGCAGCGACACACGCGCGCGCAGCGCCGCCGCGGGATCACGCTCGATGCGCTCGAGCACGCGCCGGTAGATGCCCGCCATCGCGAGCACGCAGGCCGCGCTGCGGCGGTCGAGCAGCGGCGCGAGCGCGATCCCGCGCTCGAACCAGTCGCGCGCACGCGCGACCTCGAAGCACACGAGCTCCGACAGCTGCGCGAGCTCGGGCGCGCCCGCGCCCGCCGCCGCTGCCGTCAGAGCGCCGCGCAGTTCGGCCGCGTCGCCGCTGCCGCCGGCGGCGAACACGCCGAAGCGGCGCAGATCCTCGCCGGGCAGGTAGACGCGCTCGTTCTCGGCGTCCTCGCGCACGTCGCGCAGGATGTTCGTCAGCTGCAGCGCGACGCCGAGATCATCGGCGAGCGCAGCCGCCGCCGCTGTCGCCCCCTCGCCGCCCGTGTGATCGCGCAGGCCGAAGATCGCCAGGCACACACGGCCGATCGCGCCCGCCACCCGGCGGCAGTACCCCACGAGCTCCTCGAAGCTCTCATAGCTGGTCCCCTGAACGTCCATGCGCACGCCGTCGATCAGCGCGGCGAGCGCGTCCTGCGGAAGCGAGAAGCGCGCGTGCGCATCGGCGAGCGCGACGACCACGAGGTCGCCCGACGGCAGCGGCGGCCAGCCGGCGCCGATCGCTGCGAGCGCGTCGGACTCGCCGTCCAGCAGCCGCAGCTTCTGCTCGCGCGCGAGCGAGCCGTCACCGATGTCATCGACGCGGCGCGCGAACGCGTAGGCCGCGCACATCGCCTGGCGGCGCTCGCGGTCGAGCAGGCGGATGCCGTAGAAGAAGTTCGCGGCCTGCGCGCGCGTGACCGCTTCGCAGTGGGCATAGGCGGCGGCGACGGGGGCAGCGGCGCTCACCGCGCGCGCTTTCCTGTGCGCGCGCGCAGCGTCGCGGCGAGCGCGCGCAGACGCCGCAGCGAGCCGACCGGCGGCGGGCCGGCGAGGACTTCGTAGTCGGCTCGCTCGATCGCGGCGGCCGCCGCGCGACCGCCCGCGACGAACGCCGCGAGCGCGATGCGCTCGCGCCCGCGCAGCTGATCGATCAGCGGCGCGCCGGCGTCGAGCAGCGCGCGGGCGCGTGCGAGCTCGAACGCGAGGACCGCACGCAGCGGCCCGCTGACGCGCTCGGCGGACAGCTCCGCGCGCGTGCAGCCGAAGCGCTCGAGGTCCTCGCCGGGCAGATACACGCGGCCGGCCGCGAGATCCTCGGCGATGTCCTGGCAGTGCTCGATCAGCTGCAAGGCGGTGCAGATCGCGTCTGAGAGCTCGATTCGAGCGGGCGTCGCCGCGCCGAACACGCCGAGCACGAGCTCGCCGACCGGGTCGGCGGACAGCGCGCAGTAGCCGCGCAGCTGCTCCCAGGTCGCGTAGCTGCTGACGCGCTGATCGACGCGGTTGGCTTCGATCAGCCGCGCGAACGGCTCACGCGGCAGCGCGCGCAGGCGCAGCGTCGGCTGCAGACGCACGAGCAGCGGGTGCCGCGCGGCGCCGCGGAACGCGTTGTCGAGTTCGCCTTCGAGCCAGTCGAGCGCTGCCAGCCGGTCGCCCTCGACAGCATCGCCGAGCTCGTCGGCGAGGCGCGCGAAGCCGTAGATCGCGAGCAGGTCGCCACGCACGCGCGCCGGCAGCACGCGGCTGGCGACGGGGAAGTTCTCGCTCTGCGCACGGGCCATGACCGCGTCGATCGCCGGGGTTCCACCGGGAGCGTCCACGATCAGCATCGCCGCTGTTGCCTCACGCGCACACCTTACGAGGCCGGCGTTTCGGGACCCGGGACGAGCACCTCCGGGTGGGCGAGCGTGATCACATGCCGGCGCAGCGTCGCCTCGCTGACCGCGCGCGGCCGCGCCGAGACGAAGCGGTAGACGATCAGGCCGTCGATGTTCAGCCGCGCGCGCAGATGAAAGCCGGGCGCGGGCGGCTCGCCGGCGGATGCACGCAGCGGCGAGTAGCCGGTCTCATCGATTTCGCTGACGAGCACCGAGCTGCCGGGATGCAGGTTGTGCAGCCCCGGCATGTAGTACTCCAGCGGCGCGGAGCCGAGCTCGACGCTCGTGATCGCACGCGCGCGGGCTGCCGCCGCGCAGCGCCGCGGCGACGCCGCGCCAGTTTCCGCGCTGCAGGCGCGGACTGCGATCGACATCGAGCGAGATCGCGAGGAACGCCAGAAACGTCAGCACCAGGCAGGACGCGAGCAGCACGCCGACGTCGCTCGAGCTGCGCTCGCGCGAGCGCGGCGCGGCGAGCAGCACGGCGATCAGCGCGCGTCACAGGGATCATCGCGGCGACGAGGTTGCGCGGCGCGAGGTAGTCGGCGCCGAACGCGACGAGCACGACCGGCGTCAGCACACCGGCGGCCGCGATCGACAGCGCGATCAGGGCGCCGCGCGGGCCGCGCGCGGCCTCGTCCCCGTCGTCCCAGTCGTTCTCGCCGCTCCCGTCCAGCTGGCCCGGCCGTGCGGGCGCGGCGAGCATGCACCACAGCCCGAGGCCGGCGCCGGCGAGGATCGGCAGCGCGACGAGCAGCTCGATCGCGCGCCCGAGCGGCTCGCCGGAGTAGCCCGTGAGGTAGTACTGCGGGATCGCCTGCAGGCGAGCGGACAGCGCCCATTCGCCGATCCACTGTGTCCCGTGCCCGCCCTGCGCGGAGATCAGCGGCAGCAGCGCGAGGCCGACGACGGTGAGCGCGGCGATCGCGGGCAGCGCCGCGCGTCGCGTCGCCGCCCGCCGCGGGCCGGGCGCGAACACGAGCCACAGCGCCATCGGAACGAGCACGAACACGGCGAAGTAGTGGCTCAGCAGCGCGAGCGCGCCGCTCAGCGCGAACAGCGCCATGCGCCCGCGCGTCGGCTCACGCAGGGCGCGCAGGAAGCACAGCAGCGCGAGCGCGGCCGTGAGCACGAACAGCGAATACACGCGCGCCTCCTGGGAATACCACACGAGCAGCGGGTTGACCGCGACGAGCGCCGCGCACGCGAGCGCGGTGCGCCGCCCGGCGAGCTCACGGCCGATCGCCCAGGCGACCGGCACGGTCGCGAGCCCGGCGAGCGCCGAGGGCAGGCGCAGCGCGACCTCGCCGGTGCCGAGCACGCGCGCGTCGGCCCACGCGATCAGATACCACAGCGGCGGCGAGTTCTCGGTGTGGACGACCGAGCGCAGCGTCGCCCACAGGCTCGCGTGCAGGACGTGCACGGGCGTGAACGCCTCGTCGTACCAGAAGCTCTGCAGGTCGAGCGTCGCGAAGCGCAGCAGCGCCGCGAGCACGATCAGCGCCGCCAGCGGCCACCATCCGGGCAGCTTCCGCGCGGCGCTCGCGGCGGTGCCCCGGGCGGGCGAGCTGACGGTCGCGCTCACTGCGGACAGCGCCCCTCAGACGCCGCGCCGAAGCAGCCGTAGCGCTCGCTGCGCACGTCGTCCTGGATATTCGCGCGCAGATACCAGCCGCCGTGGATCGTGCGCCGCCCGTCGCTCACCGGCCCCCAGATCGCGAGGCACAGCTGGGTCGTCGTTTTCGGCGCGCCCGGGCTGGTGTTGCCGCAGACGACCTCGCGTTCGCTGCCGGCCGGGCCGAGCAGTTCCTGGCTGATCGAGAGGTTGTGGTAGTCGTGCCCGGTGTAGTGGCGCCAGGTCTTCAGGTCGGCGATCAGGCGATCGTTGACGTGGGTCTCACGGGCGACATCGTTGACGGTTGCGACCAGCAGGAACAGGCCGACGAGCACCAGCAGCGTCGTCTCGATCAGCCACGCGTCGCCCCTCCGGGAGGGCTCGGTCTCGCGCGGGCGCAGGCGCGGCGGCAGGCGCTGCCACAGCGAGGACTCGGCGGGGGGCGACGGCGCGCTCATTGCACGGGCGCCAGCAGCGGCGAGATCTGGTGGATGACGAACAGGCCCTGTACAGCGAGCGTCACGTACAGCAGGCGCCGGTCGCGGCTGATGACCGCGAGCGGCAGCGGCCAGAGGATGTACCAGGCGAGCAGCCAGGTGCTCGTGACGGGAATCGCGAGCAATGCCCAGCCGGACGCGGCGACCCAGTCATAGCCGCGCCAGGTTCGCCACAGCAGGTAGACGAGGACCAGCAGGAGCGTGACCTTGAGCAGGCGATGGTCCACCGGGAACACGCCAGGCTTGCCGAACAGATGGGCGATCTCGGTCGCGAAGCCGTCTGAGGAGACGAACGACGAGTCGCGGTTGAGCGTGGCGATCGACGTCGATGCCGTGCACGCCGAAGGCGATGTAGCCGATCAGGGTGCCGAGCACGAGCGCGCCGAGTGCGCCGGCGATCGGCGCGATCCGCCGGCGCGAGAGGATCATGAACGGCAGCAGCACCGCAACGGTCGCCTTGACGAGCGCCCCGGCGACGACGAGCGCGGCGGCGCCGGCTTCCTTGCCGCTCGAGCGCGGTCCCACGATCGTGAGGCTGACCGCGCCCATCATCGCGAGCATCATGATCAGGTCGTTGTGCGCGCCGCCGAGCCCGTAGATGATGTACAGCGGGTTGGCGCCGACGATCAGGATCGCGAGCACCGGGTCGAAGCCGCGCACGCGGGCGCAGCGCCACGTCAGCGCGAGCGTGCCGAGGCTCGCGAGCAGCGCCTCGAGTTTCATCGCCCAAAGCGCGCCCTCGACGCCGAGCGGCGCGAGCGGATAGGACAGCAGCGTGTACAGCGGCCCGTAGGCCGTCGCGACGGTGCGCCAGTCGTGCCCGACGTAGCGGAAGACCGGATCGGCGGAGATCGCGACGGGGCCGTTCAGATAGGGATTCAGTCCGTGCTCGACGCCCATGCGCGCGTAGGCGATGTAGCTGAAGACGTCTGTCGAGATCAGGATCGGCCCGACGAACACGATCGCGTGAAGCACGCCGATGAGGACGATCGCCCAGCGTTTGGAGACGCGCACGGCGCCGGCGCGGCCGGCGATCAGCATCAGCCCCCCGTACGCGCCGGTGAAGACGAGCAGCGCGATCAGGAACGTGCGGTAGCCGAGGCGCACCCCGATGCCCCCCAGCCAGGCGGCGACCGCCGGCGATTTCGGGATCAGCGCCGAGACGCCGGCGGCGCCGTCGAGCACGATCTCCGCGGTCGCGGCGACGAGCAGCACCGCGAGCAGGCTCGCGAGGGCCGTCACCCACCGATCAGAGCGGACGCGCGGCACGCCGCGTTCGCTCTGCGCGACCGCGCTCACGGAGCGAGAGGTCTCACAAAGCCGTCCACACCGTCTTCGTCTCGAGGTACGCGTCGAGGCCGTCGCGGCCGTGCTCGCGCCCGATCCCCGAAGCCTTGAAGCCGCCGAACGGCGCCGCCGGATCGACAGCTCCCCAGGTGTTGATGAAGATCATGCCCGCGCGCAGCATCGCCGCCAGGCGGTGCGCGTTTGACACGTCGCGCGTCCACACCCCCGCAGCAAGCCCGTACTCGCCGTCGTTGGCGCGCGCGGCGACCTCCTCGATCGAGTCATACGGCGAGGCGACGAGCACCGGCCCGAAGATCTCCTCGCGCGAGATGCGCAGATCGTCGGAGGTCGTGGCGAACAGCGTCGGGGCAACGAAGTAGCCGCCGCTGTCGCTGAGCGCGGCCTCGCCGCCGGCGAGCAGCTCGGCTCCTTCGGCGCGGCCGGCCTCGATGTAGGAGAGCACGCGCTCGTGCTGCTCGGCGGAGACGAGCGGCCCGAGCTCCGTGCCCGCGTCGAGACCCGCGCCGAGCTGCGCGGCGCTCGCCGCGGCGGCGAGCGCGCTCATCACCTCGTCGAAGCGCTCGGCCGGGACGAACAGGCGCGAGCCCGCGTTGCAGGCCTGCCCGGAGTTGAAGTAGATCGCCTGGTAGGAGCCCTTGACCGCGGCATCGATGTCGGCGTCGGGCAGGATCACGTTGGGCGACTTGCCGCCGAGCTCGAGCGTGACGCGCTTGAGCGCCCGGCCGGCCTTCGCGCCGATCTCGCGGCCGACGACGGTCGAGCCGGTGAACGCGATCTTGTCGACGCCGGGATGATCGACGAGCGCCGCGCCGGTGCTGCCGTCGCCGCTGAGGACGTTGAGCACGCCCGGCGGGAAGCCGACCTCGAGCGCGAGCTCGCCGATTCGCAGCGCGCTCAGCGGCGTCTGCTCGGCGGGCTTGAGCACGATCGTGCAGCCGGCTGCGAGCGCCGGGCCGAGCTTCCACGCGGCCATCAGCAGCGGGAAGTTCCAGGGGATGATCTGGGCGCACACGCCGACAGGCTCGCGGCGGGTGTAGCAGTGCATGTTCGGCGCGCGCTCACCGGCAGCACGGCGCCCTCGATCTTGCTCGGCCAGCCGGCGAAGTAGCGCAGGTGCGCGACCGCGCCGTTGACGTCGACGTACCGCGCGAGCCCGACCGGCTTGCCGTTGTCGAGCGACTCGATCTGGGCGATCTCCTCGGCGCGCTCCTCGATCGCGTCCGCGAGGGCGTGCATCAGGCGCTCGCGACCGGCGGCGGGCAGCGATGCCCACGGGCCGTCGCTGAGCGCCGCGCGCGCAGCCGCGACGGCGCGCGCGACGTCCTCGATCGCCGCGCGAGCGCGACCTCGGCGATCTCGCGGCCGCTGGCCGGGTCGAGCGTCGTGAACGTCCGCCCGTCGTCGGCGTCGAGGCGCTCCGCGCCGATCAGGAGGCGGTGTGGTTTCGCGATGAACTCGCGCGCGGGCGCGCCGAGCGCGCCCGGGAGTGTGTCTGCAGGGATCGTCGCCATGCGTGGAGCCTACCTCGCTAAGGCATATGCTGGGCCGATGCCCGAGCCGTCAAAGGCCGTCCTGATCACTGGTTGCTCCTCGGGAATCGGCCGCGCGAGCGCGCTGCGGCTGAGTCGCGCCGGTTGGACCGTCTACGCGACGGCGCGGCGCCCGCAGACGCTGGCCGAGCTTGCCGACGCCGGCTGCCACACGCTCGCGCTCGACGTCACCGACGAGCAGTCGATGATCGCTGCCGTCGGCGAGATCGAGAGCGCCGACGGCGCGGTCGGCGTGCTCATCAACAATGCCGGCTACAGCCAGAGCGGCGCGATCGAGACGGTCCCGATCGACGCTGCGCGCAGGCAGTTCGAGACGAACGTCTTCGGCCTCGTGCGCCTCACCCAGCTGGTGCTCGGAAAGATGCGCGCACAGCGCTGGGGCAAGATCGTCAACCTCGGCTCGATGGGCGGGCGCCTGTCGTTCCCCGGCGGCGGGCACTACCACGCGAGCAAGTACGCGCTCGAGGCGATCTCGGACGCGCTGCGCTTCGAGCTGCGCGGGTTCGGCATCGACGTCGTGCTGCTCGAGCCGGGCCTGATCACGACCGAGTTCGGCGAGGCTGCGACGACGAGCATGAGCGAGTCGCAGGCTCCGAGGACGACCCGTACGCGCAGTTCAACGCGACCGTCGGAGCGGTCACGAAGGGCGCCTACGACGGGCCGATGCGCCACCTCGGCGGCGGGCCGGACCGCGTCGCGAAGGTGATCGAGCGGGCGATCACCCGCCGCCGCCCGCCGGCGCGGATCACGATCACGCCGTCGGCGAAGCTGCTGATCACGACGCGCAAGCTGCTCAGCGATCGCGCGTGGGACGCGTCGATGCGCAAGCAGTTCCCGCAGCCGCGCTAGCCGCGGCCGCTACAGCGCGAGCACAGGGCTGCGGCCGCCCGACCTCGAAGCCCTGCGCGTAGTCGACGCCGAACACGCGCAGCATGCTCGATCGTCGGCTGAGTCGCCGACGAACTCGGCGATCGTCTGCGCGCCCATCCCGCGCACGAGCCCGGCAAGCGCCTCGACGACGAGCTGGTCGGTGCGCGAGGCGGGCAGGCGGCGGATGAAGTCGCCGTCGATCTTCAGATAGCTGAAGGGCAGGTGCTTGAGGTACTGGAAGGAGCCGAAGCCGGCGCCGAAGTCATCGAGCGCGACCGCGCAGCCGAGCGCGAGCACGCCCGCGCAGAACGCCTTCGCGGTGTCCATATCGGAGATCGCGGCGGTCTCGGTGACCTCGACGACGAGCAGCGACGGTCGACGGCGTGGCGCTCGAGCGCGCGCTCGAGGTCGCCGAGCATCGCCGGGTCGCTGACCGACAGCGCCGAGACGTTGAGCGCGATCCGCGCACCTTCGCGCGCCGGCTCTGCCGCCGAGCAGCGCGGCGACCTGCTCGAGCACCATCCGGTCGATCTCGCGGATCAGGCCGTAGCGCTCGGCCGCCGGCAGGAAGCTGCCGGGCGCGATCAGGCTGCCGTCGGGTTCGTCGGCGAGCCGCAGCAGCGCCTCGTGGTGGGAGATGCTGCCGTCGGCGAGCGAGACGATCGGCTGGAAGTGCAGCACGAACAGTCCTCGGCGAGCGCACGGCGCAGCCGCGCGAGCCATGGGCGCCGGTGCAGCCCGGCGGGCGAGCAGAGGCCTGCGCGACCGGCGCGCGGGTCGACGAGCCGCGCGAAGCGTCCGGGCCTGGCGCGCGACGGGCGTGCGCATCAGCAGGCGCGGCGTGGCGTCAGCGTCGTCGTCGAGGTCGGCATCTCCGCGAGGACTTCGACGGCCCGGCGCCGTCACCTGCGGGCGAGCGCGCGCGCCCACGCGCCGGCTCGCGCGCGCGGCGCGCACCGCGCGGCTCAGGCCGCGCAGCGGCGCGCTCGATACGGTCGTCGGGCGCGATCGGAGATGACGAGCAGCAGCGCGACGAGCACGAAGTTCATCACCACCGAGGAGCCGCCGTAGGCGACGAACGGCAGGGTCACGCCGGTCAGCGGGATCACGCGCGTGACCCCGCCGACGATCACGAACACCTGCATCGCGATCGACGAACGACAGGCCGGTCGCGAGCAGCTTGGAGAATGAGTCGCGCGCGAGCACCGCGGTCTTCAGGCCGCGCGCGACGAGCAGCAGATAGACGAACAGCAGCGCCGCGGCGCCGACGAGCCCGAGCTCGTTCGACGATCACCGCGTAGATCATGTCGCTTTCCGGAACCGGCAGGATCGACGGGCCGTGGTTGGCGCAGCGACGCAGCAGCGAGCGGTCGAAGCCGCTGCCGAGCAGACCGCCGTCAGCCTGGGCGAACAGCGACTGGGCGAGCTGGTAGCTGCCGCCGACCTGGCGTTCATAGAGCGATCTGTCAAACGGGTGTTCCCACGCGAGCACGCGCGCGTGCACGTGGCTGACGTGGCCGGCGACGAACCAGGCGCCGAGGGCGAACAGCACGAGCCCGATCAGCGGGAACGAGAGCCGCCCGGTCGCGACATACAGCAGCGCGAGAAACGCGCCGTAGAACATCAGCGAGGTGCCGAGCTCGCGGGTCAGCAGCAGCGTCGCCATCGCGGCTCCCCAGACGATCAGCATCGGCCCGAACTGCTTCATCGGCGGGATCGTCACACCGAGCACCCGCCGCCCGGCGGTGACGAGGATCTGGCGGTTGTCGCGCAGGTAGCTCGCGAGGAAGATCACGATCGCGACCTTCGCGAGCTCGGCCGGCTGGAAGGAGACACTGCCGATGCGGATGTCGAGATACGCGCCGTTGACCTGCTCGCCGATCCCGGGCAGCCGCGGCAGCACCGTCAGGCCGATGCCGACCGCGGCGATCGTATAGCGGTAGCGCTCCAGCACCCCGACGCCGCGCTTGCGCAGGCCGATGATCGTGGCGGCGAACAGCACCAGCCCGATCACCATCCACTGCGCCTGCTGGCGCGCGAGCACGGGGTCGATGCGGTAGACCATCACGATCCCGACGCTCGCGAGCACCGCGACGAGCGGGAACAGGTACGGGTCGGCGTGCGGCAGCGAGAAGCGGATCACGAGGTGCGCGGCGAGGCACAGGCCGAGGAACAGGGCGCCGTAGGCGAGCGACGCGCTGGAGGCAGCGTTCAACGTCAGGTTCGTCGATGCGCCGGGGGTGTCGTTGTGGGACTGGATGAAGATCGCCGTGAAGCCGGCGATCACGAGCAGGGCCGACGGGCACGAGGCCGAGCAGCTCCCGGTTGCGCGCGCTGATCACAGCTCGAGCGTACCCACCGACCCGGCGCGCGCGCGCCGATCTGCCCGCTACCCTAGAGGCCGATCGCGCCGCCGGGGGGACGGTGCGACCGGTTCTGCTGCTATGACCTGCCCGGTGCGTAAACCCCATGGATGACGAGCGCCCGCCGCGGCTGTGGTGGGGCATGTGGAAGCGGTTCCTGCTCGCCGGCGTGCTGATCGTCGCGCTCAGCGGCGCGGCGACCGCGACCGTCACGCTGAACACGGTCGACAGCCTCGCGGACAAGGTCTTCAAAGAACACAATCACGACGCCGCCGGGCCTGCATCGCCGAATACAACGGGGGCCCGCAGACGTTTCTGGTGCTCGGCTCCGACCGCCGCTCCGGCTCGCACAACAGCGAAGAACGGAACGCGACGCCGCACAGCGACACGATCCTGCTGGTGCGCTTCGACCCCGATCAGCACCAGACCTCGGTGCTGTCGATCCCGCGTGATCTGATGGTCGACATCGACACCCGCAACGGGCGTGTACGCGAAAGAAAAGATCAACGCGGCGTACACGCTCGGCGCCAAGTTCGGGGGCATCAGCGGCGCAAGCGTGCTCGCGGCGGAGACGATCAAACGCGAAGTCTTCCCGGAACTGCAGCTCAACGGCATCATCGACGTCAACTTCGCGGGCTTCATCAAAGTCGTCGACACGCTCGGCTGCGCGTACGTCAACGTCGATCACCGCTACTACAACGAGAACGTCGGCTCGACGGAAACCGACTACACGAGCATCAACCTGCAGCCCGGCTATCAGAAGCTGTGCTACGAAAACGCGCTCGACTACGTGCGCTACCGTCACACCGACTCGGACTTCGTGCGCGTCGCGCGCCAGCAGGACTTCCTGCGCGACCTGCGCCAGCAGATCGACCCCTCGAACGAGCTCGGCCAGATCGAAACGGTCGCGAAGGCGGTCGGACACGCGATCCGCTCGAACTTCCACGCCTCGGCGAGCGAGCTGATCGAACTCTCGAAGCTGATCGCGTTCTCGCAGGCCAAGCCGTTGCGCCAGGTCAAGTTCCTGACGAGCAACGTCGATCAGATCTACAACGGCGGCTCGTACGTGACCTCGACGCCGGAACTCGAGAAAAAGACGCTGGCGAACTTCCTCGACGGCGACGAACAGTTGAGCCTGCCGGCGGCCGAAGCCGCCCTCACCGCACCACTCGCGGCACAGCCACCACAGCGCGCACCCGGCGAGCGTCTCGGCGGCGTCGCTGGACCTCTACCCGACCTCCTCGAGCGGCGAGTCCGAAGCTGTCAAGGCCGGCCTGCAGGTGCCCTTCCGCGTGCTCTACCCGACGTTGCAGACGGGCCAGGCCACCCAGCAGATGGTCCGCCCGTATGCGCTCACCGACGAGCAGGGCAGGCCACACCACGCCTATGTCGTCGTCTGGCAGCAGAACCAGATCGGCGGCTACTACGACTTCGAGGGCAGCGACTGGCTGACGCCGCCGCTGTTCGCACACAGCCGCAACGCGACAATCGACGGGCGCGAATACAAAATCGTCGACGACGGCGCGCACATCCATGTCGTCGGCTGGCAGCAGGGCAGAGTCCTCTACTGGCTGACGAACACGCTGCTCGAGGAACTCTCAAACGCGCAGATGCTGGCGATCGCGCGCTCGGCTCAGGGCCTGCGCTGAGCGCCGGCGCCGGCGACGCGGCGGGCTAACGCGCAGCGGCGGCGGCCTGGTCCAGGGCGGCGTTGACGAGCGCGTCCGCGGCGGCGTTCTGCGCGCGCGGAACGGTGCGGATCGACCAGCGCTCGAAGCCGCGCAGCGCCTGCATCGCCTCGGCGTGCAGCGGGCGCATCGCGGGGTGCTTGACCTTGTAGACGCCGCTGACCTGCTTGGCGATCAACTCGGAGTCGCCGATCAGCTCGACCTCGCTCGCGCCGAGCGCGAGCGCACGCTCGAGGCCGAGCAGCAACGCCCGATACTCGGCGACGTTGTTCGTCTGCGTGCCGAGCAGCCGCGCGTGCTCGTCGAGCAGCTCACCCGCGGGCGATGAGACCACCGCGGCGGCGGCCGACGGGCCGGGATTGCCGCGCGCGCCGCCGTCGACATGCACGATCACCTTCATCGCGACGTGATTATGCACGCAGGCGGGGACGCGCCGGGCGCGTGCAGCGGCCTAGGAGGCGGCGTTGGCGAGCGGCAGCTGGTCGCCGGCCACGCGTGCCCGGCGACGATCGCGCACGATCCGCTGCTCGACGTCGGCGCCTGCGCTGCCGTAGCGCGCACGGCGGTCGAACTCGCGGCGATCGACGATCACCGAGACGTTCTCCTCGCCCTTGTAGTGCTCGGTGAGCTTCGGCAGAAGCTCCTCGGCGAGCGGCTTTGGCACCACGCAGTAGATCATCGCTCCGCTGATGTTACCCGGCGCCCGCGAATAAGCAAGTGCTGCAACGCGGGCTACGCGCCGGCGAGCGCAAGCGCGCCGGAGTCGTCGGCGCCGGCGTTGGCGATCTGCTCGGCGGCGGCGAGTTCGCTGAGCTCTGTTCCCTGCGCGATCACCTGCGCCGGAGCGGACTCGTCGACGAGGTCGACCTCATAGCGGTACCAGCACAGCTCCCAGGCGACGACGATCGCGACGGCGCCGTCGACGTGCTCGGAGGAGCGGATGTTGACCGCGGGGGCGCCGAGCGAGCGCGCGACCCCGGCCACGCGGCGCGGGAACTCGCTGGCGTTGAAGATCTCGAGCGCGAGCTCGAAATCGGCGTCGGCGGCGGCGGCTTCGCGCGGAAACGGCTCGCCGAAGGAGAACGGGTCCTCGCGCTCGAGCGCCGGCTCGCCGAGCTCCGGCGGCGCGCTCGCCGCGTCGGCCTCGAGCGGGGCCGCGTCGGGCTCGCCGCTGGCGGGCGCATAGCCGTCGAGAAAGTCATACGGCTGCTCGTGATCGCTGAGCGGCGCGTCGGCGATCGCAGCCGCCTCGGGCGCCGCGAGCGGATCCTCGGCGGGCGCCGGGCGAGCGACCTGGCGAAGCTTGTCGATGAGGCTGCGCCCGCGGCGCGGGCGCAGCGGCGGCAGCGTCAGCGACTGGCTCTGGCTCTCGCGCTGCCAGCCCTCGTGGGCGGCGCGCGGCGCGCACAGCTCACAGACGATCCGGCGCCGTCCGGCGGCGAGAAAGATGTCGGGCTGCTCGCCGCGCAGCAGGCGCCGCTCGCAGACGTCGCACGCGACGTCGGGCTGTGAGGTGACGATCGTGCGAGTGGCCACGGCTCAGGAGGGTAGCCGGGCGCGGGCGAATGCGCGGCGCGGTGCGCCGGCGGGCTGGGCCGATCAGGCGTCGAAGGACTCCTCCTGCATGCGCGAGCGCAGGCGCAGGACGGCCTTCGTGTGCATCTGCGAGACGCGCGACTCGGTCACCCCGAGCACCTCTCCGATCTCGCGCAGGGTCAGGTTCTCGTAGTAGTAGAGGGCGATCACGAGCTTCTCGCGCTCGGGCAGCTTCGCGATCGAGTCGGCGATCCTGTCCTTCAGATCGCCGACGTCCAGCGCCCGCGCGGGGTCCGGTGCGCCGGGGTCCTCGATCGTGTCCATCAGCGACACCTGGTCGCCGCTCGAGTCCGACACGCTCCACAGCTCGTCGAGCGCGACGATCGAGGAGTGCGAGATCGCAAGCAGCGATTCGTTGAGTTCATCGACGCTGATCCCCATCTCGGCGGCGATCTCCTTGTCGGTGGGCGCGCGCTGGAGGAGATGCTCGAGCTTGGAGTTGGCGCGCTCGACCTCGCGGGCGCGGGCGCGCACGCTGCGCGGCACCCAGTCGAGCGAGCGCAGCTCGTCGATGATCGCGCCCTTGATGCGCATGATCGCGTAGGTCTCGAACTTGATGTCGCGGGACAGATCGAAACGCTCGATCGCTGAAATCAGGCCCACCAGGCCGTAGGAGATCAGGTCGGCCTCCTCGACATGCGGCGGCAGACCGGCGGCGGTGCGCCCGGCGACGTACTTCACCAGCGGCGAGTACGCGACGACCAGCCGCTCGCGTACGCGGCTGTCTCCGTCGTTCTTATAACGCCGCCAGAGTTCGCGCAGCTCGATCGGTTTGACGTTCGTCTCCAGGGCTATCTCCCAAGGGCGGGCGGGCGCAAATCACGCCCGAGGGTGACTGCGCGCATAGGCGCTTCTAAGCCTGGCGGACTCTACCCGAGTGTAAATCTGGGTGCTCGACACGCTCGCGTGGCCGAGCAGCTCCTGGATGCTGCGCAGGTCCGCGCCGCCGTCGAGCAGGTGCGTCGCGAAGCTGTGCCGCAGGGCGTGTGGCGAGCTCCCGCGCGGCGACGCCGACGCGCGCCGACCATGTTCGCAGCCGGCGCCGCACGTCGCTCGTGCCGAGCGCGCGGCCGGTCCTGCTGAGGAACAGCGCGTCGGCCGACCGCTCGGGGGCGCGCCGGCCCGCGGGCGCGGCCGCGCCGCTCGCGTGCGCGGGAGCGACGAGCGCACCGCGCGCGCGCTCCAGGTAGGCCCTGACGGCCACCATCGCCGGCTCGCCGACGGGCACGAAGCGCGTCTTGCGGCCCTTGCCCTCGACCCGCAGCTGCTCGCCGTCGTGGTCGATGTCGTGCAGCTTCAGCGAGACGATCTCCTCGGCGCGCAGGCCGCACGAGTAGGCGAGCTCGAAGATCGCGCGGTCGCGCAGCTCGAGCGGGCCGGTGGCGGGGATGCCGTCGAGCAGGCGCGCCGGCGTCGCGCGCACTGAGGACGCGCGGCAGGTGCGTGCCGCGGCGCGGCGTCGAGACGAGGTCGGCCGGGTTCTGCGCGATCGCGCCGTGCTCGCGCAGGCTGGAGAACAGCGCGCGCAGCGCCGCGAGCTTGCGTGCGGAGGTGCTCGGCGCGGCGCTCAGCTCCGACAGCCTGGCGATGTAGCGGCGGACGTCCTTTGGCCCGACGTCGCCGGGCGCGAGCCGCTGATCGGCGCACCAGCGCGCGAACTGGCGCACGTCGACGCGGTAGGCGCGGCGCGTGCGCTCGGCGCTGTCGCGCCGGATCAGGTCCTGATCGAGTCGCATCAGCGCCTGATCCCAGGCGGGGCCGAGCGGCGCCTGCTGCCCGGCGGTTGCGGTCGAGGTTGCCATCGCCAGCCGTAATTCGCCGTCAGCCGTGCTCCGCCTGCCTGCGGCGATGGACACGCGCGTGTCGGGTGCACCGGACACCGGCTGCATTATCGTGTCCGCGGGCAGATCGATGGCGATGAGCGTCCCCCCACCCAACGGCTCCGCGGGCGGTTCCCCGGCGGGCGTGCTCGACACGAGCGCACGGGCCCCGTACGGGCCGCGCGGGCGCTCACCCTGGCTCGACATCGACTGGCGCACGCACCAGCGCTGGGTGACGGTCGCGGGAGCGCCGCTGAACACGATCGAGCTCGGCCGCGAGCACGCGGGCTCGCGCCAGGCGATCGTGTTCGTACACGGCCTGTCGGGATGTTGGATGAACTGGCTCGAGCAGCTGCCGCGATTCGCGCCCGAGCACCGCGTGATCGCGCTCGACCTGCCCGGATTCGGATATTCGCCGATGGCGGCCGAGCCGATCTCGATGGCGGGCTATGCGCAGCTGCTCGACGGGCTGCTCGCCGAGCTCGATATCGACGCGGCCGCGGTCGTCGGCAACTCGATGGGCGGCTTCATCGCGGCCGAGCTTGCGATCTCCCATCCGCAGCGAGTCGAGCGCCTCGTGCTCGTCTCGGCGGCGGGGATCTCCACGCGCGGCAACGCGCGCACCGAGCGGGCGCTGCCGCGCGTGCAGCGCACCGAGCGGGTGCTGGCCGCGGGCGGCGCCTGGATGGCGTCGCGCTCGGACGCCGTCACGCGGCGCCCGCGGCTGCGCGAGGCGACGATGCACGTCGTCGCGGCCCACCCCGGCCGGCTGCCGGCGCCGCTCGCCGCCGAGCAGCTCCGGGGCGCGGGCAAGCCCGGCTTCATGGGCGCGCTCGAGGCGATCCTCGACTACGACGTGCGCGAGCGGCTCGGGCAGATCGCCTGTCCGACGCTGATCGTGTGGGGCGAGCGCGACCGCCTGATCAGCGTCCGCGACGCGGATGTCTTCGCCGAGCTGATCCCGAACTCGCGCAAGGTCGTCTTCGCGGACACCGGCCACGTCGCGATGCTCGAGCGCCCGGACGCATTCAACGCGCTGCTCGACGGCTTCCTGCGCGAGTAGCGCTCAGCGCGCGACGGCGCCCTCGGCGGCGCTGCCGACGAGCTTGGCGTACTTCTGGATCGCGACATCGATGTGTTCATCCGCGCGGGGCGCAGGCTCATAGGCGTGCACACGCTCGGCGATCTGCTCGTCGGAGAGCGCGACGTCGAGGCGGCGGGCATCGACGTCGATCGTGATCTGATCGCCGTCGGCGATCGCGCCGATCGGCCCGCCGCGCGCGGCCTCGGGCGCGACATGCGCCGCCATGAAGCCGTGGCTTGCGCCGGAGAAGCGCCCGTCGGTGATCAACGCGACCGTCTCACCGAGGCCCTCGCCGACGATCGCGGCGGTGACGGCGAGCATCTCGCGCATACCCGGGCCGCCGGCGGGACCCTCGTTGCGGATCACGACGACGTCGTCGTCCCTGATCTGTTCGGCGAGCACCGCGGCCATCGCGGCCTCCTCGCCGTCGAACACCCGCGCCGGGCCGGTGTGGCGGCGGCGCTCGTGCCCGGCGAGCTTGACAACGCAGCCGTCGGGCGCGATGTTGCCGCGCAGGATCGCGAAGCCGCCGTTGGGCTTGAGCGGGTCCTCGAGCGCTCGCACGACCCGCTGACCCTCGCTCTCGACCGCTTCACGTGCGTGCTCGCCGATCGTGCGCCCGGTGACCGTCGGGGCATCGCCGTGCAGGATGCCGGCGTCGAGCAGGCGCTTGAGCACGAGCGGCACGCCGCCCGCTTCATACAGGTCGGTGGCGACGAACCGGCCGCCGGGCTGCAGGTCGCAGAGCAGCGGCGTGCGCTCGGAGATGCGGTCGAACTCCTCGATCGCGAGCGGCACGCCGACTTCCCGCGCGACGGCGAGCAGGTGCAGCACGCCGTTCGTCGAGCCGCCGCTGGTGGCGACCGAGGCGATCGCGTTTTCGAGCGCTCCCTTGGTGATGATGGCGCTCGGGCGCTGCCCGCGGCGCAGCACGTCCATCACGAGTTCGCCGGTCTCGACGGCGACATCGAGCTTGCGCCCGTCCTCGGCGGGAACCATCGCCGAGCCGGCCGCAGAGATGCCCAGCGCCTCGAACGCCATCGCCATCGTGTTCGCGGTGAACTGCCCGCCGCAGGCGCCCGCACCGGGCGAGGCGGCCTCCTCGAGCTCGTGCAGCTCCGCCTCGCTGATCTTGCCCGCGGCGTACTCGCCGACGGCCTCGAAGACCTGCTGAATCGTCACCTCGGCGCCCTTGTAGTGGCCCGGGCGGATCGAGCCGCCGTAGAGCATCAGGCCGGGGATGTCCAGGCGCGCGAGCGCCATCACGGTGCCGGGGATCGTCTTGTCGCAGCCGCTGATCGTGACCAGCGCGTCGAAGTGGTGGGCGCTCGCGACGAGCTCGATCGAGTCCGCGATCAGCTCGCGTGAGACCAGCGAGGCACGCATCCCGGCGGTGCCCATCGTGATCCCGTCGGAGATCGCGATCGTATTGAGCTCCATCGGCGTGCCGCCCGCCGCGCGGATCCCCTCCTTGACCTTCGCCGCGAGGATGCGGTTGTTGAAGTTGCACGGCATCGTCTCGATCCACGAGTGGGCGACGCCGACGATCGGCTTGGCGAGATCCTCGGCGGAATAGCCGATGCCGTGAAGGTACGCGCGCGCGGCGGCGCGCTCGGGCCCTTCGGTGAGGGCGCGGCTCCTGTGCTTGACGTCAAAGGCTGCTCGAGCTGCTCACGCGGCGCCCACACTACCGCGCCGCCGGAAGCCCTCCGCGCGACCGGCCTGCTTCTGCTCCCAGCGCGACAGGCGCGCGAGGTCGCGGCGGACGCGGTCGGGATCGATCTGACGGCCGGGAAGGTGCATGTTCGCCTCGCCGATCAGGCGCCGCTCGTCGGCGGTCAGGGCCATCCACTTCGCGAGCACGTCATCGGAGTGGGGGAGTTTGGCGCTGCCGTAGGGCTTGGAGTGGTCGGGGAACGCGACGCAGTACTCGTTCAGCAGCTCGCCGCTCTGCGGGCACGTAGGCGACGATCGGCTTGTGCGGGTAGATCAGGTAGGCGTAGGCCGGCTCCTCGCCGCCGCCGCTCTCGGCGAGCGCGCCCCACACGCGCAGGAAGCCGAGGTCGCGATACATCGCCCAGTCCTGCTCCTCGACGCACGAGCGCAGCAGCGCGCGTGCGCGCTGCTCGGCGCGACGCTCGCGACCGGGGTCATAGCCGTTCAGCATCGAGGAGCTGCCGCGCTCGCTCCACAGCCGCCGGCCGCGCACGGCGGCGCTGTTTGAGCGTCGGGCGCAGCAGCTCCCAGACGAGCACCACGAGAACGACCGCGGCCGTGCCCAGGGCGAGCGCCATCAGCGCTAGGCAGTCGCGCCGGGGGCGCCGCCGGCGGCGCGCGGGAAGAAGATCACGCGCTCGGCGTCGCGTGGCACCTCGGCGAAGCTCTTGACGAGCTCGGCCTCGCGGCGGCCGCCGGGGACGCCCGTCGGTACGGCGGCCCACATGCCGGCGTCGAGCTCGCGGCGGAACGCCGCGATCAGCTCCCGCTCCTGCTCGGGCACCGCAACGTCACCCTCGGCGAGCACGATCTCACCATGACCGGGCTTCATACGCAGGAGCTTCATCGTCACCCGATTATGGCAAACCGGCGGACGCGCTTCGCCGCGTGCACGCCGCGCCCGGCGGATTGCTCAGCGCCGGCGCATCGCGGCCAGGTCGAGCACGTCGACGGGGCCGGCGCCGGCGCCGATGTCGCGCAGGCCGCGCGCGACCGCTTCGCCGGCGAGCGCGCGTGCGATTCGCGCGGCCTCCAGCGGCGCGCGCCCGAGCGCGAGCTGCGCGGCGAGCACCGAGGAGTGCGTGCAGCCGGAGCCGTGCGCGGCGCCGTCGGGATGGCGCTCGCCGTCGATCTGCACGAGCTCTCGCGCGGAGTCGAGGAACAGGTCGGACGCGCGCCGCCGGTGCCCGCCGGTCAGCACGACGGCGCTCGGCCCGAGCGCGAGCACGGCCGCGGCGAGCGCCTGCGCCTCGGCCTCCTCGTCATCGTCGGGCGGATCGGCGGGCATGCCGGCGAGCACCCGCGCCTCGGGCAGGTTCGGTGTCAGCACGCTCGCGCGCGGCAGGATCTGCTCGCGCAGCGCAACCTCGGCCTCGGGTGCGAGCAGCCGCGCACCCGACTCGGCGACCATCACGGGATCGACGACGACGGGCGTGCCCGCGGGCAGCTCGTCGAGCACGGCGGCGACCGCGAGCGCGACCTCGGCGCTGGCGAGCATGCCGACCTTGACGGCGTCGATGCGGATGTCGGCGAGCACCGCGCGGACCTGGGCGGCGACGACCTCGCCGGGCAGCGCGTGCACGGACGTGACCGCGACCGTGTTCTGCGCCGTGATCGCGGTGATCGCGCTCGTTCCGTGCACGCCGCAGCGCGCGAACGCCTTCAGGTCCGCCTGGATCCCGGCGCCGCCGCCGGAGTCGGAGCCGGCGATCGTGAGGGCGGTCGGCGTCAGGGCTCTGACGGGCTCGCGCGCAGCTCGCGCGGCACGCGGATCGAATAGCTGCCGACCGCCGTGACGAGCAGCCGGCCGTCCTCGTGGCGAACCTCCGATTTGAGGATCCCGACCGATCGGTTGCGGCGATCGAGCACGGTCTTGCAGACGATCTCGCCTTCGGTCGCGGTCTGGATGTAGTTGATCGAGATGCTGATCGTCGCGATCCGCTCCTCCCGCTTCGTCTGCGCCCACAGCGTCGAGCCCATGCAGTAGTCGACGAGCGCGTACGTGACGACGCCCGAGAGCAGGCCGCCGCGGTTGATCAGCTCGGGGCGGATCTCCAGGCGGATCGTCTGCGCGTCCTCCCAGCGCATGCCGATGAAGCTGGTGATGCCGTCGAGCGAGCGCGGGCCGCCGGGCTTGGCCGGCGAGCCGGCTGCGGCTGCGGCTGTGCGCGCGTGCTCGCCTGCGCCTGCTGGTGCGGGATCCTCGGCCACGCGGGCAGAGGCTACGCGAGCCCGCACGGTCGTGCTCGGCGACAGCTCCCGCCGCAGCCACCTTGACATTTTCGATAATCCCGATATGTTATATGGTGAATGTCGTCCCTCGAGCTCTCCGCGATGGCCGCTCCCGCCCCCCCCCCCGGGATCCCGGTCGACGTGCGCCGCTGCGGCGCCGGTCAGCGTGAGCGGACGATGTTCACGTCGCACCTGAGGTTCCGCACGACCTCCCGTCCGGGGAGGGCACGCGCCCTCCCCGGACGCCCTCCTCGAGCACCCCGCTCGCGACGCCCTGCGGGGCGGCCACCGACGACCCAGCCGAAAGGAAGCCCATGCCCAGGATCATCATCACGACCGACTCGCCCCAGCCGCCCGACGGCGCGCTCGCGCTGCTCGACGAGCGCATCCACTCCGTGCATCTGAACAGCGAGCACTCCGCCTCGCAGCTGATCGAGCGCCTCGCGTGGGCGATCAGCGACGCCGAGGATGTCGAGCTCGAAACGCGCGCGCTGGCAAGCGCGCGCGCGCCGCACCGCTCGCGCCGACGGGCGGCGTGACGCGGCCGCGACCGCGACCGCGGGCGGGCTCATAGCCGGGGCGCCCGCCTGCGCGGCCTGCGCGCGGGCGACGGGACGACGCCGCGTGAGCGTTCCGTCCCAAGCCGCGGGCAGGCTTGCGCAGATCGGCCCGAGGAGCCCCCAGCGACGCACCCGGCGAGCAGACGATCCGCGGCGCACGCTCGGCGCGCGCGGCGAGCAGCTCGCCGCGGAGCACCTGCAGCGACTCGGCTTCGCCGTGCTCGCCCGCAACGTGCGCACCCGCGCAGGCGAGATCGACCTGATCGCCTGCGACCGGCGCACGCTCGTGTTCGTCGAGGTCAAGGCGCGCCGGCTGCCGGCCCGCGCGAAGCGCCCGGCGGCCGCGCTGCAGCCGCTCGCATGGCTGCGCCCGAGCCAGCGGCTGCGCCTGCGCCGGCTCGCGGGCGCGTGGCTCGCCGCGGAGCACCGCCCGCGCCCGACGGCGCGCACGATCCGCTTCGACGCGGTCGGCGTGGTCCTCGACGAGCACGACCGGCTGCTGGGCCTGGACCACATCGAGAGCGCATGGTGAGCGACAGCCCGTGATCTCAAGCCGGGCTCATCGGCGCGCTCGCGCCGAGCTCACACCTTGCCCGGCTCAGCCCTGCTCGCGTCAGCCTCCAGCCCGGCGAAGGGTGCCGCGGCGATGCCCGTCGCTGAATCCCCCGGGTCGGCGATTCCGCGGACGAGTGGCTCGAGCACCCGGTTTGCGACCAGCCCGAGGCACCCGAGATTGGCGAAGCCCGGGCCCTGGCTGAATGCGGCCAGCGCCGGTATGTGCAGCCGCGGCTGCAGGCCGTCGACTTCGAGCGCGCGCCCGATCGCCACCTCGACGCCCGGCGGACGCTCCCAGAAGCCACCGGTGCGCCGCTCGATCTCAGCGCGGTCCGCCTCCTCGAACAGCTCGCGCAGCTGTGTCAGGACATCGAAGCCCGTGCAGTTGACGAGGTAGTCGTGACGCTCGCGGCCGACACCCGTGGTCGAGCCGAAACTGACGCACACACCCGGCCCGTCCTCAGCGCAGGAGACGTGCACGACACGGCCGGTCACGAACCGGCAGTGCTCGTCGCTGGCGATCGTCGACAGCGTGTCGGGGTCGAACACGCCCCGGTCGCTGTGCTTGATGAAGTCGCGGCGCGTCTGCACGTCCAGCGAGGACCAGCCGACGTCGTCGGGGTTGGAGAAGACGCGGTTCTCGAGGAAGCTCTCGCCGCGGCTCAGCGGGAGCATCGGCGTGTAGACCGTCAGCTGGGCCTCGGGTCTGAGCGCGCGCAGGAACACGAGGCAGCTGAGCGCGCTCTCGCCGCCGCCGATGATCGCGACATCGGCGCTCTCGCCGACAGGGATCCGCTCGAACTCGCTGCGCGAGCTGTCGCAGTGGAAGATCCTCGCGACGGCATCGGGGTCGTGCGGCAGCAGGCGATGGACGCCCGGTCCGGTCAGAGCGAGTGCATCGCCGCGATACCGCGGCTCGGCCGAGGAGTCGGCGACATCGACCACCCACGGCCCGTCGCCGCCCTGCAGCGACACGCGCGTCGCCCGCCCGGCGACCATCGTCACGCCAGCCGTCGCGCGCGCGAGAACCCAGGCGAGGTAGTGACCGTAATCGCGGTGCTGCACCTGAGGCGAGCCCGCGTTGACCCAGCGGGCGTACGTGCGCCTGTTGATCAGGTACTGCTGCCAGGAGAACGCGAGCATCCCATGGTCGACGTCCGCGCCGCGCTCGCCGAAGATGTCATAGCTCTGATACGGGAACCCGACATCCTTGATCGCGGGAATCGCCAGCGGCTCCTCGCCGGAGGTCGCGCCGTTGAGCCCCAGCCACGACGCGGCCGGCTGATTGCCCTCGATGATCGTGAGCGTGACCGGCCCCAGCCCGAGACTGTTCAGCACGTGCACCTTGGCGGCGATCGCGGCGGCCTTGGCTCCGGCGCCGACGATGATCAGGTTGGCCTGCGCCATCAGGCCGTCTGCGCCTCGCTGCGGAGCTCCGGAACGTCGTCCGGAGCAGATCTCCGGCGAGTTACCGTCACGCGCCCTTCCTGACTCGGCATGAACGCGATCGCACTTCTGGTCGCGTGCTCGGAGCGAGACGACACGGTCGCAAGCTCGACCGAGCTGAGCACCGTCCTCATCACCAGCTTCATCTCCATCTGGGCAAAGCTCGCGGCGACGCAGCGGCGCACCCCGCCGCCAAAGGGAATCCAGGTGTAAGTGCCAGCCGGATGCTCCAGGAACCGCTCGGGCAGGAACGCGCGCGGTTGTGGGTATATGTCCTCGCGGAGGTGAATCAGGTACACGCACGGGGCGACGGTCACACCCGCGGGGATCATGTAGCCGCCGAACTCCATCGGCCGATCGAGCTTGCGCATCACGAGCGGGACCGCCGGGCACAGGCGCAACGTCTCTTTGACGACGGCGTCGGCGTAGGTCTCATCCTCGCCGTCCAGCACCTCCGCGCGCAGGCGCGCGAGCTTCTCGGGGTGACGCAGCAGCCGCTCGAAGGACCATGCCAGCGAGGTCGCGGTCGGGCCATCGGAGAGCAGCGTGATCAGTTCGTCGCGCACTTCCTGCTCGCTCATCGGCGCGCCGCTTTCGTCATACGCCTGCTCGAGCAGCGAGAGGATGTCATCGCCGTCGCGCGCGCCCTGCGCGCGCCGTCTGCGCACCTCTTCGAGCACCGCCGACTCGACCGGCTCCATCACGGCCTGAAAGCCGACGTTGCGTGACAGCCAGCGCGGGCCGAACGCGCTCAGCAGTGTCAAGCGACGGGGGTCGTTGAGCCAGTCGGTCAGCGTTTTCAGCAGCGTACGCACGCGCTTGAGCTGCTCGGTTTCGATGTCGCCGAAGACGGCGCGCATGACGACCTCCATGCTGATCGCCTGCATCCGCGGCCACAGCGCGAACGGCTCGGCGATCGGCCATGTCGCGATCTCACGACGCGCGACCATCGACATCATCTCCCCGTAGCCGCGCATCCGCTCACCGTGGAATGAGGGCAACATGAACTTGCGATGGGTCATGTGCTCGGGCTCGTCCAGCAGCATCACCGATCGTGGCCCGAGCAACGGCCCGAGCAACGGGTTCGCCTCACCGGCGCCCGCGCGCACCGACTCGGCGCTCGCGGTGAACAGCTGCCTGACGTCCTCCGGATCGCTGAGCAGCACCCATGGGCTGCCCTTGCGGACGTGCAGGGTGAAGATGTCGCCGTAGCGCCGGCGGGAGGTCTCCATGAACGGCAGCGGCCGTCGCGCCCAGCCGACCGCCTGCAGCGCCCTCGGCATGCGCGGCCCCGGCGGCAGCCCGGCGACGCTCGCGGACGTCGTCTCGGTGCTCGTCATCTGGCGCTCGCCCTCGCGCCGCGATCGCCGCTCTCACAGCCGCTTTCAAGCGGCGCCGCGACGGCTCGCCCGGGCGCTGGGCTGATGATGCTTGATAGGGTTAGTGTGGCCATGTGCCGCTCATCATCGCTCCGCGATCGTCACCGCCGTGGCCGCTTTCGTCCCGATAGTGGGCAGCATTTCTCGGCTTCTGAACGGGCAGTCATGATACTCGATAGGACCCAGGCGACACGCATCGACTTCGCAACCCCCGCGACGAGCGCCTAGGGAGGGCGCGGGGTGGGCGCGATCAACCTGTTTGACTATTTCGAAGAGGTTCCGCTGCAGGCCGGAGAGCCCGTCCGCTGGGCCGCCTGGGCGCCGCGGCGACCCAACTCCCGCTTCGACCTCAAGCTGGTGCCGCGCTCAGAGGGCTGGCGCGAGGACCCCGACTCGCTCGAGGTGCTCGAGCGGATCGAAGCCGAGCCGTGGGTGAACACGGTTGCGCGCACCAGCAAGGGCGCCTCCCTGCGCCTCGACGACGACTGGATCGAAGCGACGGGCAACGCCGTCCGTGCCGGCGAGGCGCCGCTCGCGGACCTTGCGCACGGCCGCCGCTTCTCGGTCCAGTTCTGGGACGCGAATGCAACCAAGGCGCTGCACGTCGGCCACCTGCGCAATCTCGCGATCGGCAACGCGCTGGCCGCGTCGTTCGCACAGGCGGGGGCCGAGGCCGAGCGACGCAGCCTGATCTCCGACATCGGCCGCAGCATGGGCGAGGCGATGGCGGGCGTCCTCAACAGCCGCCAGCACGAGCACTCCTGGCCGGACGGGAACGAAAAGAGCGACCATTTCGTCGGCCTCTGCTACGCGGAGTACGTCGCCGCCTCCGGATCGTTCACAGGCGCCGAGATCGAGCACCCCGAAGACTCGATGACGCGTGAGCTGACGATGCGCCAGGACACCGCGGACGAACTGCTGAAGTCGTTCCTCGCCGGCGAGAGCGAGGCGGTGGAGCTGTGGTACAAGACGCGCGCCTGGGTGATCGCAGGGCAACGCAAGACGCTCGCGCGACTGGGTATCTCCTTCGACCGGGTGTTCTTCGAGTCGGACTTCCTCGCGGACGCCGCCGAGTTGACGGCGTCGGGCCTGAGCGAGGGCAGGCTCAAGCGACGCGAGGACGGGGTCGTCGTGTACGCGACCGGCCTCGAGGACTTCGAGGAGTTTCCGCTCGTGCGTGCCGACGGCGTGCCCACCCAGCACATGCGCTCACTCGTCTACTGGATGGCGGCGCCGGAGCTCGACGGCATGACGTCGATGCAGGTTTGCGGCACCGAGTGGGTCTCACACGTCACCTGCAGGCGCAAGCTGATGCACGAGCTGACTCCCGGCGAGCGTGACATTCACCCCACCCATGACATCTTCAACGGCATGGTCTCGAGGCAGAAGCGCGCGGTCACCTCGAGTGAGGGCGCGCTGCTGATCGACGAACTCACCGACTGGCTTGACGCAGAGATCGACGGCGATCCCGCGCGGCTCGAAGTGCGCCGCCAGCATCCCGCGCCGGAGCGGATCGCGGCACAGATCGCGCTCGGCTACTTCCTGCCGTACCCGGTCGCGCCGAGCGTCGACTTCGATCCCGCGAAGCTGCTCCAGGAGGGCGAGAGCCTCGGCTGGGACCTCGCCCGCGCGCGAGCTCGGCACACCGCGGTCGAGGCCCCCGCCGGCAGACCCGCCGCCGATCCGGGCTATCGCTTTGCGGTCGTCCAGTCGGAGCTGCACAGACGCAATCTGCGCCTCGCCGTCGATCGCCTCGACGTCGGCCCGCTCGCGCGTTACCTGAAACACCTCGCGCACTGGTACCTCGAGGCGGACCACGGGCCGCACGTCGAGGAGATAGTTCAGACGGCGTTTGGCGACAGCGCCCGCAGCCTCGGCCTGGAGGCGCAGCCGTGAGCACGCTGCTGATCGACAACTACGACTCCTACACATACAACGTCTTTCACCTGCTCGCCTCCGTCTCCGGCGAGGAGCCGATCGTGATTCACAACGACATGGTCTCCTGGACCGCGCTGTCGCGCTGGGACTTTGACGCGATCGTGCTCTCGCCGGGTCCGGGCCGCCCGCAGCGATGGCACGACTTCGGCGTGTGCTCGGACATCCTGCGCTTCAGCGAGACCCCCGTGCTCGGCGTCTGCCTCGGCCACCAGGGCCTCGGCCAGGTGCTCAGCGGGATGGTCGCGACGGCGCCGATCGCGATGCACGGACGCCTCAGCCAGGTCCAGCACCTCGGCAGCGATCTGTTCGCCGGCATCCCCCAGGACTTCTCCGTCGTGCGCTATCACTCGCTCGCGGTCAGCGGCGCGCTCGGCCCCGAAGGCCGCGTGACGGCGTGGACCGACGACGGCGTCGTGATGGGGCTGGAGCATCGCAGCCGCCCGCTCTGGGGGGTGCAGTTTCACCCCGAGTCGGTCGCGACCGAGCACGGGCACAAGCTCATCGAGAACTTCTATGAGCTCGCGCGCCGCCACCGCCCGCCACGCTCGAGCCGCGCGCGCAGGGCCGCGCCCCCGACGAGGACACCGAGCGCACCGCCGGCGCCGCGCGTAACCCCGCAGGGTGATGAGAAGCTCGAGCTGCGCGTGCGCACGATCGAGGGCGAGCCCTCCACCGAGGCGATGTTCGAGCGCCTGTTCGGCGCGGCCGAGCACGCGTTCTGGCTCGACAGCGCGGAAGCGCCGACGCGGCTCGGGCAGTGCTCCTATCTGGGGACGAGCAGCGGTCCGGACGCCTGCGTGCTCGAATACGACGTCGAGGCGAGGACGGTGAGCGTGCGCCGTACAGGGGCGAGCACGGTTGAGCACGGATCGATCTTCGACGTGCTCGAGCGCGCGCTCGCGGCCAGCGCGATCGAGCCGCCGACGGGGCTGGCGGGGGGACTGGTGGGCGGCTTCGTCGGCTATATCGGCTACGAGTGCAAGGCCGACTGCGGTTCGCCCAACGTGCACCGCTCGGAGGTCCCCGACGCCGTCCTGATGCTGGCCAACCGCATCGTCGCCGTCGACCACGTCCGTCACCGCACGCACCTGCTCGCACTCGGCCGCGACGAAGCGCCCGAGCTCGAGCGCTGGCTGGATCAGGCCGAGGCGACGGTCGCGGAGCTGCTCGCCGCCGCCGACGCGCCGGCCGCCGCGCCGCCTGCCGCCGCGGGCGAGGAGTCACCGGCCGAGCCGGTGATATTCGGCTGCGGGCGCGGTCGCGAGCAGTATCTCGCGGACATCGCGCGCTGCCAGGCCGCACTTGCCGCCGGCGAGTCCTATGAGGTCTGCCTCACCGACCAGTTCTCGACCACCGCCAGCCCGGAGCCGTTCACCCTCTACCGCCTGCTGCGGCGCAGCAACCCGGCCCCGTTCGCGGCGTATCTCAAGCTCGGCGAGCTCGCGGTGCTGAGCTCCTCGCCCGAGCGCTTCCTGTCGGTCGACCGCGACCGTCGCGTGCAGGCCCGCCCGATCAAGGGGACGACGCCGCGCTCGAGCGACCCCGTGCGCGATCAGCAGCTCGGCGCCGAGCTCCTCAACGACGAGAAGACATTCGCCGAGCACCTGATGATCGTCGACCTCCTGCGCAACGACCTCGGGCGCGTGTGCATGCTCGACAGCGTTCGCGTGCCGGAGCTGATGGCGGTCGAGCCGTATGCGACCGTGCACCAGCTCACCTCGACGATCACCGGGGTGCTGGAGCCCGAGCGCACGCCGGTGGAGTGCGTTCGCGCCTGCTTCCCGGGCGGCTCGATGACCGGCGCCCCGAAGCTGCGCACGATGGGGATCATCGATGACATCGAGCGCGTTGCCCGCGGCGTCTACTCCGGCGCACTCGGCTATTTCAGCCTCGACGGCAGCGTCGATCTGAGCATCGTCATCCGCACGATCGTGCTGCGCCCGGACGGTGCAACGATCGGCGCGGGAGGGGCGATCGTGATGCAGTCTGATCCCGAGGAGGAGTTCGATGAGATCCTGCTGAAGGCGCGCGCGCCGATGGCCGCGATCGCGCGCGCCTTCACCGGCAGCGCGGCGCCAGATGCGTGGAGGGTCGAGCTCGAGCCGTCGGCCGCCGCGAGCGCTGGATGAGCGCGCCCGCCCCGAACGAGCCGGGTGCGCGAGTGCCGGCGCCGCCCGCCGCGTCGACGCTGGTGCGCACCGCCACCGCTGCGGACACCGCGAATGTGGCCGCGGCCGTCCGCGAGCTGCTGCTCGAGCTGGGCGGCACGCCGCCGCCGCTTCCCGCGATCGAAGCCGCTGCGCGGGCGCTGATCGACGACCGCGACGGCGGCGCGCTGCTCGTCGCCGAGGTCGAGGGCAAGATCGCCGGCGTGCTCGGCGCGAGCGTGCAGCACGCGATGCACGTGCCGGGACGCTACATCCTGATTCAGGATCTCTGGGTCGATCGATCCTCACGCAGCGGGGGGATCGGCGCCGCGCTGATCGCCGCGCTGTGCGAGCTCGCGCGTGCAGCCGGGCTCGCGCGCATCGAGGTCGGGCTGCCGCGAGAGAGCTTCGCGCAGATCCGCGCCACCGAGGCGTTCTACCTGAGCAGCGGCTTTGAGGCGCTCGGGCCGCGTATGCGCCTCGTTCTGTCGTGAGCCGGCTGACGATCGTCGAGCAGCGGCCGGGCGCAAGCAGCGCGGCGCCATGGGTCCTCGATCAGCACGGGCGGCGGCTGCCCGGCTGCGACCACGATCTCCGCCTGGCGGAGCTGCGCAGCGGCCTGGTGCGCCACGAGCGCGTACAGGCGCGCGCCTCCGATGCGACCGATGGAACCGTCGCGCGGACGCTCGCGACGGTGCACGAGCCGGCGTACCTGGACGCGCTGCAAAGCGTGCGCTCGCGCACGCCCGTGTTGATGCCCGAGTTCGCGGCGCCCGGCCTCGCGGCCGATACGCCGGTCTCCCCCGAACTCGTCGCCTCCGCACGCGAGGGGGTGCGCACGGCGATCACCGCGGCGCAGCGAATCCTCGCGGGAGATCGCTACGCCTATGCGCTCTGCCGTCCCCCCGGCCACCATGCCGGTCCCGGCTGGCTCGGCGGCCTCTGCTACCTGAACAACGCCGCCGCGGCCGCCCAGGCGCTGCGCGAAGGAGGCATGCGCTCGATCGGGATACTCGACCTCGATCTGCACTACCCGAACGGAACGTCGGCGATCGTCGCGCCGATGCAGGACGTCAGCCTGCACTCCCTGCACGCGTGGCCGGTGGCGAACTCGCCGTCGCAGTCGGCCCACCCTCTCACCGCACGCGAGCGACTCGTCGATTTCAGCGGCGATCCGCCGGTCGCCGACTATCTCGATGCGCTGACAGCGTCACTGGACGCGCTCGCACAGGGAGCGACCGCGCTGATCCTCTCGCTCGGATACGACACGGTGATCGGTGACCCGCACGGCGGCTGGAGCTTCCCGCCGGAGACGTTCGCCCGCATCGGGCGCCTCGTGGCGGCGGCGCGGCTGCCCGTCTGCGTGATCCAGGAGGGCGGGTATGATCTGCAGACGCTCGCCGGCTCGAGTCACGCTTTCGCAACCGGCCTCCTCGACGGAGGTAACGCATGAACGACCTCGACCCATACCGCCGCCGCATCGACCGGCTCGACGAAGAGATCGCGCGACTGCTCGGTGAGCGCTTTGAGACGTGCCGCGAAGTCGCACGCTACAAGCGCGCGCACGGCATGGCTATGATGCAGCCCGACCGCGTCGCCGAGGTGCGAGCGAACCATCTCGCCCGCGGCGAGGAGGTCGGCATGCCGCCCGGCTTCACGGCAGATCTGTTCGAGTTGCTGATAGACGCCACCTGCACGATGGAGGACGAAATCATCGCCGAAGGTCAAAGCGCCGCCGACGGTCGGCCGGACTCGCCGGCCGCGGCGGGAGGCGACGCATGACGGGCCCGACGTTCATCACGCTCGGACCGAGCGGCACCTGCCACGAGAATGCGCTGCGTCACTACCTCGACTTCCAGGGACTTACCTCATTTGAGATCGTGCTCGTCGAAGACCTGCTCGAGGCGGTCGAGCAGGTGCGCGGCCGGCCCGACACGTTCCTCGTGCAGTGCAGCGCACATCTGCAGGTCCACCTCGTCACCGAGCGCTATTACGGCGAGGTGTTCGTGATCGACACGTTCCTCTACCCGACCAAGGAGCTCGCGCTGCTCGTCCGCAACGACGTGCGCGAGCCGAAGAGCCTCGGCATCGTCTCGGCGACACGCGGCTACACCGACCTGACGCGGTGGCAGACGCTGATCGACGAGCCCTCCAAGCCGGTCGTCGCGCGACACCTGCTCGCGGGGGACTACGACGCCGGCCTGACGCATCTGCACTACGCGCATGAACACCCGGACGTCCTGCGCGTCGAGGAGTGCTACGGGGCGGTCGATACGACCTGGGTCGTGTACGGAGCGCGCAAGCGCTTCAACGGCGAGCTGATCGGACAGCGCAACCCGTGGTTGTTCTCGCCCGAGCCGACCCCCGCGCGCGCATGAGCCCGCGCCGGGCAGCGACCCCCGCCTCGCGGCGCGGCGCGCAGCACACGCGGTGCGGTTCGTGAGCAACGCGAACGCGCGGCCGCGCGCGCTGCTCACGCTGCTGGCCGCCGGTCTCGCCCTGCTCGCCGGCGGCTGCGGCTCCGGCTCCAACAGCACGGCCGCGTCCAGCGCGACGAGCTATCCGAACCTCGACCTGTCCAACACCCGCTACACGGGCGGCCCGATCGACCAGAGATCGGTTTCACAGCTCGGCGAAGCCTGGAGCGTGCCGATCACGACGACCAGTGAGTACGGCAGCTACTCCTCGACTCCGCTCGTCAGCGACGGCGTCGTCTACTCCCAGGACCTCAGCTCGAACGTGCAGGCAATCGATCTGAAGAGCGGCAAGGTGCTCTGGACCCACTCCTTTGAATCGCCGGATCAGGGACCGAACGGCCTCGCGCTCGGCGGCGGGCGCGTCTACGGCGCGACCGCGAGCGCGGCTTTCGCACTCGACGCGCAGAGCGGCAAGCTGCTCTGGTCGGTGCCGCTGGTGCGCAACGCCCACGAGGGCATCGACATGGCGCCTGGCTATCACGACGGGATCGTGTACGTCTCGACGGTCCCCGGCAACAACAGCAAGTTCTACGGTGGCGGCGGTATCGGCATCCTGTGGGCGCTCGACGGCGCGACCGGCAAGAAGCTGTGGCATTTCCAGACCGTCACGACAGACGCGCAGTGGCTCGCCCACGCCGACATCAACTCCGGTGGCGGGCTGTGGTACTCGCCGGCGTTCGACGGGCAGGGTTTCATGTACGTCGGGGTTGGCAACCCGGCTCCGTTCCCGGGCACCGCCCAGTTCCCATGGGGATCGAGCAGGCCCGGCCCGAATCTCTACACCGACTCGCTCGTCAAGCTCAACGCGACGACCGGAGCGATCCAGTGGTACTACCAGCTGACGCCTCACGACCTGTATGACCACGACCTCCAGGACCCTCCGATCCTGGCCACCGCGAACGGCCGGCAGATCGCGCTCGCAGCCGGCAAGGGAGGGATCGTGATCGCTGTCGACGCACAGAGCGGAAAGCTCCTCTGGAAGCGCTCGGTCGGCATCCACGACGGCCACGACAACGACTCGCTGTACGCGATGAAACACGAATACTCGAAGCTCGAACTCCCGGAGAACGTCGTCCCGGGGCTGCTGGGCGGGGTGATCGCGCCGATGGCGACGAACGGCTCGACGGTGTTCGTGCCGGTCGTCAACTCGGAGGTGACGTACACCTCACAGACGGCCAGTCAGGAAACGATGAAAGGCGCCGAACTGGTCGCGCTCAATGTGGCCACCGGCGCGGTCGAGTGGAAGCACGAATTCGGCGAACCGTCGTTCGGGGCCGCAACCGCCGTCAACGACCTCGTCTTCACGACCACCGCGACCGGCAAAGTGCTCGCGCTCGCGGCGAACACCGGCGCTGTCGTGTGGGAATCGCAGCTCCCGGCGGGCACCAACACCGGCGTGACCGTCAGCGGCGACACGCTGCTCGCACCGGCGGGCCTGCCGGTGCAGACGGGCCAGACACCCGCGTTGGTCGCGTTCCGGCTCGGCGCCAGCGGCACGACGCCGGAATCCTAGCCGGCGCGCCGGCCACGGCGTGCGGTCCGGGCTGGGGCCGCAAACCGCATGTGCGCTGTGATGCGTCCGACGGGACTTGAACCCGCATACGCGGCTCTTAAGGCCGGTGCTCTTAAGCGTAGATTTCGCCGGTCGCTTCGAGGTCGTGACCGCTGACGCGGCGAAAAGTCACCGGCTGGGCACAAGGCCTCCGGTTGGTTGGCTCCACGGCCCTCTCACTTCTCAGCTACTCACTGTCGCCGTTACCCGTTGAGCTACGGACGCTCGTGAAGCTCAGGAGTGTAGCGCGCGATCAGGCCTCGCGCACGCCGAGCGCCGCGGCGTCGCGGCGTGCGGCGTGCGGCGCCGGCTCGGGCCATCGCGCGTTGCTGAGGAGCCCGTCGCGGCCCGCCAGCGACCACAGCTCCTCGGCGATGTGCGGGGCGAGCGGGGCAAGCATCTGCACGAGCAGCAGCAGCGCCGCGACGATCGCCTCACGGTCAGCGTCGCGCAGCTCCGCGCCGTTGCGATCGAGCGTTCGCAGCTCGAAGTCCTCGATGCGGGTGAGCAGGCGCATGGCGTTGTGGACGGCCCGCTGCATTGCGAGGACCTCTAGGTCTGCGCTGAGCTTCTCGTGCGCGACGCTGCACCAGTGCGCCAGGCGCCGGCGCAGCTTCTCCGCCGGGTCGATCGCCGCCTCCCCGTCGATCTGCGGGGCCCACTCGCGCAGGCGCACCGCGGCGTAGGCGTGCAGGCGCTCGAGGAAGCGCCGGCAGTGGCGCAGCGACTGCTCATCCCAGTTGGCGGCGCCCTCGGGCGCGGCCAGATGCAGGACGGCCAGACGCACGGCGTCCGCGCCGAACCCGTCCAGCAGCTCGACGAGGTCGACGCTGTTGCGCAGATGCGTGCTCAGCTTGTGTCCGTCGTGGCCCAGGAGCCCATGCACGAGCGCGTCCGCGAACGGCTCTCGCGCGGGCAGATCGGCGAGCTCGCCGAGGTCCTGAAGCACCTTCGCGAGGATGCGCTGGTCGAACACCGTGCCTGCGCCGTCCACCCCGTACACGAGCTGCTCGGCCGGCAGCCAGCGGGCATATGCGCGGTCGCTGAACATCGCGCTCGCGCGGTTCTCCGGCGCCACGCAGATCGGCATCCACATCCACATCGCATCGACGTGGCAGTCGATCGTGTCGGTCTCCCGCCGCGCCTGCGCATCACAGCGCGGGCAGGCGCATTCGTAGAAGTCCGCACGCCCGCTGAGGGGCTCGACACCCTCGCCGCCGATCTGCAGATCCTCGGGAAGCCGAACGGGAAGCTCCTCGACGGGGACCGGCACGATCCCGCACGCGGGACAGTGAATCAGCGGAATCGGCGCGCCCCATGCACGCTCGCGCGAGATCGCCGGATCGCGCAGGCGCTGGCGCGCCGCCGGCCGCGACCTGGCGGGCGACTTGCCGGCCTTCCACACGCCGCCCGAGGAGGCGGGCAGCCGCTCGGCGATCGCGCGATCGAGCGGGTTCACCGCGGGGATGCCGAGCACGGCGCCCGGCCCGAGCAGGGCATCGACGAGCGGCAAGACGATCACCGGCAGCGTGCCGGCGACTCCGGGCACGCTCGCCAGCACGCCGGTCTGCAGCAGCGGAATCTCCTCGTCCTCGCGATCCGCGCGCTGCCAGCCGCGCAGGCTCGCAAGCGCTGCCGCGACCTGCGGCTCCGCGGTGAACCGCTCGATCTCGGGGTGAGCGGGAGAGATCGCGACGAACGCCCCCTTCGAGATCGCCTCCGGGTGGGCGCTGAAGACGGCGAAGGAAATGCCGTCGAACGTGCTCGCGTCGAGCTCGACCCCCTCGACACGCCCGAGGACCGCGCGCTGGGAGTCGAGCGCGGCCTCGCTCCACCCCGACAGCTCCTGCAGGGCGCGCTCGTTCTCCTCGAAGTACGCGCTCGTGCGCATCAGCCATTGCGGGCGGCGCACGAAGCGGACCTCGGAGTGACAGCGCCAGCACGCGCCGTCGTCCTGCTGCACAGTCGTCACGACGCTCGCGCACGACTCACACCAGGCCACCTGGGCGTCCTCGTCCCGGTAGATCAGCTCTCGCTCGTGCATCGCCAGAAACAGCCACTGGGTCCAGCGGTACTGCTCCGGATCGGATGACATGAACGTGCGCTCCCAATCGCAGGAGCAGCCGAGGCGCTCGAACAGCGCGCGCATGCGCTGGCTGCACTGCTCGACCCACGCCCCGGGCGCGATCCCGCGGCGCAGCGCCTCGAGCTCCGACGGCAGCCCGAGCGACTGGAAGCCGAGTGAGAACAGCGTCCCCCGCCCGCGGGCGCGCATGAAACGCGCATGGGCGTCGGCGATCGTGTAGCTGCGGACGTGGCCGATGTGTGCCTCGCCGGAGGTCTGCAGGCCGGGTACGCAGACATACGCCGGCTCGCGCCCGTCCTCCGCCGCTGGCACCGCGAACGCGCGCTGATGCGCCCACGCCTCCTGCCAGCGGGCCTCGACGTGCCCGTAATCGTAGCCGCCCGCCTGCTGTGCCGGCGCGGCGCTCGCGGTCTCCTCAGAACTTGCCATTTCGCCGACCCTAGCCGATGCCAGGCCCGAACTCCAGCACGGCCGGGGCCGATCTGAAGCGTCCCCGGGACCGCGTCGGCGCCCGCCCGGAGCGTCGCTCGCAGCCCGGGCCGAGGCGGCTCAGAGCGCGAGCTGCTGGTAGGCGAGCGACTGAAAGGACATCCGGTGCAGCGCTGAGACGCCGTTTGCGAGGATCGCCTCGCGGTGCGACGGCGTCGAGTAGCCGACGTGCTCGGCGAAGCGCCAGCCCGGATGGAGCAGGTCGGCGTGGTGCATGAAGCGGTCGCGGGTCACCTTCGCGACGATCGAGGCCGCGGCGATCGCGGCGCTGGTCGCGTCGCCCTCGACGATCGCGCGCTGCGGGCGCCCGAAATCGGCAACCGGGAAGCCGTCGCTGAGACAGATCAGCTCGCCGCGGACGCCGTCGCTGGCGCCGCGGAGGGCGTCGCGGAGCGCCGCGAGGTTCGTCTTGTGCAGGCCGCGGGCATCGATCCCGCGGACACAGCGCGAGACGACGATCACACGCGCGGCGCTTGCGAGCACGAGCGGGTAGAGCTCCTCGCGGGCCTCCGCGCCGTGCTGCTTGGAGTCATTGAGCGCGCTCAGCGAGCGCAGCTCGCGGGTGCTGAGCGCCTCGTAGTCGAACAGCACCGCGGCCGCGACCAGCGGCCCGGCCAGGCAGCCGCGCCCGGCCTCGTCCGCGCCGGCGACGAAGCGCACGCCGAGGCGGCGATCGAACGCGAACAGGCGCTGGCCGCTGCTCGCGCGCCGGCGCCGGCGGCGGGTGCGTGCGGTGGAGGCTGGGCTGCGGCCGGCGATGGCTTTCACGGCGCCCGCGGGACCGGGCTCCGGGCTAGAGGATGCCGATGCGGTCGGGCGGCCAGTATGTGGCGACGGCCGGTCCGATGATCCATCCGGTTGGGACCGGTCCCCAGAACCTGCTGTCGTCGGATTCGCCACGATTGTCGCCCATCATGAACCAGTGACCGGCGGGAATCTTGATCGGCTTGGGGAAGCTGCACTCGGGACTCGAGCCGCACGGCCTGATGTAGGAGTCCTTCTCCGCGACGAACTGCGTGGTGCCGGCCGCCTTGCGGAAGACGTGCCCGCCGCTGATGTAGATTTCATCTCCGGGCGCGGCGACGATGCGCTTGATGAAGTTGACGCCCGAGTCCTGCTTGGGCACCGGCTGGGCGCACGCTTCGACACCCAGTTTCACCGTGTGCGGTTCCGGCCCGCACTGCTCCTGCTCGGCTCCTTCGGGTGGATGAAAGACGGCGATCTCGCCGACGTGAGGGTTGCTGAAGTCGGTGCCGATGCGGTTGACGAGCACGCGCTGGCCGACCGCGAGCGTCGGTTCCATCGAACCGCTGGGGATGCGGTAGGGCTTGATGATGACCGCCTGGATCGCGAGCGCGAGGCCGAGCGCGACGGCGACGATCACGACAAGCTCGACGACCGAGGCCGCAAGCGATTTCGCGGGTTTCTTGCCGGGCTTGGTGGCCGTGCTCACGCGGGCTGGTCGCCGGCGGGAGCGCCTTCAACGGCGTCGCCGGCATCGGGGCCGGGATCGGAAGCGTCCGCCGCGGAGGCGGACGACTCGGGTGCTGCCTCAGCCTCGGCTGCGGCCTCGCCCTCCGTGGGCCCCCCGTGCTGCTGAGCATCTGTCTGCGTCGTCTCCTCCTCGACCGCCTCCGCGACGAGGACCTCGGCGACCGTCTCCTCGGCGGTCGCGCCTTCGGCGTCGGTCGCCTCGGTCTGCTCGTGCAGCAGCCCCGGCTGGACGATCTCCTCGGGTCCGGTGTAGCGGCGCTCGCGGACGCGGGCGCGCTTGCCGACGCGGTCACGCAGGTAGTAGAGCTTCGCGCGGCGCACATCGCCCCGCGAGGCCAGCTCGATGCGCTCGATCTTCGGCGAGTGCACCGGGAACATCCGCTCGACGCCCACGCCGAAGGACTGCTTGCGGACGGTGAACGTCTCGCGGGCGCCGTGGCCCTGGCGCTTGATGACGACGCCCTCGAAGACCTGGACACGGCTGCGCGCACCCTCGATCACCTGGAAGTGCACCTTCACGCGGTCGCCCGGGGAGAAGTTGGGAACGCGGCGCAGCTGCGCGCGCTCGATGGTTGCGATGACGCTGCTCATGAGGGTAAAAAGGGCGCGCCTGGGTCGACCGGGGCAGGGCTCGAGACGGAACCCTCGGCCAGCGCGAGCAGCAATGGTAGCGAACCGCCCACAAAGCTCGCCTCACCAGGCGCCCGGCTCAGCTCTCGCCGTGATGCGTCTGCTCCTCGCCGCCGCGTTCGCGGCTGCGCTCCCGCCGCCAGCGCTCGATCCGCTCGTGGTGGCCGGAGAGCAGCACCTGCGGGACCGCCCAGCCGCGGTACTCGGCCGGGCGCGTGTAGTGCGGGTACTCCGGGTGGCCGTCGAGGGCGGCGCTGAAGGACTCCTCGACGGCCGACTGCTCGTGGCCGAGCGCACCGGGAAGCTTGCGCAGGAGCGCGTCGCAGAGCACCATCGCGGCGAGCTCGCCGCCGCTGAGGACGTAGCGCCCGATCGAGACGACATCGCTCGCGAAGTGCTCGAGGATGCGCTCGTCAAAGCCCTCGTAGTGCCCGCAGAGGAGCGTCAGCGCGGGCTCCGCGGCGAGCTCGTCGACGAGCGGATCATCGAGCACGCGGCCGCCGGGGGCGAGCGCGATCACGCGGCGCCGCGAGCACAGCTCGACCGGGTCGATGCCGTAGTGCGCTCCCAGCGCGCCGTCGAGCACATCGACGCGCAGGACCATTCCCGCGCCGCCGCCGAACGGCGTGTCGTCGACCTGCCCGCCGCCGAGCTGCGTGTAATCGCGAAAGTTCACGCACTCGAGCGTGCTGCCGGCGGCGAGCGCGTTGGCGACATGGCGCTGCGAGGAGAACCACTCGAACCACTGCGGGAACAGCGTGAAGACGTCGATGTTCATCGCTCGCCCCCGCCCTCGGCGGCGCTCGCGGACGGCGGCCGGCGAGCGCCGCCGAGGTCGAGGAACTCGCTGTCCACCTCGATCCGCCGCGCGCCCGGATCGACACTGCGAACGGCGTCTTTGACCATCGGCACGAGCAGCGGCGCGCCGCCCGCGGCGGGCAGCACCTCGAGCGCCTCACACGACGGCAGCTCGATCATGCGGGCGACCGTGCCGATCAGCCGCTCGCCGTCGAGGACCGCGCAGCCCTCGAGTTCGTGCGACCACCATTCGCCCGCGGCGAGGCTCGGCGCGTCGCGGCTGTCGACGATCAGATCGCGGCCACGCAGCGCCTGCGCGCCCTCGCGGGTCGTGATCCCCTCGAGCCGTACGATCGGATGACGCTCGGTGCCCGCCAGGCGCACGACCGCCGCGCGCACGTCGCCGACGCTGAGCTCCGCGCCGAGGCTCAACAGGCGCGGCTTCGGGCGGGTCACGTAGAAGCTCCCGTCCAGGCCGTGCGGGCGACCGACGCGACCGACCGTCAGGCCCACCGGCGCGCTCGGATCCTCAGCGCTCACGTCGCTCGCCGCGCGCCGCGGTCAATCGACGATGTCGACCAGCACGCGCGAGCCCTCGCCCGCGGCGGCGGCTTTCACGACGGTGCGCAGCGCATGGGCGGTGCGCCCGCCGCGGCCGATCACGCGGCCGTAGTCCTCGGCGCCGACGCACAACTCGAGCACGACCGTGCCGCCGTCCTCCTCGAACTGCTCGACCGCGACCGCGTCGGGATCGTCGACGAGCCCTTCGGCCAGGTACTCGAGCAGGCGCTTGGGGCTCTCGCTGGGCATCTGCGCGGAGCCGTGCGGGCTCCTAGCCCGTCCGCGTCTCGATGCCCTGAATGCGCAACAGCTTGCGCACGGTGTCCGACGGCTGCGCTCCGCGGGCCAGCCAGCTGCGCGCGCGCTCCTCGTCGATCACGATCGTCGACGGGTCGGTCTGCGCGTTGTACTGGCCGATCGTCTCGATCACGCGACCGTCACGCGGCGAGCGCTGGTCGGCGACGACGACGCGCCAGATCGGGTCCTTCTTGCCACCCACACGGGTGAGCCTTAGCCTGACTGCCACGGTTTCCTCTCTGGTACTGGATGCGATTTGGACGATGTCCTTCCGGCAGAGCTTAGACGGTGCGCTGCGCCGAGGCCGCCGGGGCGGTGCCGGACCAATCATGTGCACCGCGCATTATGCTCTTGCGCACACGAGCGATGAAGCCGACCCGACTCCCAGCACTCGTTCTCAGCGTGTTCGCGCTCGCGGGCAGCTCGTCGCTCGCGCTGGCCTCGGGCACAGCCCGGGATGGGGAGTACAGAGGCTTCGTCGGACCGGGCTATCCGATCAGCTTCCGGGTCGAGGCCAACGGCACGGTCGTCAAGGACCTCGACGTGTCGATCGAGGCGACCTGCCAGCCGGGGGCCGGTGACGTCGCACCGACGTATCGCTTCGGCGAGGCCAGGATCGAGCACGACAGGTTCAGCGGCTCGGCCTCGAGGGGGTCCGGCACGTCGGTCTCCGACGCGGTGCACATCAGCGCGACCATCAGCAACGGCAAAGCGACAGGTGAGGTGAGCGACAGGGAGGCCATCACCAGCCTGCCCACCTGCACGACCACCGAGCCGTTCACGGCCAAACTGAAATAAGCCGCGCGAAGCGGCGGGCGTCGCCGAGGCTCAGCGCGCGTTGCGCATCAGCGCGCCGATGTCGGGCATCTTGCCGCGGCCGACCTGGCGCATCACCTTGCGCATCTGCGCGAACTGCTTGACGAGTTTGTTGACCTGCTGCACGTTCGTGCCGGAGCCGCGCGCGATCCGCAGCCGGCGCGAGCCCTTGATCAGCTCCGGGCGGCGCCGCTCCTCGGGGGTCATCGAGAGGATGATCGCCTGGATCCGGTCGAGCTCGCGCTCATCGACCTTCATGTTCTTCAGCTGCTGGCCGCCGAATCCCGGGATCATCCCGAGGACGCTCGTCAGCGGTCCCATTTTGCGCACCATCTTGAGCTGATCGAGGAAGTCGTCGAGACCGAACTCGTTGCGGCGGAGCTTGCGTTCGAACGCGAGCGCGTCGGCTTCGTCGAACTGCTGCTCGGCCTTCTCGATCAGGCTCATCACGTCGCCCATGCCGAGGATCCGCTGCGACATGCGGTCGGGGTGGAAGCGCTCGAACTGGTCGAGCTTCTCGCCGGTCGAGGCGAACAGGATCGGCTTGCCGGTGACCGCCTTGACCGACAGCGCGGCGCCGCCGCGCGCGTCGCCGTCGAGCTTGCTCATCACGACGCCGTCGAACTGCACGGCCTCGGCGAAGCTCTCGGCCACATTGACGGCGTCCTGGCCGGTCATCGCATCGACGACCAGCAGGATGTTGTGCGGTTTGACCGCGTCGCGGATCCGCACCAGCTCGGCCATCAGCTCCTGATCGACGTGCAGGCGCCCGCTGGTGTCGACGATCAGCACGTCCTTGCCCTCGTGCCTGGCGCGCTCGAGCGCCCACGCGGCGATCTCGACGGGATCGCGCTCGGTGCCCTGCTCATACACATCGGCGCCGGCCTGCGCGGCGACCTTCACGAGCTGCTCGACGGCGGCCGGGCGATACACGTCGCAGGCCGCGACTGCAACCGCGGAGGAGTGCTCCTCGCGCAGGTAGCGCGCGAGCTTGGCCGTCGCGGTGGTCTTGCCCGAGCCCTGCAGCCCGGCCATCAGGATCACCGTCGGCGGGCGCCCGGAGAAGCTCAGGGCGGGTGGGTCCTCATCCGGTCCGCCGCCCATCAGCGCGGTCAGCTCCTCGGAGACGATCTTGACGACCTGCTGGCCTGGGTTCAGCTTGCCGATCACGTCGGCCTCCAGGCAGCGCTCCTTCAGCTGCGCGGTGAACTGCCTGACGACCTTGAAGTTGACGTCCGCCTCGAGCAGCGCGAGGCGGATCTCGCGCATCGCGTCATCGACATCCTGCTCGGTCAGGCTGCCGTGCTGGCGGACGTCCGCCAGCACGGCCTGCAGCTTCTCGGCGAGGGAGTCGAACATCGCTTGATTCTCGCAGCCGCCGCGTGCGCCTCCGCCCGCGTCGGCTGCTCGGCCCTCAGGCCGGCGGCGGAACCTGCGGGCGCTCGTTCGGCGGCGGCACCTGGGGCGGCCCGGGCGCCGGCTTCGCGGCGGCCGCGCCGCGGGCGAGCGCCTCGCCGATGCCGCCGAATGCCGAGGCGAACTCGGACGGCACGACAAACACCTTGTTGGAGTCGCCTTCGGCCAGCTGCGGCAGCATCTGCAGGTATTCGTAGCTGAGCAGCTCGCGGTTCGGTTTGCCTTCGTGGATCGCTTTGAAGACGGTGTCGATCGCCTTCGCTTCGCCCTCGGCGCGCAGGATCGCCGCCTGGCGCGCGCCCTCGGCGTCGAGCACCGCCGCCTGCTGGGCGCCTTCGGCGCTCAGCACCGAGGCCTGCTTGGCGCCCTCGGCGGTCAGGATCTGCGCCTGCTTCTCGCCTTCGGCGGTGAGGATCGCCGCGCGGCGGTCACGCTCGGCGCGCATCTGCTTCTCCATCGCCGCACGGATGTCCTGCGGCGGGTCGACCGACTTGATCTCGACGCGGTTGATCCTGATCCCCCACTTGCCGGTCGCCTCGTCGAGCACCACGCGCAGCTCGGTGTTGACGCTCTCGCGCGCCGTCAGCGTCGCCTCGAGCGTCAGCCCGCCGATCACGTTGCGCAGCGTCGTCACGGTCAGCTGCTCGATCGCCTGCAGCGGGTTGGCGATTTCATAAGTCGCCGACTTGGGATCGGTGATCGTGAAATACAGGACGGTCTCGATCCCGACGACGACGTTGTCTTCGGTGATCACCGACTGCGGCGAGAAGTTGACGACCTGCTCGCGCAGGTCGACGAGCGGCTTGACGCGGTCGACGAACGGCGTGACGATCGTCAGCCCCGGTTCCAGCGTGCGGCTGTAGCGGCCCAGGCGCTCGACGACGCCGGCGCGCGCCTGCGGGATCACGCGGATCGAGCGGGCGGCGGCGAACAGCGCGAACAGGAACAGGACGACGATGACGATCAGGGGGGCCATTGGGACAGTTCCTTTCTCGAATCCTCAGCCGAGGTTCGGCCGATCAGGAGAGTACGCGCAATCAGTGCATGACGAGCGCGGTCGCTCCCTTGATCTCCACCACCTCGACGCGGTCACCGACCTCGATCACCTCATCCTCGTCGTAGGAGCGCGCGGTCCAGACCTCGCCGCCCTCGATGCGCACGCAGCCGACGCCCTCGTCGTTGGCGATCCGCTCGAGCACCATCGCGCGGCGTCCGACGAGCGCGGCCGAGCCGGTGCGGATCGCGGGCGGCAGGCGCCGGTGGCGCCGCGCGACCGGGCGCAGCGCGCCGACGACGATCGCGGAGGCAAGGACGAACACCAGGATCGTCAGCAGCGCGCTCACCCCGAGCAGGCTGACGACCGCCGCGAGCGCCGCGGCAAGCGCGAACGGGAGCAGGTAGAACCCGCCCTGGTGCATCTCGCCGATCCCCAGGATCGCGCCCAGCAACAGCCATAGAACCCAGCCGTCCATGCCTGCAGATTAGCTGTCCGCGAGCAGAGCGCGCGCAAATTCCCCAGGATCGAACGGGCGCAGATCCTCAACCGACTCGCCGATCCCGATCAGCTTGACCGGCAGCTCGAGCTCGCGCGCGATCGCCAGCGCGATGCCGCCGCGCGCCGTGCCGTCGAGCTTCGTCAGCACGACGCCGCTGACATCGGCGGTCTCGGCGAACAGCTTCGCCTGGCGCAGACCGTTCTGCCCGGTCGTCGCGTCGATCGTCAGCAGCGTCTCATGCGGCGCGCCCTCGAGCTGGCGGGAGATCACCCTGCGCACCTTGCCGAGCTCGCCCATCAGATCGTCCTGGGTGTGCAGGCGCCCGGCGGTGTCGATGATCACGACGTCGACGTCGCTGCTGCGCGCCCTGGCGATCGCCTCGAACGCCACCGCGCCCGGATCTGAGCCCTCGGCGCCGACGACGATCTCACAGCCGGCCCGGTGCGCCCAGCCTTCGAGCTGCTCGGCGGCGGCCGCGCGGAAGGTGTCGGCGGCGCCGAGCAGCACGCTGTAGCCGAGCTCGTTGTGCAGGTGCCAGGCGAGCTTGCCGATCGTCGTCGTCTTGCCGGTGCCGTTGACGCCGACCGCCATGATCACCGTCGGCTCGGCGCGCACGTCGATGCGCCCGTCGCCGACGCGGGCGGTCTCGGCGAGCAGCGCGATCAGACGCTCGCTCAGCTGCTCGCCGCCCTCGAGCTCGCCCGCGCTCACTTCCGCCTCGAGCGTCGCGACCACCGCGGCGGTCGTGCCCGCGCCGACGTCGGCCCTGATCAGCGCCTCCTCGAGGCGCTCCCAGGTGCCCTCGTCGAGCACCCCGAACAACGTCGAGGAGATCTCCCAGCCGAGCGCCTGGCGGGTCTTCGACATCGACTCGCGCAGGCGGCGGAAGAAGCCGCCGCGTCTAGCCGATGCCTCCTCCCCCGCCTGCTCGGGGGCATCTCCGTCGCCGCCGGCTGCGGTGATGAACAGGTCGGTCCATTCGCGGGGCACGGGGAGCGCGACCATAGCAGCGGACAGGCACCGGGCAACGCGGGCCGGCCGCGCATCTGCGCGCAGCGCTGACGGGACCCGGCGCGCCGGCCGCGCCGGCGGCGGTGCTAGGCGACCGCCGCCGTCTCGGCGGGCGGCGCATCTTCCACCGGCAGCCGCCGCGAGAGGACCTTCGAGACGCCATCGCCGCCCATCGAGACGCCATAGAGATAGTCCGCGGCCTCCATCGTGCGCTTCTGGTGGGTGATCACGATGAACTGCGCGCGGCCGGAGTAGCGGCGCAGCAGCGCGAGGAAGCGGTCGAGGTTGAGGTCGTCGAGCGCGGCCTCGACCTCGTCGAGGATGTAGAACGGGCACGGCCGCGCGAGAAACACGGCGAACAGGAACGCGAGCGCGGTCATCGACTTCTCACCGCCGGAGAGCAGCGACAGGCGCTTGGTCGACTTGCCGGCCGGGGTGATCTCGATCTCGACGCCGAGCATCTTCTCCTCGCCGTCGCCGTGCTCCTGCGCCTCGCTCTCCGCCTCCGCCGCCGCCTCGATCGCATCCTCATCGCGCGCGCCCTGCGGCATCGGCTCGCCGCCGAGCACCGGGCGCGGCGTCTGCTCGTCATCGACCAGCCGCAGGCGCCCGGAGCCGCCGGGGAAGACGTCGCCGACGAGCTCCTCGAAGTTGCGTGCGGCGGCGTCGAATGTCTCCTGGAAGCGCTCGTGGATCTGGCGATCGGCTTCGCGGATGACTGCGCGCAGCTCGCGCAACGCCGTCTCGAGATCGGTGCGCTGGCGCTCGAGCTCCTCGACGTGGGAGAGCGCCTCGCTGTACTCCTCCTGGGCGAGCGGGTTGACCGGCCCGAGCTGCTCGCGGCGGCGGTTCAGCCGCTGTACGCGGGCCTCGAGCGCGTCGATCGCCTCATCCTCGAGCCGCGCGGGCTCCTCGCCGCTGTCCTGCGCGGGCAACCCCAGCCGCTCGATCACGCTCTGCAGCTCGAGCTCCGCCTCGCCGGCGCGATCGCGCAGGCGCTGCGCCGCGACCTCCGCCTCTGTGACCGTCTCGCCGGCGCCGCGCAGGAGCGCCTGGATCTCAGCCTCGCGCGCCGCGCACTCGCGCAGCTCGCTGGTCATCGCCTCGCCCGCCAGGCGGTCGGCGGCAAGCTCCTGCTCGAGCTCCCCGACGCGCGCCTGCACGGCCTCGCCGGCGCCCGCGAGCGCGACCGCGAGACGCTGCGCAAGCGGCGCGCTCGCGCTGTCGGTGAGATGCTGGGCGCGCAGGCGCTCGAGCCGGCCGGCGCGCTCGGCGTGCTCGCGCTCGATGCGCTCGAGCTGTCTGCGCTCGGACGCGAGCTCACCCTCGAGCTCGGCGCGCCGCACCGCCAGGGGACCGTCCGCCGGCGCGCCGCGGCGCTGCTCGATCAACCACTCGCTGCGGCGCTGCGCCTCGGCCGCCTCGGCCCGGCGGCGTTCGAGCTCGCGCAGCTCGCCGTCCGCCGCGCCGGCCGCCGCTTCGGCGGCGCGCACCCCCGCGAGCGCGCGCTCGCAGGCGAGTCGCGCCGCGTGCTCGCCCTGCGCGGCGAGATCCGCGCCGGCGACGAGCCGGTCGCGTTCGTTGCGGCGCGCGAGCACGCGCTCGGTGCCGCCCTCGCTCAGCTGGCGAACCTCGCCGACGGCGGCGAACCACACGCGTCCCTGCCGTGTCGCGGCGATGCCGGCGAAGTCGCGCGGCAGATCCTCCAGACGCTCGACGACCCAGGCGTCGGCGAGCAGCCGCGCGGCGAGCGCGAGCACCTCCGGCGGGCCGCTCAACAGCTCGAGCAGCCTGCGCGCGCCGGCTGCCGGCGCGGTCTCGCCGCGCGCCGGGGAGCTCACGCCGCCACCGGGCTCGGCGAGCAGCGCCGTGCCGCCGTCCGGGCCGGCCCCGTCGAGCAGCGCCTCCGCCCCGGGCACGTCGCTGACGAGCGTCGCATCGAGGCGCCCGCCGAGCGCGGCGGCGAGCGCGAGCTCATACCCGTCCTCGACGCGCAGCTCCTCGCTGAGCGCCTTCGGCGCGCCCGGCTGTGCGCCGCCGACGCCCGCGTGGCCGCGCAGGAACTGGTTCGCGGCGGCGAGCTCGGCGCCGACGCGTGCGGCCTCATGGCGGGCGTCCTGCGCGGCGCGCTCGGCGGCCGTCAGTGCCTCGCGCGCGCGCTCGGCCTCCTGATCGGCGAGCGCGCGGCGCGCACGCGCACCCTCGAGCTCTGTCTCGAGCGCGCTCAGCGACGTGCGCTGACCCTCGAGCTCCCCCTCCAGCTCGATCAGCTCGGCCGCGAGCTGCTGCTCGCGGCTCGCGTCGATCTCAGCAAGCTCGGCCTCGAGCGCGGCGATCCGATCGGAGCCCGCCAGCTCGATCGCGCTGTCGCCGGGCTCCGCCGGCGCGCTCAGCGCCTGCAGCTCGAGGCCGACGCGCTCGATCCGCCTGCTCAGCGTCTGCGCGCCGACCGCGACCTGCTCGGCGCGCAGGCCCAGCCGCTCATGCGCCGAGCGGGCCTCATAGACGCTGCGCGAGAGCGCGTCGTGGCGCTCACCGCGCTCGGCGAGCGCGCGCTCGGCCCGGCCTCTGCCGTCGACCGTCTCCTGCAGCCGCGCCTCGATCTCGCTGCGCCCGCGCCGCGCCTCGGCGACGCGCTCCTCGGCGCCGGCGAGCTCCACGCCGCTGGCCGCGGCGCTGTCGCGCGCGAGCTCCAGGCGCGCCTGCAGGATCTGCAGCTCGAGGCGCTCGTGCAGCTCGGCCGCTTCGGCCTGGCGCTTGAGCGGGCGCAGCCGCGTGCGCGCCTCACGCTCGATGTCGAGCGCGCGATCGAGGTTCTCCTGCGTACGCTCGAGCTTCAGCTGCGCGCGCCGCCGGCGCTTGCGGTGCTTGCCGAGCCCCGCCGCCTCCTCGATCAGCAGTCGCCGCTCACGCGCCTTCGAGGTCACGATCGCGTCCACGCGCCCCTGCGAGATGACCGAATGCGTCTCCTTGCCGAGCCCGGTGTCGGAGAGCACGTCGATCACATCGCTCAGGCGGCAGCGCGCGCCGTTGAGGCGGTAGCCGCTCTCGCCGTTGCGGTCGAGGTGGCGCACGATCGAGATCTCGCTGAGCGGCAGATCGACGGTGCCGTCGGAGTTGTCGAGCACGATCTCAACCTCGGCTGCGCTGCGCGGCTGCACGCCGCGGCCGCCGCCGAAGATCACATCCTGCATCGACTGCCCGCGCACCGCCAGCGGCGACTGCTCGCCCATCGCCCACAGCACGGCGTCGGTGACGTTCGACTTGCCCGACCCGTTCGGGCCGACGACGACGCTGACGCCCGGCCCGAAGTCCAGGCAGGTGCGATCGGGGAACGACTTGAAGCCGTTCAGCGTGAGTGACTTCAGGCGCATGTCGAGAGCGCTCCGATCCCGATCACTCGCTCGCGAGCGCCTCGACCGCGACGCGCGCGGCCTCCTGCTCGGCGTGCTTCTTGCTGCGGCCGCTGCCGCTGCCGAGCTGCTTGCCGTCGACGCGCGCGAGCACCGTGTAGACGCGCTGGTGCGGAGGACCCTGCTCGCCTGTGATCTCGTAGCTGACCTCCGCGCCGCGGCGTGCGAGCAGCTCCTGCAGCGCCGACTTGAAGTCCACGGGATGCTCGAGCGCGCCCTCGATCTCCGGGCCGAATGCCTCGACGACCGCCTCCGCGGTGCGCTCGTAGCCGGACTGCAGGTAGCACGCGCCGATCACCGCCTCGATCACCGATGCGAGCACGCGCTCGGTCTCGACGAGCGCCGCGGTGCTCTCGCGCACGCCCGCGGGCGCCGCCGCGCGCAGCCGCTCGGGCAGATCCAGGCGCTCGGCGACCGCCCGACAGGAGACGCCCGAGACCGCCTGCGCGCGAATCTTCGTGAGCCTGCCCTCGCCGAAGCGCTCGGCCTCCAGGCGCGGATACAGGTGCGATGTCACCGCCAGCGCGAGCACGCTGTCGCCGAGGAACGCGAGCCGCGTGTAGGAGTCGCTGCGCCGCTCGCTCCACGATGCGTGCGTGAAGACCTGCCGCGCGAGATCCTCGGGCAGCGCGTCCAGCAGCTCGGCGAGCAGCATCATCGCTCCGCATCGGTGGTCCCGTCATGCGCGAGCACGAACGCCACCGCCTGCCCGACCGTCAGGACCTGCGCAGCCTGCTCGTCGGACATGCGCACGCCGTAGGTGTCCTCGAGCTCCTGGACGAGCGTGTACAGGTCGAGCGAGTCCGCCTCGAGGTCCTCCTTGAAGCGCGTTCCCTCGACGATCACCTGCGGATCGACGTCCAGCTCATCCGCCAGGTGAGCCTGGATCAGGGCAAACACCTGCTCGCGGTCGTGGCTCGTCATGTTTCGCGCAGGCTAGCGGCCGCAGCGGACACCGGCGAGCGCTTCAGCGCGCCCGCGCGCTCGAGCGCGCGATCGGTCTCGCCGACGAGATCCGCGCGCGCGCCGAGTTGCGCGCGCATGATCGCCTGCGCGAATCCGGTGCGCTTGAAGCGCCCGTGCGGGACGACGCCGAGGCGCCTGAGCCCGAGCAGGTACGCGCCGCCGTTGGCTTCCGGATCGATCTCCTCGCGGAAGCTCGCGAGCGAGCCGCGCAGCAGCGCGCCGCCGAGCTTGGCCCGCGTCGAGGACATCGCCGCCTCGCGGATCGCGCCGAGCATCGTCTGTGAGACCCCCTCCATCAGCTTCAGCGCGATGTTGCCGGTGAAGCCGTCGGTGACGATCACGTCGGCACGGCCGGAGACGACGTCGCCGCCCTCGACGTTGCCGACGAACTCGAACTCATCGCCGGCCGCGCCGACGCGCTCGGCGAGCTGTTCGTTGCTCGCGAGCACCAGCTCGCTGCCGCGCGCGGCCTCCTCACCGTTTGACAGCAGCCCGACGCGTGGCCGGCGCACACCCAGCACCGTGCGCGCGAGCGCCGCGCCCATGAACGCGAACTGCACGAGATGCTCGCGTCGCGCCTCCGCGTTGGCGCCGACGTCGAGCAGCGTCACCGGGTGGTGCGGCACCGGCAGCGGGATCGCAAGCGCGGGCCTGTAGATGCCGCGCGCGCGCTTGATGTTGAACGTCCCCGCCGCCAGCGCCGCGCCGGTGCCGCCGGCGCACACGAGCGCCTGCGCACGCCCCTGTGCGACCGCCTGCGCGGCCTGCACGATCGATGCCGCGGGCATCGTGCGCGCGGCCTGCACCGGGTCGGGCGCCTTCGCGATCGACAGCGGCGCGTCGACGACCTCGACGCCGCGCGGCAGCGAGCCGAACTCGGCGGCGGGCCCGAACAGGATCACACGCGCACCCTGCTCCGCGGCGATCGCGGCGCCCGCGGCGACCTCGGCGGCGCCGAGGTCCGCGCCGTTGCAGTCGACGGCTATCACCGGCGGCCCGGCACCGTCCGCCGCAGCGGCTGACGGGGAGGACGACGCCCCTGTGTTCACTGCCGGCTAGGCGTCGTGATCGTGATCGTGATCGTGATCGTGCGCTCCCGGCGTGACGATCTCGCGGCCCGCGTAGGTGCCGCAGACCGGGCACACGCGGTGCGGTCTGCGCGGGCTGTGGCATTGCGGACACGCGTTCAACGCCGGCGTGCCGATCTTGTGGTTCGCGCGCCGCTTGGCTGTGCGGCTGTGCGATTGCTTTTTCTTGGGGACGGCCATCGGCGTGACAGGCTACCAGCCCGGCGTCCTCCTACTCGAGCTTGAGCTCGCTCAGCTTCGCCCAGCGCGAGTCCGGCGGCGACTCGTGTCGGTGCTCGGAACCAACCTCGTTGAGATCTGCGGCGCAGACCGGGCAGAGCCCCGCGCAGTCGTCCCGGCAGAGCACTTGAAGCGGCAGCGCGAGCGCGAACGCGTCGCGCGCCCAGGCCGCCAGGTCGAGCTTCTCATCGACCACGTAGGGGCTGTCGAGCTCCTCGCCGCCGCCCGGGCGGTCGACCTCGCGCGCCTCGACCTCGACGAGCGGGCAGGCGTGCTTCAGACAGCGCATGCAGGGGCCGGCGACGCCGGCCGAGAACGCGATCCGCAGCGCATAGCCGCCGCCGCTCATGCGCGAGACGGTCAGCTCGAGCGGCACCAGCGCGGGCTCCGCCGCGTATCTCTCGCTGCCGAGCTCGAGCGGCTCGATCGCGACCTCGAGCGCCAGACGCCGGCCCTCTCCGGCGCTAAGCCGCAGGCTCGCGAGATCCAGCTCGTCGGTCTTCGCCGCCATCTCACTCCAGGCTAGCGACGCGCCGGACCCGCCCGCGCTGCGGCGGCTGCTCGGCGAGGACCTGCGGCCGCGGCGGGCGCGCGGGCCAAGGCAGCGGCACGGAGCCGAGGGGAAGGATCGATCTGCGGGGACCAGCCAGACCAGCGAAGAACCGATCGAGGCCAACTCGGTCTTCTGAGATCGGCGGCGCGGTTCGCGCGGCGCGCGCGGGGCCCCGCGGTCCCGCGCGCGCTCCGCCGGGCGCGCCGGCGGCGGCGCTGGGCGCGGTCAGCCGCGGCGGACTTCGATCAGCCCTGGGAGGCTGCGCGCAGCTCGCGCTTGAGGATCTTGCCGGTCGCGTTGCGCGGCAGCTCATCGACGAAGACGACCTCGCGCGGGACCTTGTAGCGCGCGAGGTTCTGCTTGACGTAGGCCTGGATCTCCTCCTCGCTGAGCACGGCGCCGGGGCGCAGCACGACAAATGCGCGCAGGCGCTGGCCGAACTCGGCATCCTCGACGCCGACGACCGCCGCCTCCTCGATCTCCTCGTGGTCGGCGAGCAGGTCCTCGACCTCGCGCGGGAACACGTTCTCGCCGCCGCTGACGATCATTTCGTCGTCGCGCCCGTCGACGAACAGGCGCCCGCCGTCATCGAAGTGGCCGACGTCGCCGGTGCTCATCAGGCCGCTGACGATCTCCTTGTTGCCGCCGCCGGTGTAGCCGTCGAACATCATCTCGTTGGCCACGAAGATTCGCCCGCCCTGCCCGCGCGGCACCTCGTTGCCGTCGGCGTCGAGCAGCTTTACGACCGTGCCCAGGGGCGGCGTGCCGGCGGTCCCCGGGGCGGCGCGCAGATCGGCGGGCGTCGCGATCGTCGCCCACGCGACCTCGGTCGAGCCGTAGAGGTTGTAGAGGACATCGCCGAAGGTGTCCATCGCGCGCGTCGCCAGTTCGCCCGGCAGCGCCGAGCCGCTGAGCGCGATCACGCGCAGGCAGCTGACGTCGTAGCGGGCGATCGTCGCGTCGTCGAGCTCGAGGATGCGCTGCAGCATCACCGGCACGACGACGAGCGTGCTCGCGCGGTGCTGCGCGATCGCCCTGAGCGTGTCCTCGGGATCGAAGCGCCGGCGCAGCACGAGCGTCGAGGTCAGCGACAGGCCGAGCGTGAAATGCGCATAGCCCCACGAGTGGAACATCGGCGCGGCGATCACCGTCGTCTGACGCGCGCGCAGCGGGATCTTCGAGAACAGCGCGGCGAGCGGCCCGAGCGAGTCGGGCTGTTTGCGCTTCGCGCCCTTCGGAGTTCCGGTCGTGCCGGAGGTGAGGATCACGACGCGGCCGCGCTCGACCGGCGGCTCGAGGTCGCTGCGATCGCCGCGCGTGATCAGCTCATCGAGCAGCTGCTCGGCGGGCGGCGCCTGCGCGCCGGGTTCGCGCCAGGCGATGAAGCGTTTCCTGCCGGCCGCGCCGGCGCGCACGAGCTCGGTGAACTCCTCGTCGTAGATGACCGCGACCGGCTCCTCGCGCGCGAGCACGTCGGCGATCTGTGGCCCGGCGAAGGCGGTGTTGAGATACAGCGCGCTCGCGCCGAGCTTCGCGCAGGCGATCGTCGCCTCGATGAACGCGCGGTGGTTGCGGCACATGATCGCGACGCCGTCCTCTTCGCGGACCCCGGCCGCGCGCAGCTCGTGCGCGAGCGCGTTCGTGCGCAGCTGCACCTCACGGAACGTCAGCGTGCCGCGCTCGTCGACGATCGCGGTGCGCTCGGGATAGCGGATCGCCGCGCCGGCGTAGGCGGCCGCGGGCGTCGGCCCCCAGCGGTGCAGCGTGCCGACCCAGCGCAGCGCCTTGTCCGGGCGCGTCGGCGCGATCATGCCGCTCTCCATCAGCGTCTTGACGACGTGCAGCTTGTACTTGGCACCCTCGGCGTTCACGTGCTGGACCCTACCCCTCTGCAAAATCAGGGAAACCGAGCCCGCTCGCTGCTGCGCCGCTCGCCCGCCTGCTAGCTGACTTCGGCCGGCTCGTCCTTGCCCTGCAGGCGCTCGCGCCCACGCTGCACCGCGGCGATGAACTTCGACAGGTTCACCTCGAGCGTGTTGAGGATCTCATCCGCGTAGTCCTCGGCGCCGAGGCGGATCTCGCGCTCACGCGCGCGTGCGTCCTCGACGATGTCCTCGGCGGCGCGCTCGGCCTGCTTGGTGACCTCCTCCTCGCCAACGAGGTTCTCCTGGCGCTCGCGCGCGTCTTTGATGATCCGCTCGGCCTCCTTCTTGGCCTCCGCGAGCATCTCCTGGCGCTCCTTGACGATCCAGCGCGCCTGCTTGATCTCCTCCGGGATCGTCGCGCGCATCTGATCGAGGATGTCGTAGATCTCCTCCTTGTCGACGCGCACCTGATCGGTCATCAGCACCGCCTTGGCGTTGTGCACCAGGTCGTCGAGCTTGTCTATGAGTACCAGGACGTCCATCTGTGCCACCTCCGCGTGCAGTCCGGCCACGCGGTCCGCCGATCGGATTCGACATTGGTCTCGCATTCTCATTTTCGTCAGCGCGTCAGCTCTTCCTGCAAGCGCCGGGCCACCTCGTCGGGGACAAGATCGTCGATCCGCCCGCCGAACGTCGCGAGCTCCTTGACGCCACTTGATGACAGGAAACTGTACTGCGGGCTGGCCATCAGGTAGACGGACTCGATCTCCGGCGCCTGGCGGCGGTTGAGTTGATTCATCTCGAGCTCGTACTCGAAGTCGGAGATCGCGCGCAGGCCCTTCACGATCGCTTTCGCCCCGAGGCTGCGTGCGAAATCCACGACGAGCGTCGAAAACGGCTCCACGCGGGCGTTCTCGAGATCGGCGAGCGCGCGCTCGATGAACGCGACACGCTCCTCGATGCCGAACAGCGCGCCGCTCTTGCGGACCGAGCGGTTGACGACCGCGACGACGACCTCGTCGTAGAGGCCGGCCGCGCGGCGAATCACGTCGAGGTGCCCGTTGGTGATCGGGTCATAGGTGCCTGGGCAGACCGCGATGACTTTCTCAGGTCGGTTCATGGATGCCGGTGGATTGTGATCGAACTGTCGCCGTAGCGTCGTTGCCGCTCGACCTCCATGTCGAGCTGAAGCGGTGCGCGGCGGTCGCTCTCGACAACGATACGCGCCCCGTGCGCGAGCACGGACGGCAGGCTGAAGCTCGGGGCCCCAGCGATCGCCGATCGATGAGCCTGCCTGCCTGTACGGAGGGTCGATGAAGATGAGATCGTATGTCTCTTTGCGCCGCCGTGCAGCCTGCAGCGCGACCAGCGCGTCCGCGCAGCGCACCTCCGCGGCCTGCGCTTCGATCCCGAGCGAGCTGAGATTGTCGTTGAGGACGCGCACGACCTGCGCGTCGCGCTCGACGAACACCGCGCGCCCGGCGCCGCGCGAGAGCGCCTCGATCCCGAGCGCGCCGGTGCCTGCGAACAGGTCGAGCACGCTGCTCTTGCGCGGCAGCTCGCCGAGCATCGCGAACAGCGCCTCGCGGACGCGCTCGGAGGTCGGGCGCGTGACCCGGCCCTTGGGCGCCTTCAGCCGCCGGCCGCCGAGATCCCCCGCGATCACCCGCATCCCTGGACGGTAGCGCCGTGCGGCGCGCGCGCCGCTACACCGCGATCGGCGCGAGCGCGTCGGGTCCGAGCGTGCGCTCGAGCTCGAGGCCGAGCAGGGCATGCTCGGGAGCGAGCAGGTCGGGGTCGCCCGCGACGATCTGCTCGGCACGCGCGCGGGCCAGCTCGAGCAACGCGGCGTCGTCGGGCAGCGAGGCGATCCGAAAATGACCGAACCCCGACTGGCGCACCCCGGTCAGCTCGCCCTCGTTGCGCAGCTCCAGATCGATCTCGGCGAGGCGGAACCCGTCAGAGTGCTTGACGAGCGCGCGCAGCCGCGCCCCCGCGCCCGAGCCGGGCGAGCCGACGAGCAGGCAGCTCGAGCGGTGCTCGCCGCGGCCGACCCGCCCGCGCAGCTGATGCAGCTGCGAGATCCCGAAGCGATCGGCGTTCTCGATCAGCATCACGGTCGCGTTCGGCACGTCGATCCCGACCTCGATCACGGTCGTCGCGACGAGCACGTCGACGCTGCCGGCGGCGAAGTCCGCCATCGCCTGCTGCTTCTCGGCCGCGCGCATGCCGCCGTGCAGGAGCGCGAGCCGGTAGCCCTTCAGCTCGCCGCCGGAGAGCCGCGCGAGCTCTGCTGTCGCCGCGCGCATGCCGGGCTGCGAGGCCCCGCCGGCGGCGAGCGCGGCGGCGTCGGCGGGATCGACCTCGGCCTCCTCGATCAGCGGGCAGACGACGTAGGCCTGGCGGCCGGCGGCGAGCTCGGAGCGCACGAGCTCATATGCCTCGGCGCGCTCCGCCTCGCCGCTGATCAGCCGCGTCGCGATCGGCTGGCGCCCGACGGGCAGCTCGCGCAGCTGGCTGGTGTCGAGGTCGGGGTAGCGGGCGAGCGCGAGCGTCCGCGGGATCGGCGTCGCGGTCATGTGCAGCGTGTGCGGCGGATGCTCGCCCTGGCGCTCGCCGAGCGCGGCACGCTGGCGCACGCCGAAGCGGTGCTGCTCGTCGACCACGGCGACGGCGAGCGCGCGGAAGGCGACATCCGGCTCGATCAGCGCATGCGTGCCGACGATCAGCGACAGCTCGCCGCTGGCGAGCTTCGCGAGGATGTCCGCGCCGCCGGCGCGCGGGCGTCGAGCCGGTCAGCAGCGCGGCGGCGATCGGCTCGGCGCCGAGCAGGCGCTGAACGGTCGCGAAGTGCTGCTCTGCGAGCGTCTCCGTCGGGGCCAGCAGCGCCGCCTGGCAGCCGTGCTCGACGGCGCGCAGCATCGCGTGCAGCGCGACGACCGTCTTGCCGCTGCCGACCTCGCCCATCAGCAGCCGCTGCATCGGGTTCGCGCGCGCGAGATCCTGATCGATCGCGTCGATCGCGCGCCGCTGGTCTCCGGTCAGCCGGAACGACAGGCCGTGCTCGAGCCAGCGCGCGCTGAGCGTCGGCTCATCGGCAAGCACGCTCGCGCCGCGCTGCGCTGTGCGGGTGGCGCGTCGGCGCAGGAACATCAGCTGCGTCAGCAGCAGCTCGTCGAAGGCCAGCCTGCGCCGTCCCGCCTCGAGGTCCTCCTGGGCGCGCGGGAAGTGCATCGCGGCGAGCGCGCTCGCGCGGTCCGGCAGGCGCTCGCGTGCGCGCGTCGAGGCGGACAGCGCCTCGGTGATGTCGGCGAGCGCGCCCCTCGCCTCGCGCACGAGCGTGAGGATCTGCGTGGAGCTGACGCCGTCGCTGGCGGGATAGTGCGCGACCGCATCCCCCTGCTCCTGTCCGGCGGGCGGCTGCGCCGAGGCGTCGCCCGCGAGCGCGTGATGTGAGACGCCGAAGCCGCCGCGCGCGTCGGCCTTGCCATGCAGCAGCAGACGCGTGCCCTCGGGGTAGCGCTCGAGGAGCCATGGTTGATTGAAGAACGTCGCGCGCATGGTGCCGCTGGCGTCGAACACCTTCGCCTCGACCAGCGGGCGCATCCCGCGGCGGCGGACGGCACGCGCGGCGATGCTGCGAACCTGGACCGCGACCGTCGCCTGCTCGCCGGCGCGCAGCGTCGCAACGGTGCGCGCCTCGCGGCTGTCGCTCGGCAGGTGTTCGAGCAGATCGCCGACGGTGTGCAGCCCGAGCGTGCGCATCCCCGCCGCCATCTTCTTGCCGGATACTCGAGCGGCACGAGCAGGCGCGAGGGCCGCGGCCAGCGAACCGGCGCGCCGATCAGCTCGTCGCGGCTGAGCGGCCGCGAGGAGGCGAACGCGCGCGCGGCCGCTGCGATCCGCTCAGAGCCGATCGCCACCGCTGCCTCGGGGCTGTCTGGCATCGTCGTCGCCATCGAGGCCACCATCATGATCGCGACGGCGGTCGTAAGCGGTTCTCACGGCGTGTCCGCTACGCCGCGGCATCGCGGCGCGATGCTACGCTCGCGCGGTGTTGATCGCGCTCGCAGCGCTGGTCGTCTTCACATTGCTGATGGTGAGCGTCGGGCGCTGGTTGCAGAAGAAGGGCAAGCAAACGCGCTGAGCGCACGGCGCGCTCGACGCGCGCCGCTGAATCGCGCCTCACCTGTGGCTCGTTCGCAACCTGCGACTGAGCAGGATGATCGCAACACCCACGACCACGGCACCCAGTGCCTGGCTCAGCGTGAACGCGTCGTGGAGCACGAGGTCGAACACGATATATGCCGTCAGAGCGCCTGCGACGCATTGCGGAATCGCCCAAGGGGAATCGAGCTTCATCGGAGTCCGCGAGAAAGCGGCTTGCGCGGTGGCGGTCCGGCCACCTCGTTGAACGCACCGCAGCCTTTGCAGCGAAACACGACGTCGCGGACTCGGTGGAGGGGCGTGAACGCGTCCGTCGTCTCGTCGTACTCGTACACGATCCAGCGGTCGGGATCGACGCTCTTGACGAGTATGTCCCGACAGTTGCCGCAGACGAACGAGATCGACCCCTCGCCACCCTTGATCGCCACAGAGCCAGCGTGTGCGGCGGTCCACACTGCTCGGGCTCCCTCGGCGGGTTCCGACACGACGCGCATCTCGACCTTGGCCACGGGAGGGATTGTTCCATGCAGCACTTCTGCGGAGATGACCCATATGTGACCTGGCTCACTCAAGTCCAAGTTACGGCGTGTCAACCTCGATTGGTCGCCGGCTGACCTCAGCCGGCGATTGTCTGCTCTGAGCACCGTCGCACAACGCGCGCGCGTCTCGCAGGCACACAACCACCGCCGAATGCTCGTAAGAGCGAGGAGTCAGTCAGCATGTCCAGTTTCAAGCTTGGAGACCGCGTCGCCAACAACGCCCGCCCGCAGGACTGCGGCACGATCGTCGCTGTCCTCGATCTCGGGCCCGGGGAGATCCGCTACCGGGTCGAGTGGGATCACGCCCCGGCGCTCGTCGCCGAGTCGGCGCTCGTGTCGTGCAGCAGCAGCACCCGCGCGTCGCTCAGCTGACCGTTCGGCTCGGCTGTGCCGATCGGCGCATGCGCCGATCGGAGGGGCCGCACATGCGCGGCCCCCGGCAGTGCCACATGTGGCACTGCCCGTGAAAGCTCGCACTCGTGCGCCGATCGCGGCGCAGGGGCGCTACTCGGCGGCGAGCAGCCACCAGTAGGCGGCCTGGCCGCCGCGGCGCAGCTCGAGCTCGATGCCGCCGTTGACCATGCCCTCGACATCGCCGAGGCCCAAGGGCGCGTCCTCGCCCGCGAGCACGCTGATCAGCTCCGGCGCAGTGGCGCCGTCAACGCCGCCGGCGAGCTCCTTGATGATCGCCTGCAGCGTGTCACGCGCGTCGCCCCAGGCGCGCACCTCGTCCTCGACGAAGCCGACCGCGTCCCCGCGCTTGAAACGCCCGTTCGCATCGTCGCGCGCCGCCTCCGCGACCGCGCCCGTGCGGACCCGCGAGAGCGCCTCGCTGAGCGCCTGCGCGTTCTCCTCGAGTGAGCGGTCGAAGGACAGCGCGACGGCGGCCGCGAGCCCCGCCTGCTGGCTCGTCGTGCGCGCCACCAGCACCTGCTTGTCGGACAGGCGCGCGGCGTGCTCGGCGGCCATGAACACGTTCGCGCTGTTCGGCAGCAGCACGACCTCCTCGGCGGCGACCGCGTGGATCCCCGCCAGCAGGTCGTATGTCGAGGGGTTCAGCGTCGGACCGCCGTCGATCGTCAGCGCGCCGAGGCTCGCGGAACATCTCGCGCAGCCCGTCGCCGCTGACGACCGCGACGGCGCCGCAGCGCATCTCCGCTCGCGCGCGCCCGCGGCACCTCCGCCGTGTCGGGCGCGTCCGCGGCCGCGCCGCCCGCGTGCTCGCGTGCGCGCCGCGCTGAGGCGCCCGTCGCGCTCTGCGACCTGCTCGCGCATGTCGGCGACGTCGAGGTGCGAGACCTCGCCGGCGTCGTCGAACACGGCGGTCGCGCGCTCCGGCTCATCGGTGTGCAGGTGCACCTTCAGCGTGCTCGCGTCGCCGACCACGAGCACCGAGTCGCCGAGCGCCTCGAGCGGCTCGATGAAGCGCCCGGCGCTCAGCCCGTTGCCGGTCACCGCGAAGTTCGTGCAGAAGCGGTATGTCCCCGAGCTGTGCTGGGGGTGGCTGATGCGCGCCGGCGCATAGTGGTCGAGCTCGCGGCGGATCCTCGCCGCGCAGCGCCGCGACGACGCCCGCGAAGATGATCGTCAGCCCGTAGCCGCCGGCGTCGACGACGCCCGCCTCGCGCAGCGCCGCGAGCAGCTCGGGACCGCGCTTGACCGAATCCTCGCCCGCGTGCACCGCGCGCTCGAGCGCGCTCGCGATCGCGACGATCCTGCTCCGGCGCCTCGGTCGCGGGCCCCATCCGCGGGTTCTCCGGGCTGTGGGCGACGTCGGTGACGATCTTGTGCGCCATCTCGCGCGCGACCGTCAGGATCGTCCCCTCGGCCGGTTCGCGCACCGAGGAGTAGGCGCGATCGGCCGCGTTCGCGAGCGCGGCGCCGATCAGCGTCGCGTCGATCAGCTGCCCCGGCCGCGACGACGAGCTCCTCGGCCGCGCCGCGGATCAGCTGCGAGAGGATCACGCCTGAGTTGCCGCGCGCACCCAGCAGCGCCGCGCGCGCGACCGACTGGACGATCTCATCGCGGCCGATCTCATCGATCGTGCGCTGCTCGTCGCTGCCCTGCAGGCGGTCGAGCTCGGCGAGCACCGCGCGCAGCGTCAGCGCCATGTTGTCGCCGGTGTCGCCGTCGGCGACCGGGAACACGTTGAGGTCGTTGACCTCCTCGCGGCGCGATTCCAGGTGGGCGAGCGCGCCCGCGACGGCGGCGCGGAAGCGGACCAGATTGGTATCGGTCACAACGACACGTCTATCACCTTCGCCGGGCTCGCCGCGCCGGACGAGCGGCGCCTACAGCGCCTTGGTGACCTTGCCGGCTTTCAGGCACCGCGTGCAGACGTAGACGCGCTTCGGCGCCTTGCCGACAAAGATCCTGACCTTCTGCAGGTTCGGATCGAAGCGCCGCTTCGTCGCGACCATCGAGTGGCTGCGGCTCTGGCCGAACGCCGGGCCCTTACCGCAGCTGTGACACACCTTTGCCATCCGCCGCAGTCTAGCCGCTCGACGAGCTCTCTCCGCAGCGCCGCCATTCTCAGCACCGCCTCCGCCGCGTGGCGGCCCTGGTCGCGCCTGTCGCCGCCGGCGCGCGCGAGCGCCTGCTCCATCGTCTCGCACGTGAGCACGCCGAACGCACACGGCACGCCGGTGTCGAGCTGGACGCGCATCACCCCGCTGCGCGGCCTCCGAGCAGACGAAGTCGTAGTGGTCGGTCTCCCCGCGGATCACCGCTCCCAGGCACGCGACGCCGGCGAACCGGCCGGATTGCGCGGCATAGCGCGCGGCGAGCGGCAGCTCGAACGCGCCCGGGACGTCGAACACCTCCAGCTCGACGCCGGCGCTCTCGGCGAACGCCGCGCGCGCGCCGCCGACGAGCCGCTCGGCGAGATCCTCATAGAAGCGCGCGACCGCGATCGCGAACGTGTCGCTCATCGCTCGCGTCGCTGCTCGGCGCCAGGCTCGGCGCCGGCAGCCGGCCCGCGCTCGCCGCGCAGCAGCTCCTCGTCGAGGTTCAGGCCCTGGTGGTGCAGCGTGTGGCCCATCCGCTGCGCCTTCGTGCGCAGATACCCCTCGTTGTGCTCGTTCGGCGCGTGCTCGATCGGGATCTGCCCGCTGACCGACAGCCCGTAGCCCTCGAGCCCCTTGATCTTCTTCGGGTTGTTCGTGAGGATCCTGATCGATCCGAGGCCGAGATCGACGAGGATCTGCGCGCCGATGCCGTAGTCGCGCAGGTCGGCGGGCAGGCCGAGGCGCTCGTTCGCTTCGACCGTGTCCAGCCCGTCCTCCTGCAGGCGGTATGCGCGCAGCTTGTTCAGCAGGCCGATCCCGCGCCCCTCCTGGGAGAGATACAGGAGCACGCCGCGGCCCTCGCGCTCGATCATCGACAGCGCCGATTCGAGCTGCTCGCCGCAGTCGCAGCGCAGCGAGTGGAAGACGTCGCCGGTGAGGCACTCGGAGTGCACGCGCACGAGCACGTCGGACTGGCCCGCGACCTCGCCCTTGACGAGCGCGACGTGGTGCTTGTCATCTACCAGCGAGCGATAGCCGACCGCCTCGAAATCGCCGAACGTGGTCGGCAGCCGCGTCGCGACGACGCGTTCGACGAGCTTGTCGTGGCGGCGGCGGTAGGCGATCAGGTCGGCCACCGTGACCATGCTCAGCCCGTGCCGGGCGCAGTAGTCGATCAGGTCCGGGACGCGCGCCATCGTGCCGTCGTCGTTCATCACCTCGCAGATCACGCCCGCCGGGTTGAGCCCCGCCAGACGCGCGAGATCGACCGCCGCCTCGGTCTGCCCGGCGCGCTCGAGGACGCCGCCGGCGCGGCTCTTGAGCGGGAACACGTGGCCGGGCTGGACGAGGTCGCGGGGCCGGCTCTCGGGGTCGATCGCAACCTGGATCGTGTGCGCGCGGTCGTGCGCCGAGATGCCGGTCGTGACCCCATCGCGGGCCTCGACGGAGACCGTGAACGGGGTTTCGAAGGAGGACTCGTTCTTGGCCGCCATCAGGTCCAGGCCGAGCTCCTCGCAGCGCTCGGAGGTGAGCGACAGGCAGATCAGCCCGCGCCCCTCCTTGGCCATGAAGTTGACCGCGTCCGGCGTCGCGAACTGCGCGGCCATCGTCAGGTCGCCCTCGTTCTCGCGGTCCTCGTCGTCGCAGACGACGACCATCTTGCCCTCGCGGATGTCCTCGATCGCCTGCTCGATCGTGTCGAACGGGGTGGTTGTTCGGCTTGCGCTCACATCGAGACCTCCGGATCGCGTTGCTCTGAGTATGAGGCGCGGCGGCGAATCTTCACGTGCGCGCCGCCAGCAGCCGCTCGACGTGCTTGGCGAGGATGTCCACCTCGATGTTGACGCTCGCACCCTGCGCGATCGAGCCGAGGTTCGTGCGCGCGAGCGTCTCGGGGATCAGCGAGACCTCAAAACCGCTCTCCGAGAGCGCGCTGACGGTCAGGCTGACGCCGTCGAGGGCGACCGACCCCTTCTCGACGAGATAGCGCGCGAGGCGCGGCTCGAGCTCGACCTCGAGGACCCGTGAGAAGCCCTCCTCGCGGATCGCGCTGACGCGCCCGGTGCCGTCGACGTGGCCCTGCACGACGTGCCCGCCGAGGCGATCGTCGGCGCGCAGCGCAAGCTCGAGGTTGACCTTCGAGCCGGCCTGCAGGCGCCCGAGCGAGGAGCGTGCGAGCGTCTCGTTGATCGCCTCGGCCGCGAAGTCGTGCTCGCCGACATCGATCGCGGTCAGGCAGACGCCGTTGACGGCGACCGAGTCGCCGTCGCTCAGCTCGGCCGCGAGCGGGCTCGAGATCCGCAGGCTCGCGCCCTCGCCGTCGCGCTCGAGCGCCGTGACCGCGCCGAGATCGGCGATCAGGCCGGTGAACATCCGCCCGCTCGCGCGCGCCGCCTCCGCGCGCTCACCACTCGCGCAGCCGAGCCGAGATCAACAGGTCCTCGCCGACGCTCTCGCAGCTGAACGTCAGCGCGCGCAGCGCCTCGGAGATGTGCTCGACGCCTTCCCCCTCGAGCGGGTCGCGCGCGGCGCTGCCGCCAAGCAGCAGTGGTGCGAGGAACAGCCGCAGCTCGTCGATCTCGCCCGCGTCGAGGAACGCGCCCGCGAGGTGCGGCCCGCCCTCGAGCAGCACCGAGGTGACGCCGAGCGTGCCGAGCTGGTCGAGCGCCGAGCGAACCCGCGCCGGCTCGTTTTCGCCGGTCGCGACCAGCACCTGCACCCCGGCCGCTTCGAGCGCGTCGGTGTCGGCGCGCGCGGCCGCGCGCGAGACGACGATCGTCAGCGGAATCTCAGCCGCCGCGGCGACGAGCTGCGAGCCCGGCGGCAGGCGCGCGAGCGAGTCGAAGACGACCCGCCGTGGCTGCGCACCCGGCTCCGCCGGCAGGCCGTCCGGGCGTGCGGTCAGCTGCGGGTCATCGGCCAGCGCGGTGCCGATGCCGACGACGATCGCATCGACCGACGCGCGCCAGCGGTGCGCCATGCCGCGGCTGTCCTCGCCGCTGATCCACTTCGAGTCGCCGGTGCGCGTCGCGACCTTGCCGTCGAGCGTCATCGCCGACTTGAACAGCACCCACGGCCGCCCGATCCGCGCGTGCTTGCGAAACGCCTGGTTGAGCAGCCGCGCGCTCGCGGCGAGCTCGCCGTCGGCGACGACCACCTCGACGCCCTCGTCGCGGAGAATCCCGAGGCCGCGGCCGGCCGCCTTCTCGGTCGGATCATCGGAGGCGACGACGACGCGCCGGATGCCCGCGGCGATGATCGCATCGGTGCACGGCGGCGTCTTGCCCTCGTGGCAGCACGGCTCCAGCGACACGTACAGGGTCGCCGCGCTGAGATCCTCGAGGCCGCACGCCTCGATCGCGTTGACCTCGGCGTGCGCCCCGCCGTACTGCTCGTGCCAGCCCTCGCCGAGAACCTCGCCGTCGCGCACGACGACCGCGCCGACGACCGGGTTGGGCTTGACCGCACCGCTGCCGTTGCGCGCCAGCTCGATCGCGCGCGCCAGGTGCAGCTTGTCGGTGTCGGTGCAACTCGGCATTCCGTAGCCAGGATAACCCTGCCGCGCGCGCCCGCCCCAGCCGGGACGTCCGCTAGTGCGCGCCGCAGCGCCCGCCGTGCAGGCGGTAGATCGTCATCTGCGGGCCCGGGCGCTCGTAGGCGAGCGGGTAGTAGTCGAAGCTCCAGTCGAAGTTGAACGCGACGGGAGCGCGCCCGGCGCGGTAGGGCGAGGCGCGGTAGACGACTTCGCCCTGACGCGCGAGCGCCCGGTAGTAGGCGATCGCGCGCGGCGCCGCACGCGGATCCGCAAACGCGCGATCGGACTGCGTCGAGCCGCTGACGACCCAGCAGAAGCCGTGGCGCTCGTAGAAGCCGATCAACGCCGGCGCGAGCGTCGTCACGTAGTTCTCGAGGCCGACCTGGCGCGACGCGGTCGCTTCGGCGCTGCCGTGCGGCCCGATCCGCGCGCGCAGATCCGGGTACTTGTTCCAGCGAAACGGCTGCTGAGCGGTCGCGACCCCGGGCGTGCTTTCGCGCGCCCATTCATTCGGCGAGACCGGCTCGACGACGATCGACGCGCGCGCGGGGATGTGCGCGAGCATCCAGTCGCGCGTCAGCGTGCGCGTGTCGACGCGCGAGAGCACGAGCCCGGCGTGGACGCTGTAGATGAGGCCCTGCGCGAGCACCGCCACGACGAGCAGCGAGCCGATCGCGATCTGCAGGCCGCGCGCGCGGCCTGCCCGCGCATCCGCGCCGTCGCCCGGCTGCCCACCGCCGCGCCGGCGGGCGCGCTCGGCGAGTCGCACCGCGGCGGCCGCGAGCTGCGCGATGAAGTACGCCGCGAGCAGGCACACGATCGGGAAGATCGGCAGGATCCAGCGGCCGAAGTAGCGTCCCTGCAGCCCCATGAACGCGAGGAACAGCAGCGGCGCGGGGACGAGCAGCCAGCCGAGGCGCTGCTCGGAGCGCCAGAGCGTGAGCGCGCCGCCGAGCGCCGCCAGCGCGGGCACCCAGCCGAGGCCCCAGGTGAACGACCACAGGTAGTAGCTCAGCCCGCTCTCTTTCGGCGCGCCGAGCTTGCCCTGCGATTCCGCCGACAGCGTCGACTGGTGCACCAGTTCGGCATGAAAGCTGTTGAAGTCGAGCAGCGCATACGGGTTCGCGATCAGAAACGCGAGCAGCGCGAGCGCGCCCGCCAGCGCGATCCCGAGCAGCGCCTCGCGGCCGGCGCGCGGGCCGGCGTCGAGATAGCGCGCGGCGATCGCCGCGGCGAGCGGCAGGATCACGATCCCGGCCGTGTACTTGCTCGCACATGCCAGCCCCAGCCCGGCGCCCGCGAGCAGGTAGTCGCGCCTGCGGCCTTTGCGCAGCACGCCCGCGCTGCCGAGCAGCGAGAGCGTCACCGGCGCCAGCGTCGGCACGTCGTTGAGCGCGAGATGGGCGTAGAAGACCGGCAGGAACGCAACCGCCTCGATCGCCGCCGCGAGCAGCCCGACGGCGCGGCCGAACAGGCGTGCGCCGGTCGCGTACAACAGCCACAGCGCGAGCGTGCCGAGCAGCGCGGCGGCGACGCGCGCGAGCGTGTAGAGCTCCTGCGGGTTCAGCTCGTAGGCCAGGCGGACACCGCTCTTGCCGCCGTAGGCGAGCGCGAACAGGTAGTGCAGCAGGTACGTGAAGGCCGGCGGATTGGCGAAGTAGTGGGGGTTCAGGTCGTGCCCGAACATCGCCACCGCGCGCGGCACGAAGTGGTCGCCCTCATCGCTGTTGTAGACGTAGGGCAGTCCCTGCGCGACGCCCCACAGGCGCAGGCCGAGGCCACCGAGCAGCACCGCCGCGAGACCGGGCCACACCCACCGCCGGGGCGCCTGCGCTGGTTGCTCCGCGCGCCGCCTGGCGCCGGCTGTCTCAGCAGTTGGCATACACCGCGTAGTAGCGGCTCGTGTAGATCCGCCGGAAGCCCTTCAGCGGCAGCTGGTCGCGGGCATCGTCGCCGACATCGACGATCGCGTCGACGAACACCGCTTCCCCGAGCGGATACACGGCGACGCTGCCCGCGCGGATCCGCCGCTCGAGTGAGTGCGCGCCCTTCTCGGCGTCGGCTCGCGCCTCGCTGCGCGCGACAATGTCGTGCTGGCCGACGCTGTCGAGGATCCAGCGCGCGTCCGGGATCAGCTTGTTGTTCGGCAGCGACAGCAGCGGGCAGCGCTTCAGTTCCGCCTTGACCGGTGGGCTCTCGAGCGCGAGCGCGAGGCCCTTGTGGAATTCCTCATGCTGGGCGAGCGTCGTGCGCAGGCTCGACAGGCTGAGCGTGCTCGCGACCGAGAACGCGCCGTAGAGCACGAGCAGGGTGGCGCCCGCGATCCACCAGCGCCGCAGCCACGAGCCCGGCTCGAGCATCGACCAGCCGCCGACGGTGACCGCGCAGAACAGCAGCGCGACGGTGGCCGCGCCGAGCAGGTAGCGGTCGATCACCGACGCGCCCGCGGCGCCCTCGGCGACGTACACGCCGAACAGCAGCACCATCGCCGCGAGCGGCACGAGCACCCGCCGCGGCGCCATCCAGATCGCCAGCGGCAGCCCGACGATCGCGCCCAGCAGCACCGGCACCTTGTCGATCCGTTCGGCGTTCGGCCACAGCGAGGAGAGCACGCTCGAGAGGCCGTGGGAGCGTTCCAGTTCTTCGGCAAGCCCGGCGGTGGCGGTCAGCGAGTACAGCGGGTTGCCCGTCACGATCGCGTCGAGCGCGACCCACGCGAGCGGCGCGATCGCGGCCAGCGCGAGGTACTTCAGCCGCGTGCGGTTGTCCGCCCGCCACGAGCACCACAGCCAGTAGACGCCGCTCAGCACCCACGCGTCCGGGCGCAGCAGCCCGGCCGCGGCGAGCACCAGGAACACGGGCGTGCCGCGCCGCGGCCGTTCGACCTCGAGCACGATCGCCCAGATGATCAGCGCGACGTAGGAGATATCGAGGTAGCCCTGCGTCGCGAGGCTCTCGACGAAGAAGCGGCTGAGCAGCAGCAGCGCGGCGATCAGCCCGACGACCGGACCGAAGCACAGGCGACCGAGCCTGTAGATGCCGGCGACGGCGACGACGAACGAGGCGATCGAGCCGAGCACCATCAGGCGCGCCCCGCCCTGCCCGAAGACCGCGCTGAGCATCCCGAACGCGATCGCGAGCGGATGCTCGGTCGGGCCGCGGTAGACGCGGAAGTCGGGCAGGTGCAGGTGCAGCAGGTCGCGGCCCCACAGCAGCGCGTAGAACGAGTCGTAGGTCGGGTACGTCGGGAACGCGAAGTAGCCGATCAGCGCGCCGAGGCACATCAGCGCGAAGCCGAGCGCGGGCCCACGTCCGCGCCGGCACGCCACGCAGCCGCGCCAGCCAGATCGGGCCCGGCTGCTGCCGGGTAAGTGTCGCGCTTTCCATCTAGCTGGCCGTCTCGGCGCCGCCGGTGCGCTTGGCGCCAAGACCGTGACCTGCGCTTTGGGATACTGCGGGGAGCGAAGTCTAGGCAATTGACAGCAATGAAGCTCATCATCCAGATCCCCTGCTTCAACGAGGCAGACCAGCTCCCGCAGACGCTCGCCGACCTCCCCCGCGAGGTGGAGGGCTTCGACGTCGTCGAGTGGCTCGTGATCGACGACGGCTCGACCGACGAGACGATCGCGGTCGCGCGCGCGCACGGCGTCGATCACCTCGTCCGCCTGACCAACAACAAGGGTCTCGCGGCGGGCTTCCAGGCGGGGATCGACACCGCGCTGAAGCTCGGCGCGGACGTCGATCGTCAACACCGATGCCGACAACCAGTACTACGGCCCGGACATCGTCAAGCTCGTGCGCCCGATCGTCGAGGGCCGCGCCGACATGGTCGTCGGCGACCGCGAGGTCGGCGGGATCGAGCACTTCTCGCCGCTGAAGAAGAGCCTGCAGCGTCTCGGATCGTGGGTCGTGCGCCAGGCATCCTCGACATCGGTGCCCGACACGACCTCGGGCTTTCGCGCCTACAACCGCGAGGCGGCGATCCAGATGATGGTCGTCTCGCGCTTCACGTACACGCTCGAGACGATCATCCAGGCGGGCAAGCAGCTCGTCGCGATCGACCACGTCGCGGTCCGCACCAACCCGAAGACGCGTGAGTCGCGGCTGTTCCCGTCGATGGGCGCATACGTGCGGCGCAACGCCGTCTCGATCTTCCGCATCTACGCCCAGTACGAGCCGCTGCGCGTGTTCTGGAGCCTTGCGCTGCTGATCGGCCTCGTCGCGATCGCCGTGTGGGTGCGCTTCGCGGTCGCCTACATCGACGGCAACGGCAAGGGCCACGTGCAGTCGCTGATCCTCGGCGCCGTGCTGTTCATCGCCGCGGTCGTGCTGTGGGCGCTCGGCGTGATCGGCGACCTGCTCGCCGCTCAGCGTGTGATGACGCAGCGGACGTTCGAGCGCGTGCGGCGGATCGAGCTGCAGCTCGGCGTCGAGCCCTCCCACTACGAACCGGGCGCCGAGCCCCGCCCGGCGGACGCGCCGCCGGCCGGCCCGCGGGTCCTCGGCGGGCCCCCGGACGCCCCGCGGCCGAGCGAGACGGTGCGGCTGTGAGCGGTGTGACCGTCTCCAAGGACGGCGTCGTCACCGGCAACACCTACGACAAGTACGGCTCCAGCAACCCGGTCGTGCGCCGGCTGATGAGCGGCTTTGAGAGCAGCCTCGATGAGCTGTTCGAGCTCGCCGCGCCGCGCTCGCTGCTCGACGTCGGCTGCGGCGAGGGCGTGCTCGTCGAGCGCTGGGCGAAGCGCCTCGGCGACGGCCGCGTGGTCGGCATCGACCTCGAGGAGGAGTCGATCCAGGCGGGCTGGGCCGCAGCGCCAGGCAGCGAACCTCGAATATCGCGTGATGCAGGCCGGCCGCGCCGACCGGTCGAGAACCTGCCGTTCGCGGAGAACGAGTTCGAGCTCGCGAGCGCGATCGAGGTGCTCGAGCACGTCCCCGACCCCGAGCACACGGTCAGCGAGATGGCGCGCTGCGCACAGCGCCACCTGCTCGTATCGGTCCCGCGCGAGCCGCTGTGGCGGATGCTGAACATCGCCCGCGGGGCCTACTGGCCGGCGCTCGGCAACACGCCCGGCCATCTCAACCACTGGTCCGGCGGTCGTTCGTGGAGCTGCTCTCGCGCCATGGCCGGGTCGTCGAGGTTCGCTCGCCGTTCCCCTGGACGATGTTGCTTGTCCGCCTCTAGGACCTCCCCCGAGGCGCCGAAGCGCTCATACGGCAGCGGCGCGCGGATCCTCTCGGTCGGAATCGCCTCGACGGGCGTGCTGACGCTCGCCTACTTCTCGATCTCGAGCCACGTGCTGAGCGAAGAAGCGGCGGCCGAGGTCGCGCTGTTGTGGTCGGTGATGTTCGTGATCATCTCGGTGATCTACCGGCCGACCGAACAGCTGCTGTCGCGTACGATCGCCGAGCGCCGCGCGCGCGGGCACGCCGATCACCCGCTGCGTGTGCCGATCGCGATCCAGGCGTCCTTCGCGCTCGCGTTCCTCGTGATCGTGCTCGCGCTTCAACGAAGCGATCATCGACAAACTGTTCGACCACGAGGAAGCGCTGTACTTCATTCTCGTCGGCGGACGCTCGCCTACGCGGGCAGCTACTTCGCGCGCGGCTGGCTCGCCGGCCACGAATACTTCGCGCTGTACGGCGGGCTCGTGCTGATGGAGTCGCTCTCGCGCCTGTGCTTCGCGCTCGCCGTCGCGATCGGCATCACCAGCGGGCAGACGGCGCTCGCGCTCGGGATCGCCGCCGCGCCGCTCGTCTCGCTGTGCGTCGTGCCCGCCGCGTTCGCCGGCGCGGCGCGGAGCGCCGCGAGGAGGCGCTCGGCCATCCCCCCGGCCCGCGGCACGACGCCGACGCGGCGCTCGCCGGACCGGTCACCGCCGACGAGGTCGACGCGGCGTTCGCCGGGCCCGGCACCGAGGGCGTGCAGGAGGCGGCCGCCCACGAGGAGCTCTCGCTGCGCCGCGGCGCCGGCTTCGCGGGCTGGGTCTCGGGCGATCATGCTCTCCGAGCAGACGCTGCTGAACGCCGCCGTGCTGACCGTCGCGGCGACCTCGACCGACAAAGCGCTCGCGGGGATCGTCTTCGACGTGCTGCTGATCGCGCGCGCCCCGCTGCAGCTGTTCCAGGCGATCCAGACCTCGCTGCTGCCTCATCTGACCGGCCTCGAGACGACCGACGGGCACGCCGCGTTCGCGCGCGCGATCCGCATCACGATCCTCGCGATCGCCGCGTTCGCCGCGTCCGTCGCGCTCGGCCTGCTCGCGATCGGGCCGTTCGTGATGAGCCACCTGTTCGGGCAGCACTACACCTACAGCCGCCTCGGGCTCGCGATCGTCGGCGTCGGCATGGGCCTGCACCTGGTCTCCGGCGCGCTCAACCAGGCCGCGCTCGCGCGCGACCGCGCGCGCGCCGCCGCGCTCTGCTGGGGTGTCGCCGCGGCCGCGTTCCTCGCGTGGATGTTCACGCCGACGATCGCCGATGAACTCACGCGCACCGAGGTCGGCTACGCGGGCGCGACCGCGCTGCTCGCGTTGATGCTGTGGACCCTCTACCGCCAGGGGTCCGGCTCAACCGCGCTCGCCGCGTCTCAAGCCTCGGCGCCGAGCGCGACCACGATCGCCCGGTAGGCCTCGGCGGGGTCCGCGGCCGCGAAGATCGCCGAGCCGGCGACGAACAGGCTCGCGCCCGCCGCCCGGCACGCCGGCGCCGTCGCCGCGTCGATGCCGCCGTCGACCTCGACCGCGACATCGGCCCCGACGAGCGCGCGCAGCCGCGGGATCTTCTGCGAGCGAGTGCGCGATGAACGGCTGCCCGCCCCAGCCCGGGCTGACGCGTCATGCACAGCGCCAGGTCGAGCTCGTCGCGCGACCTCCGACGAGCGCCGCCGCGGGCGTGCCCGGGTTGATCGCCACGCCGACGCACGCGCCGCCCTCGCGGACCAGGTTGACGGCGTAGGCGAGGTGCGGCGTCGCCTCGGCGTGCACCGTCATCGAGTCCGCGCCCGCCTTCGACGAACTCGCCGACGCTGGCGCTCGGGGCGCTCGATCATCAGGTGCACGTCGAGCATCGCGCCCGCGTCGCGGACCGTCTCCGCGAGCGCCGCGACGACGAGCGGCCCGAGCGTGATCGGCGGCACGAAGTGCCCGTCCATCACATCGACGTGGATCACGCTTCGCGCCCGCCGCCGAGCACCTCCTCGACCTGCTCGCGCAGCCGAGCCGAAGTCCGCCGAGAGGATCGAGGGCGCGACGCGCACGCCGCGCGCAGGCAGCTCGCGCGGCGAGGTCCCGCTCATACGGCTTGGAGCATCGAGTCGCCGCAGTTGTTGCACTTCAGGATCGCGGTCGAGGACATCCGCACGATCGTCGAGTGCTCACCGCAGTTGGGGCATACCGACGTCAGCTCGAAGCGATGCAGGCAGTAGACGCAGCGGTAGCGGCCGGGAAGGTTGGTGGGGCGCAGCCATGGCTCGCCGCAGTTGGGGCACTGTGGGCCGAGATCGATCGGCGCCTTGGCCGAAACCTCCTGCTCGCCCTCCATCGCTCAGCTCCGCCGCAGCCGGGCGATGAAGAACCCGGCCGTGTGGTCGCGGTGGGGCAGCGTCAACAGCCCGGAGGGTGCCGGCGCGAGCTCGCGCCGCGCCTGCTCACGGCCAGATCGGCGACGGGCCGGCCGAGGCTCGCGTGCTCGCGCGCGAGATCCTCGAGGCCGAAGTCGGGGTGGGAGTCCAGGAAGGCAGCGATCACGCGCTCGTTCTCAGTCGGGGAGATCGTGCAAGTAGAGTAGACAAGCACGCCACCCGGACGGAGGGCGTGGGCGCCGGCGGCGAGAATCCGCGCCTGTGCGCTGGCACATCTCCGCGATCGCCCGCGGGCTGACCCGCCAGCGCAGATCGGGCCGCGCCTGCAGTGTGCCGAGGCCGGAGCACGGCGGGTCGACGAGCACGCGGTCGAAGCTCCCGGCGTCCTCGTTGCGCGGTGTCGCGGCGTCGGCCACCTCGACGCGGACGTTGCGCGGCGTGCAGTCGCTGCGCGGTGCGGCTGAGCGCGCCGGCGCGGCGCGGGTTGCGCTCGACGGCGACGACCTCGCCCTGCCTGCCATCAGCGCGGCGAGATGCGTGCTCTTGCCGCCCGGCGCGGCGCACAGGTCGAGCACGCGCTCGCCCGCCTGCGGGTCAAGCGTCGCGCGACACGAGCATCGCCGCACGTGACTGGGCGAGGAACGCCCCCGCCCTCCACAGCGCCGAGCCGTGCATGTCGAAGGGCTCCTCGAGCACGAGCGCCTCTGGGATGGCGGCGTCGCGGTGCGTGCGCACGGGGAGCTCGCGCGCCAGCGCCGCCGGCGTCGCCGATCAGCGTGTTCGCACGCAGCGCGACCTCGCCGGGCTCGTTGTCGTGCGCCATCAGCGCGCGCGCGTCCGTCGGCGCCGAGCTCCTGCCACCACAGCCGCGCGATCCACTCCGGGTGGGAGTGCTTGATCGCGGCCTGCTCGGGCGTGTCGTCGCTGAGCTGCGCCGAGCAGCGCGCCGGGCGCCTCGCGCGCGGCGCGGCGCAGGACGGCGTTGACGAGGCCGTGACCGGAGCCTCCGCTCGCCTTCGCCAGCTCGACCGCGTCGGCGACGACCGCATAGTCGGGGGAGCCGCTGAGGTAGAGCAGCTCGTACAGCCCGAGCCGCAGCGCGGCGAGCACGCGGCGGGTCGAGGCGCGCGAGCGGCGCGCTCGGCGAGCGCTCGATCAGGTGGTCGAGCGTGCCGCGGCGCTGGACCGCGCCGTAGGCGAGGCGCATCGCGAGCGCCCGGTCGCGCGGGTCGAGCGCGCTTGGCCTCTGCCTGAGCGCCTTCTCGGCGTACGCGCCGTGCTCGAAGACGCGTCGCAGCACCGTGTAGGCGCAGCTGCGCGCGGGCGCGATCGATGCGGTCCTCGGAGCTTCGGCCACTCAGCTCATCATCGGCTATCCGCTGCGGCTCGCGCCGCGCGGATCGAGCACGTCGGCCAGATCCGCGGCCAGGCGCTGCGCGTCGGCCGGCTCGAGCGTCGCGGTCGTGACGCGGATCGCGCGGCGCGCTGGCCGGCAGGCGGTACGGCGCGCCGGGCGCGACGACCCAGCCGCGCTGCAGCAGCGCGCCGACGACCGCCGCCTCATCCCCCACCGGCACCCAGACGTTCAGGCCGGAGGCGCCGTGGCACGGCGATCCCGCGGGCGGCGAGCGCCCCGCAGCAGGCCTCGGCGCCGCTGCGCGTAGATCGCGCGCGGCGCGCTGCACCCGTGCGCCGACGTCGCTGTCCTGCCAGAGCGCGAGCACGAGCGACTGCAGGATGTGGCTGACCCATCCCGGGCCGCACTGCTGGCGCCCCTGCACGCGCGCGATCGTGTGGCTCGTCGCCGGTGAGCACCGCGAGACGCAGGTCCGGGCCCGAGCGCCTTTGAGACCGAGCGCGTCGCCGCCCAGCGCTCGCGCGCCGGCGATCGTCGTGTGCAGATCGCAGCCGGCGATCTGCCCGAGGTGGTCGTCCTCGATCAGCAGCGCCTGCGGGGCGGCCGCGAGCACCTCGCGCAGCTCCGCCGCGCGCTCGCGTCGAGCGCCGCGCCGGTCGGGTTCTGGCCCGCGCGGCGTGATCGACGACGGCGCTCGCGCCGCGCCCGAGTGCCGCCTCGAGCGCGCTCGGGGAGCATGCCGCGGTCGTCGACCGCGACCGGCTCGAGCGCCAGGCCGTGCGCGCGCAGCAGGTCGTACAGCGCGGCGTAACCGGGGTTCTCGACGGCGACTCGTCGCCCGGGCGCAGGTGCGCCTGCAGCGACCCGCTCGATCCCGTCGAGCGCGCCGCTGACGACGCACAGCGCCTCGCCGGAGATGCCGTCCGCGCGCAGCTGCTCGCGCGCGAGCCGCGCCAGCCCCGGCAGCACGGAGCGCTCGCCGTAGAGCACGGACGGGCAGGCTCAGGCGCCGCGAGCGCGCGCTCGAGGTCGGGCAGCAGCGCCGGGTCGGGGTTGCCCCTGGAGAGATCTCGCGCGCCCGCCGGGACGGGCAGCGCCGGCCGCGCAGGAGCCGATCGGCGGGCGCTCGCCGATGCGCGTCCCGCGCCGCTGCTCGGTGACGACGACGCCGCGTCTGCGCAGCTCCGCGAGCGCGGCCGCGACGGTCGCCGGGCTGAGCCCGACGTCGGCGGCGAGCCGGCGCACCGACGGCAGTCGCTGCCCCGGCGCGAGCTCGCCTCGCGCGACGCGCCGTCTCGATGCCGCGCACGAGCTCCGCCGCACTCGCGGCCGCGATTCCGGTACTGTGTCATATCAGTCATCGATCTGTACTATTACAGATAGGAGGAACTTGTGAGCGCCGAGCAGCAGCAGCACGCGGCCGAGCCCGCCGTCCGACCGCGTGCGCGTGCGCCGCAAGCGCGACCGCGGCCGCTATGACCGCGAGACGATCGACGCGATCCTCGACGAGGGCCTGATCGCGCACGTCGGCATCGTCGGCGAGGACGGCCAGCCGTTCGTGATCCCGACGTTGCACGCGCGCCGCGGCGATCTCGTCTACCTGCCACGGCGCGGTCGCGAGCCGCACGCTGCGCGCGCTCGCGAGCGGCGGCGCCGCTGTGCCTGACGGTCTCGCTGATCGACGGCCTCGTGCTCGCACGCTCAGCGATTCACCACTCCGCGAACTACCGCTCGGCGATGCTCGTCGGGCAGGCGCGGAGCGTCGAGGACCCGCTCGAGAAGCTCGCTGCGCTCGAGGCGGTCGTCGAACACATCGTCCCCGGCCGCTGGGCCGATGTGCGCTGGCCGAGCGAGAACGAGCTCAAGGCGACCGCCGTGCTGGCGCTCCCGATCGAGGAGGCCTCCGCGAAGGTCCGCTACGGGGGCGCCGCTCGACGATGAGGATGACTACGCGCTGTCCGGCTGGGCAGGCGTCATCCCGCTCGCGAGCACCGCGCGGCACGCCCGAGCCGGACGCGCGTCTGCGCGCGGGGATCGCGATGCCGGGCTACGTCAGCGACTATCGCCGCCCGGACGCCGCGCGACCGCGCGCTAGGCGGCGGCGTCCATCGCGCGCCCGCCGGCCGGCTGAACCTCGAGCAGCTCGAGCACGCCGACGCTGCAGCCGAGCAGCACGCGGGCATTGCAGATGTGCACGCCGGGCTCGGAGCCGGCGGCCCACGGCAGCGCCTGTGCGTCGGCGTCCGCGAGCAGCGCCGCACGATGCACGCCGAGCAGCTCGCCGTCCGCTATCGCCACGCGCGCGCCGATGTGAGGGTGCAGCGCGCGCACCACTCGCTCGAGCTCGCGCGCCGGCCGCTGCGGGTCGAGCAGGCGGTCCTGCGCGCCGATCTTCTCCGCGTAGGTGACGCCGTCCTCGGGCTGCTCGCGAAACGGCGGCGCCTCGCGCAGCGCGCGCAGCAGCAGCTCCGCGCCGAGCTCCTGCAGGCGCGCGGCGAGCGAGCCGTAGCTGTCCAGCGCGGAGATCCGCTCGACGCCGCTGAGGCACACCGGCCCGCTGTCGAGGCCGGCGGTCAGCCGCATGATCGAGACGCCGGTCTGCTCATCGCCGGCGATGATCGCGCGCTCGATCGGCGCCGCGCCGCGCCAGCGCGGCAGCAGCGAGGGATGGACGTTGAACAGCTCGTGTTCTGAGAGCAGCGGCTCCTTGATCAGCGCTCCGTATGCGCAGACGATCAGCGTCTGTCGAGCCTCGCCGCCCGCGCGGGCGATCAGCGCGCGCGCCTCGGGATCGTTGACGCTCGACGGCTGCTCGAGCGCGAGTCCGAGCTCGCGCGCCCGCGTCTGCGACCGGCGGCGAGGTCAGCCGGCGGCCGCGGCCGCTCGGGCGGTCGGGACGCGTGATCACCAGCGCCGGGCGCTGATCGGCGCTGGCGGCCAGCCGCTCGAGTATCGCCGCGGCGAAGTCCGAGGTGCCGAGGAAGATCGTGCCCAAGGCTCGCCGCCCGCGGCGCTAGGCGGCGCTTGCCGGTCGCTCGTCGGCCGGCTCCTGGGCTTCGCGCATCGCGCGCATCGCTTCCTTGCGCGCCTCGCGAGAGATGCGGTCGAGGATCAAGCATGCCGTTGAGGTGGTCGATCTCGTGCTGGATCACGCGCGCCTCGAGCTCCTCCGCCTCGATCTCGATCGGCTCGCCGCTCGCGTCCTGCGCGCGCACGCGCACGCGCACGGGCCGTTCGACCTCGACATGCACCCCCGGCAGGCTCAGGCACCCCTCTTCGGCGCTCGCGAGCTCATCGCTAGACCACACCGAGCTCGGGGTTGACGAGCGCGGTCAGCGGATCATCGATATAGGCACGGTAGACGAGCACGCGGTGCAGGACACCGAGCTGCGTCGCCGCGAGGCCGATGCCGAGCGCGTCGTGCATCAGCTCCCCCATCCGCTCGATCTCCGCTCTCAGCTCATCGTCGAAGCGCTCGACCGGGAGCGCGCTGCTGCGGAGCACCGGATCTCCGAGTCTGCGCACGTGGCGCAGCGCCGCGTCGCGGCGTTCGCGCGTCTCGGGATCGAGCTCGGCCGGCTCCGGCGCGTCCTGCTCGCGCTCGACCTCGACGTCGGCCTCCTCGGAGGCGGGCGCCGTCAGCGCCTCCAGATCGGCACCCTCCATCGTGTCGTCCTCGCCGGGCATCGCCCACAGAGTCTATGAAGCGCGGACCGCGTCCGCCACGGCCTCGGCCCGATGCGCGGGAAGCCGCTCGGCGGCGCTCGCTACTTGCGGCGTTTGGCAGGGGCGCGGAGCGTGACGAGCGTCTCGGTGGTGTGGCGCGCGCCCGCGGCGTCATGCGCCAGCAGCGTCACCCTGGAGCGCAGCGTGTGCGCGTGGGCGAGCAGCACCCGAGCGGCCGCCGACAGATGCAGGGTCAGCGTCTTGACCTTCCCGCCCGCAACTGAGAACGACCCTGACGCGAGGGTGAGGATTGCGGGTTTGCGCTTCGCCGCCTGAGCGCGGGTGGCGATCACGGCGCTGAGGGTCCGCAGCGTGACCGTGCCCGTGCAGCTGCTCTCGCCCGCCGGACAGCTGATCTTCAGTGTCACGGCTCCCGCGGCGCTGACCTGCAACGAGGTGCCCGCGAGCTCCGCGTCCGGGATCGGCGGCGCGAGGCTCGAGCGCACTCCGCTCACACCCCCTGACCCGCTCGCCGCGGCCTTGGCGAGCGCTTCTTCTTCGGCCCTTTTCTTCGCGGCTGCTTCGGCTTGCGCCTTGGCCGCCGCTTCTTCTGCTTTCTTCTTGGCGGCTTCTTCTTCTGCTTTCTTCTTGGCGGCTTCTTCTTCTGCTTTCTTTTTTTCTGCCGCTTCCTTTTCAGCTTTTTCTTTCGCTTCTTTGATTTCTTCGGCGCTCGGTTCGGTCACGTCGACAACAACCGACGCGAGCGTGCTGTTGAAGCCGTAGCTGTCGCTGAGCTTGAGCGTGACCGTGTATTTGCCCGCCGTGGCATAGGTGTGTGTCGGTTCCACTCCGCTTTCCGTGGCGCCGTCGCCGAATTCCCACGCGTAGCTGACGCTCGCGCCGGGGTAGGGATCGCTCGATCCCGATGCGCTGAAGGTACTCGCGATCTTGGCTTTGACGCCGCTCGGGGGGGCTATCGCGGCCGTCAGGGGGCGCAGTTCGAACAGGCCAAGGCCGTTGGGCGAGCCAACGCCCGAGGGCCCGTCGAAGCCCGTCGTCGCGTTGCAGGCGGTCGTGTATTCACAGTCGACGTCGCGCCGGAGACCTTTGAACGGCGGCCCGAACACTTTGGTCAGGCCCCCACGCGCGTCCGGATGTCCGCATGAGGCCAAGGGCGCCGCGTCGCAGAGGCCGTTTCCGCCTTCGCTGACGTCGAATACGTCGGCTGACTCGCCGAGGTGTCCGTAGAGCGTGAGCGCCGGGTAGTTGACGCCGTGCGCGCCGCCGGCGAGCGCGTACAGCGAGCTGATCAGGGGCGTGGACAGCGACGTGCCGCCGATTGTCACCCAGTTCTTACCGCGTTTGAACCGTTCGCATTCTTCGCCGCAGTTGAAGCTGTCGAAAATGTCAAAGCCGGTGATCGGATCGGCGTCTGCCGAGACGTCGGCGTTGAGGCGTTTGGTGCCACACCCCGTGGCCGTCCATCCCGGCACGTGCTGTTGCCATGGCTGGGCGGTGAACAACGTGCTGCAGCCGCCGCCGCTCGCGCCTTCGATGAATCCATCTCCGTCGACCGGCCCGTTGCCGTTCCACACACGCTCGTGTGCCCGTTTCCCTTCCCCGTTCAGTTCGAGCGTCGTGCCTCCCGTCGAGACGACGGTCGGCAGCGAAGCAGGCTCGTTGGGGGCCGCCGGGGGCAGCACTTCTTCGACGAATTCGTCGAATTCAGCTTCGGTGAAGCCTTCCTCCTCAAATTCGTCCTCGAGTTCGGTCCACGGCACTTCGTTCAGGATCGTCCAGTCGTAGTAGCCGTAGTCGCCCGTCGCCGCCGCGATCACGATCCCCGGGTGGTTGTATGCGGCCTCATCTCCCCCGCCCGGCTCCTCGACGCCGCCGTAGGAGTTCGATATCTCGGTCGCTCCGAGGGTCGCCGCCTCGTTCACCGCGGCAGCGAGATCATTGAATTCGGAGCTGTTGGCCTCGACCAGGAGGATCTTGCAGTTCGGACAGGCCGAGTGAACCATCTCGACGTCGAGTGAGATCTCGACCGACCAGCCCGTGGTGTCGTTCGCCGGGAGCACGCTCGTGCTGCCGGTCTGAGAGACCTTTGTCAGGCAGCCGTTAGCTTTCGTGCACGCGCTGAGGCCGTAGTTGGTATCGAATTTGCCGAGGTCGCCTTCGATTTCGGGATCGTTGTAGGCGTCGACGATCGCAACGGTCTGACCGCTGCCGCCGGAGCTGTCTTCGTAGTTGTAGGCGCTCGCGAGATCTGCCGGCGTGTACCCCCCGGCCGGACCCAGCGTCAGGACACCTGGGCGGGCGGTGCCGGCCGCCGCGACGCCGGCGGGAACCGTGTAGGCCGTGACGCCTGGCTTGCCCGCTTCGCTCGCGGGCACGTTGACGCGTGCGAAGGCGCTACAGGAAGCGTCACCGGGCGCAGGCGGGGGGCAGACGGCCTCGACACGTGCGTAGCGCGTTATCGCGAGCTGCTGTGATGCCCCCGCCACCGAGGCGAGCGCCGCGACCGTGCACAGCGCGAGCAACACAGAGATGACCAGCGACCTCGAGCGCTTGCGCGCGAGCGCCGCAGGGAACAGCGAACCTCCGTGTCTCATCCCCCTCGCCTCTCCTGTTTGAACTTGTCGAGCATCCGCGCGCCAGCGCGCCCGAACGAACCAGAAGAATAGCTGAGGAAGTCCGATTTGACTAGTCGATGCCGGTGGCTGGGACAAGAATCCCACCGCCCACGGAGTGTGCGTCGCGAGAGCTACTGCGGATCGACGTCGACGCTGAAGTTCACACCGGCGTGCGCGCGGCTGCCGGCGACGCGCCGCACGGCCTCGCCGGTGGCCGCGACGGCCGTACGCCGCTCGAGCGCCTTCACCACCAGCACCTGGCGCTCGCGGCCACGGAGGCGAAACAGTGACGCCGGTCCGAGCACGACCGGGTTGGCGCCGCCGACCGGGCCGCCGCCGCCAACCGGGTTGGCGCCGCCGAGCAGCGCGGTGAGCTCGTCGCGCACGGCGCTCGCGGCGGTGAAGGCGGGATGTGACTCCGTGGCCGAGCAGACGATCCTGATCAGGTGCGAGAACGGCGGGTAGCTGAGCGCGCGGCGACGTTCGCGCTCGCCGGCGAGGAAGCCTTCGCTGTCGTGCTCGGCGGCGTGCACGATCGCTCGCGCGTCGGGCGCGATCGTCTGCACGAGCACCTCGGCGGCGCCAACCCGGTTGCCGCGGGCGCCGCGGCCGACGCGCCCGGCGAGCTGCGCGATCAGCGCGAACGTCCGCTCCTCGGCGCGGAAGTCGGGGAAGCGCAGCGTCGCGTCGGCGTCGAGCACGACGCCGAGCGTCACGTCGGGGAAGTCGTGGCCCTTGGCGACCATCTGCGTGCCGATCAGCACGCCGCAGTCGGCCGCCTCGAAGCGCCGCAGCAGTGTGCCGACGCCGTTCTCATCGCCCTCGACGGCGCCGCCCGGTCGCGCCGACCCGGTTGCGAGCTGCGCGGCGGGGCCCGCTGCGGTGACGCGCGCGCCACCGCCGCCGAGCGCGTCGGCGTCGAGGCGAAAGACCGGAAAGGCGCCGTCGTCGTCGAACACGCTCGCGAGCTCGTGCTGGACGCGTTCGGTGCCCGCGCCGTGGCGCGCGACGGACGTCGAGTGGCAGTCTCCGCATCGCGCCGGCGCCGGCTCGCGGTGGCCGCAGTGGTGGCAGGCGACGTAGCCTCCGGCGCGGTGCAGGACGAGCGCGACGTCGCAGTCGGGGCAGCTCCAGACGCGCCCGCAGGAGCCGCAGGAGAGGAAGTTCGACCAGCCGCGACGGTTGAGCAGCACGATCGCCTTGCCGCGCGTCGCGCGCACCTCGGCGAGCGCTGTCGCGCTCACCGGGTGCAGCCCGTGCTGGGTCCCCTCCGCGCCCCCGCCGCGCATGTCGAGGACCCGCACGCGCGGCAGCGGCCGCCCGTCGACCCGCCGCGCCATCACCGACGCGGGCACGCGCTCGATGCTCTCCGGGCGCGGCGTCGCGCTGCCGAGCAGCAGCAGCGCTCCGCAGCGCCGCGCGCGCTCGGCGGCGACGTCACGTGCGTCATAGCGGGGATCGCCCTCGTGCTTGTAGGAGGAGTCGTGCTCCTCATCGACGACGATCAGGCCGAGGCCGCAGACCGGCGCGAACACGGCCGAGCGCGGTCCCACGCAGACCCTCGCCTGCCCCTCGCGCAGCCGCCGCCACTCGGCGTAGCGCTCGGCCGGGCGCAGCCGCGAGTGCAGCACCGCGACGGTCTCGCCAAGGCGTTCGATGAAGCGCCCGACGATCTGCGGCGTCAGCGCGATCTCGGGGACGAGCACGATCGCGCCGCGGCCCTGATCGAGCGCGGCGGCGGCCGCGCGCAGATAGACCTCGGTCTTGCCCGACCCGGTGACGCCGTGCAGCAGCCGCTGCTCGGCGCGGCGGGCGCGGAGCGCGGCGAGCAACGGCTCGAGCACCGCCTGCTGCTCGCCGGTCAGCGCGGGGGCGGCGGGGCTGCGCGCGCCGACCGCGAGGTGCCGCGGTCGCGCGACGGCGCGCCGTTTGCGTCCGCTCAGGCGGCGCGCGGCCCCCGGCGGGAGCACGAGCGCGAGCGAGCGCGCGATCGTCGAGCAGTACTCCGCGGCGATCCATTCGGCGAGCGCGACGAGTTCCTCGGGCACGCCGAGCTCGAGCGCGCGCAGCGGCGCGAGCAGCTTCTCCTCGGCGACCTCGCTGCTCTCGGCGAGGCCGACGACCACCCCGAGCACCTCGCGCCGGCCGAATGGCACGACGAGCATCGAGCCGACATCGACGCCGCCGCGGAGCTCTTCGGGCAGGCGGTAGTCGAACGGCCCGCGCAGGGCGCGAGCCGTCGTCATCGGCTCTACCCGGGCGATCGCGGACACCGCCCTGACCCTAGTGTGCGCTCCGGTCAGAGGCCGGCGGCCGAGCGCAGCGCGGCGGCCTTGTCGGTCCGCTCCCAGGTGAAGTCGGCATCGTCGCGCCCGAAGTGCCCGTAGGCGGCGGTCTTCTGGTAGATCGGGCGGTGCAGGTTGAGCTCCTCGCGGAACGATCCCGGGCGCAGGTCGAAGACCTCATCGACCGCGCGTGCGATCTGCCCGCGGCTGCGCCCCTCCTGCTCGGTGCCGAACGTCTCGACCATCACCGATACCGGATGCGCGACGCCGATCGCGTACGCGACCTGGACTTCGGCGCGTTCGGTGAGGCCCGCGGCGACGATCGTCTTGGCGACCCAGCGCGCCGCATAGGCGGCCGAGCGGTCGACCTTCGACGGGTCCTTGCCCGAGAACGCCCCGCCGCCGTGGCGGGCCATGCCGCCGTAGGTGTCGACGATGATCTTGCGCCCGGTCAGGCCGGCGTCGCCGACGGGGCCGCCGATCACGAAGCGGCCGGTGGGGTTGACGAGGAAGTTCCTGCGCAGCCGCCCGGCGTCGTAGAGCTCGGCCGGGAGGATCGGCTCGACGACGTGCTCCCAGAGGTCATCGGGGATCCGCGACTCCGAGCCTTCGCCGTGCTGGGTGGAGATCAGCAGCTTCTCGATCTCGACCGGCTTGCCGTCGCGGTAGCGGACGCTGACCTGCGTCTTGCCGTCGGGGCGCAGATACTCGAGCGTGCCGTCCTTGCGGACCGCCGCGAGGCGCTCGGCGAGCCGGTGCGCGAGCGAGATCGGCAGCGGCATCAGCGTGTCGGTCTCGTTCGTCGCGTAGCCGAACATCATTCCCTGGTCGCCCGCGCCGGCGACGTCGAGCTCGTCCTCGTCGCTGGCGTCGGTGCGCGCCTCATACGCCTTGTCGACTCCCTGGGCGATGTCCGGCGACTGCTTGTCGATCGCGTTGAGCACGGCGCAGGAGTCGGCCGAGAAGCCGAGGTCGGCGTCGGTGTAGCCGATTCCCCGCACCGTCTCGCGCGCGACCTCCTGGATGTCGACGTAGGTGTCGGTCGAGATCTCGCCGGAGACGACGATCAGCCCGGTGTTGACGAGCGTCTCGCAGGCGACGCGGCCGTAGGGGTCATCGGCGAGGACGGCGTCGAGGACGCCGTCGGAGATCTGGTCGGCGATCTTGTCGGGGTGGCCCTCGGTGACGGACTCGGATGTGAACAGGAACTCGTTCTCGGATGGCTCAGTCATGGCTAAGTGGATGACTCCAGGGTCTCAGGGGCGGACGGGAAGGCTGCGGCGCGCGCGCTGGCGGCAAAGTCGCAGAAGTCTATGCGGCGCGGGCTCCTCCACGCTGCCCGCGCTCGACGAAGTCGATGATCAGCGGCACGCCGTCCATGCCATAGCGGGCGCGCAGGCGGTTCTCGATGAAGTAGGCGTAGTCGCGCGTGACGCGCGCGCGTGAGTTGACCTGGATCGCAAAGCGCGGCGGGCGCTCGCCGATCTGCGCCATGTAGATCAGCTTCAGGCGATGCTGGCTCGAGCCGCGGCGGGTGCCGACAGGGGGCTGGCGCGCCTGCACGGCCTCGGCGAGAAAGCGGTTGAGCTCGGGCGTCGGGATCCGGCCGGACATGCGATCGCCGAGCGTGATCGCTTCGCCGAGCAGGCGCGCGACGTGGCGGCCGGTCTTCGCGCTGACGGTCAGCACGCGCGGTCGCAGCCGCAGCTTTTTGGCGACCAGCGCACGCTCGTGCTCGAGGTCGAGGTGGCCGCCGGTGTCGCTCTCGGCGGGCTCCTGCACATCCCACTTGTTGAGCACGACCGCGGTCGCGCAGCCGGCCTTCATCGCGAGCTCGGCGATCCGCAGGTCCTGGGCGGTGACGCCGTCGGCGGCGTCGCAGACGACGAACGCGACGTCCGCGCGCTCGGCGGCGCGCTGGGAGCGAAGCGCGGTGTAGTACTCGACCGAGTCGGCGACCTTCGACTGCCGGCGCATGCCCGCGGTGTCGACGAGCACGAGCTTGCGCTCGCCGACGAGCAGCGGCATGTCGATCGCGTCGCGCGTCGTGCCCGCGATGTCGGAGACGATCACGCGCTCTTCGCCGAGGAAGCGGTTGACGAGCGAGGACTTGCCGACGTTCGGGCGCCCGATGATCGCGAGGCGAACGGTGTCGTCGGCGGGCTCCGCGTCGCCCTCGGGCAGCAGCTCGACGATGCGGTCGAGCAGGTCGCCGGAGCCGAGCCCCTGGGCGGCGGAGACCGGCAGCGGCTCGCCCAGGCCGAGGCGATGGAAGTCCGCGGCGAGCGGCAGCTCGCTGACGCCGTCGCACTTGTTCGCCGCGACGATCGTCGGCAGCGGCGAGCGGCGCAGCAGATCGGCCATCTCCTGATCGCCCGGGCGCACGCCGGCGCGGGCGTCGACGACGAGCACGGCGACCTCCGCTTCGGCCAGCCCGGCGCGGGCCTGGTCGCGAATCGAGCCGGCGAGCGGGTCCTCATCCTCGAAGTCGATGCCGCCGGTGTCGATCAGCGTGAACAGGCGCCCGTTCCACTCGCACTCGAGCTCCTTGCGGTCGCGCGTGATCCCCGGGCGCTCGTGCACGACCGCCTCGCGGGTCCCGGTGAGGCGGTTGATCAGCGAGGACTTTCCGACGTTTGGATAGCCGACGATCGCGACCTTCATCAGCTGAGTATGACTGGCCCGCGCGCCCGCTCCGCGCTCAGCGCGGCGAGGCGGCTTCGCGGGCGAGCGCGGCGATGCGGGCGAGCACCTGCTCGATCGAGAGCCCGGTCGTGTCGAGCTGCACCGCGTCGGGCGCGGCGCGCAGCGGGCTGTGTGCGCGCGCGCTGTCGCGCTCGTCGCGCAGCGTCTGCTCGGCGAGCACCGTCGCGACGTCGGCCCCCAGCTCGGCGGCGCGGCGGCGCGCGCGCTCGCGCGGGTCGGCGGTCAGGAACACCTTGACGGCGGCGTCCGGGGCGAGCGCCGTGCCGATGTCGCGGCCCTCCGCGACCCAGTCGCCGCGCGCGATCAGCTCGCGCTGCTTCGCGATCAGCACCTCGCGCACGGCCGGCTCGGCGGCGACCCGCGAGGCCGCCGCGGAGACCTCGGGCGTGCGGATCTCCGCGCTCACGTCGCGCCCGTCGATGCGTACCACGTCCGCGCCCGCCGCGCCGTCGCCTGCGAGCTCGATCGCCGCGGCGCGTGCGAGCTCGGCCGGGTCGCGCTCGGGCTGCGCGAGCGCGAGCAGCGCGACGCTGCGGTACATCGCGCCGGTGTCGAGGTAGGTGAAGCCGAGCTGCTGCGCGAGCCGGCGGGCGATCGTTGACTTGCCGGCCCCGGCGGGGCCGTCGATCGCTACGAGCACAGGCGCGCGAGATCCTCGACGAAGGACGGGTAGGAGACGGCCGCCGCCTCGATCCCGAGGACCTCGACGCCCTCGCGCGAGGCGAGCCCGGCGACGGCGCCGAGCATCGCCATGCGATGGTCGCCGTGCGCGTCGATCGTGCCGCCGCGCAGGCCACCGGTGCCACGCACGAGGAAGCCGTCCTCGCTGGCCTCGATGTCGGCGCCGAGTCCGCGCAGGCCGTCGACGACGCCGGCGATCCTGTCGGACTCCTTGACGCGCAGCTCGCGTGCCCCCTGGACGATCGTCTCACCCTCGGCGAAGCAGCCGAGCAGCGCGACGAGCGGCAGCTCGTCGATCGCGAGCGGCACCTCGTCCCCCTCGACGACGGTGCCCTCGAGCGCGCCGTGGGCGACATCGAGGTCGCTGATCGGCTCCTCCGGGCTGAGCTCGCCGCTCTCGTCCTCGAGGTCGCCGAACACGATCCCGCGCATCCGCCGCAGGATCCGCAGGAAGCCGGTGCGCGTCCAGTTGACGCCGACGTCGCCGATCAGCAGCCGCGAGCCGGGGACGAGCACGCCGGCGGCGATCATGAACGCCGCCGAGCTCAGGTCGCCGGGGACGGTGACGCGCTCCAGCAGCAGCTCATCGGCGTTGGTGACGGTCACGTGCAGGCCGTTGCGGTGGATCGTGACGCCGGCCCGCAGCAGCATCCGCTCGGTGTGGTCGCGGCTGCGCGCCGGCTCGCCGACCGTCGTCGCGCCGTCGGCGGCGAGCGCGGCGAGCAGCACGCAGGACTTCACCTGCGCGCTCGCGACGTCGATCTCGTAGGAGATCGCGCGCAGCCGCGCGCCGCGAACGTGAAGCGGCGGGAAGCGCCCGTCGCGCGCCTCGATCTCGGCCCCCATCTGGCGCAGCGGCAGGACGATCCGCTCGACCGGGCGGCGGCGGATCGAGGCGTCGCCGTCGAGTGAGAAGGAGCGGCCCTCCTGGGCGGCGAGCCAGCCGGGCAGCAGCCGCAGCAGCGTGCCGGCGTTGCCGACGTCGATCGGCGCGTCCGGCTCGCGCGCCTCGCGCAGCCCGGTGCCGCGCACGACCACCTGATCGCCGTTGACCTCGACCAGCGAGCCGAGCGCGCGCACGGCCGCGAGCGTCGAGTCGGTGTCGGCCGCGTGCAGGTAGCGCTCGATCCGCACCGGCTCGGACGCCATCGCCCCGAGCAGCGCGGCGCGGTGCGAGATCGACTTGTCCGCCGGCGCGGTCAGCTCACCGGTGAGTCCGCGCGCGGGCTCGAAGCGCATCTTCATCTGTCGGCGGCGAGCACCGCGGCGCGGCCCATCAGACGGCGCTGAGCGCCTTTCCGGCGAGCGCCGCAGCCTGCTCGACCGCTCGTGAGAACGCTGCGAAGTCCTCCGCCTTCAGCTGCTGCGGTCCGTCGCAGATCGCCTCGTCCGGGTTCGGGTGCACCTCCACGATGATGCCGTCCGCGCCGACCGCGGCCGCCGCGAGCGACAGCGGCGTGACGAGGTCGCGCCGGCCGGCGGCGTGACTCGGGTCGACGATCACCGGCAGGTGCGAGAGCTCCTTCAGCACCGGCACCGCCATCAGGTCGAGCGTGAAGCGGTAGGCGTTCTCGAACGTGCGGATCCCTCGCTCGCAGAGCATCACGTTGGGGTTGCCTTCCTTGAGGATGTACTCAGCGGCCATCAGCAGCTCATCGAGCGTCGCCGACAGGCCGCGCTTGAGCAGCGCCGGGCAGCCCGAGCGCCCGATCTCCGCTAGCAGCGGGTAGTTCTGCATGTTGCGCGCGCCGATCTGGATCACGTCGGCGACCTCGAGCACCGCGTCGAGATCGCTGACGTCCATCAGCTCGGTGACGATCGGCAGGCCGGTCTCGGCCTTCGCCTCGGCGAGCAGCCGCAGCCCCTCCTGGCCGAGCCCCTGGAACGCGTAGGGGGAGGTGCGCGGCTTGTACGCGCCGCCGCGCAGCAGCGTCGCGCCGGCGTCGCGGACGACGCGCGCGGTCTCCATCATCTGATCGCGCGACTCGACCGTGCAGGGGCCGGCGATCATCGCGAAATGCTCGCCGCCGACCTTGCGCCCGCCGATGTCGAGCACGCTGCGCTCGCCGTGGTTGAACTGTGCCGAGGCCAGCTTGTAGGGCTTCAGGATCGGCACGACCCGGTCCACCCCGGGCTGACCTTCGAGGCCGAGGCCCTCGACGGTGACGTCCTGCTCGACGTCGCCGATCGCGCCGATGACCGTCACGCGCGCGCCCCGGCTGCGATGGGCGAGCGCGCCGGCGCGCTCGATCTTCTCGACGACCGCCTCGACCTGCTCGTCGCTTGCGGTCTCCTTCATGACAATCATCATCGACTCATCCTTTCACTGACGCCTGGGCATGGTAGTTGTGGTCCTCTGCCGGCGGGCGGACGCGGGATGCGGGTCGCTGCCGGCGGGTCCGTGAAGCGGGCGTTGCGGCACCCGCGTGAGCGGCGCTCGGTCCCGGCGAGGGACCCGGTGCGGCCGGCCACCCGTTCACGGACGGGCGGAGGCCGGAGCGCCTAGCTAAATCGCCAGGCGGAATAGGCGCGGGAGCACGACCACGCGGCTTGCGCGCGGGGGCGCGAAGCGGGAGCTGTGATGTGCGTGACCGTGACCATCGTCTGACTTTGTAGCAGAGAATCGTCTCGCCGTCGAGGGGTGAACCGCCGATCGCGCGCGCGGGCGCCCGCTACAGGACCTGCGCGAGCGCGTCGAGGAACCGCTCGTTCTCCTCGGGCAGACCGTAGGTGACGCGCAGCGCGGGAGTGTCGCTGCCGAGCGCGCTGCCCGCGCGCACGAGCACGCCGCGCTCCTGCAGCCCGCTCATCACGGAGCGCCTCGTCGCGATCCTCGCCGAGCTCGATCCAGCAGAAGTTCGCCTGCGAGGCGGCCGGGCTGAGCCCGAGCGCGCGCAGGCGCTCATCGACTGAGATCCGCTCGGCGACGGTCCGCGTGACGCGCTCGATGACCGCGTCCTGGTGGGCGAGCGCCTCGACGGCGGCCGCCTGCGCGAGCGCGTTGCGTAGAACGGCTGGCGCACCTGGTCGAATGCGCGCGGCAGCTCATCCGAGCCGCACAGGCCGAAGCCGACGCGCAGCCCGCACAGGCCGTGGACCTTCGAGAAGGTCCGCAGCAGCACGAGATTCGGGTGCGAGTCGAGCAGATCGATCGATGCGTCCGGGTCCTCGAGCAGGTTGAACTCGCAGTAGGCCTCATCGACGATCACGCAGACGTGCGGCGGCACCCGGTCGATGAACGCGGCGATGTCCGCGAGCGGGATCGCCGTGCTCGTCGGGTTGTTCGGGTTGCACACGATCACCAGCCGCGTCGCGACGGTGATCTCGCGCAGCATCGCCTCGAGGTCGTGGCACTGCGCACCGTCGAGCGCGACGGTCACCGCGCGGGCGCCGGACGCCGCGGCGAGGTGCGGGTAGACCGAGAACGACGGCCATGCGTAGACGATCTCGGCGCCCGGCTCGAGCAGCGCCTCGCCGGCGGCGAGCAGGATGTCGCAGGAGCCGTTGCCGATCGCGATCCGCGACGGCGCGAGGCCGTAGCGCTCGCTCAAGCGGCTGCGCAACAGCGAGCTGGCCGGGTCGGGATAGCGGTTGAGCGTCGCGAGCGCCTGCTCGATCGCCTCGCGCACGGCCGCCAGCGGCGCGTACGGCGACTCGTTGCTCGCGAGCCGCACGAGCGGCTCGGTGTGCGCGTAACCGCCGGCGACGGGGTAGGTGGGGATGCGCCGGATGCGCTCGGAGAACTCGATCGCCATCGCCATTGTGACGGCGCCGCGCGTGGGCGCCGAGCGAGCGGATCGCGCGCGCCGGCTACTGCGCGGCGCTGAGGTCGGCGCGCAGCTCCTTCGCGTCGCCGAGATAGACGTGCGCGGGCTCGTGATCGTCTTCGCGCGTAGTAGGTGGATCAGCACGCGGATAACGCGCGGCATCGCGCGCGGCACGGGAATCTCCTGCGCGCACAGCAGCGGCACCTGCTCGAAGCCGAGCGCGCGCGCGGCGACGGCGGGAAACTCGGCGTTGAGATCACGGGTCGCGGTGAAGATGCAGCTGACGACGGCCGCCGGCACGAGCGCGTTGCGCTGCATCACCGCCCGCATCAGCTCGGTCGTCGCGTCGAGGATGTCCTGGGCGTCGTTGCGATTAACGCTGATGGCACCGCGGAGAGCGAACAATCGCATCGGGCGCGATTCTGTCAGAGCTAGAGCTCGCGCAGTCTCGCGACCTCGGCGGCGCTCAGGCGCCGGTGCGCCCCCGTCTTCAGGCCCGCGAGCTGCAGCGGGCCGAAGCTCGTGCGCACCAGCTCGCGCACCGGATGCCCGACCGCCTCGCACATCCGCCGCACCTGGCGGTTGCGGCCCTCGTGGATCGTCAGCTCGATCACGTTGGCGCTCACGCGACGCACGCCGGCCGGCGCGGTCGGGCCGTCCTCGAGCTCGACGCCGGCGCGCAGCGCCGCGATCGCGCGCCGCCCCGATCGCCTTGCCGGCGAGCTGCGCGCGGTAGGTCTTCGGCACTTCAAAGCGCGGGTGTGTGAGCCGGTTGGCGAGCTCGCCGTCGTTGCTCAGCAGGATCAGGCCGCTGCTGTCGGCATCGAGGCGGCCGACCGGATAAAGGCGCAGCCCGCGTGTCGGCACGAGGTCGAGGACGGTCTCGCGGCCGCGCGTGTCGCGCGCCGTGGAGAGCACGCCGAGCGGCTTGTTGAGCGCGTAGGCGACGCGCGGCTCGGCGCCCGCCAACGGCTGCCCGTCGAGCGCCACCGCGCTGTCGGCGTCGACGTCGCGCGCGGGGTCGGTGACGACCTCGCCCGCGAGCGTCACCCGCCCGGCGGCGATCAGCAGCTCGGAGGCGCGCCTGGAGGCGACGCCCGCGTGGGCCAGGTACTTCGCTAGGCGCATCGTCGTTGCCCGGTGGCGAGGCTCATCTGCTGCAACCATAGGAGGCGAGCGGGTGCTCGCGCCCGCAGCGACCATGGACCTCCAGCTGCTCGAGAAGACACTCGCCGACCGCGGCGAGCCAGGATTTCGCGCCCGCCAGGTGTGGGCCTGGACGGCGCGCGGCGTCGCCGGCTACGAGCAGATGACGGACCTTCCGGCCGCGCTGCGCGACGCGCTCGCAGTCGAGCTGCCGTTCTCGAGCCTCGAGCTGCGCGATCAGGCGAGCTCGCGCGACGGGACCGTCAAGGCGCTGTTCGCGACCGCCGACGGCCGCGCGCTCGAGGCGGTGCTGATGCGCTTTCGCGACAGCCCTCGGGGCACACGCGGTCGCCGCTCGGTCTGCGTCTCCTCGCAGTCGGGCTGCCCGCTCACCTGCCGCTTCTGCGCGACCGGGACGATGAAGTTCGCGCGCAACCTCAGCGCGTCGGAGATCATCGAGCAGGCGCTGCACTTCCGTCGCATCGAAGCGATCGACCACTGCGTGTTCATGGGCATGGGCGAGCCGATGATGAACCTCGAGAACGTGCTCGCCGCGTGCGAGCGCCTGCCGGACCTCGGCGTCACCCATCGGCGCACGACGATCTCGACGGTCGGCTGGATCCCCGGGATCGAGCGCCTGGCCGAGCAGCCGCTGCCGTTGCGCCTCGCGCTGTCGCTGCACGCCGCCGATGACGCGTTGCGCTCCGAGCTGATGCCCGTCAACGAGCGCTACCCGCTCGCCGACGTGATCGAAGCGTGCCGCGCGTTCTATGCGCGCAAGCGCCGGCGCGTGTTCATCGAGTACGTGATGCTCGCGGGCGTCAACGACCGCTACGAGCAGGCGCTCGCGCTCGCGCGCCTGCTGAACGGCTCAGGCGCGGGCGCGCAGCCGATCTTCAAGGTCAACCTGATCCCCTACAACCCCACCGACACCGGCGACGGCGCACCGTTCAGCGGCGCGAGCCGCGAGTCGATCGCGGCCTTCCGCGCGGCACTCGAGTCACGCGGCGTGCCCGTCACCGTGCGGCTCACGCGCGGGCGCGACATCGCCGCCGCGTGCGGGCAGCTGGCGGCGCAGGCGTCAAGCAACTAGACACCCGCAGAGCGCCGCAGACCGCCGCTCTCTGGGTATGACCAGACACCTACCTGTGGTAGCATCAAAGTATGAAGTTGAGCGTGAGCTTGCCTCAGGCTGACGTCGAGTTCCTCGACGCTTACGGCCGCGCCCAGGGACAGACGTCCCGCTCGGCGGTGCTGCGCAAGGCGGTTCGTGCGCTGCGCGCGACTGAGCTCGGCGGCGCGTATGAGGACGCCTGGGGTACGTGGGAGTCGACCGGCGAGGCAGCCGCCTGGGAGCCGACGGCGGGCGACGGCCTCGCTCCCTGATGCAGCGCGGTGAGATCCGCGTCGTGAACCTGGATCCGGTCGTCGGCTCGGAGGCGAACAAGACGCGCCCGGCGATCATCGTCAGCAACGACGGAGCCAACACCGCGGCCGCCCGGCTCGGACGCGGCGTTCTCACGATCGTCCCCGTCACCTCCAACACCGACCGTATCCACTCCTTCCAGGTGCTGCTCGAACCGGCCGACACGGGACTCGCCGATGCGTGCAAGGCGCAGGCGGAGCAGGTGCGCTCGGTCGATGTGCTGCGCGTCGGCGCACCCGTCGGCAGGTTGGCTGCGGCGGCTATGACGGACCTCGACGAGGCCCTGCGCACGCACCTGGCCCTGTAGCTAGCCGAGCTCGAGCAGGGCGAGGATATTGCCCGCCGGATCCTTGAACCACGCGATCGGCGGGCCGCCGGGGTTGCGCGAGATGCCCCTCTCATCCTGGGCCATGCCGTCGTAGCGCTCGAAGCTGACGCCGCGCTCGGCGAGCTGATCGACGGCATCATCGATGTCCTCGACGGGGAAGTTGAGGATCGTGAAGCTCGCCGGCTTGTGGTCGCTCTTCGGATAGACGATCGTGTCGCGACCGCCGGCGATGTGCAGGCTCAGCAGCCCGTTGTCCTGCTCCTCGAGCGCGATCCCGAGCGTCTCGCCGTAGAAGCGCCTGGCGGCGGCGATGTCGTCGACCGAGAAGCCGCTGAAGGCCTTCGTGTGCTCGAAGATCGCGCTCACGAGCGCGACCCTACCCGCGATCGCGCCCGGCGAAGCGTTCTAGGCGCCGGCGCGGGCCTCGCCCGCGCGCAGCAGCCGCTCGCGCAGTTCGGCCTGCTCCTCGGGCGTCGGGTCCCAGCGCGCGATGTCCGGGAGATCCGCGAGCGTGCGCAGCCCGAACAGCTTCAGGAACTGGTTGCTCGTGCGGTAGAGGATCGCGCCGAACTGCGAGTTGCCGGCCTCCTCGATCAGGCCGCGCTCGAGCAGCGTCGCGCTTGCCGAGTCGGCGCTGACGCCGCGGATGCGCGTGATCTCCGGCCGTGAGATCGGCTGCAGGTAGGCGACGATCGCGAGCGTCTCGGCCTGCGCGGGGGTCAGCGTCGACAGGCGCGGGCGGCTGAACAGGCGCCGGGCCGCGTCCTCGCTCGCGGGGTCGCTGCTGAACGTCCAGCCGCCGCCGAGCTCGCGCAGCACGATGCCGCGGCGCGCGGGCGTGTACTCCTCGGCGAGCGTCGCGAGCGCCGCCTGGATCGCCCCCTCATCCGCCTCGGTCGCATCGGCGAGCTCTTCGGCGCTGAGCGGGTCCGCGGAGAGGAACAGCAACGCCTCGACGGTGCGCGCCAGCGAGGGCACTTCCGCGTCCTCGGCCGCGGGCGCCTGCGCGAGCGTCGCGTGCTCGTTCATCGCGACAAGCCCCCGTTCGCGCTCGCCGCAAGCACGAGCGGCGGCGCGGGCGGCGCGACGCTCAGCGCGCTGACCTCGATCTCGCCGAAGTTCTCCTGCTGCACCCAGCCGGCCTCGCCGCGTTTGTAGAGCTCGAGCAGCGCGAACAGGGTCACCGCGACGGTCACGCGATCGGCGCCGCGGACGGCCTCCTCGAAGCTGAACGGACCGCCGGCCCGCAGCAGCCGGCGCAGGTGCTCCAGGCGCGCGGCGATGCTGACGCGCGGCACGGCGATGTGGCGCACGTTGATGCTCGCCGGCATCGCCAGCAGTCGCCCGATCGCGGCGCCGAGCACGGCCGCGTCCTGCGAGCCGTCGGCGGGCGCGAGGATCGTGCGGCGCAGGTGCCGCGGCGGCGGTGCCTCGCGGAAGCGCACGCCGTGCTCGCGCTCGAGCAGCTCGCCGAGATGCGCGGCGGCGGAGCGGTAGCGGCGCGCGTCGAGCATCCGTGCGAGCAGCTCCTCGGCGGCCTGCTCGGGCTCGATGTCGAGCAGCTCCTCGTCTTCGCTGAGCATCAGCTTCGACTTCAGCTCGAGCAGCGCGGCGATCAGCACGATGAACTCGGTCGCCGTCTCGAGGTCGAGCTCGCCGCGCGCTTCGAGATGGTCGAGGTAGGCGAGCACGACTTCCGCGAGCTGCAGCTCGAGCAGGTCGACCTCTTCGCGCAGCACGAGCGTCAGCAGCAGGTCGAACGGGCCGCTGAACAGGTCGAGGTCGAGCTCGAGCGCGGCCAGGCTCACCTGATCACCGCCCTCCGGCCGATCTGCTGAGCGCTCATTCGCCCACCGTATCGAGCGATGCCGACGCGGTGTCGTCACGGCTCAGAAGTTGGCGCGCCGACGCCCATCAGCTCGCGCACCTCGGCGAGCGTGTGCGCGGCGATCGCGCGGGCGCGCGTCGCGCCGGCGGCGAGGATCGCCTCGAGCGCGAGCTCGTCGGCGCGCAGCTCGGCGTAGCGCTCGCGCACCGGCGCGAGATAGTCGACCACGGCGGCCGCGACGGCAGTCTTGAGCTCGCCGTAGCGCGCCGTCGCGAGCTCCGCTTCGACAGTCCGCTGATCGACGCCGCGGACTGCCGCGAGGATGTCGATCAGGTTGCTGACGCCGGGCTTCGCGGCGTCGCGGCGGACCTCGCTGCCGGAGTCGGTTACGGCACTCTTGAACTTCTTCTCGATCGCCCCGGCCTCATCGAGCACGTAGACGGTGCCCGCGTCGGAGCCGCTGGTCGTCGACATCTTGCTCGTGGGGTCCTGCAGGTCCATGATCCGCGCGCCGATCTCCGGGATGCGGTGCTCGGGCACGACGAGCACTTCGCGATCGCCGCCGAAGCGGGAGTTGAAGCGCCGCGCGACGTCGCGCATCAGCTCGACGTGCTCGCGCTGGTCCTCGCCGACGGGCACCTCGTGAGCGCGGTAGGCAAGCACGTCGGCGGCCATCAGCACCGGGTACATCAGCAGCGCGGCCGGCACCAGTTCACGCTGCTGCAGCGACTTGTCGCGAAACTGGTGCATGCGCTGCAGACGCCCGAGCTCGGAGACGCTCGAGAGCAGCCATGTCAGCTCGGTGTGCTCGCGCACGTCGCTCTGGCGGAAGAGGATGCAGCGCTCGGGGTCGAGGCCGGCGGCGAGCAGGATCGCGGTCGTGTCATACAGGCGCTCGCGCAGTTCGATCGGGTCATAGGCGACGCTCAGCGCGTGCAGGTCGACGATGCAGAAGATGCCCTCGCCGCGCTCCTGGCTTGAGATGTACTGCGCGATCGCGCCGATGTAGTTGCCGAGGTGCTTGCGCCCCGTGGGCTGGATTCCGGAAAAGATGCGCATCTGTCGCGCCGTCGGCTAGCGGCGCCGGCCGGCGCTGTCGGCGAGGTGCGGCGGATCCCAGCCGGTGTCGTTCGGGTTGACCGTCGTCCCGGGCGGGACGATCTCGTCGATGCGGTCGAGCACCTCCGAGCTGAGCGTGCGCCCGAGTGCGGGCAGCTGGCTGTCGAGCTGCTCCATCGTGCGCGGGCCGATGATCGCGGCGGTGACCGCCGGATGCGTCGTGACGAACGCGAGCGCCATCTCGATCAGCGACATGCCGGACTCATCGGCGAGCGCGCCGAGCGCGTCGGCGGCCTCGAGCTTGGCCTGGTTGCCCGGCAGCGACATGTCGTAGCGCTGTGGCAGCATCTGCGCGCGGCGGCTCTCGCCGGGCGAGGCGCCGCCCTTGCGGTACCTGCCCGACAGCCAGCCGCCCGCGAGCGGGCTCCAGGGGATGACGCCGAGGCCGTACTTCGCGCAGACCGGCAGCACGTCGGCCTCGATGCGACGGATCAGCATCGAGTAGGGCGGCTGCTCGCAGACGAAGCGCTCGCGCCCGCGTCGCTCGGCGACCCACTGCGCCTCGACGATCTGGTGGGCGGGAAACGTCGAGCTGCCGATGTAGCGGACCTTGCCGGCGTGCACGAGGTCCGAGAGCGCGCCGAGCGTCTCGTCGATGTCGGTGTCGAGCTCGGGGCGGTGGATCTGGTAGAGGTCGATGTGGTCGGTTTTCAGCCGCCTGAGGCTGTTCTCGACCTCCTCGACGATCCAGCGGCGCGAGTTGCCGAATTGATTAAGTCCCCGCCCACCCTCGTCGTCGTGCATCCTGCCGTGGACCTTCGTCGCGAGCACGACCGCGTCGCGGCGGCCGTCGGCGAGCGCCTTGCCGACGATCTCCTCGGACTCGCCGCGCGAGTAGACATCGGCGGTGTCGATGAAGTTGATGCCCGCGTCGAGCGCGCGGTGGATGATCCTGATCGAGTCCTCGTGATCGGTGTTGCCCCACGCGCCGAACATCATCGCGCCGAGGCACAGCGGGCTGACGCTGACGCCGGTGGAGCCGAGTTTGCGGTGCTCGATCGCCATCAGGCGAGGACCTCTCTGATCACCGGGCTCTTGGCCGCGGCGACCTCGTCGAGGCGGCGCACCGGCGTGCTGTACGGCGCGCCCTGCGCGAGCGCGGGGTCCTGCGCGGCCTCGCGCAGGATCGCGGCGATCGCGTCGGCGAACGCGTCGAGCGTCTCCTTCGTCTCGGTCTCGGTCGGCTCGACCATCAGCGCCTCATCGACGAGCAGCGGGAAGTAGACGGTCGGCGGGTGAAAGCCGAAGTCGAGCAGGCGCTTGGCGAGGTCGAGCGTCTTGATCTGCAGCTCGCGCTTCATCGGCCCACCGGAGAGCACGAACTCGTGCATGCAGAGATCGCCGTAGGCGAGCGGCAGGTACTCGGCGACGCCCTCCTGCTTCAGGCGCGCGAGCAGGTAGTTGGCGTTCAGCACGGCCGACTCGGAGGCGTCCTTGAGGCCGTCGCCGCCGAGCGAGCAGATGTAGGCGTAGGAGCGCACGAAGCAGCCGTAGTTGCCGTGGAAGCCGCGCAGGCGGCCGATCGACTTCGGGCGATCGTGGTCGAGCTCGAAGCTGCCGTCGGCGGCGCGCGCGACGACGGGCACCGGCAGATACGGCGCGACCCGCTCGGAGACGGCGATCGGGCCGGAGCCCGGCCCGCCGCCGCCGTGGGGCTGAGTGAACGACTTGTGCAGGTTGAAGTGGACGATGTCAAAGCCCATGTCGCCCGGCCGCGACAGGCCCATCACGGCGTTGAGGTTGGCGCCGTCGTAGTACAGCGTCGCGCCGACGCCGTGGACGATCTCGGCGATCTCGGCGATGTTCGGGTCGAACAGGCCGAGCGTGTTCGGGTTGGTCAGCATCAGGCAGGCGACGTCGCCGTCGGCCTTCGCGCGCAGGTCCTCGATGTCGACGCCGCCGTCGGCGTTGGTGGCGACCTTGACGACCTCGAAGCCGGCCATCGTCACGGTCGCCGGGTTGGTGCCATGCGCGGTGTCCGGCGTCAGCACCTTGTGGCGCGTCTCGCCGCGATCCTCGTGGTAGGCGCGCGTCAGCAGGACGCCCGCGAGCTCGCCGTGGGAGCCGGCGGAGGGCTGCAGCGAGACGTGTGGCAGGCCCGAGACCTCGCTGAGCGCACCCTGGAGTCGCCACATCAGCTCGAGCGCCCCCTGCGCGCGCTCGGGATCCTGCAGCGGGTGCAGGCGCGCGTGGCCGGGGAGCGCGGCGACGCGCTCGTGCAGGCGCGGGTTGTGCTTCATCGTGCACGAGCCGAGCGGGTAGAAGCCCGAGTCGAGGTCGAAGTTGCGCTTGGAGATGCCGACGTAGTGGCGCACGATCTCTGGCTCTGAGACCTCCGGCAGGCGCGGCCCGGCGCTGCGCCGGAAGCGCTCGGGCAGCAGCTCGCTGATGTCCACCCGCGGCACATCGAGCGGCGGGCAGACGAACGCGCGCCGCCCCGGCGCGCCCTTCTGGAAGATCGTCGTCGCGGCCTGCAGCTGCAGCGGCGTCGCGCCGGCGCCGGCGGCGACGGGCGCGGCGGAGGCGCCGGGGTGGTGGGATTCGATCCCCGGGTCTGCGTGCAGGTGGTTTTCGTCGATCGGGGTCATGCCGGAACACCCGCCCCGGCGGCGCCGACCTGCTCGCGCTCGGCGGCGACGGCGGCGCCGAGGACGTCGGCGAGGCGGTCGATGTCCGCGCGCGTGCGCCGCTCGGTGATCGCGACGAGCAGCAGGCCGTGGTCCTCGGCGCGGCCGCTCAGCGCCTGCACATCGACGCCCGGGTTGACGCCCTGCTCGGCGCAGCGCCTGCGCACGGCCGCGACGTCTGCGTCGAGGCGCAGCGCGAACTCGCGGATCACCGGCTGCTCGTGCTCCTTCTCGATGCCGTCGAGGCCCGCGAGCAGCTCGCGCGCGTAGTGGGTGCGGGCGAGCAGCAGCTCGCCGAGCTCGACGATCCCGTGGCGGCCGAGCCAGGTCAGGTAGACGACGCCGCCGAGCGCGTTGAGCGCCTGGGCGGTGCAGATGTTCGAGGTCGCCTTCTCGCGGCGGATGTGCTGCTCGCGCGTCTGCAGCGTGAGCACGAAGCCGCGGCGGCCGTCGACGTCGACGGTCTCGCCGGCGATCCGCCCCGGCATGCGCCTGAGGTACTCCTCGCGCGCGGCGAAGAAGCCGAACGACGGGCCGCCGAAGTCGAGCCGGTTGCCGAGCGGCTGGCCCTCGCCGACGGCGACGTCGACGCCGCATTCGCCGGGGGCCTTGAGCACGCCGAGCGAGATCGGGTCGACCTGCGCGATGACGACGGGGTTGGCCCGCTCCTTGGCGGCCGCGCTCAGCGCGGCGGCGTCCTCGACGGCGCCGTAGAAGTTGGGCTGCGCGAAGATCGCGGCGCTGGTGTCGGCGTCGATCGCGCGCGCCCAGGCGTCGGCGTCGGTGACGCCACCGGCCGCGCCGGCCAGCAGCGGCACCTCGATCACCTCCATGCCGTAGCCGTGGGCGTTCGTGCGCAGCGTCGCGATCGTGTGCGGGTGCAGCCCCGCGCTGACGACGAAACGCCCGCCGCCGTTGTGCAGCTTCGCCAGGTAGCCGGCCGCGGCGACGCCCGAGGGGCCCTCATAGACCGAGGCGTTGGAGACCGGCAGCGCGGTCAGCTCGGAGATCGCGGTCTGATACTCGAACATCACCTGCAGCCCGCCCTGGGAGATCTCCGGCTGATACGGCGTGTACGGGGTCAGGAACTCCGAGCGCTCCATCAGCATGTCGATCAGCGCGGGGACATAGTGGTCATACATGCCCGCGCCGAGGAAGCTGAGCTCATCCTCGCTGCTCGTGTTGCGCGCGGCGAGCGCGCGCAGATGCTCATAGACGTCCTGCTCGGGACGGCCGTCGGGGAGCTCCAGCGGGCGGCCGAGGCGCACCGCCTCGGGGATCTGGCGGTCGAAGATCTCCTGCAGGGAGGCAACGCCGATCGCCGCGAGCATCGCGTCGAGGTCCTGCGGGGTGATCGCGGTGTAGCGACTCAACTACAGAGCAGCCTAGCCACCCAGGAGGGCCTTGTAGGAGGCGGCGTCGAGCAGGCTGTCGCGCTCGGCGGGATCGGACAGGCGCACCTTGACCAGCCAGCCCTCGCCGTAGGAGTCCTCGTTGATCATCGCCGGGTTCTCGCTGAGCGCGTCGTTGACCTCGACGACCTCGCCGGACAGCGGCGCGATCACGTCGGATACCGCCTTGACCGACTCGACCTCCGCGTAGGAGTCGTCCTTGACGAGCGTCGTGCCGACGGCCGGCGGGTCGAAGAACACGACCTCGCCGAGCGAGTCCTGCGCGTACCAGGTGATCCCGAGCGTCGCCTGCTCGCCGTCGATCCGCGCCCAGTCGTGGTCAGGGTGGTAGAGCAGGTCCTCTGGGTAGCTGGCCTGGGCCATTCACGAGCCCTTTCTGTAGAGCGGCTTGTCCTTGACTACGGCCGTGCGCATCTTGCCACGAACATCTATCTCGAGCAGGGTGCCCGCACCGGCGTGCTCGCTCGGCACATATGCGAGGCCGATGCCGACCCCGAGCGACGGCGAGAGCGTGCCGCTCGTCACCTCGCCCCCGCCGATCACGGCGTTTCCCTGGCGCGCGATGCCCGGTCCGTCGAGCTCGAACGCGACGAGTCTCTCCGCCGGGCCGGCTTCGCGTACGGCGCGCACCGCCTCCGCGCCGATGAAGTTGGTGTCCTCCTTGCAGCACCATCCCAGGCCCGCCTCGATCGGGCCGCGCTCGGCGCTGAGGTCGTTGCCGTAGAGGTGGAAGCAGACCTCCAGGCGCAGCGTGTCACGCGCGCCGAGCCCAGCGGGCACCGCGCCGCGGCGGACGATCTCTTCCCACAGCGTCGGCGCGTGCTCGGGCGCACACAGCAGCTCGACCCCATCCTCGCCGGTGTAGCCGGTGCCGCAGACGAGCACCTCGCGACCGCCGAGGCGCCGCGACTCGGCGCTCATCCGCGCGGGCAGCGGCGCATCGGAGATCGCCTGCACGATCTCGCGCGCGAGCGGCCCCTGCACGGCGAGCATCGCCCAGTCGTCGATCCGGTCGATGACTTCTGCGTCGGCGACCTCGAGCGTGCGCGCGCTGAACCAGGCGAGGTCACGCAGGTGGTTGGCGGCGTTCGTGACGGTCACATAGCGATCGACGTCCAGCCGGTATGTGAAGAGGTCGTCGAGCACGCCGCCGTCCTCGCGGCAGAGCACGCTGTACTGCGCACCGCCGACCGCGATCTTGCCGACGTCGTTCGAGAGCAGCAGCTGCAGCAGCTCACGCGCGCCCGGCCCGCGGGTTTCGATCTCGCCCATGTGCGAGACGTCGAAGATCCCGCACGCTTCGCGCACCGCCATGTGCTCCTCGCGCAGCGCCGCCGCGCCGCCATAGAACACCGGCATCTCCCAACCGGCGAACTCGACGAGCTTGGCGCCGGCCGCGCGGTGGCACTCGAACAGGCTCGTGCGCTTGAGCGTGGGCGGCGGGCTCGACACCGGCCTCAGGCTAGCGAAGGGCCGGCGTGGCCCGTGTCGATCGCTGTCGCTGGTTCACGCACGGGCACGTGCGCACGGGCACGTGCCCGCGGCCAGCGCCCGGCGAGGGCCCGACGCCGACCGCCGGCGCCCGGCGGCTGGGTCATGATTGCCTGCGTGTCGCCGCCCGCCACAGAGGACTCACCGGCGCTGCTCGTGCAGCTCAGCGACCTGCATCTGCGCGTCGGCGCGGGCCAGCCCGGCCCGCAGGCACGCCTGGAACACGCCGTGCGTGCTGTTGCAGCGCTCGAGCCGCGACCTTCGACGCTGCTGTTGAGCGGGGATCTCGTCGACGAGCCGGCGCCGGCGGCCTACGCGCTTGCCCGCGAGCTGCTCGCTCCCCTCGGCCTGCCCGTGCATGCGATCCCGGGCAACCACGACGACCGCGATCTGCTGCGCGCGCACTTCGGGCCGCGCGATGCAACCGCTGGCGCGCCGGTGCACTTCAGCGCCGCTTGCGGGCAACTGCGGGTCCTCGGCTGCGACTCCACCGCGCCCGGCTGCGAAGGTGGCACGCTGTCGGATGACGAGCTCGCCTGGCTCGGGCAGGCCCTGGCCGCGGAGCCCGCGCGTCCCACGCTGCTGGCGCTCCATCACCCGCCCGTCCGGACCGGGGTGCGAGCGATGGACGCGATCCGCCTCGATGGCGGTGACAGCGAGCGGCTCGAAAGGCTGCTGAACGAGCATCCGCAGGTCCTCGCGCTCACGTGCGGGCACGTGCACACGACGATGAGCGCGAGCTTCGCCGGGCGTCCGCTGCTGGTCTGCCCCAGCACCAACTCGACGCTGCGCCTCGATCTGCGCGACCGCGACGATCTGCCGTTTGCCGTCGCCGAGCGGCCCGTCGGCTTCGCCGTGCACGCCCTGCTCGACGGCCGCCTCGTCTCACACGTGCAGGCGCTCGAGCAGCTTCCCGGCTGAGCCGATCGCACCGCAGACGCGCCTGGTAGCACGTTTTGCGCTACGATTGCCTCGATGGCCAGATCGCTGCATGTGCGCTTGGACGAGAGTTCGGCGGCTGCCTTGAGCGTCGTGCGCAGCGACGGCTTGAGCGACTCGGAGGCGGTTCGCACAGCGCTGCGTGAGGCCGCGACACGCCGCAGGCTGCGCTCTTCGATCGCCGTCGAGGTCGAGCGCCTGGCGGCCGACGATGGCGACCGTGCGGAGATGCGCGCGATCCACGAGCAGATGGACGAGCTGGCACCAGAACGATTCGACTGAGATGGTCCGCGGCGAGATCTTTCGCCTCCCGGCTCGGCGCGCCTCGCGCGGCCGCGAGCAGCTTGGTGCGCGCTACGCGGTCGTCGTGCAGGCCGATGAGTTCCTAGCGCTGGGCACGACGCTCGTCGCCCCGACCTCGGCGAGCGCCTGCCCGGCGAGCTTCAGGCCGCCGATCAGCCTCGATGGCGAGGCAACTCGGGTTCTCGTCGAGCAGACGACGGTGGTCGATCCTCAACGCCTCGGGCGATCGGCCGGGCGACTCGACGCGCGCGAGGTCGCGGCCGTCGACCAGGCGCTCGCGCTGCTCCTCGGCCTCTAGTCCCGACTGCGGACGGGCCGGAGCCGGCGACGATCCCTCTAGCCCTCGGCGCCGCCCCCCATCGCCCTGGCGTGCGGTCATCTCTGTGACATGCGAACCGGCCGACGGATTCTCTCAGTACCCGTGCTCCCGCACGATGCTGTTCCTGCCGGCGCATGCGCCGGCAGGCGGGAGCGCACATGTGCGCTCTCGGGCAGGGCCGCATGCGGCCCTGCCTGCTCAAAGATGTTCGGGCGCTCGCGCCGCCGTCCCGAGCAGCAGCCCGACGATCGCTGCGCAGAGCGTGAACGCGATCACGCCAAGCGCCCAGCCTGCGAGCACGTCAGTCAGGTAGTGCACGCGCAGCACGATGAACGAGATGCCCAGCAGGAACGTCAACGCAATTCCCGTGGCCGCGATCGCGTGGCGGTGGCGCGCGGGCGCGACGCGCGCAAGCGCAAAGCCGGTGAACGCGATCCCCACAGCGAGCGCCGAGGTTGTCGACGGGAACGAGAAGCCGCCCGCGCTGACCAGCTCGTGGCTGGGGCGTGGCCGTTCGATGGCCGCCTTGCCGATGTGAGCCGTCAACTGGCAGACGAGCAGGCCCGCGCCGATCGCCAGACAGTCGCGCCATGCGCCGTGCGCGAGCAGGAAGATCGCTGCGGCGACACCAGCGAGAGCGATGATGATCCCGGCGACGTCGACCGCCGCGGGCGCCGCGTCGGCGATCGGGCCCGTGCTTTCCAGAGCCAGCAGGTCGAACGCGACCCGGTCGACACCCGTCTGCGGATTTCCCCGCACCGCGAGCCAGCAGCCCACGAGCAGCAGCGCTGCGAGTGCCACCGCGGCCACCGCGCCAAGCCGCCACAACCTCTGCGCAGCGCCGGGCTGCGAGCTCGAATCCTCTAGCGCAGGAACGGCGGAACGTCGATGTCGTCGTCTGAGATCTCGAGCGTCGAGCGCTGGCGATCTGAGATGCGCGGGTTGCGGTCCGGGCGGCCTTTGCCCGCGCCGGCGCCCTCGCGGCGCGAGCTGCGTCCCGGGCGGTGGTCGAAGCCGGTGCCGATCACGGTCACGCGCACCTCGTCGGACATCGACTCGTCGATCACCGCGCCGAAGATGATGTTCGCGTTCGCGTCGGCGGCGTTCTGGATGATCTCGGCCGCATCGTTGACCTCGAACAGGCCGAGGTCGCGACCGCCGGTGATGTTCAGCAGGATCCCCGTCGCGCCCTCGACGTTCTCTTCCAGCAGCGGCGAGGAGATCGCGGCCTTGGCGGCGTCGCCGCAACGGCTCTCGCCGGCGGCCGTGCCGATGCCCATCAGCGCCGAGCCCGCATCCTCCATGATCGTGCGCACGTCCGCGAAGTCGAGGTTGATCAGGCCGGGGATCGTGATCAGGTCGGTGATGCCCTGGACGCCCTGGCGCAGCACGTTGTCCGCTTCGCGGAACGCGTCGAGCATCGTCGTGCGCCGCTCGACGACCGTCAGCAGCTTCTCGTTCGGGATCACGATCAGGGTGTCGACGACCTCGCGCAGACGCTCGATGCCCTCCGTCGCCTGGCGGCCGCGCTGGGAGCCCTCGAAGTCAAACGGGCGCGTGACCACGCCGACCGTCAGTGCGCCGATCTCGTTCTTCGCGATCTCCGCGATCACCGGCGCCGCGCCGGTACCCGTGCCGCCGCCCTCGCCGGCCGTCACGAACACCATGTCGGCGCCCTTCAGCGCCTCCTTGATGTCGTCGCGCGACTCCGACGCCGAAGCCGAGCCCGACGTCCGGGTTGGCGCCCGCGCCGAGGCCCTTCGTCGAGTCGTGGCCGATGTTCAGCTTGATGTCCGCGTCGCACATCGCGAGCGCCTGGGCGTCGGTGTTCGCCGCGATGAACTCCACGCCGCGAAGCCCCGCGTCGACCATCCGGCTGACGGCGTTCGTGCCACCGCCGCCCACCCCTACAACCTTGATGACCGCGAGATAGCTTCCGCTGCTGTCCATGATTGTTCTGTCCGAAGCCTTCAGTAGAAAATTAGGGTTCGCAGCATACTGATCGCCGCACCGCCGGGATGTGCACGTTATGCAGGGAACTTCGCCCTGTCAACGACTATGCCCAGTCTCGCACGATTCGTTGCAGATCGCCCGACTCTCGATCACCGCCTGAGGATCGTCCGCCATCAGCCTCAACCTGTACTTGAGGTTGACTCTCGTCAGCCGCCGGTGGTAGCACCTCCCCCCTGCGTTTCCGCGCCCGTCGCCTGCGCTTCGCCCGCCGCCGGTTCGCTCGCGCCGCCACCCGCCTGCGCCGACGCTTCACCCGCCGGCGCGCTCGCCGCTTCGGCCGGCGCTTCACCCGGACTCGCCGCGGTCGTGGCGCTCGTGCCGGTGCCCGCGCTGAGCCCCGCGGCGAGCGCTTCGATCGTCGATTCGGAGTTGCCCGACGGCTCCGCCAGGGGGCGCTTCGCCGCCCGTCGCCGCCGGCGGGGTGACGCCCGCGGGGAAGCCGGCCGCCGGCCGCGCCGGCAGGCGCACGTCGATGTAGGAGGCCCCGGCCGAGCTCGGGTCGGCGAGCACGCGTGCGAGCGACAGCCACTTCGCGTGCGGGCGCGAGGCATTGCCGAAGTACGCGAGCAGCCCGTTGCCCATCACGACCGTGATGCCCTCCGCGCCCGCGTAGACGCGCGTCACGTGGCGCGCCAGCGGCGCGGGCGCCGCGCCGAGGATCGCGCAGCGCGGCGAGCACGTTCGGGCCGTCCACGCGCGTGTCCCGGCTCGGGCAGCGTGAAGCCGCGCGACCGTCGGCAGCGAGCTCGTGACGAGGTCGCTGCCGAGCACGACGCCGTTCGCCGCGACCGCCGTGCGCGCGCCCGCGACGAGCAGCGCGGCGACCGCCGGCTGCTCGCTGACCTCGATGTGCAGGCCGTGGGGAAAGCTCGCGAGCGCCTTCACTTCGCTGACGACGTGAAAGCGCGCGACAGCCGCGCGCAGCGCCGCCGGGTGCACGTCGAGCGTGCTCATGCCCATCGCCGCGCGCCGTCAGCGCCGCGTCGATCTCACTGCGCCTGCGCGCCGTGAACGCCGCTGACGCGCACGTCGCGCGACGGCCACGAGCGGCGAGTGGCGCAACAGCAGCCAGCCGCCTGCCAGCAGCGGCATCGCGACGAGCGCCGCGATCACGAGCGAGGCGCAGCCGGCGGTGCAGCCACAGGAACGCGAGCGCGGCGCGACCGCGCGCGCGCGATGCGCCCGGCGCCGGGCAGCGACAGCGTCCGCGGCGCGCGCCGGCGCCCTGCGCGCGCGGCGCGGCGCCGTCAGTCCGGCGCGGCCGATCAGCGAGCGAGCGGCGAGCGAGCGGTCCATCACAGTCTCTTCGACCTCGCGCCGCCAACCCCTACCGACTCATCGCCATGGGAAGCGCACGTCACCGAGCACCTGCACCTCCGGCTCGAGCTCGACGCCGAAGCGCTCGCGCACGCGGCGCCGGCCCTCGGCCATCACCGCGAGCACGTCCGCGGTGCTCGCCGAGCCCGTGTTCTCGATGAAGTTCGCGTGCTTCGGCGCGAAGCGCGCGCCGCCGATCGCGAGGCCGTTGCAGCCGGCCTCGGCGAGCAGCAGCCCGGCGCTGCGGCCCTCCGCGCGCGGGTCATCGGGGTTCTTGAACGTCGAGCCGAACGTCCTGATCCCCTGCGGCTGCGCCTCGTGGCGGCGGCGGCGCATCTCGCTCGAGCGTCGCCTTGACCGGCCTCGACGTCGGCCGGCCTCGAGCCGCAGCGACGCACCCGCCACGACCTCGCCCGCGACCAGGTTCGAGCTGCGGTAGCCGAGGCCGAGCTGCTCCGGCGCGCGGCGCTCGAGGCCGCTCGCGGTCGCGATCTCGACCCACTCGAGCACCGTCGCGAGCTCGCCGCCGTAGGCGTTCGCGTTCATCCGCACAGCGCCGCCGACGGTGCCGGGGATGTTGACGCCGAACTCGATCCCCGACAGGCCCGGCGCGCGCCGCGCGCGCCGCCACCGCCGGCAGCCGCGCGCCGCCGCCGCAGCGGATCCGCCGCCCTCGACGGTCGATCGCGCGCGAGCTCGCGGTCGAGCTTGAGCGACCAGGCCGCGAACGCCGTCATCGGCGATCAGCAGGTTCGAGCCCGAGCCGACGACCGCGACCGCCAGGCTCGCGCCGCCGGCCCACGCGAGCAGCTCCAGCAGCTCGCGCTGCTCGCCGGCGCGCGCGAAGAACTCGCCGCGCCGCCGGTGCCGACGGTCGTCAGGCGCGCGAGCGGGAAGTCCGCGCCGCTCGACGCGCCTCGGAGCCCGCGCTCGGCCGCTCATCGCCGACCAGTCCGCGCGCCAGCGCATCGACGTCGCCCGCGCCCATCACGACGCACACGTCGCCCTCGCCGAGCAGCGCCGCGCAGCACGCGCTCGCGCGTCGGCGAAGCGCGGCAGCCAGTACACCGGCCGGCCGTGCGCGGCGTCGGCCGCCGCCTCGGCGATCAGCAGCCCGCTCACGCCCGGGTGCTCCTCGGCGCGCTCGCGCGCGGCATAGACGTCGAGCACGACCACCACGTCCGCGGTCGCGAGCGCGCGCCCGAACTCGCGCGCCGAGCGACGCGGTGCGCGAGTACAGGTGCGGCTGGAAGACCGCGATCAGCCGCTCGTGCGCGAGCGTGCGCGCGCCGGCGCAGCGTCGCCGCGACCTCGGTCGGGTGGTGGGCGTAGTCGTCGTAGACGCGCGCCCCGCGCGGCGCTCCGCCCGAGCAGCTGAAAGCGCCGCCCGGCGCCGCGGAAGCCGCGCGAGGCCGGCGACCGCGCGCGTCCGCCGTCGGCGCCCGCGATCCGCGCCGCCTCGAGCGCCGCGACGCGCGTTGCAGCGCGTTGTGCGCGCCCGGGACCGCCAGCGCGACCTCGTGCCCGCGCCAGCGAAAGCGCGAGCCGCCGTCGCCGAGCTCGGGCTCCTGCACGTCGTAGGCGACGAGCTCGGCCGCCGCCGCGCAGCTCGAGCAGCTCCGGGCGATCCCACACGACCGCCGCGCGCGCGGCCCGCGAGGAACTCGCGGAACGCCTCGCGCAGCTCCGCCAGCGAGGCGTAGGCCGCGTGGTGGTCGAGCTCGACGTTCGTCAGCACCGCGATCTCGACGCTCGAGGCTCAGCATCGAGCGGTCGGACTCGTCGGCCTCGACGACCAGCCACTCGCCCTCGCTCCAGTGCGCGTTCGCGAGCCCGCCGCCGACCGTGCCGCCGACGAGCCAGCCCGGATCGCAGGCCGGCGCCGCGCAGCGCGTGCACGAGCATCGACGCGTCGTCGTCTTGCCGTGCGTGCCGGCGACCGCGATCGTCCGCCGCAGCGCGCTCAGCTCCGCCGAGCAGCTCCGCGCGCGGGCGCTCGGCGAGGCCGCGCTCGCGCGCGGCGACGCGCTCGACGTTCGTCCGCGGCGATCGCCGCTGAGTAGACCAGCTCGACGTCCTCGCCCGCGCGGAACGTTCTCGGCGCGATGGCCGACCGCGCGCCGTCGAGCACGCCGTCGGCGCGCAGGCGCTCGAGATACGGCGCTCTCGGCGCCGTCGGAGCCGCGACCTCGGCGCCGAGCGCGCTGCGCCGCGCGCGCGTAGCCGCTCATGCCGGCGCCGCCGACGCCGACGAAATGCAGGCGCCGCCCGCTCCACGGCGCCTGCGCGGCGCTCATCTGCGCGCCGCCTCGAGCAGCTCGCCGGCGATCTCGCTGCGCCGCCTCGCGGGCGCGCCGAGCGCGCGTCGCGGCGCTCGCCATCGCCGCCAGGCGCGCGGCGGTCGGCGAGCAGGTCCGCGACCTCGCCGCCGAGGCGCGCGCCGCTCAGCTCGCTCGTCGGCGATCACCAGCGCCGCGCCCGCGTCGGCCATCCAGCGCGCGTTCGCGCTCTGGTGGTCGCCGGACGCGTGCGGGTAGGGCACGAGGATCGCCGGCAGGCCGTGCGCGGCGATCTCGAACACCGAGCCGCCCGAGCGCGCGACGACGAGGTCGGCCGCGGCGAGCGCGTCGGCGAAGTCCGCCAGGCCGAGGTACTCGCGCAGGTCGTAGTCGGCCGGCAGCTCGCGCGCGGCCAGCTCCGCGTGATCGCGCCGGCCGCTGACGTGCAGCACGTGGAAGCGGCGCGCCCGCGAACGCCTCGACCGCCGCGAGGTTGATCGAGCGCGCGCCCAGCGAGCCGCCGAAGACGAGCACGCAGGTCTCCTCCGCGCGCCGATCCCGAAGCGCTCCCGCGCGCGCCGCGCGATCGCGCGCGCGGCGGCGGGATCGGGCGCCCCGTCACGCGGTAGCGGCGGCCCTCGCGGCCCGGCAGCGCGAACGCCAGGCAGACGCGGCGCGCGAAGCGGCGCGAGCAGGCGGTTGGTCAGGCCGAGGTGGCTGTCGGCCTCGGTCAGCACGAGCGGGATGCGCAGCGTCAGCGCCGCCAGCGCCGACCGGCCCGGCGACGTAGCCGCCGCCGCCCATCACCGCCTCCGGAGCGAGCTCGCGCAGCAGCGAGCGCGCGCGCGGCAGCGCGGCCGCGGCGAGCGCGAGCGCGCGCAGCGCGCGCAGCGGGTTGCGGCGGCTGAGGCCCTCGACGGCGATCTCGCGCAGCGGATAGCCGGCCGCGGGCACGAGCTGCGCCTCCGCGCGCGTCGCCGCCGATGAACGTGACCTGCGCGCCCTCAGCCCGCAGCGCGTCCGCGACCGCCAGCGCCGGCACCACGTGCCCCGCGGTCCCGCCGGCGGCGATCACGATCCTCCTCGGCGCTCCGTTCACCGCCCCATCGTGCCGATTCGCGCGCCGCGCGCGTCGCCGGACCCTCCGCTGCGCCGGCGCGCCGGGCGCGACCGCGCGCACGTGGCCGGTCGCCCCGGCGGCGACGTTCAGCAGCAGCCCCATCGCCGCGAGCATCACGATCAGGCTGCTCGAGCCGTAGGAGACGAACGGCAGCGGCACGCCCGTCAGCGGCGCGAGGCCGAGCACCGCGAACGTGTTGAGGATCGCCTGCGAGACGATCAGCGTCGTCACGCCGACGGCGATCAGCGCGCTGTAGAGGCTGCGCGCGCGCCTTCGCCGCGCGCAGGCCCGCATAGGCGATCAGCCCGTACAGGAACAGCAGCGCGAACACGCCGATCACGCCGAGCTCTTCGCGCGATCACCGCGAGGATGAAGTCCGTCGGCGCCTCCGGCAGGTAGAAGATCTTCTGCACCGACTGGCCCGGGCCGACGCCGAACAGCCCGCCCGAGCCGATCGCGATCTGGCCCTGGACGGCCTGAAAGCCGCTCGATGAGGCGTGCGCCCAGGGGTCGATGAACGACGTCAGCCGCGCCCGCGCGTACGGTTTGACGAGCGCGTACAGCAGCACCAGCACGAGCACCGCGGCGGCGATCAGCGCGAGCTTGCGCAGCGGGATGCCGGCCGCGACGAGCATCGCCGCGACCGTGAACGCGATCACCATCGCCGTGCCCAGGTCGGGCTGCGTGAACACCAGCAGGCAGGCCGCGCCGACGACGAGCAGCAGCGGCTTGGTGAGCTCGCGCAGGTCGTGCACGCGCTGCGGGCGCTTGGCGAGCAGCGTCGCCGAGTACAGCACGAGCGCGATCTTCATCAGCTCCGAGGGCTGGAACTGCAGCGGGCCCGGGCCGATCCAGCGGCGCGCGCCGTTGACGCTGACGCCGACGTGCGGGATGTGCACCGCGAGCACCAGCACGAACGACGCCGCCAGCAGCGGCGCGGTGATGCTCTGGACTTTCGCGACGCCGTCGCGCGCGAGCACGCGCATCACGACCAGGCCGATCGCCCCGTAGATGACGAACTTGATCAGGTAGCCGCTGCCGTAGCCGCCGCCCTGCAGCAGCGTCGTCGCCGAGGAGGCGCTGTAGACCATCACCGCGCCGAACGCCAGCAGGCACATCGTCGCCGTCAGCAGGATGCGATGCTCGAGCGACTGGCGGCCCGGAAGGCGCCGTCTTTCGCTGTCCACGCCCGCCGTCGCCGCGCGGTTTGCGGCCCGCGCTCGAGCGGGCGCGCCGTGCTGCGGCTGCTGGCATCACCTCTCACTTCGACGCGCGCGCGTCGATGCCTCCAAAGCGGCTCGCGCAAGCGCTGACCCGGCGGGCGCGGCGGGGGCATCTGCCACGCTTTGCGCGTGTCCGTTACGCCCCACGCGCGGCCGTGGCTGCGCCCGCCGCAACTGCGCACGCTCGCCGAGAAGGGCGAGGAGCGCCGCGCATCGTGGCTCGAGCTGTTCTTCGACCTCGTGTTCGTCGTCGCGATCGCCGAGCTCGCCCAGCAGCTGGTGCGCGATCACACGCTCGGCGGCTTCGCGATCTTCTGCGCGCTGTTCATGCCGGTGTTCCTCGCGTGGCAGGGCTTCAGCTTCTACGCCGACCGCTTCGACACCGACGACGTGCTGTTCCGCGCGGTGATGTTCGCGGCGATGCTCGCGATCCTCACGCTCGCCGGGCAGATCGAGAACGTCGCGCGCGGCCACGGCGACGTCGGCTTCGTGTTCGCCTACGTCACGCTGCGCGGGCTCGTCGTCGGACTGAACCTGCGCGCGCGCCGCCACGTCCCGCTCGCGCGCCCGCTGGTCGAGCGCTACGCCGCCGGCTACAGCGCCGCGATTGTGCTGTGGCTCGCCTCACTGCTCGTCGCGCCGCCGTGGCGATATGTGATCTGGGGGCTCGCCGTCGCGTTCGAGTACTCGATCCCGGTGCTCGCTCAGCATCTCCACAGCCGCATCCCGATCAACCTGCTGCACGTGCGCGAGCGGCTCGCGCTGTTCACGATGATCGTGCTCGGCGAGTCGGTCGTGACCGTCGGGCTGGGGACCGAGAACGAGCGTTGGAACACCGGCGTCGCGTTCACCGCCGCGCTCGGCTTCGTCGTCGTCGCGTCGCTGTGGTGGGTGTACTTCGACCGCGGCGTCGAAGAGCAGCTCGGCGCGCGCGCAGGCGCCGCCGAGCTCTACACGCGCCTGCACGTGCCGCTGCTGCTCGGGCTGACCGCCGTCGGCGCCGGTGTCAACCTGCTGATCGAGCCGGTCGGGGCGGCCGCCGCCTGGGCCTTCGACGGCGGCGCCGCGCTGTTCCTGCTGTGCGTGACCGTCGCGCAGGCGCTGACCAGCACCGGCCTCGACCCGCGCCGCGCGGGCCGCACGCGTTCTCTGCGCTGCGCTGCTGCTGCTGTGCGCCGTGCTCGGCACCTCGACTCGACCGCCTCGGCGTCGCCGCGGCGAGCGCCGCGACCCTCGCGCTGCTGATCGCCTACGAAATCCAGGCCGGCCACCGCGCGCTCGTGGACGAGCCGCCGCCCGAGTGAGCCGCGCGCCGCGCGCGGGCGCTACACGCCGAGGCTCTGGCGGTAGATCGTGAAGCCGATCGCCGCAGAAGATCGACGGCGACGATCCAGAAGCGCAGGATGATCTTCGTCTCCGACCACGCCTTCAGCTCGAAGTGGTGGTGGATCGGCGCCATCAGGAACACGCGCTTGCGCGTCGTCTGGAAGGAGATCACCTGGATCACGACCGACAGCGCCTCGATCACGAAGATGCCGCCGAGCAGGATCAGCAGCACCTCGGTCTTCGTCATCACCGCGAGCCCCGCGATCGCGCCGCCGAGGCCGAGCGAGCCGGTGTCGCCCATGAAGATCGTCGCCGGGAACGCGTTGAACCAGAGGAAGCCGATGCACGCGCCGACGAGGCAGCCGGAGAGCATCGCGAGGTCGGACGTCGCCGGCGATGAACGTGATGCCGATGTACGCGAGCAGCACGATCGCCGCGCAGCCCGCCGCGAGCCCGTCGAGCCCGTCGGTGAGGTTGACCGCGCTGGTCGTGCCCGCGACGACGAGGTAGATCAGCACCGGGTACAGCGGCCCGAGGTCGATGTGGTAGTCGACGAAGCGCAGCATCAGCGTCGGCGGCAGGTGCGCCTCGTGCGCGCGATGTACCACAGCCCGAGCGAGATCGCGATCGTCACGACCAGCTTCGTGCGCGCGCGCAGCCCGAGCGAGCGGCGCCTGACGAGCTTCGTGTAGTCGTCGGCGAAGCCGAGCAGCGCGCACGCGATCGCCGCCGCGAACACGCCGAGCGAGCGCCATTCGTAGTTCGTCAGGATCAGGAACGAGACGGCGACCGCGAGGAAGATCATCGACCCCGCCCATCGTCGGCGTTCCCGCCTTCTGCATGGTGGCCCTGCGGGCCGTCCTCGCGGATCTGCTGGCCGAACTCGCGCTCGCGCAGGAACTCGATGAACTTCGGGCTGAGGAAGATGCAGATCAGCAGCGCGGCCGTGCCGCCGAACAGAATCCGCCCCATTCAGCGCTGCCCCGGCCCGGCGCCGGCGCCAGCATCGCGGCCGCGTCGCGACGGGCCCGGCCGGCCCGCGCGCCGCGGCGAGCGCCGCCGCGACCCGCTCGAGGCCGACCCCGCGCGAGCCCTTGACGAGCACGGTGTCGCCGCTCGCGCAGCAGGTCGCCGCCGAGCAGCTCGCGCCGCGCGCCGCGCGTCGGCGAGCGCGTGCGCCTCGCCGGCGAAGGCGGCCGCGCATCTCCGCGGCGAGCGGTCCCACGGTCAGCAGCAGCTCGACCCCCGCGCGCTGCGCGTGCGCGCCGATCTCGCGGTGCAGGCGCGGCGCCTCGGCGCCCGAGCTCGAGCATGTCGCCGAGCACCGCCACGCCGTCGCGCCGGGGCCGTCTCGGCCAGGTCGTCGATCGCCGCGCGCATGGACATCGGGTTGGCGTTGTAGCAGTCGTCGATCAGCGACGACCCCGCCGGGCAGCGCGAGCCGCTGCCCGCGCAGCGCCGAGAACGACACCTCCAGGCGCCCCGCGGGCGTCGACCCCGAGCGCCCGCGCGGCCGCGACCGCGGCGAGCAGGTTGCGCAGGTTGTGCGCCTGCGAGAACGACGGCCGCAGCTCGATCGCGCTCGCCGTCGATCGTCGATCAGACACGTCGCCGTCCTGCGCCGCGCTCGCGCAGCGTCGACATCGCCGCCCTCGCCGAACGTGATCGTCTCGAGCTCCGCGCGCAGGTGCGGCGCGAGCAGCGGCTCGCGCGCCGGCACCACGACGCTGCGCCCGCGCGCGCAGGCCCGCGATCAGCTCCGCCTTCGCCGCCGCGATCGCCTCGCAGCGAGCCGAGCAGCTCGAGGTGCGCCGGCGCCGACGTTGACGATCACGCCGACGTCCGGGTCGGCGATCGCCGTCAGCTCGGCGATCTGCCCGGCGCCGCGCATCGCCATCTCGAGCACGAGCGCCTCGCTGTCGCCCGGCGCCGCGAGCAGCGCCAGCGGCAGCCCGATCTCGGTGTTGAGGTTCTCCGGGCTCGCCGCGGTGCGCAGCCGCGTCGCGAGCAGCGCGGCGAGGATGTCCTTGGTCGAGGTCTTGCCGGCCGAGCCGGTGATCGCGACGATCTTCGCGCCGCGCGCCTGCAGCTCCGCGCGCCACGCGCGCGCGAGCGCCTGCAGTCCCGCGAGTGGGTCCGCGTGCGCGAGCACGACGCGCCGCGCGGCGCCGCCGCCGCGAGCGCGCGCTCGGCGTGCTCAGGCGCGACCAGCACCCCCCACGCCCCGCGCTCGAGCGCCTCGCGCGGCGTGGCTGCCGCCGTCGACGTGCTCGCCGCGCAGGCCGACGAACAGCTCGCCCGCGCCGCTGCGGCGCGAGTCGATGCCGCGCGCGCTGCGGTCCCGGGCCGGCGCTCGTCGCGCGCTCGAGCAGGCTCGCGCCCGGCGCCCGCGGCGACGCGCTCGGCGCCCCAGCTCCCTCATCGCGCCGCCGGCTCTCACGACCGCTGAAGCGCGCGCGCCCGAGCGCCTCGCGCGCGACCGCTCGACATCGTCGAACGGCAGCTTGCGCCCGTCCGCGAACTCCTGGCCCTGCTCGTGGCCCTTGCCGGCGATCACGAGCACGTCGCCGGCAGCGCCGGCGGCGATCGCCTGCTCGATCGCCAGCCGCCGGTCGCTGAGCGCGTGCACTTGCGCGGCGCCGCTGCGCCCCGTCGCGCTCGGCGCCCGCCACGCCGTGCATGATCTCGGCGATGATCCGCTGCGGGTCCTCCGAGCGCGGGTTGTCGGAGGTGACGAACACGACGTCGGCCAGCCGCGCGGCGATCTCGCCCATCAGCGGCCGCTTGCCGCGGTCACGGTCGCCGCCCGCGCCGAACACGCACAGCACGCGGCCGCGCCGGCCCGCTGCAGCTCGCGCGGCCGCGCGCGAGCACGTTCTCGAGCGAGTCGGGCGTGTGCGCGTAGTCGACGAGCACCGCGAAGTCCTGGCCCGCGATCGACCGGCTCGAAGCGGCCCGGGACGCGCACGCCCCGCTCCAGCGCCGCGACCAGCACGTCGAGATCGCCCGCCGAGGCTGTGCACCGCGGCGAGCGCGCCGAGCGCGTTGGCGACGTTGAAGCGCCCGGGCATCGGCAGCGACGACCTCGCGCTCGCCCGCAGGGGTGCGCAGCGTGAAGCTGCAGCCGTCGAAGTCGCAGCGCAGCTCGCCCGCGCCGTAGTCGGCGGCGCGCGTCGATCGCGAACGTGCGCACGCCGTCGAGCTCCGCCGCCAGACGCACGCCGTAGGGGTCGTCGACGTTGACGACGCTGACGCGCGGCGGCGGCGCAGCGCAGCCGAGGAACAGCCGCCGCTTGGCCAGGAAGTAGTCCTCCATCGTGTCGTGGAAGTCGAGGTGGTCCTGCGTCAGGTTCGTGAACACGCGCCGCCGCGAACTCGACCGCGTCGGCACGCCCGAGCTCGAGCGCGTGCGAGGAGACCTCGATCGCGCAAGCGCGGTCGCCGCCGTCGAGCATCGCGCGCAGCTCGCGCCTGCAGGTCGATCGCCTCGGGCGTCGTGCGCGTCACCGCGCGCTCGCTCGCCGCCGATCACCGACTTGACCGTCCCGAGCAGCCCGCACTGCGCGCCGCCCGCCTCGAGCAGCGCGCGCAACAGGTAGGCGGTCGTCGTCTTGCCGTTCGTGCCCGTCACGCCGACACGCTCAGCTCGCGCGAGGGCTCGCCGTAGAAGCGCGCCGCGAGCGGCGCCATCGCCGCGCGCGCGCTCGGCGACGCAGCACTTCCGGGCACGCCGAGCCCGAGCGGCGCGCTCGACGACCAGCGCCGCCGCGCCCGCGCTCGACCGCCGCGCGGCGCGAACTCGTGCCCGTCGCTGCGGAAGCCGCTGACGCAGAAGAACAGGTCGCCGGCTGCCACCGCGCGGCTGTCGTAGGCCAGCCCGGTGATCTCGACGGCTGCCGCCATGCCGCGCCGAGGACGGCCTGCCGCCGGCACGGCAGTCGCGGCGATCAGCTCGTCGAGCCTCATCGGTCGATCCCCCGGCGGGCATGGAGCCCAGTCTAGTTTCCGCCCCCGCTGGAGCCGAGCTAGCCGGGGCCGATGCCGAGATACGGCAGCGCGAAGCTCATGATCTGCCCGAACGCCGGCGCCGCGACCGTGCCGCCGAAGATCGAGCCGGCCTGCGGTTCATCGACGATCACCGCGCACAGCAGCTTCGGGTCGGTCGCCGGCGCGAAGCCGATGAACGAGGCGACGTACGCGCGTTTTGGAGTATTCGCCGGTGGCCGGGTCGATCTTGCTCGCGGTGCCGGTCTTGCCGGCCAGCTGGTAGCCGGGGATCGAGACCTCGCTGGCGGTCCCGCCGGGCGCGAGCACGCCCTCGAGCATGTGGCGCAGCGCGCGTCGCGGTGGCGCTCGAGATGATCGCGGTGCCCGACCGGCTGCGGGCTGCGGCGCCCGCCGATCGAGCGCGACGATGTGCGGCGGGCGCAGGATCCCGCCGTTGGCGATCGCCGCGTACGCGCTCGCCATCTGCATCGGCGTCACGAGCTCGCCCTGGCCGATCGGCAGGTTGCCCATCGAGGAGCCCGAGTAGTGGTCGAGCGCGAGCGCCACGCCCGGTTCCTCGCCGGGCAGGCCGACGCCCGGCGGGCACGCCGAAGCCGAAGCGGTGCACCCACTCGTTGAAGTGTTCGGGGCCCTCGAGCATGCCGATCTTGATCGCGCCGACGTTGCTCGAGCGCGCGAGGATCTGCGCTGTCGTGAGCGTTTCTTCGGGGTGTTCGGTGTCGTCGTGGATCGTGCGGTCGGCGACCTGGATCTGATCGGGGATGTTGAACGGCGTGCTCGGGGTGATCAGGCCCTGCTGCAGCGCGCCGGAGACCGTCACCGCCTTGAACGTCGAGCCCGGTTCGTAGTCGAAGCTGACCGCGCGATCCTCGAGCGCTTCCGGCGAGGCGTCGCCGAGGTCGTTCGCGTTCACCTGCGGCCAGTTGGCGAGCGCGAGGATCGCGCCGCTGCGGGGGTCCATCACGATCGCCGTCGCGTCTTTCGGCTCGAACACGCGCGCCGACCGCCCCGAGCACCTCTTCGCTGCGCTGCTGGATGTTCGCGTCGAGCGTCAGCGACAGGGCCTCGCCGGGCACCTCGGGGTGCGGTTCGGTGATCGATACCGGCTGCCCGATCGCGTCGCTGACGACGCGCCGCTCGCCCGGAGCGCCCGCGCAGCAGCGCGTTGCGCGAGTACTCGAGGCCCGCGAGCCCCTTGCCTTCGGTGCCGACGACGCCGAGCACCTGCGCCGCGAGCGGCCCGCGCGGGTAGACGCGCCGCATCACCGGCGCGCCGGTGACGCCGGGGATCTTCAGCGCGAGCGACCTGCTCGGCCTGCTTGACCGGCACGCGCGCGCGCGAGGTAGACGAAGCCGGTGTGCTCGGAGAGCTTGCTGCAGCACGCTCGCCTGCGTCTGGCCCAGCAGCGCGCGCGAGCTGCTGCGGAGCCGACAGCGGGTCGGTGATCAGGTAGGGGTCGGCGATGAGGTCGCTGCGCCGGCTCGGAGACGGCGAGGTCGACGCCGTTGCGATCGGTGATCGTGCCGCGCGGCGCCGTGCACGGTTTCATAGGTCAGCTGCTGGTCGCTTGCCGCCTTGCGCAGCGGCGCGCCGCGCAGGACACCGAGATACACGGTGCGCCCGGCGGCGAGCACCAGCAGCAGGAAGAACAGCGCGAAGATCGCGCCGATGCGGCTCTGGACGACGTGCCACCGGCTACCCCGCCGGGCCCGCCTGCGTGCCGCCCGCCGGCGTCGCCGTCGCCCGCGCTCGCGGCCGACGGCGGCGTTCACTTGCGCTCGGCGCCGGTGCAGGCGCCGGTGCAGGCGCCGGCGCGGCGGCGCCCGCTTCGCCGCCCGGCGACGCTGTCGACGGCGCTGGCGCCTGCGCGCCGGTGGCCGCGCTCGCCGCTTCGCTCGCGGCCGCGGCATGCGCGGACGGCGGGGCTTCCGTGGAGCTCGCTGCCGCTTCGGCGCTGCCCGTCTGCGTGCTCGCGCCGGCTGTCGGCAGCGGTCGTGCTCGCTGCTCGTGCGGCGGGCGCGCTCAGGGCCGCGGCCGCGCGTCCGAGCACGCCGGGAGGGCGTCGGCCGAGGAAGCGCAGCGCGCCGGCCGGCACGAGCTGCATGCCGAGCTCGCGCGGCCTGCGCCTCGACGCGTTCGCCGCGCCGCGAGTTCTGAGTTTTCGATGCTCAGCGCCGCGTTCTCGCGCTGAAGCAGCGCCTCGCGCTCGAGCGCGCGGCCGATGTCGCCGTTGAGCGTCAGCAGCAGCAGCTGCAGCGTGACGATCCCGATCAGCGCGAAAGCGACGAGCGCGATCCAGTCCGCCCGCGCGATCAGGCGGTCGAGCAGACGGTGGCGCGGCAGCCCGTCGAGCGCGGCCAGCAGGCCGACCGCGAGCGCCGCGCTCGGCTGCGCGCCGTGCTCGACCGGCGCAGCCGGCTGGCGCGGCGCGGGCGGGCCCGGAGACGCGCCGCGGACGCGGCAGCGGCGCGTGGCCGGCGCGGCGCCGCGGTGCGCCGCGCGGCGGACCGCCGGCGCCGCAGCAGCCGCGGGCGGAGTCATGCCGCTCACGTCGCTCGGCGCTCAGCTTGCTGGCGGCGCGCAGGCGCGCCGAGGCGGCGCGCGGGTTGCGCGCGAGCTCGGCCGCCGACGGCACGATCGAGCGCCGCGTCAGCAGCGCCGCCTGCGGCTCGCGACCGCAGCCGCAGACGGGCATCTCCGGCGGGCAGATGCAGCCGCGGGCGCGCTCGACGAGGAAGCGCTTGACGCGCCGGTCCTCGAGCGAGTGGAAGGAGATGCCGGCGAGCACGCCACCCTCGCGCAGCAGCCCCCAGGCGAGCGGCAGCGCGCGATCGAGCTGTCCGAGCTCGTCGTTGACCGCGATCCGCAGCGCCTGGAAGGAGCGCTTGGCCGGATGCCCGCCCGCGAAGCGCGCCGGCGCGGGGATCGTCGAGTTGATCGTGTCGACGAGCTCGAGCGTCGTCTCGATCGGCGACTGCGCGCGCGCGGCGCACGATCGCACGGGCGATCGCGTCCGGCGTGACGCTCCTCGCCGAAGTCGCGCAGCGCGTGCGCGAGCCGGCGCTCGTCCCACTCGGCGACGATCTGCGCGCGCGCTCAGCTGCTGCTCGGGATCCATGCGCATGTCGAGCGGCGCCTCGTAGGAGTAGGAGAAGCCGCGCTCGCGCGTGTCGACCTGCATCGAGGACATGCCGAGGTCGAAGTACGCGATGTCCGCCCGCATTCCCTCCTGCGCGAGCAGCGCGAGCGCCTCGGCGTAGCCCGAGCGGATGAAGCGCAGCGTGCACGCGGTCTCGCCCGCGAGCGCCGCGAAGCGCTGCTCGGCCAGCGGGTCGCGGTCGATCGCGACGAGCGTTCCCGAGGAGCCGAGCCGCTCGGCGACCAGGCGCGCGTGCCCGCCGTCGCCGAACGTGCAGTCGATCGCCGTCTGCCCGGGCTGCGGGCGCGAGCTGCTCGAGCAGCTCCTCGGCGAGCACCGGGACGTGTGAGCGCGGCGCGCGGACACTCGAGCGCGACGCGTCCGGCTGCGCGAACGCCTGCGCGCCGCGCGCCTGGCGGCACGGCGCGCTCGTCGCCGGCGCCGCGCGCCGGCGCCGCGCGGGCCGCGTCCGCGCGCGCGCAGCTTCAAGCAGCGTCATCGACACGCGCGGTCACCTCCGCGACGCCGCTCAGCAGCGTCGATCGATGCTCGCTCCAGGCGGCCCTGTCCCACAGCTCCAGGCGATCACCGACGCCGACGACGACGACGTCCTTCGCCAGCGCTGCGTGCTCGCCGAGGAAGCCGGGGATCATGATCGCGCCCGGCCGCGTCGAGCTCGGCGTCGTGCGAGCTGCCGTAGAAGAAGCGCTCGAGCTCGGCCAGCCGCGGCGACAGCGGCGGCAGCTCGGCGAGCGCGCGGCGCGTGTAGGCCTCGTACTCCTCCGGGCGCCACACGCCGACGCACGCCTTGAGGTCGACCGGCATCGCGAGCACGACCCCCTCGGCGAGCGCCGCGCGGTAGCGCGCGGGCACCGTGAGGCGGTTCTTTGCGTCGAGCGTATGGTCGAAGGTGCCACGAAAGGGGACCACGTTGAAGCTCCAAGTTGATTACCGAGCCGAGGTGGAGGAGTGGGAGGAGCCCCTCCACCCCGGCTCGCTGTGCGCGAACATACCCCACTCTCTCCCACAATGCAACCCAATCTGCACATTTTCTCCCACCCGGTCGCTCCAACGCCGTCGCGGCGCGGCGAATCGCCCGTCCGCGCTGGGCTTTTCGCGCCCCCCGAGGATTGGCGCCGCGAGCGCCACAAATGCATTTAGGCGTGCATGAGCGCAGCCTGCAAAGGTGCTTGCAGTTCGCCGCCCGCTTGCGCGCGGTCAGGCACGCCGCATACGATCGCCCCTGACGTCGGCCCGCAGGGCCGCAGAAAGGACCGCTGTTGCCGCCGATGAGCACCACCGCCACCCGCCCCGCCCTCCGCGCCCGTGCGCTCGCGTCCCGCGGGCGCGCGCTGAGCGCCGCAACACTGCTCGCGGTGGCGATCGGGGCGATCGCCGGCTGCGGCTCCTCGAGCGCGCCCGGCTCGAGCGCCGACCCCGCCACGCTCGTGCCGGCCTCCGCGTCGCTGTACGCGGGCGCGACCGTCCGCCCCGTCGGCGCCGCAGAAGACAGCCGCGCTCGCCGCCGGCGCCGCGCTCACCCACCAGGCCGACCCCTACATGCGCCTGCTCGCCGCGCTGCAGACGCCCGGCTCGCCGCCGCTTGACTTCGAGCACGACGTCGCCCCTGGCTGGGACCGCACGCGGGCCTGTTCCTGACGCTCGCTCGGCTCCTCAAGCTCGCTGCTGTCCGCTGCTCGAGGCGGGACTGCTCGGCGGCAACACGCAGCAGCGCCGCGTTCCCGTTCTGCGCCAGCGGCGCCCAGGGCGCGCTCGTGCTCGACACGAGCGACAGCAACAAGGCGCGCTCGTTCCTGGACGCGCAGGCGAAGCTCGCGGGCGCGCACGCCGCGCAGCTACCGCGGTATCGCCTACCACACGACGACCGCCGGCGTCGCCTTCGGTCTCGTCGACCGCCTCGCGGTGATCGGCAGCGACTCGGGCTTGCGCAGCGTCGATCGACACGACGCGCGGCGGCGCGCCGCTCAGCAGCCCAGCGAATACTCCAAGCTGCTCGCGAAGGCCCCCGCGGAAGCGCTCGCGCACGTCTACTCCCGCGCCGCCGCCGAGCACACGCGCCGGCGCCCAGGAAGGGCTCGCGGGCGTGCTCGCGCTGCTCGCCGGGCGGGCACGCGCGCGAACGTCTCGCTCGTCCCCTCGGCGGGCTCGCTGCGCGCTCGACGCCGACACGCTCACCTCCGGCGCCGGCGGCGCAGCCGGCGGGCTGCTCTCAGCCGACCCGCAGGCAGCGCAGGGGCTCGGCGAACTCCCGCGGCGAATCGTGGCTCGCGATCGGCCTCGGCCATCTCGCGAGCGACGCTCCGCGGCGACGCCAAGGAGCTCGGCGGCGCTGGCCTCGCTGAGCGGCTCGAGCTCCGCGGGCGGCGGCGAGCACAGCTTCGGCCTGCAGTCGCTGCTCGGCGCGCTGACGACGCCGCTGAGCAAGCTCGGCGCCGACACCGCCGCAGGCACGGCGCGACTACGCCAGCTGGATGGGGCCCGGCGGAGTCTTCGCGAGCGGCAGCGGCCTGCTCGAACTGAAGGCCGGCGTCGTGATCGCCTCGAGCAACGCAGCGCGCTCGCGCGCCGCGGTCGCGCAAGCTGGGCGCGGAACTCAGCGCGCTCGGGCGATCGCCGTCGCGCCGGCGCACATCCCCGGCACCGAAGCCGCGATCGGGGCACGGCTCACCGGACTGCCGCTCGTACTCGACATCGCCGCCGGCCGCGCCGCGGACGGCCAGCCGAAGTTCGTGCTCGGCCTCGGCGAAGCGTCGGTCGAGCGGCGCGCTGCACCCGCCCGAGCACGCTCGCCGGCTCACCCGCCTACAGCGCCGCCGCGACGAGCCTCGGCGAAGGCGCGCAGCCGCAGCTGATCGTCAGCTTCCCGACGCTGCTCGGCCTGCTCGAAGGCGTCGGCCTGCTGGAAGAACCGACGATCGCCAACATTCGTCCCCTACCTGCGCAACGCGACGACGCTCGTCGGCGGCGGGCACGAGCTCGACGCTGAAATCACACGCTTCCGGCTCGTGCTCGGCCTGCAGGCGCCGGGCGGCTGCACCCTAGCCGCTCGACGCCTCCGCGCTCGGCGGCACCGTGATCGCGCGGTAGAACACCGCGCGTCCGCCGAGGACGCGATCGACGCCGTAGGTCGAGAGCGTCGTTTCGCCGTTCGGTTCGATCGAGTAGCGCCCGATCACCGAGTCGCGCTCGCGGGTCGCGAAGAAGCGTTCGACGACGGCCCGGCGATCGTTGCCGTGCACGCCCGCGCTGCGGATCGCGTCGAGCACCGCGCTCATCGCCTCATAGCCGTAGAGCACCCACGGGCCGGCTTCGCCGGTGAACGTCGCGACGGTAGGCGGCGCAGCACGCGCTGCGCCGAGCGGCGGGTACAGCGCCAGCGGCAGCACCGGCGTCGCCAGGTATGTCTGCGCGCCCGCCGCGCCGATCTGCGAGGTGAACGATTCGCTCGACATCGAGCTCGCTCCGAGCAGCAGCAGCTGCGGATCGGCGGCATGCAGCTCGCGCCACAGCTTGACCGTGCCGCTGCCGTCGTCGCCCGCGAGGAACACCGCCTGCGCGTCCGCTTGCGACGATCTTTTCGACCTCGCCGGTGAACACCGAGCTCGGCAGCGTCGGCGATGCTGTCGTGGGCCGCGAGCGCGATCGCCGGCGCCGTTCGGCTCGCCCGCGACGATCGCCGCGAGCGGCATCTGGAACGGGTTCCTGGTCGTCGAGCACGTACAGCTTGTGCACGCCGAGCGACTTCGCATCAGCCGCGCCTGCGCGGCCGCCTGCGACGATGTCGCCGGGCTGCAGCCGCGCGAACGTCCGCTTGCCGCTCGGGTAGAAGCGTTCGGGCTCGTCCTGGCCGGCGTCGAGCGAGGAGGTCAGCCCGACGTACGGGCTCGACGGGCTGACCTGCAGGATCCCCGCCGCGTTGATCAGCGGCAGCGAGACGGCCGTCGCGGCGGAGCCGTAGTCGCCGAGGTAGGCGATCGTGCTGGTGTCCTGCGCGGCCGGTCTTGGCGTTCGTTTCGGCCGCGCCCGGGCTGCGCAGTGCCGCTCGCCGGTTCGGCGTCGTCGAGCGAGACGTAGCCGATCGGAACGCGCCCGACGCGGCCTCCGGCCTGCGACAGCGCGAGCTTCTCGCCGTTGACGATCTGCTGCGAGGTCGCCGCGGCCGGGCCCCTGCAGCGGCAGGCTCGAGTAGATCGCGAGCTGGCTGCCGGTCGCTTCGCTCGCGCCCGAGGCGACGCCGCCGCAGCCCGCGAGCGCGGGCAGCGCCGACGGCGAGAGCGGCCAGGCCCAGCCAGCGCGCGAGCACGCCGGCGCTCAGCTGCGGCGACCGGGCAGGTAGCCGGTCAGGATCTTCAGTGCGGCCCCGATCAGGATGATCGCCGCCGACGAGCAGGAACGCGTCGAAGCCCTTGGCGCCGAGCGCCCACAGCACGATCCAGACGACGAGGCCGCCGGTGACGGTGAGGACCAAACCCATGCGCGCGGAATCCTAGCGAGCCGGAGCGATCGGGCGCCGCAGGCCAGTCGCGAGCCCCGCGACGACGCCCCGCCGGCCGCCTCGGCCGGGTCCTCCGCCTCCTGCCGCCGCGCGGACCAGCCGCGTGCCGACGATCACGCCGTCGGCGCCGGCGTCGGCCGCCTGGGCGGCCTGCTCGGGCGTGCTGATGCCGAAGCCGAGCGCGACCGGAACCCGCGTCGCCGCCTTCGCCTGCGCGACGACCTCGCGCGAAGCGCGTCGCCGAGCGCGTCGCGCTCGCCGGTCGTGCCGACGACCGAGACCGTGTAGAGGAAGCCCTGCGCGCTGCGCGCCGATCGCCGCGAGGCGCTCCGGCGGCGTCGTCGGCGCGACCAGCGGCGACGAGCGCGAGGCCGTGCTGCGTCGCACGCCGCGCCGCACCTCCGGGGCCTCGCCGTGAGGGCAGGTCGGGGACGATCAGCCCGCACGCGCCCGCTGCGCGCGAGGCGCTCGACGAACGCCTCGACGCCCGGCGCGAAGACCATGTTCGCGTAGCACATGAGCACGACCGGCACGCTCGCGGCGAGCGCGCGCGCGACCTCGAGCACGCCCGCGACGTTCGCGCCGGCGGCGAGCGCGCGCGTGCCCGCCGCGTGGATCACCGGCCCGTCCGCGAGCGGGTCGGAATAGGGCACGCCGAGCTCGATCACGTCGGCGCCGCCGTCGATGCAGGCTTCGCCGATCCGCGGCGACTCCGCGAGCGTCGGGAAGCCGCCCATCAGGTAGGGCATCAGCGCCGCGCGCTTGCCGCGTGCTGCGGCGAACGCGTCCGCGATGCGCTGCACGCCGCTCGCGCGCAACCGTCGCTCATGACGGCGCTCCGGCGGCGAGCACCTCGGCGAGATCCTTGTCGCCGCGGCCGGAGAGGCAGACGAGATCGAGCTCGCCGCCCGCTCTGCGCGAGCACCCAGGCGAGCGCGTGCGCGGTCTCGAGCGCCGGGATGATCCCCTCCAGGCGCGCGAGCTCGCGAAACGCGGCGAGCGCCTCGCGCGTCGGTGACCGCGACGTAGCGCGCGCGACCGCTGTCGCGCAGGTGGGCGTGCTGCGGGCCCGGTTCCGGGATAGTCGAGCCCGGCGGAGATCGAGTGCGCCTCGATGATCTGGCCCTCCTCGTCCTGCATCACCGCCGAGCGCGCGCCGTGCAGGATCCCGGCGCGCCCGCCGACGGTCAGCGGCGCGCCGTGGCGCGGCGTGTCGATGCCGTCACCGCCGGCCTCGACGCCGATCAGCTCGACGCTCGGCGTCGGCGATGAACGCCGCGAACGATCCCGATCGCGTTCGAGCCGCCGCCGACGCAGGCGATCACGCGCGCGGGCAGCCGGCCCTCGCGCTCGAGGAGCTGCGCGCGCGCCTCGTCGCCGATCACGCGCTGCAGATCGCGCACGAGCGCCGGGTACGGCGCCGGCCCGACGACCGAGCCGATCACGTAGTGCGTGCTCTCGACGTTCGTGACCCAGTCGCGGATCGCCGCCGAGGTCGCCTCCTTGAGCGTCCGCGCGCCGGCGTCGACCGGCTGCACGCTCGCGCCGAGCAGTTCCATCCGCTGCACGTTCGGCCGCTGCCGGCGCGTGTCCTCGACGCCCATGTAGATCGACGCACTCGAGCCCGAGCAGCGCGCAGACGGTCGCCGTCGCGACGCCGTGCTGGCCCGGCGCCGGTCTCGGCGATCACCCGCGTGCTTGCCCATCCGCCGCGCGAGCAGCACCTGACCGAGAGCGTTGTTGAGCTTGTGCGAGCCGGTGTGGTTGAGGTCCTCGCGCTTGAGATAGACGCGAGCGGCCGACGCGCTCGGAGAGCCGCCGCGCGCGATACAGCGGCGTCGGGCGGCCGCCGAAGTCGCGCAGCAGCGCGTCCAGCTCGGCGCGATAGGCCGGGTCGCGCGCGCGCCTGCAGCCACGCCTGCTCGAGCTCGGCGAGCGCCGGCATCAGCGTCTCGGGGACGAACTGGCCGCCGTAGGGCCCGAAGCGGTGCTCGACCGCCTGCTCGCTGACGCTCGCGCTCACGCCGGCTGACCGATCGCGGCCGCGCTGCGGCTCGCCGTCGCCTGCACGGCGTCGAAGAACGCGCGCAGCCGCTCCGGGTCCTTGTGGCCGGGCGCCGACTCGGTCGCGCTCGCGCGTGTCGAGCGCGTACGGGCCGACCGTCGCGATCGCGGCGGCGACGTTCTCTGCCTCAGCCCGCCGCTGAGGATCAGCGGCACGCTTCGAGCGGCGCTCGCCGCACGAGCGCCCAGTCGAACGTCTCACCGGTGCCGCCGCGCAGCCCCTGGCGCGCGACCGCGCGCGAGCGCGCGTCGAGCAGGTGGAAGTCGACGTGGAAGCGCTCGAGGTCGCGGACGTCGCCCGGGCACGGAGACCTGCGCCGCCTTGATCACGCGCGCGCCGGTCCGGCGCGGCGACCTCGCCGCAGAAGGACGGCCCCTCATCGCCGTGGAGCTGGATCATGCTCAGCCCGAGCTCCTCGCGCGCTGCCGACGACCTCCTCGCAGCGGCGCGTTGACGAACACGCCGCACAGCTCGACGCGGCGGCGCAGCGCCGCGACGATCGCCTCGGCCTCGCGCGAGCGAGCAGCGCGCGCGGGCTGCCCTCGTAGAAGATCATGCCGAGCGCCCAGGCGCCCAGCGCAGCGGCCAGCTCGGCGTCGGCGAGGTTCGTGATCCCGCAGATCTTCACCTTCGGCGCAGACCCGCCGCGCTGACGCCGCGAGCGCTGACCGTTGGGGCGTCTCTGACATGCCCCAACGGTAGCGGTCGCTCGCCGCGGCGGCTCGCGCCCGCAGGCGCTAGCCCTGCGGCGTGTTCGGGTTGGGAATCGAGTTCGGCCGGCTGCCGAGCGTGACGCTGACGGTCTTGTGTTCGTACTTGCCGTTGCCCGTCGCGCGTTCCAGGCCGATGCTGATCGTGTCGCCGGGCTTCTTCGCCTCGACGTCGTTCGCGACATCTTCGGAGCTGGTCGACCTCTTTGCCGTCGATCGAGACGATGATGTCGCCGCCGACCGCGACCTGGCCGTCTTCGGTGGTCGTGCTGATCGTCCCGCCGCGGATGCCGGCCTTGGCCGCCGGCGTGCCCTTCTGCACGCTCTGCACGAGCGCGCCGCTCGTCACAGGCAGGTTGAGCGCGGACAGCGAGCCGTCGATCGTGAGCGAGCGTCAAGCCGAGGTAGGCGCCGCGCACGGTGCCGCCTTTCTCGAGCTCGGAGATCTCCGACTTGGCCGTGTTGATCGGCACGGCGAAGCCGATGCCGACGCTGCCGTCGCTGCCGTTGCCGCCGGTCTCGATCTGCGAGTTGATGCCGATCACCTGGCCGGCGCGTTCAGCAGCGGGCCGCCCGAGTTGCCGGGGTTGATCGGCGCGTCGGTCTGCAGCACGTTGTCGATCGTGAAGCCGTTCGGCGCCGTGATCTGCCGCTGCAGCGCCGAGATCACGCCGGTCGTGAGCGTGCGTTCGAGGTCGAACGGGTTGCCGATCGCGTACACCGGATCGCCGACCTGGACGGCGCTCGAGTCACCGAGCGTGAGCGGGTGCAGCGTCAGCCCGTCGGTTGAGATCTCGCAGGATCGCGAGATCGTTCGACGGGTCCTTGCCGACGACCTGCGCTTCGACGGCCTTGCCTTTTTCGAAGCTGACCGTGACCTTCACAGCGTTCTCGACGACGTGGTAGTTGGTCAGGATCGTGCCGTTGCTGTCGATCACGATGCCCGAGCCGGTCGCCTTGCCCTGGCGTTGCGGATTCGCCGCCGAACAGGTTGAACGGCGATTCAGACTTCTGCACGATCGTCGAGGTGACGAACGCCACGCCCGGGCGCGTCGCGGACATAGACTTCGTGCGGGGTCAGGCCGAGGGTCTTCTGCGACGCGTTGGTCGGGGTCGCGGGGAGCGGCCTGCACGTCGGTGACGGTCGTCTGGTTGCTGCTGAGGCCGCCGAATGCGGCGACGAGCGCGACGACGACAGCTCCGCCGATCAGCGCTGAGAGGAAGGGGATGAAGAATGTTCTTTTCATTTCGGGAGCAGGATGATCGGCGGGTGTGAAGGCTTTCTAAAGGCCGCGGGTCGGAGCGCCTAGCTAAAAGCTCGCCAGCTCGCCGGAGTCGCGCAGCGCCGCCGGGATCGGCCGCGCGCATCAGCGCCTCGCCGACCAGCACCGCCTGCGACGCCGCGCGCGTGCGAGCACGCGCAGCTGCGCGGCGCTCGCGATGCCGGACTCCGAGACGACGCTCACGCCGGCCGGGACGTGCTCCATCAGGCGCGCCGTCCGCTCGAGGTCGACGCTGAAGTCGCGCAGGTCGCGGTTGTTGATGCCGATGATCTCCGCCCCGAGCGCCAGCGCGACATCGAGCTCGTCGCGGTCGTGGACCTCGACGAGCACGTCGAGCCCGAGCGCGCGCGCACCGCGCGCACAGCGCCTCGAGCGCGTCCGCCGAGAGCGCGGCGACGATCAGCAGCACCGCGTCCGCGCCCGCCGCGCGCGCCTCGTGCAGCTGGTAGGAGTCGACGATGAAGTCCTTGCGCAGCAGCGGCAGCGAGCATGCCGCGCGCGCCGCGCGCAGGTCCTCGAGCGAGCCGCCGAAGTTGGGCCCCTCGGTGAGGATCGAGAGCGGCGACCGCGCCGCCGCGCTCATAGGCGGAGACGATCGCAGCGAGCTCCGGCGCTCGTGCAGGGCCCCGGCCGACGGCGAGCGGCGCTTGAACTCGGCGATCACGCCGATGCCCGGCGCGCGCGAGCGCATCGCACAGGCGCCCGGCGCGCGCGCCGGCGGCCCGGCCGCGGCGCTCGCGGCGCGCCTGCTCGAGCGGATGCTCGCGCTTGCGCCGCTCGAGCTCCTCGCGCGTTTCGGCGATGATCCGCTCCAGCACGCGTGGCGTCTGCGGCGCTCACCGCGCGTCCTCGGCCGGCGCGTGGCGCCGGCTCGCCGCGACGTAGCGCTCGAGCGCGTCGCGCGGCGCTGCCCGTCGGCGAGCGCCGCACGCGCGGCCTGGACGCCCTCGGCGATCGTCTCGGCGCGCCCGGCCGCGTAGATCGCGGCGCCGGCGTTGATCGCCGCGAGCTCCACGCCCGGCGGCCGCTGCGCGCGATCGCCGTCGCTGGCGAGAATCGCGCGCGTGACCGCCGCGTTCTGTGCCGGCGTGCCGCCCTCGACGGCGCGCGTCCTGCCTCGGCCAGCACGCCGACATCGCGCGGCGTCGAGCAGGTACTCGCGGATCTCCTCGCCGTTGACCTCGAGCACGCGCGTGGCGGCGCTCGCGGAGACCTCGTCGAGGCCGTCCTCGGCGGAGACGAGCAGCGCGCGCTCGACGCCGAGCTGCGCGAGCGCGCCCGCCATCGTCTCGAGGAAATGCGGATCGGAGACGCCGATCAGCTGCCGCCGTCGCGCCGGCGGGATTGGTGAGCGGGCCAAGCAGATTGAAGATCGTGCGCACCGCGAGCTCGCGGCGCACCGGGATCACGAATCGCGTCGCCTGATGGTGCGCGGGCGCGAACATGAAGCCGAACCCGGCCTCGTCGATGCAGGCGCGCGACCGCCTCCGGGCTCGAGATCGATCCGTGCGCCGAGCGCCTCGAGCAGATCTGCCGAGCCGGAGCGGCTGGTCGCCGAGCGGTTGCCGTGCTTGGCGACCGCGCAGCCCGCGCCCGCGGCGATCAGCGCGGCGGTCGTCGAGACGTTGAATGAGCTGCGCCCGCCGCCGGTGCCGGCCGTGTCGAGCAGGTCCCCGCGAGCGCTCGGCACGTGCGCCGCGAGCGCGCGCATCGTGCGCGCGAGCCCGGCGAGCTCGTCGACGGTCTCGCCCTTCGTGCGCAGCGCGATCAGGAAGCCCGCGATCTGCGTCTCGGAGACGTCGCCGTGCATGATCTCGGCGAGCACCTCGGCGGCCTGATCGGCGCTCAGGTCGCGCGCGCGAGGCGAGCGCGTCGATCGCGCGCGTCAGGATCGCGTTCGGCATCCGCGCTCCTCCGCGAGGAAGTTGTCGAGCAGCTCGCGGCCCTCGTTCGGTGAGCACCGACTCGGGATGGAACTGCACGCCCTCAGCGGGCAGCTCGCGGTGGCGCAGGCCCATCAGCACGCCACCGCCGCGCGCGGACTCCTCGAGGCAGTCCGGCAGCGCGCCGTCGACGACCAGCGAGTGGTAGCGCCCGACCGTCAGCGGCGAGCGCAGCCCGCGGAAGATCGTGCGCCCGTCGTGCTCGATCACCGTCGCCTTGCCGTGTACGGGCGGGTTGAGCTTGACCGTCGCCGCCGAACGCCTGCGCGAGCGCCTGATGACCGAGGCACACGCCGAGCGTCGGGATTCCCGCCTCGGGCAGGCGCCGCACGACCTCGAGACTGATCCCCGCCTCGTTCGGCGTGCACGGCCCGGGCGAGACGACGCAGCGCTCGTAGCCGCCTTCGAGCAGCTCCGTGACCGTGGCGCGGTCGTTGCGCACGACCTCGACCTCCGCGCCCAGCTCGCCGAGGTACTGGACGAGGTTGTACGTGAACGAGTCGTAGTTGTCGAGCACGAGGACTCTCATGGCCAACCCGGCTGCTCGCACGCGAGCGCGACCGCGCGCATCGCCGCCCGGGACTTCGCGCACGACTCCTCGTACTCGTAGTCCGGCTTCGCGTCGGCGACCGTGCCGCCGCCGGCCTGCACGTGCGCGACGCCGTCCTTGACGACGACCGTGCGGATGTGGATCGCGGTGTCGAGGTCGCCGGCGTAGCTGAGATAGCCGATCGCGCCGCCGTAGCCGCCGCGCTTGACCGGCTCGAGCTCGTCGATGATCTGCATCGCGCGCACCTTCGGTGCGCCCGAGAGCGTCCCCGGCGGCAGCACCGAGCGCAACGCATCCATCGCGCCGACACCCTCGCGCAGCGTCCCCGAGACCGAGGAGACGATGTGCATCGACGTGGCTGTAGGACTCGATCTCCATCAGCTCATCGACTTCGACGCTGCCGTACTCGCAGACGCGGCCGAGGTCGTTGCGGCCGAGGTCGACGAGCATCACGTGCTCGGCGCGCTCCTTCTCGTCGGCGAGCAGCTCGCGCTCGATGCGGCGATCCTCCTCCGGCGTCGCGCCGCGCGGCCGCGTCCCGGCGATCGGCTTGGTCGCGACGCGGCGCCCGTTGACCGTCAGCAGCGGCTCGGGGCTCGCGCCGGCGATCTGGAAGTCGCCGAAGTCGAGGAAGTACATGTACGGGCTCGGGTTGACCGCGCGCAGGCCGCGATAGATCGAGAACGCCTCGACCGGCACCGGCGCAGAGAAGCGCTGCGAGGGCACGACCTGGAACGCGTCCCCCGCATAGATGTACTCGACGATCCGCGTGACCATCGCTTCGAACTGCTCGCGCGGCATGTTCGACGGTGAACTCCGGCGCGGCGCGCTCGGCCGCCGCAGCTCCGCGCGCGGGCTCGGCGCGGGGAACGGGACCGGCGAGCGCGCGGCGGACTTCGCCGATCGTCTGCTCGGCGGCCGCATAGGCGCGCGTCGACATCCGGCTCGGCCTCGAGATCGGCGTTTGCGAGGATGCTGACGGTGTGCTTGAGATGGTCGAACACGACGAGCGCATCGGAGAGCATCAGCGCCATGTCGGGCAGCCCGAGCGGGTCGGGCCCCGGCTCGCCGAGCGGCTCGACGGTGCGCACGAGGTCATAGCCGAAGAAGCCGACGGCGCCACCGGTGAACGGCGGGCCGTCCTCGATCGGCGCCTGCTCGAAGCGCGCGACGTGCTCCGCGGCGAGCGCATACGGGTCGCCGCCGTCGGCGAGCGACCAGCTGAGCACGGCGCGCGGGCGAAAGCCGATGAACGACCAGCGCCCGACGCGCTGGCCCTGATCTGCGGACTCGAGCAGAAACGCGGGCTCGCCCGGCGCCAGCGCGCGCAGCTTCAGGAACGCCGAGACGGGCGTCTCGCAATCCTCGATGAAGCGGTAGCGCAGCGGGATCAGGTTGTGCGCGCCGGCAAGCGCCTGAGCCTGCTCGAGGCTCGGCTCGATGCTGACGCCGGTGCGCTCCTCGAGCGGCGCGCCGGGGGCGCTAGGAGCGACGGCCATCGAGCACCCGCCCCGCATCGGTGAGCGAGCGCCCGCGGCTGCGCAGCAGCACGAGCAGGTGGTAGAGGACGTCAGCCGCCTCTTCATCGACGCGCGCGTCGCTCTCCTCGCGGGCCGCGCGCGCCACCTCCTCGGCCTCCTCCATCACCTTCTCGCCGATCCTCGCGGGGTCATCGAGCAGCTCGACCGTGTAGGAGCCCGCGGGACGCTCGCGCGCACGCGAGACCAGCGTCCGCTCGAGCGCCGGGCAGCGTCTCATAGGGTGCGCCGGGGCTCGAGCTCGCCACGGTGAAAACAGCTGCGCTCTCCGGTGTGGCAGGCCGGTCCGGCCGGCTCCACGAGCGCGAGCAGCGTGTCACCGTCGCAGTCCAGGCGCAGCGCCCGCAGCGCCTGCACGTTGCCGCTCGTCGCGCCCTTGTGCCACTGCTCGGCGCGCGAGCGGCTCCACAGGTGCAGCTCGCCGCTCTCGCGCGTGCGCCTGAGCGCCTCGCGCGTTCATGTACGCGAGCGTCAGCACCTCGCCGCTCGCCCAATCCTGGACCACGCACGGCACGAGACCGTCGTGGTCGTAGCGCACCTGCTGCTCGAGCCGATCACCTGCCGTTGCGTTCATCGCGACGATTGTAGGTACCGCCGGTCGCCCGCGGTTTGAGACACACTGCCATCACGATGCGATCAGTCCTCGACCGCGAGCTGCTCGTGATCACCGGCAAGGGTGGCGTGGGCAAGACGACGATGGCCGCCGCGATCGCGCTGCTGGCGGCGAGCGAGGGGCGCCGCGCGATCGTCGTGGAGGTCGGCGAGCAGACGCAGATGCCGACGTTGTTCGGGCGTCCCGCGGGCCCCGCCGGCGCCGAGGTCGAGCTCGAGCAGGGCCTGTCGAGCATCTCGATCGACCCCGACCAGGCGCTGCTCGAGTGGCTGCAGTCGCTCGCCGGGCGGCTCTCCGGCCGGGTGCTCGCCTCGAGCGGCACGTTCCAGTACTTCGCGGCGGCCGCGCCCGGCGCGAAAGAGCTCGTGAGCATGGTCAAGATCTGGCAGCTCACGCGCGGGCAACGCGGCAGGCGCCGCGGGGGCGGGCACGACCTCGTCGTGATCGACGCACCGGCCACCGGCCACGCCCTCGGGCTGCTGAGCTCGCCGCAGACATTCGGCGCGATCGCACGCGTAGGCCCGATCGCGAAACAGACCCGGCAGGTGCAGGAGCTGCTCACCGACCCCGCCCGCACCGCGTATGTGGCGGTCGCGCTGGCGACCGAGATGGCGGTGACCGAGACGCTCGAGCTGCGAGGACGGGCTCTCGGCGCAGCTCGAACGCAGCCTCGACGCGGTGATCGTCAACGGCCTGCTGCCGCGCCGCTTCACGCCGGCCGAGCTCGAGCGCATCGACACGCTCTCAGGCAACGGCCGCCCGCCGTCAGCCTCCGAGGCGGAGCTGCACGCCGTCGGTGTCGCCGCCGCGCGCGCCGCGCACGCCGTTCACGAGCGTGCGCGCTTCCAGCACAACCAGGTGACGCGTCTGCGCCGCCGCCACTTCGATGTGCTCGCCGTCCCGTTCGTGTGGGGCGCCGGGCTCGACCTGGGCGCGGTCGGCAGATCGCCGAGCGCCTTGGGCGAAAGCTTTGAGCTGGACGGTGCGAGCAACCAGCTAATCGATGCCGAGGCGGTCGAGGAGATCCTCATCCGCGCGCCAGTCGCGCTTGACGCGCACCGACAGATCGAGATGCACCTGGCAGTCGAGCTCGCGCTGCAGCTCGCGCCGCGCAGCGATCCCGATCGCCTTGACCATCCTGCCGTGCGCGCCGACCAGGATCGCCTTCTGGGACTCGCTCTCGGTCCAGATCAGAGCGCGCACGCGCGTCAGCCCCGAGCGCGGGCGCTCGACCTCCTCGACGACGACCTCGACCGCGTGCGGGACCTCCTGGAAGGTGCGCCTGATGACCGCCTCGCGGATCAGCTCGGCGAGCAGCAGCTCGCGAGACTGGTCAGACCTCGCCTCGGCGGCGAACATGAACGGCCCCTCCGGCATCAGCGCCGGCGAGATGCGCGATCAGCTCGGCGACCCCGGTGCCCCGGCGCGCGGAGATCGGGAACACCTCCGCGCCGAGCTCGAGTTCGGCGGCCTCGCTGAGCACGGCCACGAGCGCGCCCTTGGCGAGGCGATCGACCTTGTTGACCGCGATCGTGACCGGCGTGCCGGTGCGGGCGAGTGCCCCGGCGATGAAACGATCGCCCGGGCCGACGCCCTGCTCGCCGTTGAGCATCAGCAGCGCCGCGTCTGAGTCCTCGAGCTCGTGCTGCACCCTCCGCGCCATGCGCGACGTCAACGCGTCGCGCGGGCGCTGCACGCCGGGGAGATCGACGAGCACGATCTGCGCCTCACCGCTGAGGTGGATGCCGCGGATCGCCCGACGCGTCGTCTGCGGCCGATCGGAGACGATCGCGACCTTCTCGCCGACGACGGCGTTGACGAGTGTCGACTTGCCGACGTTCGGTCTGCCGGCGAGCGCGACGAAGCCGCTGCGCGTCATCGCCGCGGGCGCGCGAGCAGCCGGTCCTGGAGTGCGAGCATCTCGCCGCCGTCGGTCTCGTGGTCCATGCCGAGCAGATGCAGCATTCCGTGGACGATCGCCTCACGCAGATCGGCGGTCTGCGCGGGGCAGATGACGATGTCGCCGAGCTCGCGGGGAACCTCCTCGCACCCGGCACGGCGCGCAGCGGCGCCACCACCGCCGCGCGCGAGCGGGCCGGCGCCGTCGATCGGGAACGACAGGACATCGGTCGCGCTCGTGCGCCCGCGGTGCTGGCCGTTGAGCGCGGCGATCCGCGGCGCGTCGACGAACTCGATCGCAACATGCGCATCCTCGACGCCGGCGCTCGCGGCGGCCTGTGCGCAGAGCAGCTCGATCTCCACTTGAGGCGGCGCCTCCGGCGCGAGCGCGGCGCCCAGTACCTCGACCTCGATCATCGCGGCTCACGCACTGCGGATCGCCGGGCGGCCGCCGCCTTCGCCGGCGATCTTCCCGATCTCCGAGCGCTCGGACGCGCCGCGCTCGGTGTGCGTCTCATACGCCTCGACGATCCGCTGCACGAGCTTGTGGCGCACGACGTCCTCGCCGCCGAAGCGGACGAACTCGATCCCGTCGATCTGCTCGAGCACGTCGCCGACGACGATCAGGCCCGACTGCTGCTCGCGCGGCAGATCGACCTGCGTGACGTCGCCGGTGACGACCATGCGCGAACCGAAGCCGAGCCGCGTGAGGAACATCTTCATCTGCTCGGGTGTCGTGTTCTGCGCCTCATCGAGGATCACGAACGAGTCGTTCAGCGTGCGGCCGCGCATGAACGCCAGCGGCGCGATCTCGATCACACCGCGCTCGATGTGCTGGGAGACCTTCTCCGGGTCGAGCATGTCGTGCAGCGCGTCGAACAGCGGCCGCAGATACGGGTCGACCTTGGCCATCAGGTCGCCGGGGAGGAAGCCGAGCCGCTCGCCGGCCTCGACCGCGGGCCGTGTGAGGATGATGCGGTTGACCTCGTGCCGGGCGAGCGCCGCCGCGGCCATCGCGACCGCGAGGAACGTCTTGCCGGTGCCCGCCGGGCCGACCCCGAACGTGATCGTGTTCGTGCGCAGCGAGTCGACGTAGCGCTTCTGGTTGACGGTCTTGGGGGCGACGCGCAGCCCGCGGTGATGCCAGACGACATCCTCGAGCACGCGCGCGGGCGACTCATCGGCATCGAGCGCGCCGGTCACCGCGCTGATCGTGCCGGGGCCGATCTGATGGCCGCGCGCGATCAGCTCGGCAAGCTCATGGACGACGCGCTCGCCCGCATGCGTCTCGCTCTCCTCGCCGTCGAACGTGAGCAGGTTGCCGCGCAGGTAGACCTTGCAGTCGAGATGCGCCTCGAGCGCGCGGAGGACGACATCCTGGCTGCCCGCGAGCTCGGCGGCGACGGCGTTCGAGAGTTCGATCTGCGTCCTCATCCTTGCAGCGCGGCTCGCACGAGCCCCGACACCCTCTTGCCGTCGGCGCGGCCGTCGACCGCGGCCATCGCCTGCTTCATCGCCTTGCCCATGTCCGCCGCCGAGGCGGCGCCGCTGTCGCTGACAGCCTGCGAGACGATCGCCGCGAGCTCCTCCTCGGATAGCTCAGCGGGGAGATAGGAGCCGATCAGCGCGCCCTCGGCCTCCTCGCCGCCGGCGAGATCATCGCGTCCCGCCTCGCGGTAGGCGCTCGCCGCCTCGAGGCGGCGCTTGCGCTCGCGTTTGAGCACCGCGAGCTCGTCGTCGCGCCCCTCCTTGGCAGCCTTCTGCAGCTCCGAGAGCACGAGGCGAAGCGCGCTCGACCTTGTCCTTTTCGCCCGCGCGCATCGCGCCCTGCACGTCGGTTTTTATCTGCTCGGCGATCGCCATGCACAGATCAGGATACGCCGCTCAGACGATGGCGCGGAGCAGCCGCGCTCGCGGGGCGACACCGATCACGACCTGCCGGGCCGGCGCGACACACTAGGGTTCTCGTCCGTGACCGACTCCGTCTACGCCGGCGCGCTCGCGCCCTTCCTCGCCGATGTCGAGCGCCTGCGCCCCGCGGAGGCCGAGGTGATCGACGCGCACACGCACCTCGGCCTCGACGAGGACGGGCGCTCGCTGACGCTCGCGCAGCTGCTCGAGCAGCTCGACCGCGCGCAGGCGCGGCGCGCATGCGTGTTCCCCCTGCACGACCCCGAGCGCAAGCCGTCATATAGCGTGCCCAACGACCGCGTGCTCGCTTGGGCGGGCGAAAGCGACGGACGGCTGGTGCCGTTCGCCCGCCTCGACCCCGCCGAAGGCCCGCTGGTCGAGGCCGAGCGCTGCCTCGCCGCGGGCGCGCTCGGAATCAAGCTGCACCCGCGCGCGCAGGGCTTCCATTTCGACGGGCCGGAGATGGCCGAGGTCTTCAAGCTCGCCGAAGAAGCGCGTGTGCCGATCCTGATCCACGCTGGGCGCGGACTGCCGCCGCTCGCCGACGGTCTCGCCGACCTCGCCCTCGCTCACCCGGGCGCCGCGCTGATCCTCGCCCATGGCGCGATCTGCGACCAGGGCATCCTGACGTCGCGGCTGGCCGGCCATCCGGCGGTGCTCTATGACATCTCCTGCTTCTTCCCGCTCGACGTGATCGAGCTGTTCGCGCGCGCGCCCGCCGAGCGGATCGTGTTCGCCTCCGACCCCCCGTACGGGCTGCCCGCGACGACCCTGTACATGGCGCTGCGGGTCGGCGCGCACGCGGGGCTCGAGGAGCGCGACGTGCGCAACATGCTCGGCGGCACGATGGCCGCGTTGCTCGACGGCGCGGAGCTGCCCGCGGTGAGCGCGCCGCGGCGCGGGCCGACGATCACGCTCTCCGGCCGGCTCGTGCGCGTCTACGGCTACGCGAGCCTCGTCGGGCCGGCGCTGTTCGGCGGAGCGATCGAGCAGGCGCGGGCGATGCTCGAGATGGCGATCGCTGCCTGCCGCGACCCCGAGCCGGACGGCGTCGGCGCGGCGCTCGAGACGATCGAGCGCGCGCTCAGCGCGGCCGCGACGCTGCTCCAGGGCGAGGACGGCGTGCGCGGCGCGATCGACCTCGTCTATCGCTCGATCGTGCTCGCAGCGACCGAGATCCCCGACCGCGCGTGACGCCGCCGCGCTAGCCGCCGCGCGCTCCCGCCGCGCCCGCCTCACTGCTCATCCACACCGCCGCCCACTCGCCGCTTTCGCGACGCTCGCGCTCACGCATGCCGAGGCGCTGAGCGAACGCCGCGAGCACCTCGTCGACCTCATGCGTGAGCAGCCCCGCGGCGATCATCTGCGCGGGCGCCGTCCCCATCGTGCCGGCGAGCCCGAGCAGCAGCGGGCGCAGCAGATTCGCGAGCACGACCAGCCGCGGGGCCTCGAGCGCGGGCAGCTCCTCGCGGCGCAGGTCAAAGCGGCGGACGTCGATCGCGACGTCGTTGACGGCGGCGTTCGCCGCGGCCGCATCGACGCTCTCGAGCTCGTGGTCGAGGCCGAGCACGGGCGTGAAGCCGAGCCCGGCGGCGGCGATCGCGAGCACTCCTGAGCCGGTGCCGACATCGAGCAGCGGCGCCGGCGGCGGATGCTCGACGGCCAGCTCGAGCAACAGCTCGAGGCACAGCCGCGTGCTCGCGTGCGCCCCGGTCCCGAACGCCTGCCCGGGGTCGATCACGATCTCGCGTACAGCACCGTCGCGGTGCGCGCTCGGGCCCTCCCACGGCGGCCTGACGTGCAGCGCGGGCAGCCGCGCGGCAGCCCCGTCGCGGGCGCGCGGCGCGGCGATCAGCACGGGGCGATGGAACTGCTTCCAGCGCTCCTGCCAGTCATCGGCGATCTCGCTCGTCGAGATCTCGACGAGCGCGTCGCCGACGAGCGCCTCGAGATCGTGCAGCCCGGGGATCTCACCGGGCGCCCCGTAGACGGCGTACTCGATCGTCTCGCGATCGAGCCGGCGCTCCTCGACTCCCGCGGGCGTCAGCTCGAGCAGCTCCGCGAGCACGAGCTCGGCCTGCTCGCGCCGGACACGGACGGCGAGGCGGATCACGCGGCCTGGCTGCCGAGTGCGCGCCGGAGCTTGGCGAACATCGACTCCTGCGTGCGCAGGTTCTCCTCGGTGAGGCTGTCGTTGAGCTGTTCGATCAGCTCGCGCTGCTCAGCGCTGAGGCGGCGCGGGATGATCACATTGACGACCACGCGCAGGTTGCCGCGGCGGCCATGGCGCAGGGCGGGCATGCCCTCGCCGCGCACGGTCAGCACGTCACCGGGCTGCGTGCCGCGCCGGCAGCTCGATCGAGGAGGTGCCCTCGAGCGTCGGGATCTCGAGCGTCGCGCCGAGCGCGGCGAGCGGCGCGGCGACGTCGATCGCGGTGATCAGGTCATCGCCCTCGCGCACGAAGCGGCGGTCCTCGCGCACGCTGACGAGCACGTACAGGTCGCCGGCCGGCGCGCCGGCTTCGCCGGCGTGGCCGTGCCCGCTGAGCCTGATGCGCTGCCCCTCGGAGATCCCCGCGGGAACATCGACCTCGAGCTCGCGCCTGTTCGCGAGGCGCCCGCGGCCGCCGCACTCACGGCACGGCTCCTTGGCGACACGGCCGTCTCCGTGGCAGACGTCGCAGGCCATCGTCCGCACCATCTGCCCGAACGGCGTGCGCGTCACGCCCTGCAGCTGACCCGCGCCGCCGCAGCGCTCGCACGTCTCGATCGGCGTGCCCGGCTCGGCGCCGTTGCCGCGGCAGTGCTCGCAGCGGTCGATCGCCTCGTAGGCGACCTGGACCTTCGCGCCGCTTGCCGCCTCGCGCAGGTCGACCTCGATCGCTGACGGCCACGTCGCCGCCCGCTTCGGGGCCGCCGCGGCCGCCCGCCTGAGCCGCCGAAGAACGCGTTGAAGAGGTCGCTGATCGAGCCGAAGCCGTCGAAGTTCGGGGCGTATCCGCCCGAGCGCAGCCCGTCGTGGCCGTAGCGGTCGTAGGTCGCGCGGCGCTCGGCGTCGGAGAGGATCTCATAGGCCTCCGCCGCCTCCTTGAACTTCTCCTCCGCGTCGGGATCGTGGGCGTTGACGTCCGGGTGCAGCTCGCGCGCGAGCTGGCGAAAGGACTTCTTGATCTGCTGCTCGGAGGCCTCGCGGCCGACGCCGAGCACCTCGTAGGGGTCGCGTGGCATGGCGCTCCGGTCAGTTCTCGGCGTAGGTGTCCTCGACGAAGCGAGAGAGCTCGTGAGCGGCCTCGCGCACCGTCGCGATCGCCCCGGCGTAGTCCATCCGCACGGGGCCGATCACCGACACCGTTCCCAGCTTGCGCCGCGCCATCCCGTAGCCGGTCGCGACGACGGCCAGCGAGTGCATCGCCGGCAGCTCGTTCTCATGTCCGATGCGCACGTACACGCCGGCCTCTCCGAGCGCCGCGCGCAGCACGCTGAGCAGCGCGACGCGCCGCTCGAGCAGCCCGATCAACTCGTTGACCTGGCTCGTGTCGTCGATCTGGCCGGCCTGGAACAGCCGCGCGGTTCCCTCCACATACAGCGCGTCCTCGCTCTCCGCCGCGAGCCCGCCGAAGGCCGGCGCGAAGCGCGCGAGGAAGTCGAGCTCGCGGGCCGAGAGCTCAGGCGCGACGAGGCGCTGCTGGAGCATGCGCGCGCCGAGGCCGAGACCGACGAGCCGCTCGTTCAGATACTCGGCAGCCCACGAGATCAGACCGGGGTCGACGGTGCGCTCGAACGTCGCGAGCATCTTCGAGACGCTGCCGGTCGAGGTGATGATCACGACGAGCACGAGCTGCGGCTGCAATGCGAGCACCTCGATGTGGCGGATGCTCGCCGTGTTGATCGACGGCGCGGAGACCACCGCGAGCAGGTTCGTCATCTGCGACAGCGTCTCGCTGGTCGCACGCATCGCCTCGTCCACCTCACGACGGATCAGCGACAGCTCGAGCCCGGTCTTCGGCGCCGGCAGCGTCTGCGTCGAGCTGAGCAGACGGTCGACGACGTAGCGCTGCCCGGCGTCCGTCGGCACGCGCCCGGCCGACACGTGTGGGTGCGCGAGCAGGCCGTACTCCTCGAGCAGCGCGAGTTCGTTGCGCACGGTCGAGGGACCGCAGTCGAGATCGGGGTCCGCGGCGATCGATCGCGACGCGACCGGCTGGGCCGTCAGCAGGTAGTCATCGACCACCTTGCACAGAATCCGCTCCTGGCGGGAGGTGAGCATGGATGTGATTGTAGGCGCCGGGCTGGCGCCCACTCAGGCCTCGCGCCGGAGCGCGAGCTAAAGCTCCAACTCGGCCTCGGCGTTGCGGATGATCTGCTTGCCGCCCTGCTCCGCGACGGTGTCGATCACCGCGCGCGCGCCGTCGCGCTCGCGGACCGTGCCGGTGACCACCACCTCCTGCTCGGGCACGCCCATGCCGCGGAACTGCACCGACAGGCGCTTCAGGTGCTCGGGGCCGCCCGCCGCGTCCGTCTGCGCGCGCGCGACCTGAGCCATCGTCCACAGGCCGTGCAGGATCCGCCCGGGGAGGCCGACCGCTTTGGCAAACTCCTCATCGATGTGGATCGGGTTGAAGTCGCCCGACGCGCCCGCGTAGCGGACCGTCAAGAACTTGTCCGGTGTGACGCTCAGCGCCGGGATCTGGCTGCCGGTGTCGAGATCTGCCATCGGTGTCACACTCCTCGCACGATGTTCGTCCAGGTTCCGCGGCAGACCTGCTCGCCGCGCTGATTGCTCGACAGCGACTCGAACACGTAGTAGCCGAGGCCGGCGCGGTCGGAGATGTCCTTGACGCTCGCCGTCGTCGTGATCTCATCGCCCGCGACGGCCGGAGGGCCCCACACGAACTCCTGTCCGCCGTGCACCATCATCGCGAAGTTGAGTTCGACGTCAGGGTCGAACAGCGCCGGGCCGACCGCCTGGCTGGCGTAGACGACCGAGAACATCGGCGGCGCGACGAGGTCGGCATAGCCCGCCGCGCGGGCGGCGTCGAGGTCTAGGTGGACGGGGTTCGTCTCGCCCACCGCGCGAGCGAACTCCCTGATCTTCTCGCGGCCGACCGCGTAGACGACGGGCGCGTAGGTCCTGCCGATCGCTTGCGTGTTGACTGGCATCCGCTGGGCTCCTTGAGAGCTGGCTGTCTGTGGGTGCTCGCGGCGCGCCAGTTTACGCGCCGGGCGCGGCCGCGGCGTCGCGGTCCTGTCAGGCGGGCCTTAACGACGAAAAGCGTCGGCGGGCAAGCGGCCGCTGCAGGCTGCGGCTGGCCAAGGCACGCTCACCGGCCCACCCGAGCGCCGACAGCAAAAAAGCGGGGGCGCACTCGGTGTTTGCGCCCCCGCCGCTGTCAGCGGCCGCGCGCACCGGCGCCCGCGACGTCCTTGCGTCACTTAGAAGGCGAGATCCTCCTCGGAGCCATCCGTCGCGACGGCGGCGAGCTCAGCCTCCTCCCCATCTGTCTCTGTCGCGCCGCCCTCGCCCGAGCGAGCGCCCGGGGGATCGAGGAACTGAACGGTGTCCGCGACGATGCTCACGGCTTGGCGCTTGTGCTGCTCGGCGGTTTCCCACTCGCGCCACTCCAGGCGACCGTCGACGCCGACGCGGCTGCCCCGCGCATGTAGCGGTTGACGCTGTCCGCCGCGCCGCCGTAGATGCTGACGTCGAAGTAGTTGGGGCGCTCCTGGACATCGCCGTCGGAGTCGCGCCAGACGGAGTTGCAGGCGATGCGCAGGCTGCAGACGTTCGTCCCCGAGGGCAGCGCGCGCAGCTCCGGGTCGCGCGTCAGGCGACCGACGAGGACGACGCGGTTGATGGTGAAATTGGACATTGATGGCCTCCGTCTGCTGATGGTTTGACCCCCGTCGAGAAACCTACGAACCAACGGTGATGGTTCTCTTGAACGCTCCGCTGCGGAAGCGTCAGGAGGCCTCTAGTGCCTCCAGTGCGATCACGACGATCCGCTCCGAGGCATCGGCCTTCTCGATCGCCCGCGCGAGCCCCCGTCGCACCTCGGGCGCCGCGAAGTAGAGGACTCCGCCGACGCAGCGACAGCGAGCCCAGGCGCGGCAGATCTCGAGCAGCCGCCGCGCTCCCTTGGGCGTCAGCTCAACCTCCACCGCGACCGGCGCTGCGCCCGCTGCCGGCCACAGGACGAGATCGGGACGATGGAGCAACCGGCCGTCGGCGCGGTTGCGCAGTCGGGCACTTGCCAGTGCCCGACCGCCGATGCGCTCTTCGGCGCGCAGCTCCCGCTCGCCCATCAGCGCGTGCTCGGGGTACGCGCGTTCGAGCGTCACCGCGACCCTCGCGCACACCGCCGCATGGCGGGCGTTGGCCGCGGTCACGTGCGCGGGTTCGAGCTCGCGCATACCCACCGCGCGCAGTCCGGCGCGCGTCACGCTGAACAGTGCAGGCCCGTCGGCGAGCGGGCGGCTACGCGAGAGCAGTCCGGCCCGCTCGGCGGCCAGCAGCCGCGCGCGAGCCGATGCGATCGCGCAGCGCTCGCGCTCGGCCAGAGCGCTCGCAGTCACGACGCCGAGTCGCGCCGCCCACCGCAGGATCGCGGCGCGCTGCGGCGAGAGAACGTTGCTGTCGTTGGACCATCGGTGTCTCCTTCTCCTCGTAGTGGACATGTCACGTCGTGTCGAGCACCCGCCGGCGCGGACGCGCCGGCGGGTGCGTGCGCTCAGCGCTCCCGATCTGCGGAGAGGACCTGGGCGATCCGTGCGCCACCGGGGCCGGCCAGCGCGATCACCGCCGCCCATCCAGGATCGAGGCTCATCACCTCGCTGGCATCGAGGATCGCCTCGCGCGTTCGCGTGCGCGTCGTGCGGCCGTCGCTGTGGCGAGCGACCCGCCACGCGCCCCTGCTGCCTGCCACGCTCGCGATCAGCTCGGCGGACGCGGGCACCACCTGGCGGTGGGCGATCAGCGCCGAGAGGTTGCCCATAATCTGCTCCAGCAGCCGTTCGCGACCGGCGGGACGCAGGTCGGAGAGCTCCTGCGTGCCCAACAGCAGACTGAGCCCCGCAGAGCGAGCGCGGCCGAACAGCCTCACGACCTGCTCGGCTGCGACCGCGGAGAACTCGTCGATCACGACGAGGGTCGGGACAGGGCTTCCCTGCAGCGACGCGACCGTCGTCTGCAGGTCTTGCACGATCGCCGCCCCGAGCATCTGGGCGAGCAGCGGCCGACGGTCGGATTCGAGGCTGAAATACACGACCGCGCGTGCCTCGATCGCGCCCAGCAGGTCAAAGCGATCGCCGTCGGTGTGCGGATCGAGCCACGGCCCGACGTCTGACTCGGCGAGGATCGCGAGACGATCGCGAACGCCGCTGAGATCGGCCTGCTGGCGCCCGCTGAGCGAGTCCAGATAGGCATGCGTCGCCTCAGCACCCGCCTCCGGCAGGGCACGGGCGAGCACCTCCAGCCTGTCCGGGTCGAGCAGCTCGACGATGCCGCGCAGACTCACCTCGCGGCCGCTCGCACGCAGCGCGCGGACGACGTGACCGAGATAACGCTGCGCCTGACGCAGGTAGTGAGGCTCTGTGAAACGCTCGCCGGCGAGCGTCTTGTCGGCGATCTCGGTGTCCGTACCGCGCTCGTACGGGTTGTAGACGGATTCGCCCTGCGGCGTCCATTCGATGAAGCGCCTGCCGGCGTCGCCCGCCGCTCGCCGCAGCTGCTCGCGCATCGCGCGATCGCCCTTCGGGTCGAGGACGATCGCCCCCATCCCGCGTTCGATCGCAGAGACACTGATCCACGCCTGCGTGACCGTCTTGCCCGAGCCGGTCGCGCCGACGACGAGCGTGTGTCGTCCGCTGCCGCCGTCGCCGAGCCCAACGAACACCCGGCGGTGGCGCCGGTCGTGGCCGATGACCAGCTCGCCGGCTCGTCGCGAGCGCGAGATCGAGCGCGGCGTCGAGCCAGCCGCGCGCCACCACAGCGCCGCCCGGCGTGCGAGCTCGAGCGGCCCCGAGCGGAGCTTTGCCAGCGTCGCGAGGTCGGCGCCCGCCTCGAGGTCCTCCCGGTGCCAGCGCCGGCCGCGAAGGGCAGCGACGATCGCCGCGACCGCGAGGGTCAGCGACGCCCGCCCCAGCGCGGCCCGCACGAGCAGGCCGATAGCGAGCGCAAGGAGCGCGAGGCTCCAGTGGAGGTTCCGCCGCCGCATCAGGCGGGCCGCCGCGACGCCGAGCAGCAGGCCCAGCAGACAGTGCACGGTCGCGCTCGACAGCGACCGGGCCAGTTCGGCGATCGGTGTGGTCGGATCGACCGGGACTTCGGAGAGTTGGTCGGATTGCGCCATCACGGTGCTCCTTTCTCGGCGCCGTCGCAGACGACGGCGCCCGGGCCGGCAGCAGCCGGCCCGTTGGTGGTTAACCAGCGATGGCGAACCCGCGGGTTCGCCATCTGTGGTGCTGCGTCTTTGTCGGAGCGGCCGTGACCGGCCGCGCCGATGATCTGTTCGCTCGCGGCCCGCCGGCCGCTCACGTCCCTACATCAAGCTCGCCACGCGGCCGATCCGCCCGCCGCCGGAAGCGGGCGCTCGCTCACGCGAGTTCCACCTCGCGCGGACTGACGCCGAGGCCCTGGCGGGCGATCAGGCCCAGTACGTCGCTGTGGATCCACGGTGTCGGGGTGCTGTGACCGCCCTCGGGGAGCAGCCCGAGCCGGCGCGCGAGCCAGCTCGTCTCGCCGCTCTCGTTGCCCCTGCTGTCGCGCTTGACCCGCCCGCAGCGGATCGCGATCTCGCTCATGCTGAGCTCGTCATGCGCGACCGCAGCGAGCACCGCCTCGCGCAGGCGACGGTTGAGGACGATCGGGCTCTCGCGAACCCTTGCCGAGCTCGGCGCGCAGCGTCGTCGTCGACACGTCGGCGTCACCACGATGCGTCGCGAGCGCGCACGCCGTCAGCGAGCACAGAGGCTCGTAGCTCTCGAGGCGTGCGATCGCTTCGCGCAGGCAGACCTCCGACTCCTGCGATCCGTTGCTGCGACACCAGCGCAGCTGCGGTATCGACATCCGCGCATGCAGATACTGCAGGCGGTAGGCACAGCCAAGCTCATCGACGGCCTCCACCGCGCCCGAGACGCGCGCTCCGCGGCCCTTGCTCTGCTGCTCGTCGGCAAACGGCACCGTCTCGGCATCCTCGGCGACGACGGTGCGAAAGCCGCAGTCCCCGTGGCGGCTGAGGCGCTCGAGATACTCGTTGCAGACGACCCTTGCATTCTCGGCGGGCTCATCGGCGCACAGGTGAGCGAGCAGACGATGGTCGCCGCGGGAGGCGGCGTCGCGATCGACGACGAGGACGCTGCCCGCGCATCCGTATCGCCAGATGATCTCCCGGCGACGCCCGTGCGAATCGGCGTATCGAGCGAGCAGTCGCCGCTCCCGTCGCGGGCCGGCGCCCTGGCGCAGTCGATCTCGGTGGTGCGCCCGGGCGGGTGCGGCGCGCATGGCACGCTGGCGCGCGGAAGGAGTCACGGACGATTGCGATTGCATGCTGCCTCCTCGCCGGTCGGTCGCGGGCGCGACGATCGGTGTTGGTCTTGGGTGTGTCGGAGTCGGGGTGATAGGAGGCGTCCCGGGGTACGTCAAGGCTCTGAGACGGTCACCGGTGCGGTGCCGAGCGGACTCCGAGAACCCCTTAAGGGGGTCTCGGAAAATTCGCTCTGCGGCCGCACAAGGGGGCAAAGCTGGCGCACACGGGACCGTGCGGGCAGGGACGAGCGCGCCGTCGGGAGCGCGGCTGCTGGGGCTTGACTCGGTGGTCGCCGCAGGCGACCGGCTGTGGATCGGAGCTGCTGTGGGCGCGAGGAACGAGAAAGGGAGTCTGTGAACATAGCTCCCGCATCGGGCAGTCGCGGGTGGGCGCGCCGCCGAACGGCTCGCGCGGTGCCGCCGCGCCCTCCGCAGGCCGGGTGATTTGGCTGTGGAATGCGGCAATCCGGTATTGCTCGCGCGCAGTCGCCCGACCCGCGAAGGGCAGGGCGACGGCGTTCCTCGGGCCAGTGGCGCGGGGGCGACTGCGGCGATCGGCTGCGCGACGGCGCTCCGGCGCGGGCAACTGCGCGGGTGTTTGCGCGCCCGCTCAACAGCGGTTCGCCGCCGGAGGGACGAGCTCACAGGACTCGAGCGCCGTCTCTCCCGCGCGGGGGTCGCCGTGGGCGGCGGCGACGCGCACGGCCGGTGGCAGCCGGGGCACGCGATAGCCGCCGAGCAGCCCCTCGTGCACGTCGCGCTCGGCCGCGAACAGGACGGCGTCTCTGCCCGGGTATGCCCAGTCGAACGGATACTCCCCGGCGTATGCGCGACAGGCGCACAGCACGGCGTCGGCCGCCCGCGCACACGCTCGTGCCCGGCCTCGATCGCGGCACACGAACACCACGACCGCGGCAGCTTCCAGGCGTCGTCCGTAGCGGCGGGTGTGCAGCGACCAGCCCGCCAGGAAATGGTCGTAGCGCTCGAGCCGCGCAGCCGCGAAACCGAGTGCCGGCCGATCATCGAAGTCGACGATCAAATCGGTCGCGGGCGGCTCGGGCTCGCCCGTGCCGAGCTCCGCCGCGCCGACCGCCGCGCTCGAGCCGAGCAGCACAGCGCCGCCCGCCTCGGCCGCCCTCCAGGGCCGCGCCGCGAGCTCGACGATCGCGTCCGGGCGCACGGTCTCAAAGCGCTCCACCTCGACGCGCTCGCCACTCGCGCCGGTACGCAGAAAGTCATGTGGAGCGCGGCCTCCCGGCAGCCGCAGGTCGGCCGGGGCAAGCGGCGCACGGCTATCGCCGGGAGCGCGCGGTGGGACCTGCAGGACGGCGGCTTCGGCTCCGCGCGGCGACGCCGGGCAATCGGTCGCGCGGGCGAGCGCGAGCGCCCAGCCGGCGACGCGGATATCGCGGCGGGCCTGGGCGAGGTGACGTGCGCGCTCTGCTGCGGGCAGCGCGCCCGCCGGCCGCGAGACGGGTGCCGCGTGTGAGTCGCCGCGGCCGAGAGCGGACAGTCCGCGGGCGGTGATGACGCAGCACATCGGGATCCCACCGCCATCGCCGCGGTGAAACTGGAAGCGCTCGAGCAACCCCGCGTCGGCGAGGCGCTTGAGCCGGCGTTGAGTGGTGGTGGCGGCGCGTCCCGGGTTGAAGCGCCGGTGGATCTGGCTGCTGAGCACGTGCCGCAGCGAGGCGACCAGCGCGAGCATCTCGAGATCGAGCGGTTCGAGCTCGAGCGCGCGCGTCAGCGCCGCCGGCCGCGCCCAGCGCACGCTCTGTACGTCGCCGAGCGCCGCAAGTTCGCGGTAGCTGTCGGCTGGGCGGCCGGGCAGCTCACGCAGTGGGACGGCCGCGGTCGCCCGGGGCGGCTCCCGGCGGGAGGTCTCATCCAGCTTCGCAGTTGCGCGCGCGGCCTCGCCCGAGGGCGCAGCCCGCGCCCGATCCCAGTGCGGCTGGCGCAGCTCGCTGCGATGGCGCCCGCCGCGCGCACGCTGCCGCGCGGCGTGCAGCGCGATGCGCTGATGGTCGACTCGCAACGGGATCGTTTCTGCGACGAACGGCGGCTGCCTGCCGTCGACCGTGGCCCAGCTCGCGATCGCGTGGTGCTTTGGCAGGTGCAGGCGGACATCGGGCCGACCGAGGCTCGACAGCCGCTCGATGCCCGGGCGCACGGCGTCTGAGAACTCCGCCATCGTCAGTTCGGCAGCGCGGCGCGCGTCGCGCGCGGATGCAGTCGCGAAGTACACGCGATGGGCGAACAGCGCGTCGAGCTGGTCGCGGACGTCGCGATCGACCCACTGCGCGTCCGTCTGCCAGCACGCCACCGTCTCGAGGCCAGCCGAGCGCTTGAGCGCCATCGTTTCGGCGAAGCCGCGGTTGAGGACCATCGGCGCCTCGTCGATCTTCAGCGCGACCGCGACACGACGCCCGGCGGAGACGAGGTCCTGTTGGCGCGCGAGCGCCGCGTCGAGCATCCCGACGAGCAACTGCATCAGCACGGAGGTATTGCCGGCACCCATCGCGCCGAGCGCGCCCTTCACGATCAGCACCTGTTCGCCGGCGATCACCTCATCGAAGTCGAGCCTCAGCGAGTCGTTGAGAAGAACACGCTTGATCGACGGCGAGTTCAGCAGTCGCGCGAGCTTGTTCACCGGCGCATCGAGCTTCGCGGTGGTTGTGCTGCGCGCGTCCGCCAGCTGCGCCGTCAGCTCCGCCGTGAAGAACTCAGAGATCTCCTTGAAGGCGGGGAGCGTCCGCACGCGCGCACCGACACTGCGCCGATAGCTATAGCCCTCCTCGCCGACCGACAGCAGGCGGGCGGCATCCCACAGCGTCGACTCACGTTCGTACGCGAGCACGGCGATGATCGCGTTGCGCAGATACCGATCCGAGGACGCCCGGATGTCGGCGTCCGTGAACAGGTTCTTGAGCGCCGCCACGACGTAGTCGGCGATCACGTCCGCGGGCGCGTCGACTGCGAGCGGGTTGAAGCCGCATGTGGGGTGTGCGAAGTCGAGCAGCGTGCACGTCCGCTCCGGCGGGATCAGGCTGATCGCAGCCTCGGCTGCGTCTCCCTTCGGGTCCAGCACGATCACCGCGCAACGCCCACGCAGAACGTCCTCGGCGACGGTCGCGACCAGGTAGCTCGACTTGCCCTGCTCGACGGTTCCCGGCACGGCGGTGTTCTGCCTGCGCAGCTCCGGGTGGATCGAGACCGCTCCGCAGGCGTCGCGCAGCGAGCCGGGCCCGTGCCGCGGGCGCCAGATCCGCGGCGGTGCCGGCGCGAGCGGCAGGGCGTTGCGCGCGAACGGCACGGCGAGGTAGTCGATCGACGGCAGCTGCCACACGGCCGCGAGCTCGCTCGGCGCGAACACGCCCTTGTGGAACGCCGGCAGCGGGTTGCCCTCGCCGCGCTGCACACGCGAGGCGTAGAGGCCGAGCAGGCCGTGGCGGACTCCGGTCCCACGTTCGACCAGCCGGTTCTCCGCGCCGTCGACGCGGAGCTCCGAGGCGATCCGCTCGCAGACCCCGCGCGCGGCGGCGATCACGCGCAGATCGACGAAGAACAGCGGGCTGTGTTGAACCTCGAGGCCACCGCGCAACTCGGCGTCATCGACCATCGAGCGGTCGCGCACGATCAGATGCATCTTGCGCTCGCGTGCCAGGCGCACCTCGCGGCGCTGGTACGCATGCCGGGCGAACGCCTCAAAGACGGTCGGGGCGGGTGTCATCGCCAACTGCACGAAGGCGGGCTCGCCGCAGGCCGCCATCACCGTCAAGAGTCGATTCATCGGCGGCTCGCGCTGCTGCTCGAAACGGTCGAGCACCTTGGCACGCGTGGTGAACTGCAAATGCTTCTTCAGCCGCACCACACAGGGCGCGGCGGCGACCGTGACGTCGCTGGGACGGAGGCGGCAGTTCGGGTAGGCGCCCTGCAGCGCCGCCTGAACCATCCCCTCGAGGCCGAGCGGGCATGTGATGGCGAGCCATGCGGGGCGCTCGGCACGGGTGGCCGCGAAATGCACCTCGAGCGCGACTGACGGCTGGCCGCTGAGCAGCCGCCGCCACCAGCGGCGGGCGAGGCGCCTGTGCACAGCCGCGAACATCCTCGCGACGGCCTCCGTGCCGGCCGAGTCCATCCGGTAGGCGTCGACCTGCAGGCGGACGTAGCTACGCCGGCGGCGCGCGCATGCACGCACGATCAGCAGGCAGATCGCGGACGCGAGCAGGCCGCTCCCGATCAGCTCCGCCGGCGCGAGGGCCGAGCGGGGGATCTCGCTCCAGAGCGCGCCGGCCCGCTGCTCCGCGCCCCGGGCGAGCGCGCCGAGGCCCGCAGGCAGCGCGTGCACGCGTCGCGCGCGCAGGACGCTGCCGGGACCACCGCTGAGGAACCACTCGATCAGCCCGAGGCCGAGGAGCGCCGCGAGCAAGCCCAGCATCCGCCACAGAAGAAAGCGCAGCAACTCCTCGCCCACTCCGACGGCCAGGCAGCGGATGGGACGGCGGCGACGTCGCCGGGCGCGTTCAGATCAGCGTGGCTGCGTCGCTCGTTCGACCTGCGCCCCGCGGGGCGTCAGATGCCACGCGTTGGCCGCTCCGCGCTCCTGGCCCTCACCGAGGTTTTCGACGAGCGTCAGGCGTGCGAGCCGATTGAGCAGCTTCGAGATCTGGCCCTGGTCGACGATCCCCGAGTCTTCGGCGATCTGACGGTTGCTGGCGCCGGGCTGCTCGCCGATCACGCTGAGCACACGCACGGTCCGGTAGGTGAGGCGCATGTTGAGGTCGTCGAGCGGGTCGGTGCTCCTGGCCGGCTTGCGCGTTCGCCGCACGCGGCGACGCTCCGGCAACGGCCTGCTGAGCTCGCCGCTTGCAGCGCGCGCGCCGAGGTACGGGAGCACGATCATGCCCATCAGCGCACCGAGCAGATCGCTCAGCGGCTCGGTGCAATCCTCGATCAGGCGGGCGTGGAGCACGGCGATGATCCCGCCGACGACGCCCTCGGCCGTCAGTGGCGCGGGGTCCCTCGCGGCGTTGCGCTCGAAACGTCCGCGATCGACGACGTTGGCGAGTTCGTCGAGGACCTGCGCGCGGCGCTCGAGCACGGCGTCGCCGGCGGCGAGCGCCTCGACGAGGCATAGGCGCGCGAGGTCGGGATGCTCATCCATGAACGTCAGCAGCGCGGCCAGCGACGCGCGGATCCCGTCGCGCCAGCTCGACTCCGGCTCGTATGCCTCGCTCGCCACCAGGCGCGCCCGCGAAACCGCCTGCTCGAATGCGGCCAGAAAGCAGTCCTCACGGTCGGCGAACACGTCGTAGAAGGTCTTGCGCGACACGCGCGCCCTGCCGATCACCTGCGCGATCGTCATGCGCGCATAGCCGACTTCGGCGACGGCCTCCGAGGCGGCCGCGAGCATGCGGCTTCGTTGGATCTCTGTGACCTGCCCACGTGGCAATCCGCCGGGACCCGGAGTCAGCCGCCGATTCCGGGGACTCGCTGTGCGCGCGTCATACATAGAAGCCATCTCTCTTCCATCTGATCGTTTCGCCAGTCGCCAATCACGTCCCCGGTTCGATCCAGCCACGACGCCGGGCGAACTCGGTATTCGAGCGGGCACGGAGCCCGCCCGAACGCATCCGGGAGAATATGGGTATGGGCGAATAAGTCGAGGCGCGTCTCCGATTTTTTCCGCTCATTGGAACAATGAGTTTGCACCGATCGGCACCGAAACGGTTTTACAGAGCCGATCGGGGTCTTTTCGCCGGGGTTCGCCGAGCGCCCGATCCGCTGCACGAAAACTTGCCGGCGGGCGTCTCCGGGCCGCGTCAGCGCCAGCCGCGGTGGCAGGCGCGGAGTCGGCCGCGCAGTGTGATGCTCCCGGCGAGCGGTCTGGTCGGTGCGCTAGCCCGCGATCGAGGCGCCCGGCGCGGCTGCCCCGAGAAAGTCCGTGATCGCTTCGCCGAACGCGGGCGTCCGGATCGCGCTCTCGTGGTCGCCGGGGACGGCGACATATCGCCCGTGCGCGAGAGCCGCGGCGAGCGCCTCCGCGGAGCTGTGGCGCTCGTCCTCGGCACCGACGACGATCAGCGTCGGCGTCTCGATCGCGGCGAGCGCCTCGGGCGACGTGTCGACGGTCGTGCCGAGCGCGAGCAGCAGGGCGACAGGATCGGCGCCGATCTTCCTCAGATACGCCTCGGCCTTCCAGTCCGCTGAGCCGAACTCGAACGTGCCGAGGTTCGTCAGCAGGTGGCGGAACTGTCCTCCCCTGCCCGCCGTATGCACGATCCCCTCAAGGCCCATGCCGCCGACGATCGCGCGGCCCGGGGTGCCGCCGAGCGCGAGCATGCGGATCGTCGTACGACCACCGAGGGAGTAGCCGCCGAGGTCGTAGTCTCCGACGCCGAGGCCGAGATGCTCGACCAGCGCAAAGCCATCTTCGGCGAGGATGTCCGGCGGGTAGGCGCTCGCGTCGTGGGATCGGTCGCTGTCGCCGTGTGCGCGCACGTCCGGCATCACGACGCGGTAGCCGAGCGCGGCCAGCCTCTCGGCGTGGCCGAAGCGCAGCCAATGTTCGCTGCTCGCAAGGAAGCCGTGGATCAGAATCACTGGGCGGCCCTCCCCGACCTCGCGGTAGGCGAGCTCGGCTCCGTCACGGCCTCCGAAATGACTGACGGCGGGGTCGATCATCGCGACCATTCTCGCGCACAGATCAGGCGGCGTGCTCATGCGCGGCGCGCGCGACGAGCTCGACCGCCTCCTCGATGCGGGTGCCGGATCGCAGCTCACGGGCGAGGCGTTGTGCCGCCTCGGTGTAGGAGGGGTCACCCAGCAGCGTCGCACTGGCGGCGCGAATCTGATCCTCGCTCTCGCTCGCGAGGCGCAGTCCAGCGCCCCGGCTGACGACGACGTCGGCGTTCAGCGCCTGCTCGAACATCTGCGGAGCGAGCAGGAGGGGCACGCCCGCCGCCAGCCCCTCCTGCACTCCGTTGAAGCCGCCGTGGCCGACGAACAGGTCGGCACGCTGAAGCACGGACAGCTGATCGACATGCGCATGGGCGCTGACCCCCGCGGGCAGCGCCCCGAGCGCCGCCGCGGGCAGTCGCCCCGTCGAGAGGATCACGCGGCGGCCCGGAGCAGCCAGCGCGCGTGCGGCGTCCTGAAAGAAGGACGGGCGCTGCTCGAAGACCGTACCCAGCGAGACGTAGATCACGCTGTCCGTCGCCTCGACGCCGTCGAGCGCAGGCTCCGCGGCTGCTTCGGGGGCCCCCACGGCGCGCAGCGGCCCGACGAAGTGGACGTCCTCGCCGCGCAGCGCACCGGGGTCCATCTGCAGCGATGGGACGGTGAAGACGAGCGTCCTCGTGCCATGGCGTCCCGCGAACACCTCGAGCGGGTCCCCGAGCGGCGCGCCGTAGCGCCGCTCAAGCCGTCGTGAGCGCCTGCGCCAGCGCATCGCCCGCGCGGCGCCCGCCGCGCGGCTCCTGACACCGTCGCGGTGCCCGTCATCGCTCGGCCACATGCCCGCGTGGAACGCCATCATCGCCGGCACCGTGATCTCGCCGACGCCGTTCGCCAGCGCCGCGTAGCGGCCGTACTGGGCGAAGGTGTCGCGCAGCACGAGATCTGCGCCGGCATCGGCCACCTGCTCGATCATCCACGGGGCGAGGCGCTCGCTCAGGCCCGCGATGAACTCCGCGATCGCGACGGGGACGGGAGGCGGCCACGCGAGATCGCTGAGATCGGGCAGCGAGCGAAACTCTCCGCCCACCGATCGGCAGGCCTGCTCCCACTCGGCCGGCGCCCACTGGACGGTGCGCAGTCCGTTTTGCTCCAGCGCGGCGACCAGCGGGAGCAGCGGGCGGACGTGCCCCCCGGACGGAAAGTGCACGACGGCGACCGTAGGCGGCCGCCTCATCGGCGGTGCTGCATGCACTGTCCGAGTCCCCGCTCAGCCCGTCCGGCGTTGGAGCTTGGCAGGCGCGCGATGGCTCATGCAAAAACCGTAACAGCCGCCCTCCCGGTCACTTCGCCGTGCGCGCCGCGCCGCGCGCTCGCTCCGGCAGGATGCCCGCCGACCGCGCGCCTCCCACGAGCCACCGGCGTAACCGTCACAAGGACATCGTGCGGTGCCATAATCGCCGAGTGATGCAAACGAGTCCGCGCCGGTGGCTGGCGTTTTCCCTCGCCATGACCGCTTTCTGGATCGTGTGGTACCTCGTTGTCGATGGGCATCTGAAGATCCTGATGTCGGTCGCGGGCGGAGCAGCCGTGGTACTCGCATCCGCAGCCGGCGAGCGGGTGCGGGAACTGCGACGCCGTCGGCGCACGCGTGGATCGCGCGCACGCGCCGCCGGCGGCTAGCGCAGTCGGCGCAGCGGCCTGCTCGATTCACGTCCGCGCGATCTGCGGCTCGTTCACCAGCTCCCGGCCGCCGCGCTCGCTACGAGGGCTGCGCGTGCTCCTCGTCGAGCTTCTGGCGCTCCGCGACGAGCGCCTGCAACTGGTCGCTGATCTCGGTTGAGATGCGCTTGAGATCCCATTTGCTCAAGGTGATCAGGCGCATCGAGGAGGTCGCGACGACGTCCGCGGTGCGCTTGCTGCCGGAGAGCATCCCGATCTCCCCGAAAACGTCGCCGGGACCGAGCGATCCGATCACCTCGCCGCCCTTGATGACGTCGGCCGTCCCGTCCTCGATCACAATCAGGTCGTAGGAGTAGTCGCCTTCGTGCACGAGCCGCTTGCCGGCGGACACCGATGTCTCACTCGCGAACACCGTCACCGTGTCGAGAGCCTTGTCGGACAGCGACGAGAACAGCGGAATGGTCTTCAGACGATCGGTATCCATGATCTCTCCAACTTTCGCGATAGCGGTTGACACGGAGCGGCGCAGCACACGTCTGGGCGCGCGGCGCCGGCGAGGTGCACCCTACCGCCCGCGCGACAGGGGCGCACACACCGTCGTCGCGGTCTGCTTGCGCAGGACCGACCATCCCGGGTAGGCTCGCGCCGCGAAGCCCAAACCGTGGAGGGGAGCGCCCAGTGACCATCCTCAGGATCGTCAATCGAAACATGGACCGCGCGACGTACGAAGCGCTGCGCAAGGCGCTGGACATCGACCGCAACCACCCGCTCGGGCTGATCATGCACGGTGTCAGCGAGGTCGACGGGACGATGCAGGTAGCGCAGATCTGGGAGTCGAACTGGTATGCGGCGCTGTTCGACGAGACCCTCGCGCCCATGTTGGACGCGGTCGGGGCCTCCAAGGAGGCCGAGATCCGCGTGTTTGAGCTGGAGCACCTCGTCACTCCCTAGCGCGCCGCCGGCCGGGTTCTACGTCTACAGCTACGCTGCTACGCCTCGCGCGCCAACACGCGGTCGAGCTCGACGGCGCCGGTAGACCCCGTGTCGAGGAAGAGCACGAACACGCTCGCCGGGCCTCCGAACCAGGTGCCCGACTCGCGGTCGCCGACGAACTCCGCCGCGCGCCGGGAGCCGTCCGCCTCGATGACCCAGATCGGCTCGCCCTTGCGAAACGGTCCGTCGCCCAGATGCCTCATGATCGCCCGGGTTCCGCCGCGAAAACTCGGCTGGTGTCCGGCAGCGCCGGCTCGCTGGCCTCTCCCGGCGCGCGGTGGTCCGGGGCGTCGGTGGTGTCCGTGGGAAAGCCGATCGCGAAAGCGTAGTCGACGCTGACCCCGCACTCGAGCAGGCAGCGCCTGCGGAATACTCCGTGCCATGCCTGAGGAGTCCGCGACCCCGACCTGGTCGCACGCGGCCGTCGCGCCTGCGGGAGGCGGAATCGCGCGCCTCGCAAGCCGCCCGATCGAGCGGGTGACGGCGTCTCTCGACATCGGCGAGGCGGATATCGCCGGCGAACGCCGCGCCGAGGAACGGCCATAGACGGTGTCGCTCGAGAACCAGGGGATCGTGCGCCACGTCGTCGACGTGTTCAACACGGGTGACATCGCGACGATCCTCGCACTCACCCACGACGATTTTGAACTTGCAGTGCCTCCGGGCCTGTCAACTGAGCCGGACACCTATCGCGGCCACGATGGGATGCGCCGCTACTGGGAGTCCTTCCAGGACGCGATGGATGAGATTCACATCCACCTGGAGCGGCTCGACGACGCCGGCGAGTCGGTCGTCGTCACAATGCGGTTGAGCGCCAAGGGGAGGTCAACGGGCATCGCTGTCGCGCAGCGGCTCGCCGGCGTGTGGACGATCCGCGACGGCAAGGTCATCCGTATCCGCACATTCACGTCGCTGCGAGAGGCGCGCGCCGCTGTCGATCTCGCGGAGTAGGCGATCAAGCGGCAGCCGCCGCGCAGCGTCGCATTCGTGCGATAGCCGCCACGCGTCGAACACCCGGCCACTTTCGCTCGCAGGTTCACGCGGCCTCCTCAGGCCAGCGATGGAACCCAATGACGATGCGCGCCCACACGGCCTTCGCCCGTCTGCGCCCGCCCCGTCGCTGGCTGAACCCTGAGGGTCCGCAGACGCTCCTCCTCGCTGCCGGGCTGTACGCCGCGTTCTACATGCTGCAGGCCGCAGACACCCGGCCGGCCGACGCCCTGGAAGTCCTGTACGTGGTTCCGATCGCACTGCTGGCGCTTCGGTTCGGTCTGCGCGGCGGACTGGCGGGGGCGTTTGTCGCGCTCGCGTTGATCGGCATCAGCGACTACGCCAGCGGCGTATTCGACGTCAGCCTCATCGGCGATACGTGCTGGGCGCTCGCGCTCCTGCTACTCGGCGGACTGCTCGGACGGTTCGTCGACCACCGCCGCAGGCTGGAAGGCGAGCTCGCCCGCTACTTCGATGAGTCGCCCGACCTGCTCGCGACGGCTGACACGAGCGGCCACTTCACCCGGGTCAACGCCGCGTGGGAGCGTGTCCTCGGCTACTCCGCCGAGACGTTGTGCTCGCGCCCGTTCGTCGAGTTCATCCATCCCGACGACCGTGGACAAACGGTGTCGGAGCACGCCGCAGTCGCGAGCGGCTCGCGTGACGCGATTGGCTTCCGCAATCGCTACCGTGCCGCCGATGGCGGCTACCGCTGGCTCGAGTGGAGCGGCCACAGCGCGCAGAGCGGGGACGTGGTTCTCGCTGTGGCACGCGATGTCACCGTGCAATACGAGGCAGAGCAGCAACTCGCCAATCACGCGCACACGCTCGAGACCGCCGTCGCCGAGAGAACACACGAGCTCGAGGAAGCTCGCGCCAAAACGCTGCACCGTCTCGCCCTTGCGGCCGAGTACCGCGACGATGACACCTTCCACCACACCCAGCGGGTGGCGCAGACCTCCGCTGAGATCGCGGATCGGCTCGGGCTCGGCGCGCAGCAGATCGCCGATCTGCGCGAGGCCGCGCCGCTGCACGACGTCGGGAAGATCGCGATCGCGGATGCCATCCTGCTGAAGCCGGGACAGCTGTCCGCCGAGGAGTATGAGGTCATGAAGACGCACGCGAACCTCGGCGCTCAGCTGCTCGAGGGCAGCGGCTCACGCGTGTTGCAAATGGCCACGGTCATCGCCAAAAGCCACCACGAGCGCTGGGATGGCGCGGGCTACCCCGATGGACTCGCCGGCGAGGAGATCCCGCTCGTCGCGCGGATCGTCGCGGTCGCTGATGTCTTCGACGCGCTGATCCAGAATCGCCCGTACAAGCACGCGTGGCCCGTCGAGCAGGCTCTTGCCGAGATCCGCCGCGGAGCCGGAACCCAGTTCGACGCTCGTGTCGTATCGGCGTTCCTCGCCGTTCACGGGGCCGCGGCAGCGGGCGCAGACAGCGGCAGACCAAAGCGGCTGTCGCGCACGGCTGCGCGCCGGGTGTCTGTCTAGCGGCGCCTCGCCCTGGGCGGTTCGAGGGGCTGGCACCTGCCCGGTCCACAGACGCAGACGGCCGGCCGCGGAGCGAATCGATCACTACGCTGTGCGGCGTGTCGCAGCGCCGTTTCGCACCGCTGATCATGATCGTGGCGCTCGCCGTCGCCGCGATCGGCGCCGCACCGGGCTCGGCGCTCGCCGGGCGCGCGCCCTTCAAGTGCCCGCGCGGAGGCCTCGCGGGCAGCGCCTGCCTGGCTCCCGGAGCGCCGTGCGCCGCTCGCTCTCGATCGCTATATGCGCAGCGCGGGCTGGTCTGCACGCGCGCGCGCCTGCGCCGCGGCGGGCTCGCGCTGCAGCGCGAGGGCGGCGCGTTCGCGGTCGACACAAACGGACACGTAGGGCTCGCCGAGGCCGAGCAGGCGTTCATCGCGATCTATGGCCCGCTACCGGGTATCAAGCGCATCCCCGGCGCGGTCGCGCTGCCGCCGGGGGCGGATGTGACCGGGCCGAGACTATGGATCAGGCACTACCTGGCGCGCCTGACAGCGGCGCAGCGACGCGCCGTCGAGCGCGTGCTCGCGCCGGCCCAGCTCGCTCACGCAGCCAAGAAGAAGAACGCGCTGCTGAACGAACTGGAGCCGATCCTGATCGCGCGGATCGAACAGGAAACCGGAATCAAATACCGCTTCACGCCGGTCGTCTACACGGGCAACGCGGCCGAGCTCGGGAAGTCGAGCAAGGGCGTGCCGAGCGGCGGCTTCGCCGAACCGCTGACCGCCGCCGACCACGAAACGATCACCGGCTGCGAAGTGCTCGTACTCGCAAATGAAGCCGGCGAATACGCCAACGCGGTCCGCGTCCTGGGCCACGAGCTGACGCACTGTGCCCAGGAGAGCGTCGCCGGCACGATCTCGCGCTTCTACTCGCTGCCGGAGTACTTCATCGAGGGCTACGCGCTGTGGGCGGGCGACAAGCTGCAGGAACAGATAGCGGGCCTCACCTACGACGATCCCGGCCTGATCGCGTGGATCAACGACCCCTTCAAAGACCTCTACACGCGCGACTACGACGGCGGCGGGATCTTCGACGAGGTCGCCGACGAGGTCGGCCAAGGCGGCTATCCGTGGGCGATCTTCCAGCCGCTGATGGCCGCACACAGCGCGGCCGGGATCTACGCGCTGCTCAAGAGCGTCGGCGGCGCCGACTTCGAACGGAACCTCGCCACGAACGCGCTGCTTACGCCCGCGCTCGGGCAGCAGTGGACGTTCGACGGCGCCGGCATCACTCCCTCGACCGGACAGGCGGAACTGCGCAAAGTCGACCTCGAGAACGGTGCCAGCACGACGCTCGGCGCGCCGCCGCGCGCGGTCGACCGCGCCGAGGTCGACCTCGAGGCCGACATCGTCACGATCGCGGGCTCGGCCCCGGGCGGGCTTCACCTCTCAGATGGGCGAACGCTCGACGTCACGCAGACGCGGCTGTGCAACCTGCAGGAAGGCTGCCGCTGCCCCAACGGAGACAACGCCGCTGACGAAGGGGGCCAGAAGGGACCGGCCGTGATCGCCTTCTGGGGTGAGGAGAACGGCAACAAGGTGACGCTGACGGGCGAAAGCCTGGAAGAAGCGTGCCACGAAAAGGCCGGCCCGCCGGCGCCGGGGGGCGCAGGCCCCAGCGGCACAGGGGTGACGCTGCAGGGCCCCTCAAAAGCGACGATCGCTGCCTTCGCCGAAGCAGCTTCGTGCACGCTCTCGGGCGCGACCCTGACGGCGCGTCTCAGCGCCCGCTCGGGCGGGGGACAGATGATCGTCAGGCTGACGCCGGTCGGACCGGGGCACAAAGCGACGTTCCAGTTCCACGATCCGGCCGAAGGCGCCAGCAGCGCGAAGTACGCGAGCTACACGACCGACGCGCCGACGGTCAACTCCGACGACGAAGGCGAACCCGAGGGTCCCGGCCTGCTCGGCGACGCCTCCTACAACGGCGCCCAGCGCTTCTTCATCGACACCAGCCTGTTGCTGCCCGGCACGAGCACCGGCGCGTTCGCCGCCGGCTACTTCACCTGCCCGAAGTCGGTGGTCTGAAGGCACGGCGCGTCACCAGCCCGGGCGCGCCTCCCGCTCAGCGCGCTACTTCGGGCTGACCGCGACGGAGATCGTCGTCGGCTTGCCCTGCTGGCTGAGGATCAGCGTGGACGCGCCAGCTGCCGATATGACAGTCGCGCCCGTCGCCGAGACGCTATAGCCGCCGGGATACACGGCTTCGGGTACCGCGATTTCGGTCGTGGCGCCTTCACCGAACCTTTTCCCGCCGCCGGCCCGCTTCGGCGCGTAGGCAAACGCAAACGTCTTCGTTTCGCGGTCGAATTGCCAGGAGGTTGGCGTGCCTGAGATGAGCTGTGGGTATGGCTCCATGAGCGCGTCGCGTATTTCCGGCCGGACGTTTTCGCCGGTCGGCGGTTCGTGCAGGTTCTTCACGAGCCCCTCTGTTTCACCCCCGGTGGTGAGCGGGTCTTCGCAGTAGCAGAAAGCCCACTCGAGCCACGGCACCATGTTGGCGTCGGCTTTGGCAACCACGCCCCTGAGATCGCCTTCGTGGTTGCTCGAGCCGAACTCGGTGAGGAACAGCGCGTCCCTGGTCTTCTTTACGTGCTTGACGGCGTTCGCGATGTTTACAGCCTCCGATTCGCAACCGTTCGGGCTTTCCGTCAGGCAGTAGTCGTGGAACGCGAAGCCGACGTTGGAGACCGGAGGGCTTTCGGTCGCGGTCGATGCGCCGAAATCGAACAGCAGGTTGGGCTCGTAGTAGATCGGCGTGGTCGGGTCGGCTTCGCGGATCGCCGGCGCGACGAGATCGTACATCGCATCGAGCTTGGCGTCGAAGGTCGGGCAGGGCTTTGACTTCTTTCCCTGGCCGAGCGCCGCGCAGGTTGTCCATTCTGTGCCCGGCCACGGCTCGTTCATGATTTCGTATCCCATGATGCCGCTCGTGCCCGCCAGATGTGCCGCGAGGTAGTGCCAGGCGCCGACGAAGTAGTCCTGCAGGCCGATCCCTTCGGGTCCGGGAGAGTTGGCCCAAAAGTTGTCAAAGGCGGCATTGAGCGCCGGGTTGAACTCGTAGTTGTAGGGAAAGCCGTCGTGGAGGTTTTCCTTGCCTTCGTCCTCGACCGCCCAGTTCGGAAAGCCCACACCTTCGAATTGTTCGTTGTACATGCCCTCATGCATCTCGACCTGCGACAGGATGCCGTGCGAGGCGAGCATCTGGACTGTTCCCCTGATGTGAGCGACATAGGCTTCGTCGAAGACTCCGGGTTCGGGCTCGAGTGCCTGCCACATCACGCCGAGCCGCACCGCGTTGAATCCGATCGACTGAAGAAATGCAGCGTCTTCGTCGCCAAATCCTGCGGCGCTCGGATAGTACGGCGGCCGCTTGTAGACCATGTTCGTTCCGTGCACGATCACCACACGTCCGTCCGCGTCGGTGATCCAGCGCCGTGCGTGATTCAGCGGAAGCGCCGGCAAGGCCCCAGCCGCGGAGGCACACACGGCCGCCACGAAGACAAGTACACCGGCAGTCGCCAGCGTGCCAAGACGTGCACACACTTTTCGTGGCATCTGAAGTCTTCCCCTCCTTGACAACGGCGGTCCTGGCTACGGCTGGCGCGTGGCCCTCATCCACGCAGGCGGGCAGCGTACCACGCGCTGCCAGAGTCGGCCATCGGCGACAAGCCCTCTGCCGCGTGGGGGATACTTCCCGCATGGCTGCGCCCCTGGAGAGCACTCGCCAGATCTGGGCGGCGGTCCTCCGCCGGGACTGGGACGTCGTGTTGAGCCTCTATGCCAAGGAACGGGGTTAGACGGTGTCGCTGCAGGACGTGGAGCTTGTGCGACGTGCGCTTGAGGTGTGGAATGGCGGCGACAGGAGCGCAGCCCTGGTTCAAGCGTTCTGGCACCCGGACGTTGAGTTTCTGCCTCGCCGGTCGGAGACAGAGGGCCATATCGTGGGCTCGAGGGCGTCGAACGCTTCATCGCCGACACCGACGAGACCTTCGAGAAGTTCGAGCAGCACTACGAGGCACTCGACCTGGGAGAGCGGCTGGTGGTTTGGGGGACGCTCCACGTGCGGGCCAGGGGCAGCGGCATCGAGACGGACATCCCGACGGGCGCCATATTGGAGTTCCGTGACGGCAAGATCGCTCGCTGGGAGGACTTCGGCTCGAAAGACAAGACGCTCGAAGCCGTTGGGCTCGAGCGATAGGCGATGCGGTCGCCGAGCGTGCATTCCGGGCGCTGAGCGCACCTCGATCGGCAAGCCACCCGCCCGATGCGCTGCGACGTCTGTGGCTTTCAACCGACGCGCACGATCGCCCCGGCTCCTTACCGTCCTGTGCAGTTGGTTCGATGATGGTTGTGCCAGAGCCCGATCTAAGCAAACCGGATGCTGCGGGTGACTCTCAGCGCACCTGGCTGGCAGCCGAGCGGACGTGGCTTGCCTGGTGGCGCACCGGGGTTGCGGCCACTGCCGTAGCGATAGGAGTCGGTCGAATCGTGCCCGGTCTCTCGGGAGGTGCGCGTTGGCCGCTGAGGTGCTGGGTGTCGGGTACGGGGCGCTCGCGGTTGCCATCCTCGTGATCGGTGGGGTGCGTCAGAAACACGTTGCGGCGGCGCTGCGAAGTGGCGGCCACGACCACCTCTCCTCTCCGCTTGTCGTGTGGCTGACAGTAGCGGCGGTAGTGCTTGCGCTCGCGACGCTCACCGTGATCGGGATCGCCTTCTAGGGCGCGTCGCCGAGCCGAGCGCTGCCCGGCTCAGCTATACCCGAATGTCCTCTGCCGAGTCAGCCGGCCTGGCCGAGCAGAAAGGCCGAGGCGGTGAACGCGACATGAGCTAGAGAGCGCTGCTGCGCAGCGGCTAGGCGGGCAACGTCTGCCTCGGGCCTGCCCATCTGCGGAATGTTTGCGCTTCCGCTAGCACCCCGGCCTCCAAAATGACGAAAACCTGGAAACGCCGGTGTGAAATGCACGTCCGGCCCCTTGCAGGGCGATCAACGTGGATCGGCGCCCGCTGTTGAACCGTGCTTCGATCCTCGAGCACCCCCTCGACTGGCGGTTGATGGGCCTGGAGCGCGGCATCGCAAGCGGCGTTCGCCCAGAGATCCCGGCAAACTTCCTGCGCGCCTACCGCGACGATGTCGCCATTCTTCGTGTGGACGGCTCGGGTGCCAACCGATGTTTGGGAGGTCGACGTGAGCGGTCTGTGGCTAAGGGCGATCCGAGCGACGGCGGTGGTGGCGGTGGGAGCTGGCTGCTGCTTCCCGAACCGCTTGTACCGGAGCGGCTGCGCCTGCTCGGGAGCAACAACGCTAGCCGGCCCGCAGGCTAGTGCGAGAGCATCAAAGCCGCGTGCTCGTCGATACGCCTAACGGGCCAACGATCGAAACAAGACCCTGTCTGGCGCAGCATCTCAGCCCTGCACTCCGCGCAACGCTCAGACAACCAAACTGCGGCTCCGGAGTGACTTTGCCGACGTCATGATGCCCGCCGCTCACCCCGCCCGCCGGTAGCGGATGTGGGTGGCGAGGGGAGAGTGAAGCACCTCGACCGGCTCGAACCCGAGGGACTTGACTCCGTCGAACAGCCGCTCGCCGGACCCGAACAGGACGGGGACCACGTCGAGCGTGAGCTCGTCGATCACTCCGGCGGCGAGCGCCTGACGGACGGTCGAGGCGCCGCCCGCGATGTCGATGCCATCCTCGCCGGCCGTCTCACGCGCCTGCGCGTAGGCGGCCTCGAAGCCCTGGGTGACGAAGTGGAAGCTCGTGCCGCCATCCATCTCGATCGGCTCGCGGGGCTGGTGGGTGAGCACGAAGACCGGCGCGTGGTACGGCGGCTCGGAGCCCCACCATCCATCCCAGTCCTCATCCCACTCGCCGCGGATTGGCCCGAACATGTTGCGGCCCATGACGTAGGCCCCGCGCGGTCGCATGAGCCAGCTCGCTGCCGTCGCGTCGGCGTCGTTCGCGCGCTCGTCGCCAAGGTGCCAGCTATGAACCTCCCTGCCGCGCTTCCCCAGCGGATTCTCCCGGCTCTGGTCCGGCCCGGCGACGAAGCCGTCGAGCGAGATCGACATGTGGCACGTAGTGTCCGGCATCGGCATCCTCCAAGTAATCGCGATTTGCAAGCCATCTACGTCATAGCGGCGCGCACGGGCGCGTTGGAGCACACACTCAGCACGCCCAACAATCCTCCCACGCGGCGCTCGCGCGATCGAGTTGCAGGCTGCTCGCGTGCGAGTTGCAGGCTGCTCGTGTGCGCTTCCCCGACACGTTCCCACAGAGGGCCAAAAACAAGAAAGGCCCAGGCAACTGAGGCAGGTCAAAATACGCCTAACGGGCCGACGTTCGAAACACGCCCCGACCTGGCAGCAGGTCATGAGGCTGCACGCACACCGCGAGCGCGCTCCGGCGCAATCGCCGCGGACTCAGGCGTAGACGAGCTGGGAGCTGGCCGTGGTCTGAACGGGCGGTAGGCGCAGTTGGGCGATGGTAACCGTCGGGATCACACCATCGCGCTCAAGTACGAGTGCGATGCCTTCCTCGAGGCTCGTGCGCAGCTCGTCCAGGTTGTCGCCGGCGGCAAAGACACCCGGGAACTCATCGACGGTAGCCCACAGCGAGTCGTGCTCGTAGCGGACGTTGACGTGTAGCTCCTGTCCGTCGCTCATGGCCACATCATAGGTATCTGGGTCATCCTCCGTCCATCTATAGACCAGCCTGCCGGCGCAGCTCCGCCTCGAAGCCCTTGGAGTACACGCGCCGATTATTCTCAGGGAGCGTTATCGGCCGACGCCCGGGCTTGGACATCTTGACTTGATGCTTGCCGCCACGTCCGCGAGTCCAGCCGTCGCGTTCCAGTCGCTTGATCCATTGCCGCTGTGTCTCGGGCACGAGGCGCGTAGCCTACGTCTCGCTTCGGCTGCAACTCGCGCCCCTCGACGACAGCGCGCGTCTGCTCGCGGACCGATAGAGCGGGACACAGCGATACCGCTACCGGGATTCGAACCCGGGTTTCCGCCATGAGAGGGCGGCGTCCTAGTCCCCTGGACGATAGCGGCGCGCAGTAGACCGGCCTCGAGGCTAGCAAACTGCCGGTGCTCTGCTCGCGCGCGGGCCGGCCGCTGCGCCGTCAAGGTGGACACGTTTCCGCCCTGAGCCTGCCGGTGCGCTATCTTCGCCTCCCGACCAGCACGCGGATGTGGCGGAATTGGTAGACGCGCACGGTTCAGGTCCGTGTCTGGGAAACCAGGTGGAGGTTCGAGTCCTCTCATCCGCATTCGGCAGCGGCGGCTGGGCAGCCCGGCCGGAGAGCACGGGCGAGCGGGTCTCGCCGCGGAGGCGCGTGCGCTTCGCTGCGTGCGTCGGCTAGTCTGCGCCGAACGGGAGGTGGATCGTATGTACGAGTTGATCGTCGTCGGGACTGATGGGTCGGAGACTGCCGGGCGCGCGGTCACGGAGGCGTGCGCGCTGGCGAAGGCGCTGGGCAGCAATCTCCATCTCGTGTCCGCGTTCGAGCCGGTGCGCGGGGCGCGCATCGGCGGTACGTCCGGGGGCGCGGTTGAGGGTGTCGACATCAAGCCGGACGCTGCCGTGCAGTCGGTCGTGGAAGAGACCGCCGCGGCGGCGCGGCTGGGCGGCGTCGAGGTGACGGTGCATACGGCCAAGGGCGATGCCGCCGATGCGCTGCTCGCGGTCGCGGCGCGGGAGAAGGCTGACCTGATCGTGGTCGGCAGCCGCGGGATGCACGGCGCGAAACGGATACTCGGGAGCGTTCCGAACAAGGTCTCACATCAGGCCAGGTGCCACGTGCTGATCGTCGCGACCGACGAACCGGCGCGCTAGGCCCGGCGCGAGCGAGGGCCTGCGGGGCGCCCGCGCCGAAGGCCTCCACGAGACGCTCCGCGAGCGGCTCGCGCGGTCAAGTTTTGCGGCGGCCGCGTCGATGCAGCGGCAAGGATGTCCTCGTGGGAGCATGCCGGACGTGCGACGCCCCGGTCGCGGGGCGAGCGGATCGGCGCGCGCAGCGGAGTGGCGGCCAGGCCTCGCGGCACAGCGCTGCTGTACGGCGGCGCGGTGTTCCTCGCCGCCTTCCTGCTGTTTCAGGTCGAGCCGATCATGGGGAGGCTGATCCTCCCCTGGTTCGGCGGCTCCGCGGCGGTCTGGACGGTCACGGTGATGTTCTTTCAGATCGTCCTCGTGCTCGGATATCTGTACGCGCATCTGCTCGTGCGCCATGTGCGCCCGCGCGCGCAGATGTATGTGCACGTGCCGGTTCTGCTCGCGAGCCTGCTGGTGCTGCCGATCCTCCCGGCCGCGAGCTGGAAGCCGCTCGGCGCGCATGACCCGACGCTGAGGATCCTGGGGCTGCTGACGGTGACCGTGGGGGCGCCGTTTTTTGTGCTCTCCACGTGCGGACCGCTGCTGCAAGCATGGTACGCGCGCGGCGCGGGCCGCCCCTACCGGCTGTTCTCGCTGTCCAACGGCGCTTCGCTGCTCGGCCTGCTGTGCTACCCGCTGCTGGTCGAACCGCGACTCGGCACACATGCGCAGGCGGACGCGTGGTCGATCGCATACGCGCTGTTCATCGCGCTGGCGATCGCGATCACGGTGCGCGCGGGCCGCGCGGCCGAGCCGGTGCCGGCTGCGGCCGCGATCGAGGCGCGCTCGCGCGGGCCGCGCGTGGTCGACCGCCTGCGCTGGCTCACGCTCGCGGCCACCCCGTCGCTGCTGTTTCTCGCGGTCACGAACCATCTGACGCAGAATGTCGCCCCGATCCCGCTGTTGTGGGTGCTGCCGCTGGGGATCTACCTGCTCAGCCTGATCATCTGCTTCGAGGGCGGTCAGGGCTACCGCCGCAGCCTGTTCCTGCCGCTCCTCCCGGTCGTGCTCGGACTGCTCGCCCTCAACCTCTTCCCGGGAGAACTGTCCGTCGGGATCATCGGCCAGATCGCGTTCTTCAGCGCGGCGCTGCTCGTCTGCTGCATGGTCTGCCATGGCGAGCTGGCGCGCCTGAAGCCGGCTCCGGAGCATCTGACGGCGTTCTATCTGATGGTCGCTGTCGGCGGAGCGATCGGCGGGCTGTTCGTCGCCGTTCTCGCCCCGCAGCTGTTCTCGGACTACTTCGAACTGGCATTCGGCGTCGTCCTGTGCGCGGTCGTCGTCCTGTTCGCGGTGGCCGGCGACCTGCTCGAGCGAACCTCTCGCGGCGTCTGGCCGAGACGGATGCTCGCGCTCCTCGCTGCGGCCGCAACAGTGCTGCTCGGGATGTACGTGCTCGGCAAGGTCCGCGCGTATGACCGCGGCGCGCGCATGGTCGCGCGCAACTTCTACGGCGTGCTGAGCGTGCGCGACGGAGGCTCGGGCGCCCAGGCGTCGCGGACGCTGTACTCGGGGACGATCGTTCACGGCGAGCAGCTGCTCGCACCGGAGCGGGCGCGCACCGCGACCAGCTACTACGGGCCGGACTCCGGCATCGGCGTGCTCCTGCGCGAAGACGATCGCTCGCCCACGCCGCTGCAGGTCGGCGTCATCGGCCTGGGCGTCGGCACGATCGCAACGTATGGGCGGGTGGGCGACAGCTACCGCTTCTACGAGATCGACCCGCTCGACATCGCGGTCGCGCGCACGCAGTTCAGCTTCCTGAGGGAATCGCGAGCGGGCGTCGCGGTGGTGCCCGGCGACGGTCGCCTGTCACTGGAACGCGAGCCCGGCCGGCTTTTCAATGTGCTCGCCGTCGATGCGTTCACCGGTGACTCGATCCCGATCCATCTGCTCACCGTGCAGGCGTTCGAGCTCTACTTCCGGCATCTCTCCGGCGATGGCGTGCTCGCCGTCCACGTCTCCAACCGGTTCCTCAATCTCGCGCCGGTCGTCGCCCGCGCCGCGAGCGCGCTCGGCAAGCAGGCGGTGCTGATCGAAAGCCCCGGCGAACCGGGAGAAGTGACGATCAAGCGCGCCGAGTGGATCCTGCTCACCGGCGATCACCGGCTCGCCGCGAGACTCGCTCGCGCAGGGCACGGCGAATTCCTCGCCGGCGACAGCGCGACCCGGCTGTGGACGGACGACTACAGCAACGTGCTCGGCGCCCTCAAGTAGTGGGCCGCGGCTCAGCCGCGTCGAACCCGGTGTCGGGATCGAGCAGCGCGGCGATCACCGGCGCATACAGCCGCTGCTTGATCACACCGAGCGTCGCCGCGCCCTTGCCCGCGAGCGCGGCCGCACGCTCGACCGCGGCCGCCACGACGCGATCCTCTGAGACCGCCTCCTCGACGATCTCCGCGGCGATCGCGTCACCGCCGCCGTAGCGCCTCCCGGTCGTCATCGCCTCGTGCGCCACGCGCGGCGACAGCCGCGCGACGATCAGGGCGCTCATCCCCGGACTGAAGGGGATCCCGATGTCGACCTCGGGCAGGCAGAAGAAGCCACGGTCGGCTCGCATCACGCGCTGGTCGTGCGCGAGCGCGAGCATCGCCCCGGCGGCGAACGCGTGGCCCTGCAACGCGGCGACCGTCGGCACGGCGAGCCCGAGCAAGCGCGCGAGCAGGCCCTGCACCTTCGGCACGAAGCCGGCAATCAGCTCCGGGTTGGCGGCCATCCACTCGAGATCCAGCCCGTTGGACCAGAACTTGCCGGTCGCGGTCGTGACGAGCGCGCGCGGCGCGGCCGCAGCCTGGACCTCGTCGAGGTGGCCTTCGACGGCGTCGATGAAGCGGTCGTTGAAACGGTTCTCGCCGCCACCGATGTCGAGCAGGAACACCTCGCCCTCACGCGTGAGGGTCGGGATCGGGTGTCCGTCGGCGGCCAGTGCCGGCTCCTGTCGATCAGGCGCCATCGCCGCCCCTGCGCTGCACGCGGTTCCACTCGACCCAGCCGACGCCCGTGCGCCCGTCCTCGGCCTGCACCCGGCACATCGCGCGCGGGAACAGGAGAGCCGCCCGTCGGGCCCGTCGAGGCGGATCGCGCCGAACGCGAGCGGCTCGATCTCGAGCGCGAGCTCCGGTGGGCCGCGAGACGATGCGCGCGCTCGTGATCAGCCCGTTCGCGGCGACCTGCTCGCCGGCGGTGACGGACTCGATCTCCGTCAGCTCGCCGCCGCGCTGGACGTAGCCGACGCCGTAGCCCGGCATCTGCGGGACGCCGACCGCGTGCGTGCGGGTCCCGTCCTCGAGGTGCAGGGCGCTCCACATCCAGTCGACCGCCCACCAATCGCGCGCACCCCAGGAGTGATCGCGCTGCCCGGGCCCTGCGAACGCGATCTCCTCCTCGCCGACGCGCACGCTGCCGCTGACGCGGCAGGGGATCTCATAGCGCGTCGATGGCGCGCCATGCGTAGGGGATCCCGTCGGTCTCCCACTCGAGGTCGAGCGCGATCTCGACCGGCTCTCCCGGCTCGCCGCGCAGCGGCGCGGACGGATCGGCGTGGGCCTCGCGCCGCTGCCGGCGACGCTCACGCGGAAGCGCTGCAGCGGCCCTCGCAGACGTGCATGTTCGGCGTGCATCTCGTCGGTGGCGATCGCCTGCGCGTCATCGTCGGCCGCCGGCAGCGGCGCGGCCGGCGTCGACGAGCATCACCGACGGGCGGCCGGGCCCGCAGACGCAGGCCGTGTACAGCGCACGCCCTGGTTCGGGAGCCGCCCGAGGCGCACGTACAGCCCGAGGTCGCCGGCGTCGCTGATCGCGTCGAAGTACCAGCTCTCGTTCCACAGGCGCTCGGGCCCGGGCTCGTGGCGGCCCTCATCGGCCGCCTCCGGGCGCAACGCCGGCGGGCGCCCGGCGCCGGGCTCGGGAGCAGCGACAGCGCGTCGAGATCGAGCACCTGCTGGCGCGTTGCGCTCGAGCCAGGTCATGAACATCTCATCGCCGCGCTCGGTGCGCTGCGACGATCATCGAGGCCGCGACCGTCATCAGCGAGCCCGTGCAAGCTCTGGCGCCGGTACTCCTCCCAGCAGTGCTCCCAGCTGAAGCCCTGACGCCGAGGTCGAAGCAGCTCGTCGTGGTAGACGCGCACGAGCTCCTGCTCGTGCGCGCGTCGATCGGCGAGCGCGACACCGCCGCCGATGAAGTACGCGGCGTCGACCATCGCCGGCCCCCAGCCGACCGTCTGCCAGTCGACGACGGTGCAGCCGTCCGCGCGTCGAACAGCAGGTTGTCGAGCCGGTAGTCGCCGTGGACCAGCCCGAGCGGCGGCGCGCCGCTCCGCGCCCAGCCGTCGATGCTCGCGACGAAGCGCTCGCAGACCGCGGCGTGCTCGGGCGAGATCCGCTCGCCGTAGCGCTCGAGGAACGCCGGGAGCAGCCGCGTCAGCAGCGCCTGGTTGAGCGGGTTCGGCTGGTTCAGCCAATCGGTCGCGCCGAGCGCGAGGTCGCCGAGCACGGGCGCGTGCACGCGCGCCAGCGCCGCCAGCGCGAGCCGCGCCTCCGCGACGCTGCAGCCGGCGATCTGATCGCCCTGGGTGGCGCCGCGCGATGTCGGCGAGCACGAGCGTGAACCAACCCTCCGCGGCGTCGTACTCGGCCATGTGGCAGGCCGCCAGCGGCCCGCCGATGCGCCGGGCAGCTGCTGGTAGAAGCGACCTCGCGCAGGTATGCGCCCATGCCCACGCCGGTCGCCCGGCTCATCGGGATCCTCCGCCGCGAGCTTCACCACGACCGTGCGTCCTGCGCCGTCGGCGCGCGGCGAAGCTCGCACGGTAGCTCTGGCTCATCTGCCCGGTGCCGATCTGCTCGAGCGAGCGCAGCTGGACGCCGGGCTGCGCGAGCGCTGACGCGAGCCAGTCGGAGCTGACTTCTGCGCGCGTCCGGATCAGTGTGTCGCTCACAACGTCGCGATCCTATGGCCAACGGCGCCTGCGGGCGCCCTCGCCCGCCCCCTCGCGTGCGCCGCGAGCGGCTGCTCAGGGGCGCTCGTCCCCGGGACCGAGCGGCTCGGAGGCGCGATGCAGGCTCGCCCAGGCGTGTTCGGTCGCCTCCTCGAGCGAGCGCTCGGGGGCGCCGCGCAGGCGCCGGTAGCGGTTCTGCGCGGCGAGCATCTGATCGATGTCGCTGACATGCAGTTCGGCTTCGAGCTCCGGCGAGCGCGTCGGCTTCCAGTCGAGCAGCTCGGCGTCGCCGCCACGGTAGAGGTGCGCCGGAGATGATCGCAAGGACGATCACGAGCAGCGGAAACCCGATCGTCATCGCCAGGAAGTAGATCTGTGTCATCGCGTCAGGCACCCTCGGCGGCGGGACGCATGGTGGAGCGTCCCTGCAGCCTACGCCTGCTCGCCGGCGCCGGCGCCGGCGCGGGTGCAGCCGAGGAGTCCTTCTGCATCGGCCTCCTCGAGCGCGCCGAGGCGATCGATCGCCGCCTGCACAACCGACAGCCGACGCACCAGCTGCGTGCGCACGCGCTCGAGCGCCGCTGCGTCGAGCAGCGCCGGAGCGAGGTCGGTGTGCGTCGGCGCGGCGGTACGCACGAGGCCCGGATGGTTCGCCTCGAGCTCGATCAGCGTCCGCTCGAGCCCGGCGATCTGGTCGCGCAGCGCACGCCGTCGCTCGCTGGCGCGATCAGCGCCGGCGGTGCTGGACCCGGCGAGATGTACAGCGCGGCGGCGACATCGCGCGGGTCCACCCCGGTCTGCATCGCGACGCGCGCCGCATCGGCCGCAATCGTCGTCACCGAGGACGCGCGCCTCGGCGCGGAGCCGACGAATGTGCCGCTGCCCTGCTGACTGTTGATCAGGCCCTCTTGCTCGAGGCGCTGGTAGACCGCGCGCACGGTGTTCACGTTCACGCCGGTCGCCGCAGCCAGCTCGCGCAGGCCGGGGAGCCGCTCGTTGGGGGCGAGCTGGCCGTCGCGGATCCGCGTTCGCAGCGTCCACGCGAGCTGCACGCCGATCGGGATCTCCGCATCACGATCGATCGTGATCTCCAAGTCAGGCAATGCCGCTGAGTCGGGCCCGCTACCCACGTCCCCAACTGTAGTCGCACGCCGAGCGCCTGACAATGGCATGGTGATCTAGTTATCTAGTACATTAGTCCAATGGGCCACAGCCGCCTTCTCGCAGGCCTGTCCGCGCCGCTACGGCCGCTCGGCGACCTGCTCGAGGAGTTCGGCGAGATGATGATCCTCACCGCGCGCACGTTCGCCTCCGCGTTGCGCCCGCCGTACCCGTACGGCGGTGAGCTCGTCTCGCAGTTCCTGTTCACATTGCAGCTCGTCTGGCTGCCGCTGCTGATCTCGATCGTGACGATCTCCTACGGCGCCCCCGGGATCCAGGCCGCGAACTTCCTCAACCTGATCGGCGCGGTCGACCGTCTCGGCGGCTTCTTCGTGCTCGCCGCGATCCGCGAAATCGGGCCGTTCATCACCGCGATCGTCGTCGCCGGCGTCGCCGGCACCGCGATCACCGCCGACCTCGGCGCGCGCAAGGTCCGCGAGGAGCTCGACGCCCTGCAGGTGCTCGGCGTCGACCCCGTCAAGAACCTCGTCGTGCCGCGCTTCCTCGCGCTGATGATCGTCACCGGCCTGTTCGACATCTACGCCGTCCTGTTCGGACTGTTCGGCGGGCTCACCGCGGAGCTCGTCAGTCACGGGGCGGTCGGGCCTTTCTGGAACACGCTGTTCGCGAACGCGTCGGTCACCGACCTGTGGGGCTCGGTGCTCAAGTCGACGATCTTCGGCGCGATCATCGCGATCGTCTGCTGTTACAAGGGCATGACCGCCTCCGGCGGCGCCGAGGGGGTCGGCCGCGCCGTCAACGAAGCCGTCGTGATCGCGTTCCTCGGCGTCGGCGCGTTCAACTACGTCTTCACGCAGACACTGCTCGCCACGCATCCGCAGATCCTGATCGTCAAATAGCGCTGGCTCGGATCGGTAGCATTCAGCGGCGTGAAGACGCGGCTGGGGGGGATCGGCGTGGCCTTGTGCGTGTACGCGCTCACGAGCGTCCCCGCGCTGGGGGCTGCGCACGTGACGGCGGTCGACACACACATGCCACGGGGGATGACGGCGGCGGACATCGCGATCGAACCCGACGGGACCGTCTACGTCCAGGGCGAGAGCCTCAGCAAAGAGGTGCTGTTTCCAGAGGTGTTCGTCTACAGCCCCGCGGGCAGGCTGCTGCGCAAGCTGACGATCCCGCCCGAAACCGAGCTCGAGGCGTACGGCAACGGCCAGCTCTACGTCGGTCGCGAGATGGCCGAAAACATCTATGGGGTCAGCCCCGCGAACGGCGCGACGCTCAGCGCGGTCGGCGCGCAGCAGGAAGGCTTCCCCGGCAATCTCGGCTTCCCCCACGGCGTCGCCGTCAGCCCCGGCGGGACGATCTACGTCTCAGGCGGGGAAATCGGCATCCCCGAACGCAGTGACCCGGATTCGATCGAAACGATCCACCCGATCGAGACGTTCACGCCGAGCGGCGCATACAGCGGCTACATCGAGCCGCAGCTGCACGAACCGGGTGCCGTCGGGGTGCTCTCGGCCAACTCCGCCGGCGACGTCCTCGCCAACTGGGCGACGCCGGAGGGCATCGGCGCCGAGGGGGTGCTCTCACCGCAGGGAGCGGCGCTGACGCAGTTCACCGTGTTCACGCCGAAGCCCGAAGTCAAGGGCGGCTCCTTCAGCGCCGACGGCAACTCGATCTACGCGGGCGTCGTCGTCAAACACGGCGCGAAGGGGACGACGTTCATCGCGAAGCTCTCGTTGAGCGGGCAGATCCTCGAGAAGCTCGGCAGCCTGCCGACCCACAACGCCGCCAACTTCTGGGAATACACTCGCCGTCGACGTCGCCGCCAACGGCGATGGCTGGGCCGTCAGGGCGGTCCCGGGCACGCTCTACCGCTTCCACCTGTAGCCGACCACGAGCGCCCACAGACAGCTGTGGCCGCCTGAGAGACTCAGGCGGCCACAGTGGCGCTGCATCAAGCGGTGAGCTCGCTCAGCGGCCGGAACCGCGGCGCTGGCGACGCTGGATCATGACGATCGAGACACCGGCGCCCATCAGCAGCAGGCCGATGGCGAGGCTCCAGCGAAGGTCAAAGCCGGTGAACGGCAGTGTCGACGCTTTCGTCGCCGGGCTGGTTTCTTTCGCCGGGGACGTTTCATTTGCGGCCGGCGTCGACGGCGAAGTGGCTTCTTTCGACGGCGACGTGCCCGAGGTGGGCGTCGTTTTCGTTTCTTCTTTTGGAGTTTCTTTGGGTGTCGTCGCGGGCGTCGTGTACGTCGGCGGTGTTTCTTTCGGCGTCGTCGCCGGCGTCGTGTACGTCGGTTTTCTTCGGCCGCGAGCGCCGTGCCCGGGCCCACGATCGCCAGTGCCAGAAGCATCAACACGGGGAGAACGACGAGCCGGCGTGCAACGCCGGCGGGCCCTTCCCGATCGACGCTGCGGCTGCTGTCTGTGGCCTGCTCGAGGCCATGACATCGGTCCGAGTCATGCCAACCTCCCATTTGTGGTGTGTGTGAGCGCTTCGGCCCTCGATCAGAGCCTCTGTCAATCCGTGTCGCGATCTGTTCTCTGGGGCAATACATCGTCCTTGGTTCGCCGTTCGCAGGCACTCGCCTGCCTGTGAGCCGAAGGTCTAGCACCTGCGTCGGTCGCCCAATCGCGCCCGCAGGCGGCCCCTTCGGCTCTGGAGACGCGCTGAAGAGCGCTCACGATACTTGAACACGCCCCTCGAGCGCTCCTTCGGCGAGCTGTCCGCGGAGCACCTTCTTGTCGAACTTGCCGACGCTCGTCTTGGGGATCTCGGCGATGAACGCGAACTCGTCCGGGCAGCCACCACTTGGCGACGCGGCCGCGCAGGTGCTCGACGAGATCCTCGGCGCTCGCGTCGGCCTGCTCGCGCAGCACGACGCAGCACAGCGGCCGCTCCGCCCAGCGCTCATCGGGCTTGGCGATCACGGCCGCCTCGACCACGTCCGGGTGCGCCATCAGCTCGTTCTCGAGCTCGACCGAGGAGATCCACTCGCCGCCGGACTTGATCACGTCCTTCGAGCGGTCGGTGATCTGCACGAAGCCGGTCTCGTCGACGGCCGCGATGTCGCCCGTGCGCAGCCAGCCGGCGTCGAACTTCTCTTCGCCTGAGGCGTCGCGGAAGTAGTTCGAGGCGATCCACGGCCCGCGGACCTCGATCTCGCCGGTCGACTCGCCGTCCCAGGGAACCTCCGCGCCGTCGTCGTCGACGAGGCGCAGCTCGACCCAGGGCAGCGGCCGGCCCTGCTTGGCGCGCTGCTCCCAGTAGGCGTCGTCGTGCTCGCCCTCGCGCGGCCGCGAGTAGGTCGCAACCGGGCTGGTCTCGGTCATCCCCCAGGCCTGGAAGATGCGCACGCCGTGGCGCTCCTCGAAGTCCTTCATCAGCTGGCGCGGCACGGCTGAGCCTCCGCACGCGGCGTTCGTCACCGAGCTGAGGTCGACCTCCGGGTGCTCGTCGGCGTAGCGCAGCAGGTCGGAGAAGATCGTCGGCACGCAGCCGACCTGTGTCGGGCGCTCGGCGGCGATCAGCTTCGCCAGCGGTTCGGCGCCGAGGAAGCGGTCGGGAAGGATCAGGTCGGCGCCCGCGAGCGCCGCGCCGTAGGGAAGGCCCCAGGCGTTCGCGTGGAACATCGGCACGACCGCGAGCACGCTGTCGGCACGCGAGAGACCGTTCGCATCGGTCATCAGGGTCGCCGAGGAGTGCATGCTGATCGAGCGGTGCGAGTACAGCACGCCCTTCGGGTTGCCGGTCGTGCCGCTCGTGTAGCACAGGGCCGCGGCCTGGCGCTCGTTCAGATCGGGGTAGTCAAAGCCGCCGGGACCGGCGCTCGCCATCAGCTGCTCGTAGCGCAACACGTTCGGGAGCGAGCCCGCGTCGCCGTCGCCCATCAGCACGTAGTGCTCGACGGTGTCGAAGCTCGGCGCCAGCTTCTCGAGGATCGGGACGAGCGAGTCGTCGACGAAGATCACCCGGTCCTCGGCGTGGTTGACGATGTATGTCAGCTGCTCCTCGAACAGGCGGATGTTCAGCGTGTGCAGCACCGCCCCGGTGCACGGGACCGCGAAGTACAGCTCGAGATGGCGCAGGTTGTTCCATGCGAACGTGCCGACGCGGTCGCCCTGCTCGATGCCGAGCCCGCCGAGCACGCGTGCGAGCGTGTCGATCCGCGCACTCAGCTGGGCATGGCTCGCACGCTCGACCTCCCCCTCTGCGGTCGTCAGCGAGACGACCTCGCTGCCCGCGTTGCACGACGCCAACCTGCCACGGATGTGGTTGAGCGTGAGCTCAAAGTCGTTCTGCATCAGGCCTTCAAGCATCTCCGTCATCCCCTTCTGGCTCCCTCGCGTGTCGTCACTTGACCAAAACCATCGTAGATCTCGCGGGTACGCACGGCGATGTCATCCCAGTCGAAGCTGAGCACGTGCTCTGAGGCCTCGGTGACCATTCGGTCGCGCAGGTCATCGTCGACGAGCAGCCGCTCGATCATCACGCCGAGGTGCTCCGCGTCGCCGCCGTTGAAGCGCAGCCCGACGCGCTCACCGCCGGGAACGACCTCGCGCAGGCCGCCGGTGTCCGCGACGATGCACGGGCAGCCCGAGGCCATCGCCTCGAGCGCCACGAGACCGAATGGCTCGTAGATCGAGGGCACCACGCAGAGGTCCGCGATGCGGTACAGCGAGTGGAGCACGTCATCGCCGATCCAGCCGAGGAAGGTCCCGTGCTCGTCGAGGCCGAGACGCCGAGCCTGGGCCTTCAACTCCGCCTCGTGCGTGCCGCTGCCGGCAACCAGGAAACGCACGTCGCCAACCCGCGCGATCACGCCGGGGAGAGCATCGAGCGCGAGTTGGAAGCCCTTCTCATAGACGAGCCGGCCGACGAGCAGCACGAGCTGCTCGTGCGGTTCGGCGAACTCCGCTCGAAGTGCCTGCAGGTCTCCGCTCGGCTGCAGTTCGCTGGGGTCGACGCCGTTGGGGATCACCGCGATGCGGCCCTCGTCGATGTCGAAGATGTCGGCGACGTGGCCACGCATGTAGTAGGAGCAGACGATCACCGCATCGGCGCGGCGCGCCATCCAGCGCTCGACCGCGTGGATATGCGATTGCGGCGGGTTCGCAACCCAGCCCTGGTGGCGACCGTGCTCGGTGGCGTGAACGGTCGTCAGGTAGGGCACCCGTCAGCCGCTCGGCGAGCGCCGCCGAGGCCTGCGCGACCAGCCAGTCGTGGCCGTGAATCAGGTCGTAGGAGTGCTCCTGTGCGAGCGCTTCGCCGGCGGCGAGCATGTCCTCGTTCATCCGCTCGACCCACGCGACGAAGCGATCGAGGTCGCGCGGCCAGCCCGGCTCGCGCACGCGGTGGATGTTCACGCCGCCGCGCTCCTCGAAGCCCGATCCGTCGTCGGCGCCGACGACGCCGCGCCCGCGCGTGAGCACGTCAACTGTGACTCCCTGGCGGACGAGCGCCTCCGAGAGCTTGCGTACATGGCGCGCCAGCCCGCCCTCGATCACGGGCGGGTACTCCCAGGAGAGGATGAGCACGCGGTCGCTGATTGGAGGGACCCTATCTAGCCGGGCGCGCCTGCCCCCTCCCCGTCACGGCGCCGGCGGTGCTTCCTCTGCCCCCAGATCGATCTCCAGCTGCCGCGGCGAGGGCCGCAGCGGGGCGCTCGTCTCGCGCGGGCGGCCACGCTTGGCCCAATGCCCGACGACCTCGCGGCTGCGGCACGTGTAGTGGTTGACGCGGCGGTCCGTCGGCGCGAGCGCCAGCCCGCCCGGCGCCGGGCCGGTGACGATCGCATGAAAGCGCCGGCCTTTGAGATCGACCTCGACGATGTCCCCCGTCTGGATGCCCTCGAGCCGCATGTCCTCGCGCACTCCAGCACATCCCCGGTGCGGCTGGTTGACTTCGCCCGAGGGGCGGCGCTCCGGTCCGCCCGAACGCACGGGGGGACTCGAGCCATGAGCTCGATTCGCAGGCACCTCAGCTACGCCAACGTCCTCGCCACGCTCGCGCTCGTGTTCGCGATGAGCGGCAGCGCGCTGGCGGCGAGCCACTATCTGATCAACTCGACGCACCAGATCAACCCGAAGGTGCTCAGGAAGCTCGGCCGGGTGGGGCCACGCGGCCTGCAGGGGGAGCCCGGCCCGGCCGGCGCGCCGGGCTCCCAGGGCAAGGAAGGGCCGCCCGGCAGCGAAGGCGCCACCGGGGAGACAGGCCCGGCCGGCCCCGCGACCGGCGCGGCCGGCGGCGATCTGTCGGGCAGCTACCCGAATCCGACGCTCGCAGCCGCGTCGGTCACGCGCGCGGACCTCGCCCCGACGGCGATCTGCTCGATCTCCGCCGGGGAAGAAGGCACCGAAACACATCCTGTCTCGAGTTGCCCTTCGACTGTCCAGCACCTCGGCACCGGCCTCTACTGCCTGGACCTGCCGTTCCAGCCCTCCGGCGGGGCCGTGTCGATCGACTCGGGCGCCGCTGGTTTCCCGGTTGCGTTCATCTCCACCGACCCGGTCGAGGTCGAAGCTCTCTGCTTCGGCGATGAGGCGGTCGTGACGACCTTCTCGAAGGCTGAAAGCGGCCACCAACACGACGAGCGCTTCCACGCGATCCTGTATTGAACATGTCGGGCGGCTGCTGCGCCGTCCCGGCATGCGCGGGTGCCGGGGAGGATTGCGGAGCCCCGTCGAGCATGACGCCGGCGGCGATCGCAGGCGCAGATCGCCGGGCAGGCGCAGCGGCGCTGGCTACGGTAGACCGATGCGATGGCTGATCGACGGCATGAACGTGATCGGGACGCGCCCGGACGCCTGGTGGAAGGATCGCCGTGCCGCGATGATCCGCCTCGTCGACATGCTCGAGCGCTGGGCCGCCGCGAGCGGGGACGACGTGACGGTGGTCTTCGAGCAGCCGCCCTCGCCACCGATCCGCTCGACGGTGATCGTCGTCGCGCACGCGCCGCGGCCGCGGCGCGACTCGGCCGACGACGAGATCATCCGCCTGCTGCTGGCCGATGCGGAGCCGGGGAAGATCCGCGTCGTGACATCCGACCACTGGCTCGGCGACCGCGCATACGCCGCCGGTGCGAGCGTCGAGCCGGCGGCGGCGTTCCGCGCGCTGATTGAAGACACATGAGCGTTCCGGTCACGCGTTACGCCGACAGCGACGGCGCGAGCATCGCCTATCAGGTGGCCGGCGACGGCCCCATCGATGTGCTGTTCCTGCCGGGTTGGATCCGCAGATCGAGCAGCTGTGGGAGGCCCCCGCAAATCGCCGCTTCCTCGAGCGGCTGACGGGCTTTGTTCGCCTGATCCTGTTCGACAGTCGCGGCACGGGCCTATCCGAGCGCGTGCTCGACACCTACACGCTCGAGCAGGAGAGCCGCGACGCGATCGCTGTGCTCGACGCTGCCGGCAGCGAACGCACCGCACTCTTCACCTATGCCGCCGGCGGCATGGTCGGCGCGATGCTCGCCGCCGAGCAGCCCCAGCGCGTAGGCGCGCTGGTGATGTACGCGTCGGTCGCTCGCACCAGCTGGGCGCCCGACTATGAGTGGGCGATGACGGCGGAGGCGCGTATCGCCGCCGCGGCCAACAATACCGCCACGTGGGGCGAGCAGGACAGCGAGCTGATCGCGCGGCTCGCGCCCTCGGCGATCGGCGATCCGACACTCACCGCGTGGTTCGCGCGCACGCAGCGGCTCGCGGCGAGGCCCGCGCGAGGCGCGCACGATCGCCGCCGCCACTGCCGAGCTCGACGTTCGCCACCTGCTCGCCGAGATCCGCGTGCCGACGCTCGCGATGCACCGCCCGGCCGAGCAGGTTTGGGACGTGCGCCACTCGCAGTACCTCGCCGCGAACATCCCCGGGGCGCGCTACAGAGAAGCGATGTTAGAC
>CAWHAB010000017.1:0-83786 GCA_963827105.1 uncultured Solirubrobacteraceae bacterium | reverse complement strand
CTTGTTCGGCTCCAGGTGGTCGGAAGGGCCTCTCCATCCGCGAGGCTCTCTGACCTCGAAGCCGAACAACCGGACACACGAGATGTTCTCCGCGGAAATCGTTCCGGGGCCGCGTGCCGTTGGCACAGAAACCGCGCAATCGCCCTGCGTGTCCCGCAAGCCCCCCTCGTCACGAAAACCCCGCGGATCTGCAGGGCTTTTTCTATGCGCCCGAGTGGACTCGAACCACCACGGGGAAATCTCCCCACAAGGCCCTCAACCTTGCGCGTCTACCAATTCCGCCACGGGCGCAGAGTGGGCGAGTATAGCCCTGTGCCTAACGCACACGCCGAGCCGCGCTCGCCGCACGGTGCGCGTGCGAACCGGGCGCAGCCGGTGGCTGGCGGCCCTGGCCACGGCTCTGCGCGTATGATCAGGCGCCGGCGGCGCCGCGGGAAGGAGACGCGGGATGCTCGAAGCAATCGACGGGATGCCCCCGGGGACGGTCGGCCTGCGTGGCAGCGGAAAGCTCACGCGCGATGACTACCGCGACGTGCTCGAGCCGGCGCTCCAGCGTGCGATCGATGGCGGTGAGCTGCGCATGCTGTTCGTCCTCAGCGACTTCGACGGGCTCGAGGCGGCGCATGGATCGAGGACGTGAAGACCGGGCTGATGCGCTCATCGGTCACCACTCTGCGTGGAAGCGGCTGGCGATCGTGACAGACGTCGAGTGGATCCGGCGGGCGACGCGCACGTTCTCCTGGCTCGTGCCCGGCGAGTTGATGATCCGCGACCTCGACGGGCTCGAGGACGCACGCGGCTGGGTCGCCGGCTGACGTTCACGGAGCTGGCAGCGGCGCCGTTCGCGGGCGCTGCGTCGCCTCGCCCCGTTCGCCTGTTCGCGCCGGGCCCTGCGTCCGTCCATGGCCGGCGCTACAGTACGAACACATGTTCGTTATCGGGCACCGTCAACGGAGCGGGGAGGTACACAGGCATGATCTGACCAAGCGCCAGCAGGAGATCTTCGACTTCATCCGCAAGTACTCGGCGAAGTACGGCTATCCGCCGACGGTCCGCGACATCGGCAAGGCCGTCGGGCTGGCGTCCTCCTCGACCGTGCACGCGCATCTCGCGAACCTCGAGAAGCTCGGGCTGCTGCGCCGCGATCCATCAAAGCCGCGCGCGATCGAGCTGCTGGATCGGGCGATGGGCAGCGCGATGGACAGCGTCCGGGGCATCGTCCGCGCCGAGGGCCTGCCGCTGCTCGGCTCGGTCGCCGCCGGGCAGCCGATGCTCGCGGAGGAGAACGTCGAGGAGTACGTCTCGGTTCCGGAGATCGCGGGCGGCGAGGACGGCGAGTACGTGCTTCGGATCCGCGGCGATTCGATGAAGGACGCCGGGATCCTCGAAGACGACTACGTCGTCGTGCGCCCCCAGGACACGGCGAGCGACGGCGACGTCGTGGTTGCGCTGCTCGGCGAGGAGGCGACGGTCAAGCGCTTCTTCCGCGAACCAGACCACATCAGGCTGCAGCCCGAAAACGAGACGATGGAGCCGATCCGCAGCAAGGAGGTCAAGGTGCTCGGACGCGTCGTCGGCCTCCTCAGGCGCGTCTGAGCGCCCGGCGGCTCAGCGGCCCGCGGCACGTGATGCGTGCGCGGCGCTGCCGCGCACGGGAGCGGCGACATTGGCTTCGAGCCGCCGCCCTGGGCGACAGCTCGAAGCCGCGTGCTCTATGCGCCGGGGTTCGCGGGGGCACCCTGACCAGGGGGCGCCATGCCGGGAACTCTGCCGCCGGGCCCGCCGGAGGGCTGGAAGGAGGAGTCGCTCGCGAACGCCGTGGTCCCATCCGAGGAGCTGCTCAGCGACAGCCGATCGCCGGCGGCGAGCGCGCTCAGCGAGCTCGTCTTGCCATCGAGCGTGACCGTCGCGTCGGCGGGGACGCTGAGTGTGACGGTCTTGTAGGTCAGCGCCTTGGTGCCCTCGACGATCGTCACCGTCCCGGCGCTGCTGTCGATGCTTTCGATCGTGCCCTCGTCGGTGGTCTGCGTGATGAATCCGGTGCCGGCCTTGTCGAGGACGACGCTCACGGAATGAATCGCGTGGCCGCCCGGCGCGACGGCGTCCGGGCCCTGCGGAGCGCTCGCGAGGTGTGCGGCGCGAGCTTTGGATGAGGCGTGTTTGGTCGATGAGCCCTGCGCGATACCGGCGCCCGCCGCCGCGACGGCGCAGGCCGCAAGCGCGACTGCGATCAGCTTTGTTCGGTGCATGGGGATCTCCTGGTCGAGCTTTGCGCCGACGATCTCAGACCGTCCGGCCTTGGAGTTCATCCTCGGCTGGCTCGCTAAGGCGGTCGTGTGATGCGCCTAAGAGCTTTGTCGGCGTTCGTGCGAGCGAGCCAGGCGCGCTAGGCTTCAGGAGCAGGCTAGGCAGCCGCGGAGGCTCGCGCCTTCGAGGAAAGTCCGGACATCACAGGGCAGGGTGGTCGAGAGACCCGGGGAAACCCGCGGGAAAGTGCCACAGAAACAAACCGCCTACGTCCGCCGTCCCACGTGAACGGCGGGCCGGCAAGGGTGAAATGGTGCGGTAAGAGCGCACCAGCGTCGCGGCGACGCGGCGGCTGGGCAAACCCCGCCCGATGCAAGGCCAAACGGGACCGTTTGCAGGTAGCCCGCCGAGGTCCAGGTAGGCCGCTCAGATGGATGGTTGCTAACGACAGAATCCGGCTTATCGACCTGCTAAGGAAAGGCCCCGCAAATGCGGGGTCTTTCTATATGTCGAGTCGCTGGGTTCTCGTCACGCTAGGCGTGTGTATCGAATGTCGGGGGCGATCTCTATGGAATCGCTCGGCGCGGGCGCCCGGAGAAACCTCCGGCAACACTCCATGCCGCACGCGGGTTTCTAGCAGGCGCGGCGGACCCTGGCACGGCTCAATCCCAGGCGGCGAGCTGCCCCGGGTGGACCGCGCTGCTGGTCGCCGGTCCGGAAGGCGGGGCTCCCGCGAGCCGTCGTCGGCGATCCTCTCCGCGGCGGCGTGCAGCTCCTCGGTTGCGACGTGCGCATAGCGAGCGCACCGTCGAGAGGTCGGCGCGGCCGAGGTACTCGGCCACCAGGCGCGTGTCGCCGGTCGCCTGGCGCAGCCAGGTGGCCGCCGTGTGGCGGAGTGTGTGGGCGGTCACGTGCTTTGAGATCCCGGCCGCGTCGCTGGCGCGGCGGATGATCCCCGCAAGGATCGTCGGCTGAAGGCGCCCGCCCGCAAGGCCACAGAACACCGGGTCCGAGGGCGCGGGGCCGCGCGCTTCGTCTGGAGCGCTCAAGCGTCGCCGGCGAGCTCGCCCGGCAGGGGCTGGCGGCGAGGCTTGCCGCCCTTGCCACGGCGCACCAGCAGCGACGGGCGCTCGCCCTCGAGCGTCACGTCGCTCCAGTCGAGCGCCATCAGCTCTGAGCGACGCAGACCGGTCATCGCCAGCGTCAACAGCACGAGCCGGTCGCGTTCGGCGAGGCCCGGCCGCGCACGCTTGGGGTTCGCCGCGGCGTCCAGCATCCGGGCGAACTCCTCGCGTGTCAGCCACTCCGCCTCCTGCCTGGGCTTCGGCGGCGCCTGCAGCTCGCTGAACGGGTCAGGCAGCCCGTTGCGCTGGCTCACCCACGCCATGAAGCGGCGCAGCAGCAGGAACCGGCGGTGGTAGGTGGCGGGCGCCGGGTCGCCGCGCGCGCGGTACTGATCCAGGTAGTCGACGATCGTCTGCTCCTCGAACAGATCCCCGGTGCGGTCTCGTCTGCTCGGCCCAGCCGAGCAGGTCGTCGATCGCGTAGCGGTAGGCGCTGAGCGAGCTTGCGCTGCGTTCCGCGCTGCGAAGCCGCCTGAGTCAAGCGTCGCGATCGCGCGTCAAGAGACGCGCCGAGCGTGTCGTGCTCCTGGCTCGCACTCCCATTGGACTTCCCCCGTTTTCGAGGACACTTGAGCGCTTGGGTCGAAAGACCCGGGCAAGGAGGTTCAAGTGCCGAGATCGAAGCCGCCGTATCCAGAGGAGTTCCGTCGTGAAGCGCTCGAGCTGCTGAAGCTCACCGGGAGGCCCGTCAGTGAGGTCGCGAAGGACCTGGGCGTGTCTGATCAGACCCTGTTCAACTGGCGTCGCCAAGCCCAGATCGACGAGGGCAAACGAGAGGGCCTCACGACCGAGGAGCGCGAGGAGCTGCGCCGGCTTCGCAAAGAGGTCAGGAAGCTGGAGATGGAAAAGGAGATCCTGAAGCCGCGGTCTTCTTCGCCAAGGAAACCGACGGGCGCTGAGCGAGGTGTTCACGTTCATCGCCGCGGAGAAGACCGGCTATCCCGTCGCCGTGATGTGCAGGGCCCTCGAGGTCAACCGCACCAGCTTCCATGACTGGGAGCGCAGAGCGCCGTCGAGTAGGGCTCTCACTGACGCGTGGCTGACCGAGAAGATCAAAGAGATCCACGACACCAAGAGACGCGTCTATGGCGCTCCCGCATTCATGCGGAGCTGCGGATGGCTCACGGCATCCGGGTCGGCAGAAAGCGCGTGGAGCGGCTTATGAGCTCGGCCGGGATCTCGGGCCTGGTGCCCAAGAAGCGAGGCCGCACCACGATCCGGGTGCCCGGCGTGAGGGTCGCCGACGATCTCGTTGAGCGCCAGTTCAAGCCCGACGCGCCGAACGTGCTCTGGCTCGCCGACATCACCTACCTCCGATCGTGGGAGGGCTGGCTCTACCTCGCCGCAGTGCAGGACGCCTATTCGCGACGGATCGTCGGCTGGTCGATGGCCGAGCACAAGAAAACCGAGCTGTCACCGACGCGCTGAACATGGCCGTTCACCGCCGCCGGCCCGACGCGGGGCTGATTCACCATTCCGACCAGGGCTCCCAATACGTGTCTCTGGGCTTCGGTCAGGCAGCCCGAGACGCGGGGATCGCGATCTCGATGGGCTCCCGCGGAGACTGCTGGGACAACGCCGTCGCTGAGAGCTTCTTCGCGACCTTGAAGAAGGAGCTGATCCACCGCCAGTCATGGCCGACACGCCGCGAACTCAGCTCGGCCGTCTTCGAGTACATCGAGGCGTTCTACAACCGCGACCGCCGACACTCAACCCTCGGCACGCACTCCCCAACCGACTACGAGCAGCTCCTCTACGCTGCGAACACCGAGGAATCCCCCACCCCCAAGAACATCAAGTCGGAAAGTGTCGTCTGAACCGGGGGAAGTCCAGGCCGGCGGTGGAGTGACGCGCAGCCGGTGGACGCCGGGCGCACCCCCGGACAAGTGGTGTTGAGAAGATCCGCGGAGCGATAACAGACACCCATCCGAGACGCAGCCTTACGGGACCCCCTCGGGGGGCTCTACCCGACGATGACCGAGGGCGTGTCCTCTGCCTCGGCCGCGGGGATGAGGTGGTATTGCACGACGAAGCCCAGGCTCTCCGCGTAGCGCTCCACGGTTGACATCTTCGCGTCGACGGCCGTGCTCTCAAGACGCGCGATGAAGGACTGCGATGTGTCCATCGCCGCGGCGATTGCGGTCTGTGTCCGCTGCTGCTCCTCGCGCTGGCAGGCGAGTGTGCGCAGTAGCTCGCGGCGCCGGCGAGCTGCATCGAGAAGCCGAGGGAACTCGGGGTTGCGCGCTGTGCGCTTGTCGATCATCTGCTCTAGGAAGTCTTGTGTGGGCATCGGCCTCGCCTGCTGTCTTGAAGCGTGAATATCTTGCATGGTATCCTAACGGAGATAGTCGCAACTTGGTGGTCGGTCAGGACGACCGGCCGTGACGGGCGGCGCGCTTCTCATCTCCTCGTCGCCGCCAGTCGGCGAGGCGTCGCTTCGCCAGAGCGATCGTGGCCGGCGGGGTCTTCTGCGTCTTCTTGTTGAGCCCCTCAAGCGCAAGCAGGATCTGGCCACGGCTGCCTTCCGGCGCGAACAGGATGCGGTAGATGACCCGGTCGCCGTCGACCCTGACCTCCCAGATCTCGCCGTCGAGATGGCGGGCGGCGCGCAGCCCCTGGTCGCGAACGTCCTGCATCCCTGCGAACACGGCCGCCGCGTCGTCATCGGAGAGACCGTCGATGAACGCCTCGACCGGACTGCGACCCGCTGCGGTCTTGTAGTCACGCCAGCGTCGGCGAACCGGACGTGCCCCGCCTGCGCTGGTGGTCTGCTCGTCAGAGCGTTTGGGCGCCGTCATCGAGCGAGCCTACGCCGCGCCGGTGATTGCTCGGTCGGGCCCGCCCCATTGTCCGCCCGCGGAACCTGAGCCCGTTGCTGCCTGCGCCCAGGAGAGCCGCTTGATCGCACCCTGCAGCTGGTGGGCGTTCACACGGGTGTAGCGCTGCGTCGAGTCCAGATGCTTGTGGCCGAGCAGCTCCTGGATCTGGCGCAGGTTCGCGCCCGCGCTGAGCAACTCCGGGCGAACACATGGCGCAGCGTGTGCGGGGTTACGTGCTTGCGCCGGGAAACACCCGCGGCGTCGGTGTAGCGACGGAACGTCAGGGCCATGATCGTGGGGGAGAGACGTTTGCCGTGAACGCCGACGAACAGCGCGGGGTCCCCTTCCGCATCGCGCGTTGCGGCGTACTCCACGAACAGCGGCACGAGGCCCGGGTGGATCGGCACCCCCCGTTGGCGTCCGCCCTTGGCGTTGCGCACACGGATCAGCCGGCGATCGAGGTCCACGTCGTCCCAGTCCAGGCCGAGCAGCTCCGAGCGGCGCAGCCCGCCGTAGGCGAACAGGGCGAGCAGCAGCCGGTCACGCTGCACCTTTCCGGCATGAACTCGCGTCCAGACACCCTCGCGGGCCGGAACATCCAGAAGCCGCGAGAGCTCCTTGCGGTCGAGCACGTCCGGCAGCGCTTCGCGCTTCTTAGGCGTGCGCAGCACGTGCGCCGGGTCACGGTCCAGATGCTCGCTCTCCACACAGAAGCGAAAGAAGCACTTCACGGCCGCCACGGTCCTCGCCTGGCTCGACGGTGCGGGTCGGTGCGTCGCCTCATCGGCCAGGAAGCGGCGCAGGTCAGTGGTGCGAACCTCAACCAGGGCGCTGATCCCCTGACCTCGCAGAAACTCGATGCAGGCGCGCACATCGCGCTCATACGCCTTGCACGTGAGGTCGGCCAAACGCCGCTCCACACGGCAGAAAATGATGAAGTCAGACAGGGCGTTCTGCATCGGGGCCTCCGCTTTCGGGCAGGCCCCCGAGCTCTCGTGGCTCCATCCATGAGAAGTCTCCGGCTTATCGACCTGCTAAGGAAAAGCCCCGCCCCGGCGGGGCTTTTCTATTTTCAGAGCGCGCCGCGGCGTCAATGCGGCGGCGGCGAGGGCGCCTCGCGACCGCCGCGATCGTCACAGCGTCGCACGCTGAACACCCGCCTAGGCGTCCTCCGGCAGCGGCTCGCCGAGCAGCGGCCCTGGGTGCAGGTGGGGCGTGCGCGTGCGCGGCGCCCTGGACGTCGCGCCTGCTCACCGTCGTGTACGCGACGAGCGCGACGAACACGACGAGCGTGATCGCGCTGACGGTTCCGTCGCCGAGGCCGAGGCCCGCTGGCGGCGGCTTGCTGAACCCGTCTGCGAATGACGCTCCCAGCGGCCGCGTGACGATGTACGCGAACCAGAACGCGACGATCGGGTTCATGTTGAAGCGCCACCAGCCGATCGCCGGGATCGCGATGATCGCCGCGAACAGCAGCACCGAGTCGAAGTAGCCGAGGTTCAGCTGAAGCGCGGTGAGATCGCCGGCCGCGGTGCCGAGTGCGAACGTCGCGAGCACCGCCGCCCAGTAGAACCCCTCGCGGCGGCGGGTCGTGATGCTGTGGATCGAGAGCGTGCCCTCGCTGCGGTACCAGCAGAAGAAGATCGCGCGCGACGATCGCGCCGTACAGCGGCGTCGTCACGGCAGTACGGGATGCTCGCGCCGTCATGGACCCCGTCGGCGGCCATCGTGCCGAAGATCGCGACCATCATCACCGCGAACCAGTACGCGGGCGCCTGATAGTAGCGGGTGCGCATCTGCAGTCGCAGCGCGAACCACAGTCCGAAGATCCCGATCGCGGCCGCGAGCGGCACGTTCTGCTGGCCGAGGAAATCCGACATCGCCTCGCCCATCCCGGTCGTCAGCAGCTTCAGGACCCAGAACAGCAGCGTGATCTCGGGCACCTTCGCCGCGAGTGGATGCAGGCGGTCTCTCTCCCCGGAGTGGATTTGTGCCATGCCCAAGCAAGCTAGAAGCCGCTCGCGCCCGCGCAACGGCCCAGAGGATGATCTTTGTGTACGCCTAAGGTCGTAGGGCTGCGGCTGCCGGCAGGCGCCGCTTTGGCGGATCCGCCGAGAGTGCGTACCGTGGTCGGGATGGTTGTGAGCGAGACGCGGGCGGCGAGCGCAGACGCGAGATCGCGGGGAGCCGCGCCATGAGCGGTGCCGAGATCGGCCTCGCCGTGTCGGTCTTCCTCGCGTGCACCGTCGAGGCGGTCGAGGCCCTCACGATCGTGCTCGCGGTCGGCAGCACGCGCAGCTGGCCCTCCGCGTTCGCCGGGGTCGCCGCGGCGACGCTGACGCTCGCCGTGCTGATCGCCGCGCTCGGCCCGGCGCTCACCTCGCTGCCGATCAACCTGCTGCGCGTCGTCGTCGGCGGGATGCTGCTGAACTTCGGGCTGCAGTGGCTGCGCAAGGCGATCCTGCGTGCGGCCGGGGCGAAGGCGAGCCACGATGAGGCTGGCGATCTATGCCACCGAGACGCTCGCCGCCGAGGCCGCCGGCGCCGCCGGCGGCGGGCTTGACAGCTACGCGTTCGCGATCGCCTTCAAAGGCGTCCTGCTCGAGGGGCTCGAGGTGGCGTTCATCGTCGCTACCTTCGGCGCCAACCAGCACGACATCGGCCTCGCCGCGGCCGCCGCCGGCCTCGCGCTGCTGAGCGTCGTGCTGGCCGGCGTCGCGCTGCGCGCGCCGCTCGCGCGGGTGCCCGAGAACACGATCAAGTTCGCCGTCGGCGTGCTGCTCAGCTCCTTCGGGATGTTCTGGGCGGGCGAGGGAGCCGGTGCCGAATGGCCCGGCGGAGACCTCGCGCTGCTCGTGATCTTGCCGCTCGTGCTCGCCGCCGCGATCGCGCTCGTGCGGCTGATCGAGGTGACCCCGATGCCCGCGGCCGAGGTCGTCGAGCAGCAGCGGAGCCCGGCATGAGCCTGCGCGGCTTTGCCGAGGGCGCCTGGGAGTTCCTGATCGGCGATGACTGGCGAGTCGCCCTCGGCGTCGTCGCCGCGATCGCCGCGACCGCGCTGATCGCCGCCGCCGGCGTCGGCGCCTGGTGGGTGCTGCCGCCCGCGGTGCTCGCGCTGCTGTGCCTCTCGATCCGCCGTGCCCTGCGCGCCGGCAGGAGTCGCTGATGGCGCCCGGACGCGCGAGAATGCCGGCATGAGCACGCCGACGATGTCGCTGCGCGAGCCCGCCTCCGGGCGCCCCCGCGCGCGTGTCACCTCCTGGCCGACGGCCCTGATCCAGCGACTCGCCGAACGCTTCGAGCGCGTCGTCGCCGCGCACCCGCAGCTCAGCGATCTCGTGCTCGCGGCGACGGTGGCGCTCGCCGCGACGGCCGGGCTGTGGTCGCAGGGACGCGTGTCGCAGCGCCAGCTCGCGTTCACGGCCGCGCTGTGCCTGATTCTGCTGCTGCGCCGCCGCCGCCCGCTGCTCGTGTTCGCGGCGCTCGCGGCGATCGCCGCGCTGCAATGGCTGGTCGCCGACCCGCAGCTGGGCGACGCGGCCCTGCTGATCGCGCTGTACGGCGTCGCGCTGCGTGGGAACGTGGTCGAACTGGCGCTCGCCGCAAGCGTGCTCGAGGCCGGCGCCGTGATCGCCGCGGTCAAGTGGGCCCCGTCTGATCCCGTCAAAATCTGGATCGGGCTGAGCGGGCTCGGACTGGCCGCGGCCGTGCTCGGCATCAGCGTCCGGCAACGTCGTGCGCTGCTCGCGTCGCTGCACGAGCGCGCGGCGCGCCTGGAACACGAGCGCGACCAGGAGGGACGCCTCGCGGCCGCCGCCGAGCGCAACCGCATCGCGCGCGAGATGCACGACATCATCGCCCACAACCTCAGCGTGATGATCGCGCTGGCCGACGGCGCGGGCTATGCGATCGATGCCTCACCCGCGCAGGCGAGCGCCGCCGCCGAGCAGATCTCGGCGACCGGCCGCGACGCGCTGATGGAGATGCGCCGCCTGCTCGGCATCCTGCGCGACGGGCCGCTCGAGCAGCCGCTGCAGCCGCAGCCGCGCGTCGCCGAGCTCGAGCTCCTCGCCGAGCGCGTGCGTGCGGCCGGCGTTCCGGTCGAGCTGGTGATCGACGGTGACCCGGGACTGCTGCCCGAGGGCATCCAGCTCGCGCTGTTCCGCGTCGCGCAGGAGGCGCTCACGAACACGCTCAAGCACGCCGCCAGGCCCGCCTCCGCGCGCGTCAGCCTGCGCTGCGGCCACGAGCGGGTCGAACTCGACGCGACCGATACCGGTGGCCCGGCGCCGGACACCTCCGCCGCCGGGCGCGGCATCAGCGGCATGCGCGAGCGCGCGCTCGCCTACGGCGGCGAGCTGCAGGCGGGCCCGCGGCCCGAGGGCGGCTGGCGCGTGCAGATGCGGCTTCGCCCCGGCGAGGAGCGTCGATGAGCATCCGCATCCTGCTCGCCGACGACCAGGAGCTGATGCGCATGGGCTTCCGCATGGTGATCGACAGTCAGCGCGACCTCGTGATCGTCGGCGAGGCGGTCAACGGCCACGAGGCGATCGCGGCTGTCGCGGAGCTGGCGCCGGACATCGTGCTGATGGACGTGCGCATGCCGGAGCTCGACGGCATCGAGGCGACGCGGCGAATCGTCGCGGCCGATCCGCGCTCGCGGATCATCATCCTCACGACCTTCGACCTCGACGAGCACACCTATGCCGCGCTGCGCGCCGGCGCGAGCGGCTTCCTGCTCAAGGACGCGCCGCCCGCCGAGCTGCTCGCGGCGATCCGCGCGGTCGCGAGCGGCGACGCTGTGATCGCGCCGAGCGTGACCCGCCGGCTGCTCTCCACGCTGCTCCCGCACCTGCCCGACCCGGCCGCGCCGGAGCGTGCAGGCGACGGCGTGCTCTCGCGTCTGACGCCGCGCGAGCGCGAGGTCCTGATCGAAGTCGCGCGCAGTCACTCAAACGCCGAGATCGCCGAGCGGCTGGTCCTCTCCGAGGCGACCGTCAAGACGCATGTCGGGCGGATCCTCGCCAAGCTGTCGCTGCGCGACCGCGTGCAGATCGTCGTGTTCGCCTACGAGAACGGCTTGATCCAGCCCCAGCTCGGCGGCACGGGCGCTGGCGGCGACGGCTCCGCGGGCTAGCTCGGAAACGCGCGTTCGAGCGCATCGAGCGCATCGCCGATGCTCGCGCGGACGCGGCGCTCGACGGTGGCCGGGGCGCGCTGCTCGAGCAGGGCGGCGCCGAACACCTCGTTGCGCAGCCCGAGCACGGCGAGGAACATCGCCGCCCACGCGGCCGAGCCGGCCTCGCGCCCGAGCGGCCCGGCCCACTCGCGCGCGATCATCAGACGCCGCGCGCTGAGCGCCGGCGAGGCCCGTTCGCACGCGACGAACGCCCGCACGTGCTCGTAGAGCTCGGTGCGCAGATCCGACCAGTCGCACTCCGCGAGCGGCAGCGGGCGATCGAGCAGCAGCGGGCGCATCGCCGCGGTCGGGGACACGCGCGGGCCACGCTCGCGCAGCGTCCGCAGGATGCCCGCGAGCAGCTCCTCCTCGCGATCGAAGAACAGCTCCTCCTTGTTGCCGAAGTAGTTGAAGACCGTCTTGACGGAGACCTCGGCCGCAGCGGCGATCTCCGCAACGGTCACCTGCTCGAAGCCACGCTGCTCGAACATGCGCGTCGCGACGTTGGAGATCGCCAGCCGTGTCGCCGCCCGCTTGCGCTCACGTAGCCCTTGCATCAACTGTAACTTTACACCACAGGTAAGTTTGCGCGCGACTTCTGTATCCTCGGATGATGCCCGCTTCTGAGAATGCGATCGAGGCCCACGGCCTGGTCAAGCGCTACGGCGAGAAGATGGCGCTCGCGGGGGTCGACCTCGCGGTCCCGCGCGGAACCGTCTGCGGCGCTGCTCGGCCCCAACGGGGCGGGCAAGACGACGGCCGTGCGCATCCTCACGACGCTGACCGAGCCCGATGACGGCACAGCGATCGTCGCCGGGCACGATGTGCGCAGCGACGCCGTCGGGGTGCGCCGGAACATCGGCCTCGCCGCGCAGGAAGCGACCGTCGACGGCCTGCTCAGCGGCAAGGAGAACCTGACGATGATCGGCGAACTGCACCATCTCGGCCGTCGCGTCGCGAAGGCCAAAGCGGTGGAGCTGCTCGAGCGCTTCAGCCTGCTCGACGCAGCGGACAAGCTCGCCAAGGAGTACTCCGGCGGGATGCGCCGACGGCTCGATCTCGCGGCGACGCTCGTCGCGACACCCGAGGTGCTGTTCCTCGACGAGCCGACGACCGGCCTTGATCCGCGCGCGCGCAACGAACTCTGGCAGGTGCTCGAGGACCTCACGCAGGGCGGCGCGACGATCCTGCTGACGACGCAGTACCTCGAGGAGGCCGACCGCCTCGCCGATGAGATCGTCGTGGTCGATCACGGGCGTGTGATCGCACGCGGCGATGCGCGCTCGCTGAAGCGCCAGCTCGGCGGCGATCAGCTGCACGTCGTCTGCGTGCACGACGCCAACCTCGAAGCGGCCGCCGCGCTCGTCGCGCAGATCACCGACACCGCGCCGACGATCGACAGCGGCGCACGCAGTGTCAGCGCCCCGACCGACGGCGGCGCCAGCGCGATCGCGGCGCTCGGCGCGGCGCTCGAGGACGCCGGCATCGAAGTCGACGAGCTGAGCCTGCGCCAGCCGACCCTAGACGATGTCTTCCTGACGCTGACCGGCAGCTCGGTCGCCGCCGCCGACGATCAACAGAAGGTGGCCGGTATGACCTCGCCCAACACCCTTGTCGCGGACACCTGGGTGATCGCCCGCCGCGGCCTCACGCACATGAAGCGCGAGCCCGAGGTGCTGACCGACGCGACGATCCAGCCGGTGATGTTCGTGCTCCTGTTCGCGTTCGTCTTCGGCGGCGCGATCGCCGTCCCCGGCCATGGCAGCTACAAGGAATTCCTGATGGGCGGGATCTTCGCGCAGACGATCTTCTTCGGCTGCTTCGGGGTCGCGATGTCGCTCGCCAACGACCGCAACAACGGCGCGATCGATCGCTTCCACTCGCTGCCGATCGCGCGCTCGGCGGTGCTCGGCGGCCACGCACTAGCGAGCCTCGTCAAGTCGCTGCTGCCGATCGCGCTGATGTCGCTGACCGGCCTCGTCGTCGGCTGGCGCGTTCACACCGACCCGCTGGAAGTGCTCGCGGCGTATGGGCTGATGATCGCGTTCTCCTTCGCCGTGATCTGGATCGGCGTGATGCTCGGCAGCCTCGTGCCGACGCCCGAGGGGGTGCAGGGCCTTGCGTTCGTGCTGATCTTCCCGCTGACGTTCGTCGCGAGCACGTTCGTGCCGACGAGCACGCTGCCAAGTGCCCTGCGCGTGGTAGCGGAATGGAATCCCGTGAGCGCGCTCGCGAACGCTCTGCGCAAGCTGTTCGGCAACCCCGGCGGCGTGCCGCTGCCGCATTCCGCGTGGCCGCTCGAGCACTCGATCCTGTACACGTCGATCTGGATCGTCGGCTTCATCGTGGTCTGCGCGCCGCTTGCCGTGAGCGCATATCAGCGCTCGATCAAGAGCTGAGCGAGCGAGCGCGCATGCCTCAGCGCGGGCGCAGCAGCGAGCTTGCCGGCGCAACCGTCGCGCCGGACATCGACGCGGAGGAGCTGACGCGAATCACGCTCGCTGCGCTCGGGGTCGGCTTCGCCGTTGAAGATGCCCGTATCGACGGCGCCTCGCTCGCCGGTGCCGTAGCCGCCTCGGGGTGCTTCCGCCAGGCCCAGCTCGAGGACGTCGACCTCGCCGAGGCGAAGCTCAGGGGCCTTGACGCACTCGACGTCAGCGCGGTGCGGATCGACGCCGCAAACGGCGACTGGGGAGGCGCACGGTTGCGACGCGTGCTGTTCGGCGATGCCCGGCTGACCGGCATCAACCTCGCCGAAGCCAAGCTCGAGCAGGTCAGCTTCACGGCCTGCAAGCTCGACTACGCGAACTTCCGCTTCTGCGAGCTCGCGCACGTGTCCTTCGAGGGCTGCGTGCTGACGGGCGCCGACTTCCACGGCGCCCGTATCAACGCCAGCCGCTTCTCCGATTGTGAGCTGCTCGACGCGGACTTCACCGCCGCGCAGCTCGCGCTCGCCGATCTGCGCGGCTCGCGGCTCGTGCCCGCCGGATCGCTGCTCGCGCTGCGCGGCGCCGTGATCGACCCGTTGCAGCTGCTCGAGCTCGCGCTGCCGCTTGCGCACGAGCTGGGCATCACGGTCGAGGACATCTAGCTGAGGACACGACGGCCGCTGCGCGCGTGCTCGCCGCGGGCCGGAGGACGCGAGCGGTAGCCGCGGTCGGGGTCGAGGAGTAGTGTTCGCCGCCTCGTGCTCCAGGCTCTGCTCTGCCTCCTGCCCGCGCTCGCGCTGGTGATTTCGCTGCTGATGCGGCGCTACCCCGGCGAGCGCGTGCTGCGGGCGCTGCGCGAGGCCCGGCCGCCGCGGGCCCGCTGGCCGCGAGCGCGCTCGCATCTGCGCTCGCGCCGTCGCGTCGTGCTCGCGCTCGTGCGTGGCGGCAGCCTGATCGGCCGCTCGCTCGCCGTCCGCCCGCCGCCCGCGCGCGCCGCCACGAGCTAGACCGTCGTCGCCCGCTCGCGGGCGCCGGCCGCCGGTGTTCCGCTGGGCTTCGCACACGCTTGCGCGCGTGTCGTTGGCAGGTCCAGCGGCTGCCCTGCACACACGTCGCACGCGAGGAGTCCCAGATGTCCCGTCGTCCCGCCGTCGCCGCGCTCAGCGCCATCGTGTTCGCGTTTGCCGCCACCGCGCAGGCGCAGAACACCACCCCCGCCCAGGAGAGCGGCAGCCCGATCGCCGACCAGGGCAGCAACTACAACTATCGCTCGAACATCACCGCCATCAGCCCGAGCGTGCCCGGGCTGAAACTCGAAGTGCTCGAGTTCGCCGACCGGCTGGTGCTCACCAACCACACCGGCAGGACGGTCACGATCTACGGCTATCAGGGCGAACCGTTCGCGCGCGTGCTCGCCGACGGCGCGGTAGAGGAGAACGTCCACTCACCCGCCTACTACCTCAACCAGAACTTCTACGGCGACATCAACGTCCCGGCCGACGCCTCGCCGAGCGCCACCCCGGACTGGATGGTCGTCGATCGCACGGGCCAGCTGGAATGGCACGACCACCGCATCCACTGGATGTCGCCGGTGACGCCGCCGCAGGTCAAGGACAAGAGCAAGCGCACCAAGATCTTCAACTGGCAGGTGCCGATCCGCGTGGGCGCGACCCCCGGCGTCGTCAACGGCCAGCTGTTCTGGGTTCCCGAGGAAGGCACCAAGACGCCGACCGCCGCGATCGTCGCGCTGATCGTGATCGTGCTGATCGCGATCGCGTTCGTGGTGTACGTCCGCCGGCGCCGCGCGCGCACCCCGCCCGCCGGCGGGACGCCGAAACCCGGGGCATCGCCGACGCGGGCGCCCGGTCCCGAGCCGGAAGCGTGGTGACGCGATGGCGCGCGCGCAGGGGTCAGCTTCGCCGCGATCGCAGCGCCGGGCGCTCCTGATCGTCGCCTGCGTCCTGCTCGGCACGCTCGCCAACGCCCCCGCCGCGCTCGCGCACGCCCAGCTGCTCGGCACGTCCCCGGCATCGGGCTCGACCGTCCCCGTTCAGCCGAGCGAGGTGATCTTCGAGTTCAACCAGGACGTCGGCGGCACACTCGGCGCGGTCCGCGTCTATGACGCGCAGGGCAACGAGGTCGACAACCTCGACGTCTCACACCCCGACGGCAACGAGCACTGGATGGGGGTCGGCCTGAAGCCGCACCTGCCCGACGGCACCTACACGGGCACCTATCGCGTGATCTCCGCCGACACGCACATCGTCTACGGCGGACTGGTCTTCAACGTCGGCCACGCCGGCGCCGCGCCGAAGTTCACCGTCGCGGGGCTGATCGGCCGCAACAAGAGCGGCAAGGTGACCGAGATCGCCTTCGGCGTCGTGCGCGGCCTCAACTACCTGACGCTCGCGTTGCTGATCGGCGGGCTCGTGTTCCTGCTGTTCGCCTGGATCCCCGCGCTCAGCGGTGTCGCCGGCGGCGAGCCGCGCTGGTCGCTTGCCTCGCGCGCATTCGCCGCGCGCCTGAGACGGATGCTCGCGGCCGCGATCGTGCTCGGCGTGCTCGTCAGCGTCCTCGGCGTGCTGCTGCAGGGAGCGAGCGCCGCGGGCGTGTCGCTGTGGAGCTCGCTGAAAGGCACGATCCTCGAAACCACGCTCGAAAGCCGCTTCGGCGAGGTGTGGGGCGCGCGCGCGATCGACTGGCTGGCGCTCGGCGCGCTGCTGCTGGGCGCGGCCGCGCTCGGCCGAGACGTGATCCGGGTGATCGAGGAGCGAGCGCCTGAGGAGGGTGCTCGCGTGACGCTGACGCCGCGTCCGCCGCGCGTGGTCCTCGCGCTGCTCGCGATCGGCGCCGGCTATCTGGCGATCACGCCCGCGCTCGCCGGTCACGCGAGCATCGAGAGCCCCGTCGCCGTGTTCTTCCCCTCCGACGCGCTGCACGTGATCTCCGGCAGCATCTGGGTCGGCGGGATCGCCTGCCTGCTGTTCGCGCTGCCGGCCGCGACCCGTCAACTCGAGGGAGCCGAGCGCAGCCGGCTCCTGCTCGCAGCACTCGCGCGCTTCTCGCCGCTCGCGCTCGCCGCCGTGATCGTGATCGCCCTCACGGGCGTGATCCAGGCGTACATCGACGTGCGCAGCGTGCACGGGCTGCTGCACACCACCTACGGCACGCTGATCATCATCAAGATCCTGCTGCTGTGCGCGCTGATCGGCTTCGGCTGGGTCAACCGCGGGCGTGTGATCCCCGCCCTGCAGCGCGTCGTCGGTGACGGGCAGCCGCCGGGCGGGATCGGCGTGCTGGCGCGGCGCACGATGCGCGGGGAGTTCGCGCTGATGCTCTGCGTGTTCGGCGTCACCGCTGCGCTGATCAGCTACGCGCCGCCGATCGACGCCGCCAGCGGGCCGTTCTCTACCAACCTGCCGATCGGCTCGGCCGAGCTCGAGATGACCGTCGAACCGGCGCGCGTCGGGCTGAACACGATCCATGTGTATCTGATCGACGCCAAGACCGGCGCCCCGTTAACGCGACCAAGGAACTGACCGCGACCGCGAAGCTGCCGGCGAAGGGGATCGGGCCGCTGGTGCTGAAGCCGACCGTCGCCGGCCCCGGGCACTACGTCCTCAACTCGACCGTGCTCAGCCCCGGCGGCACCTGGGAAGTCGAAATCACCGACCGCGTCTCCGAATTCGAACAGTCCAGCCGCACGGTCAAGGTGCCGATCCGGTGAGCCGCGGGAAGCGTCTCGCGCTCGCGCTCGCGCTCGCAGGCGCGTTGCTCGCCGGCGTCCGGCTCGCGCACCGTCCGGAGCTAGTACTCGCGCTCGGCTCCCTGGCTCCAGCGGTGCTGGTGTTCGCGCTGCTCTGCGCAGGCTGGTATCCGGGCGAGCGCCTGCTGCGAGTTCGCGCGCGGCGCACGCGCGCTCGCCTGCAGGCGCCGCGTTGCGCTCGCGTTTGGCGCGCGGCGTCGCTGCCGCGTGGCGGCCGGCTGATCGCCTGTTCCTTGGCCGGTCGCGCGCCGCCGTCGAGCCGGCGATGCCACTGCAGGCACTCCGCTGTGGCGCTCTGCGCGCGCTCATGACCGCCCCGGCGGCGAGGGTCGCGCCGTGCCGGCCACTCCTCACCGACTCAGGAGGAACACCAGAACATGACCACCAAGAAGATCGCAGTGCTGATCACGGCAGCGGCGCTGCTCGCCCCGGCGAGCGCCCAGGCGCACATCAGCCTGCACCCCAACACGATTCCCGCGGGCGCGTTCGCGACGCTCGACGTGCGCGTGCCCGGCGAGCAGGAAGGCGCGTACGTGACACGCGTCGACGTGCTGTTCCCGCAGGGGTTCACCGGGGTCGACTATGAAAACGTTCCCGGCTGGCACACGAGCGTGATCGAAGCCAAACTCGCGACACCGATCAAGGAAGACGGCGAAACGATCGACACCGAGGTCTCCCAGATCGTCTGGACGTGGGCAGGGCCGTTGGGCAAGGTCAACAACGGCCAGTTCATCAACTTCCCGCTGTCGCTCGCGATCCCTGCCGACGCGGCCGGCAGAGCGCTCGAATTCCGGACGGTGCAGAGCTACAGCAACGGGCAGGTCGTGCATTGGATCTCGCCGTCGCTGACCGCCGAACACCCGTCGCCGCGGATCAACGTGACCGCCAAGGGCGGCGTGATCGAGGACATCGCCGGTGATGAGGCCGGGCCGGAAGCGGGGCAGACCGCGGGCAGCCAGCCGGCGGCCGCGACGACTGCAAAAGCTCCCAGCGCGGGCGCCAGCAAGGGCCTCGGCATCGCCGCGCTGATCCTCGGCGCCCTCGGGCTGATCGCTGCCCTCACCGCGCTCGTTCTCGTCCGCCGCAGGCCGGCCGTCTAGTCCGTGCGGCGGGCGGTCACGAGGCCGGCATCGGCTCATCCGGGCGGGCGGGGCGGCACGGCCCGCGCGCCCGTCTCGATGCTGCTCGCACTGCTCGTGCTCGCGCTGCTCTCGGGCTGCGGCTCGAGCCACACCACGACCACCCAGGCCGCCGAGCGGGAACCCGGCCCTTACGTCGCAGAACCGTTCACGCACGAGCAGAAGCTCGTCGCGCTCGGCGCCCAGCTGATCGTTTCGCAGGGCTGCTCGGCCTGCCACCTGCTCGGTAGCGCGAAGGCGCACGCGCCCGGCTTTGCGACGTTCGCCGGGCACTACGTGACGCTCGCCGGCGGGCGCCGCGCGCTCGTCGATGAACGCTTCCTTCGCAGCGGCCTGCTGCATCCGAAAAGCGTGAGGATCCGAGGCTATGACGCGGAGCCGATGATCCGCGCGCTCGCCCCGCTGCAGCTCGCCGGGCACCCGGCGCAGGTGGCCGCGCTCGCGGCGTTCATCGAGGAGGTCGGCCCCGAACCCGGTTAGGCCTAGCTCGCTCCGCAGCGGCGAGCGAGGGCACCGCCCACCGCGGCTGATCAGTCCGGCAGGTGCTCCGCGTCGGCCTCGCCGTCGACGCTTGCCATGTCGTCTTCGCAGGCCGCGTCGCGCATGATCCGCGCGGGCGAGTGCTCGTCTCCGTGGGAGCTGTGTTCGATCAGTTCCTGCTCGGCGAGCTCGAAGCCCTCCGACTGGCCGCCGCCGGCCTCCTCGACCGCACGGCGCTCCTCGCGGCGGCGCTTCTGCAGGTCTCGCTCGTCCACGGTGTGAACACTAACGGCAGACGCGCTAAGCGCGCAGCTGCTCGCGGGCGCTGTCAACCAACCTGCCGCCGCGCTGCAGCTCGCCGAGCGCCTCGAGCATCGCGTCGAGCTCACAGTCGATCTTCGCCGGCCACGGCTTCTGCGGGTGGTCATAGAGCGTCTTCAGGCCGTTCCCCGTGACCAGCGCGACGACCGTGTCATCGGGGGCAAACGTGCCCGCCGCCGCCAGTTTCTCGAGCACCGCGATCGTCGTGCCGCCCGCCGGCTCGGTCAGCAGGCCCTCGGTCGCCGCGAGCAGGTCGATGCCCGCGAAGATCTCCGGATCGCTCGCGAACGCGCCCGTGCCGCCGCGTTTGAGCACGGCGTCGATCACCAGGTAGCCGTCGCCGGGCGCCCCGATCGCGAGCGAGTGCGCGGCCGTCTCCGGCGTCACCGGGTGCACCTCCGCCTCCTCCGCGATGATCGCCGAGGCGATCGGGTTGCAGCCACTCGGCTGGGCGATGTGAAAGTGGGTGGAGTCGGTCTCTGACAATCCCAGCAGCTGCAGCTCGCCGAGGCCCTTGTGCATCCGCGAGGACAGCGTGCCGCCCGCCGCCGGGCAGACGATGTGGTCGGGCGTGCGCCAGTCGAGCTGCTCGACGATCTCAAACGCGGCCGTCTTCGCGCCCTCCGCGTAGAACGGGCGCAGCGTGATGTTCGCGAAGTCCATGCCCGTGCTTTCCGCGACTTCGCGGCAGCGGCGGTTGGCTTCGTCGTAGTTGCCCTCGACCTGGCAGACCTTCGCGCCGAGCGCCATGCACGCGCGCGCCTTCATGTCCTCGAGCGCGTTCGGGTAGAAGACATACGCATCGACGCCGGCCTTCGCCGCGAGCGACGCGACCGCCGTGCCGACGTTGCCCGTCGAGACGCAGCCGATCTCGCTCTTGCCGCGCTCGAGCAGGCGCGCAACCGACATCGAGACGACGCGGTCCTTGTACGACAGGCTCGGGCGGTTGCTCGAATCGTCCTTCAGGTACAGGTTGCTGAGGCCGAGCTCGGCGCCGAGGCGATCGGCGCGGATCAGCGGCGTGTAGCCCGAGAACTGCCCGACTCGCGCCTGCGCCGCGGCGTCCACGATCGGCAGCAGCTCCTCGAAGTGCCAGATGTTGCGCGGGCGCTCGGCGGCCGGGAAGTCCTTGAAGTGGCGCGCCGCGAGCTCGTAGTCGTAGACGACGTCGAGGCCCTTGCCGCAATCAGGGCAGGAGAAGACCGTGTCGGCGAGCTCGTAGCGCTTGTCGCAACGGTGGCACGCGAGCCCGGTCGCGCACGAGCGCGTCCGCTGGGTGGAGCCCGTCGGGCTCTGTGCGGTCAATGTGCTCATGCGGGTACCCGCAACGATACGCCCGGCCACGGCGTCTGTGCGCCGTGCTCATCGTGGCCGAATGCGATCCACAGCTCCTCGGCGAGATGCGGGGCGAGCGGACCGAGCAGCTGCGCGAGCACAGCGAGGGCGTCGATCAGCGCCTCGTGGTTGGCCGCAGCGAGCGCCGGCTCGCGCGCGAGCACGCGTTTCTCGAAGTCCTTGATGCGATCGAACAGGCGCATCACGTTGCGCACCGCGCTGTGGATCTCGAGCGCCGCCATGTCCTCGGTCGTCCGCTCGACCGCCGCGTCGCACCACTGCGAGAGTTTCAGCCGCAGATGCTCGGTCGTGTCGCGCGCCGGCTCCGCGCCGGGCGCCTCCGGCGCAACCGCCGCCGCCGCGCCGGCGCCCTCGGCGAGCTTGCGCTGGGAGTACTCCCAGACCTGCGTCAGGAACCTGTTGCAGCGCAGCACCGCCGAGTCGCTCCAGTTCAGCGACTTCTGCGGGCGCGCCGCGTACAGCACCGCCAGGCGCACGGTGTCCGCGCCGTAGCGCGCGACCAGCTCGTCCGGGTCGACGACGTTGCCGAGGTGCTTGCTCATCTTGCGCCCGTCCGCGGTCACCATCTCGTGGAACAGGCAGCCCGCGAACGGCTCGCCGTCCGCGAGGAACGCGAGCGGGCCGATGTCGCGCAGCGCCTTCGTGACGATCCGCTGGTCGAACACGAAGTTGCCGCTGTCCGAGCCCGCGACAAGCCGCTCGGAAGGCAGCCAGTGGCGCAGGTCCGGAAGCGCGAGGATCTCCTCGAGCGAGTCCGCGCGCGACTCCGGCGGCACGCACGCCGGCACCCACAGCCACAGCGCGTCGAAGTGACAGTCCAGCGTGTCCGTCTCGCGCCGCGCCGGCCCGCCGCACGACGGGCAGGTCGTGTTGACGAACTCCTCGAGCTCCGCCAGCGGGTTGCCCGCGCCGGTCGGGCGGATGTCCAGCGGCAGCAGCACCGGCAGGTCCGCGAGCGCCACCGGAACCGTGCCGCAGGACTCGCAGTAGACGATCGGGATCGGCGTTCCCCACGAGCGCTGGCGCGAGACGGCGAAGTCGAACGCGCGATAGCGCACCGTCGCGCGGCTGCCCGGCGCGAGCTCCGCGGCCGTGTCCCGCGCGAGCCCGTCATCACCGGAGGGAGAGCGCTCACCGCCCTCGCCCGCCTCCTGGGCGTCGGGCAGCTCGAGTCCCAGCCGGCGCGCGATCACCTCATCGGCGCGGTCGCGCGTCGGCGTGCCGAACACCACCGTCGGCCCGAAGCGCGAGTCGACGAGAGGGGAGAGGAACACCGGCAGCGGCTCGCCGTCGGGCCCGAGCACGACGCGGCCGGTGTCGATCACCGGGATCGTCTCCGCCTCGCGCGCGCTGCGCTCCCAGCCGCCGCTGCGCAGCTGCTCGAGCTGCTCGCCCACCGCCGCGTCCGTCGCCCACATGTCCGCGTCCGGGTGGCGCGCCGACATCAGCACGAAGCGCGCCTCAGCGAGCGCGTCGCCGTGCGGCGTGAACACCGTCAGGGGGGCGCCGTCCGGTGCGCGCAGGTCGACCTCGATGCCGTCGACGCGGCCGAGCACGATCTGCTGGGAGCTGAGCGCGACCTCATCCCAGGTGCCGCCCGCCGCCAGCTCCTGCAGGCGCCGGTCGTTCTCCTCGAGATACGAGCTGATCCGCAGATACCACTGCGGCAGCTCGATCAGCCGCACCGGGCCATGGCAGCGCCAGCAGGTGCCGCCCGGCTCGACCTGGATCGACGCGAGCGTCGTTTCACAGTGCTCGCACCAGTCGACGTTGCTCGTGCCGCGATAGATCAGCCCGGCCTCCAGCAGCGTCAGGAACAGCCATTGCGACCAGCGGTACATGAGCGCGTCCGAGCTCAGGAACGCCCGCTCCCAGTCGAAGGAGAAGCCGAGCCGCTCGAGCTGGCCCTGCATGTGCGTCGCGCAGCGGTTGACCCAGTCGCTCGGCGACTCGCCGCCAGCGATCGCGCCGAGCTCCGCCGGCAGGCCGAACGCGTCGAAGCCGAACGCGAACAGCACCGCGTCGCCGCGCGCGCGGCGGAAGCGCGCGTAGGCGTCGCCGATCGAGTAGCTGCGGACGTGGCCGATGTGGATGTTGCCCGACGTGAACGGCGCCGAGGGCTTGATGTAGAGGTGCGGCTGCTCCTCCACGAGCGGTGGCGTGCGGAACGCGTCACGCTCGCGCCAGGCCGCCTGGCGGCGGGCCTCGAGCACGTGCGGCTGGTAGCGCTGGTCGGTCGTCTCAGCCATGTCGATCGAGGATACCCAAGGCCCATACGGCCGGTGTGGCGATTGCTATGCTCAGACGTACTTGGCTGCAGTCCCAGACAAGGCTCCCGCGGCACTGCGCCGCACCCCCTTTGGCCCCGCCGAGCGCGGGGTTTTCTCGTCCGCGGCGACTGTGAGGATATGACGATGGAGATTGAGATCGGACGCGGCAAGAAGGCCCGTCGCGCATATGGCTTCGACGACATCGCGATCGTGCCCTCGCGGCGCACCCGCGACCCCGACGACATCGACATCTCCTGGAAGCTCGGCCCGTACAAGTTCGAGCTGCCGATGCTCGCCTCGGCGATGGACGGCGTCGTCTCCCCCGAGACCGCCGGCGTCATCGGCAACCTCGGCGGCCTCGCCGTGCTCAACCTCGAGGGCATCTTCACGCGCTACGAGGACGCCGAGGAGCAGCTCGAGCGGATCGCCCTGCTGCCGAAGGATCTCGCGACGCGCGAGATGCAGGAGATCTACCGCGAGCCCGTCAAGCCGGAGCTGATCGCCCAGCGGATCCGCGAGATCAAGGAGCAGAAGGTCGTCGTCGCCGCCTCGCTGACGCCCCAGCGCGTGCTCCAGTACCACGAGCTCGCGATGGAGGCGGGGCTCGACGTGCTCGTCATCCAGGGAACCGTCGTCTCCGGCGAGCACGTCTCGACCGTCTCCGAGCCGCTCAACCTGAAGGAGTTCATCCCGACGCTCGACGTGCCCGTCGTCGTCGGCGGCTGCGCCTCCTACCACACCGGCCTGCACCTGATGCGCACCGGTGCCGCCGGCGTGCTCGTCGGCGTCGGCCCCGGCGCCGCGTGCACGACGCGCGGCGTGCTCGGCATCGGCGTGCCGCAGGCGACCGCGATCGCCGACGTCGCGCACGCCCGCTCGACGCACATGCTCGAGACCGGCGAGTACGCGCAGGTGATCGCCGACGGCGGCATGCGCAACGGCGGCGACGTCTCCAAGGCGATCGCGCTCGGCGCCGACGCCGTGATGATCGGCTCGCCGCTCGCACGCGCCTACGAGGCGCCCGGGCGCGGCTTCCACTGGGGCATGGCGACGTTCCACCCGACGCTGCCGCGCGGCGCGCGCGTCGCGACCACGCAGAACGGGACGCTCGAGGAGATCCTCATCGGCCCAGCGCGCGAGAACGACGGCACGTTCAACCTGTTCGGCGGGCTGCGCACATCGATGGCGACGTGCGGCCACAAGGATCTCGCCGAGTTCAACCGCGCGGAGGTCGTCGTCGCGCCCGCGCTGCAAACCGAGGGCAAGGCGCTGCAGCGCGATCAGGGGGTCGGCATGGGCGCCACCAACGGCAAGGTAGCCGCCCTCGTCAATGACTGACGCAGCCGCCACGGCGGTGCAGCCGGAGATCTCACAGCGCGAACGGATCTCCGCGCCCGCGGTCACGCAGGAGATAGTCGTGCTCGACTACGGCGGGCAGTACTCGCAGCTGATCGCCCGTCGCGTCCGCGACTGCGGCGTGTTCAGCGAGCTGCTGCCCCATCACGTCCCGCTCGAGGAGATCGCCCGGCGCAAGCCGCGCGGGATCATCCTCTCCGGCGGGCCCGCGTCGGTGTATGCCGACGGCGCGCCGCCGCTCGAGCAGGGCCTGCTCGAGCTGGGCGTCCCAGTGATGGGCATCTGCTACGGAATGCAGCTGCTCGTACACACGCTCGGCGGACGCGTCGAGCAGGCCGAGGTCGGCGAGTTCGGACGCTCCGAGCTGAGCGTCGCCGAGCCCGGCGTGCTGCTGCGCGGCATGCCGCGCGAGCAGACCTGCTGGATGTCGCACCGCGACACCGTCTACGAGCCGCCGCCCGGCTTCACCGCGCTCGCGTCCTCGAGCAGCTCGCCCGTCGCCGCGGTCGAGGACGCCGAGCGCGGGATCTACGGGATCCAGTTTCACCCCGAGGTCGTGCACACCCCATACGGCGAGGAGATCCTGACGCGCTTCCTGACCGAGGTCTGCGGCTGCGAGCCGACATGGTCGGCCGCGTCGATCGTCGAGGACCAGGTGCGCCGGATCCGCGCGCAGGTCGGCGAGGGAAACGTCATCTGCGGGCTCTCCGGCGGCGTCGACTCATCCGTCGCCGCGCTGCTCGTGCACCGCGCCGTCGGTGAGCAGCTGACGTGCGTGTTCGTCGATCACGGCCTGATGCGCAAGGACGAGGGCGAGCAGGTCGTCAGGACCTTCCGCGACACCTTCAAGGTGCCGCTCGTCGCCGTCGACGCCGAGACGCGCTTCCTCGAGAAGCTGCGCGGCGTCACCGACCCCGAGGCCAAGCGCAAAGCGATCGGCGCCGAGTTCATCCGCGTATTCGAGGAGGAGGCCGCCAAGCTCGCCGGCGCCAACGGTGGCAGCGACGCCCGCTTTCTCGTGCAGGGCACGCTCTACTCCGACGTGATCGAGTCCGGCGGCGGCACCGGCGCGGCGACGATCAAGTCCCACCACAACGTCGGCGGCCTGCCCGACGACCTCAAGTTCGAGCTCGTCGAGCCGCTGCGCGCGCTGTTCAAGGACGAGGTGCGCGCGGTCGGCGCCGAGCTCGGGCTGCCCGAGCGGCTCGTCTGGCGCCAGCCGTTCCCCGGCCCCGGCCTCGCGATCCGGATCGTCGGCGGCGAAGCGACCAAGGAGCGCCTCGACGTGCTGCGCGAGGCCGACCACGTGCTGCAGGAGGAGATTCGCAAGGCCGGCCTGTACCGCGAGCTGTGGCAGTCCTTCTGCGTGCTGCCCGACGTGCGCACCGTCGGCGTGCAGGGCGACGAGCGCACCTACGGCTACGTCGTCGTGATCCGCGCCGTCACCAGCGACGACGCGATGACCGCCGACTGGGCGAGGCTGCCCTACGACCTGCTCGAGACGATCGCCTCGCGCATGATCAACGAGCTGCGCGAGGTCAACCGCGTGGTTCTCGACATCACCTCGAAGCCGCCCGGCACGATCGAGTGGGAGTAGCCCGGCGGCCCGGCTCGGCGCCGCTCGGGGCGTCCGCGATCGCTGATGTGCCGCCCGGTTCGGGGCTGCGAGCGCGAAGCGCCGGTGTCGCGCGGTCCGGCGCGCTTCGCTCGGCGGCGCGGCCGCCGACCCTCTATGATGTCCGCTCCGCCGCGCGACCGATCGCTTGATCGTCCAGCGTGGCCTTTTTGACGCCTATGGCTCCCTCGACCAAGACCTACGTGGCAAAGCCGACCGATCGCGAGCGCAATTGGCTGATCGTCGACGCCAACGGCAAGACGCTCGGCCGCCTTGCGACGCAGATCGCCGACGTGCTGCGGGGCAAGCGCAAGCCGGAGTACACGCCGCACATCGATACCGGCGACTTCGTCGTGGTCATCAACGCGGAGAAGATCCACGTCAGCGGCAACAAGCGCGCAGACAAGCGCTACTACCGCCATTCCGGCTACCCCGGAGGGCTGCGCTCGCGGACCTTCGAGGAGATGCTCGCGCGTCGTCCCGAGGAGATCATCCGGCTGGCCGTGAAGGGCATGATGCCGCGCAACCGGCTCGCCCGCAAGCAGATAACGAAGCTCAAGATCTACGCCGGGCCCGAGCATCCGCACGTCGCCCAGAACCCGCAACCTTTGGAGATCGAGGCCTGATGGCCGACGACGAGGAGACCCCGGAGACCGCCGAGGAGCAGCCGGCCGCGAGCGCCGAGCAGGACGCCGCGCCGAGCGAGGAGACCCCGCAGAGCACCGCCCCGGCCGACGCCGCAGCACAGGCCGAGACGCCTGACGCGCCTGACGCGCCCGCCGAGGACGCCTCCGCCGCCCAGGAGCCGGCAGCCGCCGAGCCGGTCGCCGCCGAGTCGGCGCCCGCCGCGCCCGCAGCCGAGGAGGACGAGGAGCAGGAGGCCGCGCCGCGCGAGAAGCCGTCGGTGCCCGGCGCGCACCTCGAGGTCGACATCGTTCCCGAGGGCGTCGACCCGCTCGGGCGCAGCCAGGGCTACGCCGAGTACGCGGAGGACCCGTACGCGAGCGAGGACGACGCCGAGCAGGCGGCGCCGAGCGAGGAGGACTCCGAGGAGGCACTCGCGGAGCCGATCTCGACCGCCGCAATCGACCTCGCCAAGGGCGCGCGCTACCGCGCGACCGGCAAGCGCAAGACGGCGATCGCGCGCGTCACGTTGCGGCCCGGGACGGGCAGCTACCTGATCAACGGCAAGACGCTCGAGGAGCACTTTCCGCGCATCACGCTGCAGCGCAACATCCGCCAGCCGCTCGAGACGGTCGGCTTCCAGGAGCGCATGGACGTGGTCGCGCGGCTGCACGGCGGCGGCATCTCCGCGCAGGCCGGCGCGCTGCGCCACGGCGTCTCACGGGCGCTGCTCGAGGCCGATCCGAACCTTCGCGGCGAGCTCAAGCGCAGAGGCTTTCTGACGCGCGACTCGCGCGCGAAGGAGCGCAAGAAGGCCGGCCTCAAGAAGGCGCGCAAGAAGCCGCAGTTCTCCAAGCGCTAGCGCCGCGCCAACGAGAGCCCGCCCGCGAGCATGACCCGCAAGCTGTTCGGGACCGACGGCGTTCGCGGCGTCGCCGGCGAGTTCCTGTCCGCCGAGCTCGCGCTCGCGCTCGGCCGGGCCGCGACGGCGCGGATCGCCCGCGAGCGCCCGCAGGTGCTGATCATCCGCGACACGCGCGAGTCGGGCGACATGCTGCAGGCGGCGCTCGCCGCGGGCGTCAGCGCGGCCGGCGGCGACGTGCTGCTCGGCGGCGTGCTGCCGACCCCGGCCGCGCCGCTGCTGATCGGCCGCTACGGCTTTGACCTCGCCGTCGTGCTGTCGGCCTCGCACAACCCCTATCAGGACAACGGCATCAAGTTCTTCGCCGGCGACGGCTACAAGCTCTCCGATGAGACCGAGCTGGAGATCGAGCGGGCGCTCGACGACGGCGCGCGCGCAAGCGCGCGGGTCGGGCGGATCCGCGAGCTGAGGGGCGCGGGGGAGGACTACCTGCGCGAACTGCACAGCCGCTTCTGCGGGCTCGATCTCGACGGCGTCGATGTCCTGCTCGACTGCGCCAACGGCGCGACCTACCAGCTCGCGCCGGAGATCTTCAGGCGGCTCGGCGCGCGCGTGTCGGTGATCGCGGACAGCCCCGACGGGCAGAACATCAACGCCGGCTGCGGCTCGACACACCTCGAGGCGCTCTCCGAACGGGTGCGCGCGGGCGGCCATGCGCTCGGCTTCGCCTTCGACGGCGACGGCGACCGCGTGCTCGCCGTCGACCGCAACGGCGTGGTCGTCGACGGCGACGAGCTGATGGCGCTCGCGACGCTGCACCTGCGCGATCGCGGTCGCCTCAGCGGCAACGGCGTCGCGGTGACCGTGATGACCAACTACGGCTTTCACTCGGCGATGAAGGACGCCGGGGTGGCCGTTGCGACGACCGACGTCGGCGATCGCTACGTGCTCGCGGAGCTGCGCTCGCGCGGCTGGGCGCTCGGCGGCGAGCAGTCCGGGCACATCATCGAGATGGGCTTCAACCGCACCGGCGACGGCATCGCCAGCGCGCTGCTGACGCTCGAGGCGCTCGCCGGCGGCGACCTCAGCGAGCGCCACGCGATGAGCAAGCTGCCGCAGCGCCTCGTCAACGTGCGCGTGCGCGATCGCGGCGCGCTCGAGCACGCCGCCGCGGTCGAGCAGGCGGTGCGCGCGGCCGATCAGGAGCTGCTCGGCCGCGGGCGTGTGCTCGTGCGACCGAGCGGCACCGAGCCGCTCGTGCGCGTGATGGTCGAGGCGCCGAGCGAGCAGGAGGCCGAGGACGTCTGCGGGCGCCTCGTCGCGCTCGTCGAACGCGAGCTCGGCTAGGCACGCCCCCGTCGGCGCCGGGTGGCGCTGGTATCTTCGATCGCGTGTGCGGCATCGTTGGCTACGTCGGTAGGCGCCCCGTACAGGAGCTGCTGCTGGCCGGGCTGAGCAAGCTCGAGTACCGCGGCTATGACTCCGCGGGGATCTCCGTGATCACCGAGGATCGGATCGACGCGGTGCGCGCGGTCGGCAACCTCGGCGCGCTCGAAGCGAAGCTCGAGCGCGACCAGCAGGACGAGTCGGCTGGAGCGGTCGCGCTCGCGGTGCGCGCCGCGACGACCGGGATCGGGCACACGCGCTGGGCGACGCACGGCCGCGTCAGCGAGGCGAACGCGCACCCGCACAGCGACAGCGGCGATCGCGTGCATGTGGTCGTCAACGGGATCGTCGAGAACTACATGGCGCTGAAGGAGCGCCTCAGCGCGCAGGGCAGCGTGTTCACGTCGGAGACCGACGCCGAGGTGATCGCGCACCTGATCGCCGAGCTCGACCGCGGCGACCTCGCCGAGGCGGTGCGCGCCGCCTACGCCCAGCTCGAGGGCCACTACGCGTTCGTCGCGATCAGCCTCGAGGAGCCCGATCTGCTCGTCGGCGCACGCAAGGAGTGCCCGCTGATCATCGGCCGCGGCGAAGGCGAGCAGTTCGTCGCCTCCGCGGTTCCCGCGTTCCTGTCGGAGACCCGCCATGTGCAGTACCTCGACAACGGCGAGATCGTCGTGCTCGAACCGGACGGGGTGCGCATCATGAACGCCGCCGGCGAGCCGCTAGAGCGCGCGATCGAGACGGTCGAGTGGGATCAGGAGACCGCCGAGAAGGGCGGTTTTGAGACGTTCATGCTGAAGGAGATCCACGAACAGGCCGACGCGGTCGCCGACGCGATCGCCGACCGCACCGCGCGCGGCGACGGCGTCGACCTCGACGAGCCGGGAGCGCTCGATGAGTCGCTGCTGCGCGACGTCAAGCGGATCGTGATCGTCGGCTGCGGCACCGCCTACCACGCCGGCCTGATCGGCCGCTACGCGCTCGAGGAGTGGGCGCGGCTGCCGGTCGAGATCGACATCGCCTCCGAGTACCGCTACCGCAACCCGGTCGTCGGCCCCGAAGATCTCGTGATCGGCATCTCGCAGTCCGGTGAGACCGCGGACACGCTCGCCGCGATGCGGCTCGCGCGCGAGCGCGGGGCGAGCGTGCTCGCGGTCACCAACACGATGGGCAGCCAGGCCGCGCGCGAGGCCGACGGCGTCCTGTACACGCGTGCCGGGCTCGAGATCGGCGTCGCCGCGACGAAGACGTTCCTCTGCCAGGTCGCCGTGATCTACCTGCTCGCGCTGCGCCTCGCCGAGCTGCGCGGCGAGCTCGCGGCGCCGCGCCTGGCGGAGCTCGTCGGCGCGATGAAGCGGCTGCCCCACTGCATCGACGAGGTCCTCGCGGCCGCCACCGGGCAGGTCGAGCCGATCGTCGATCAGACCTGGGAGAGCGACTTCTTCCTCTACATCGGCCGCCACGTCGGCCTGCCGGTCGCGCTCGAGGGCGCGCTCAAGCTGAAGGAGATCTCCTACATCGCGACCGACGCGTATGCGGCCGGCGAGATGAAGCATGGGCCGATCGCGCTGCTCGACGAGTCCACGCCGGTGGTCTGCGTTGCGACCGACTCACCGGTGCTCGAGAAGGTCGCCTCGAACATGCAGGAGGTGCGCGCCCGCGGCGCACGTGTGATCGCGGTCACGACCGCCGGCAATGCCCGCATCGTCACGCAGGCCGACGCGACGATCGAGGTGCCCGCGGTCGACTGGATGTTGCAGCCGATGCTCGCCGTGATCCCGCTGCAGCTGCTCGCCTACGGGATCGCGCGCCGGCGCGGGCTGAACGTCGATCAGCCGCGCAACCTCGCGAAGACGGTCACCGTCGAGTAGCCGCGCGGGCGCCGCCGCGCGCCGCTGGTCCCCGGCGGCGACGCCAGCGCTACGACTAGCATCGCGTCCATGAGCCCGCTGCCGGACTGGTTGATCGCGCTGCAAGACGCAGACAGGATGCGCGCGATCGATCGCTGGGCGATCGAGCGGCAGGGGGTCGCCGGAGTCGAGCTGATGGAGCGGGCGGGGGCCGGCGTCGCACGGGCCGTCGAGCGCGTCGCGGCGGACGGGCCGGTGACGGTGGTGTGCGGAAAGGGCAACAACGGCGGCGACGGTCTCGTCGTCGCGCGGCTGCTGCGCGAGGCCGGGCGCGCCGTCGCCGTCGTCTGTGTCGCCCCGCCCGATGACTACCAGGGCGACGCGCGCGTCAACCTCGAGCGCCTCCCCGGCGAGCGGCCGCTGCGCCTCGACGGCTCGCGTTGGGATGTCGCCGACGGCGCGGGCGGCGACGGCGATGCGCTCGCCGGCAGCGCCCTGATCGTCGATGCGCTGCTCGGCACCGGCTTCTCCGGCGAGCCGCGCGGCGCGGTCGCGGACGCGATCGATGCGATCAACGGCGCCGCCGTGCCGGTCATCAGCATCGACGTGCCGAGCGGTGTCGATGCGTCAAGCGGCGAGGTCTCCGCGGCGGCGGTCGAGGCGTCGCAGACCGTCAGCTTCCATGCCGGCAAGCCCGGGCTGTGGATCCGCCCCGGCAAGGCACACGCGGGCACGCTCGAGGTGATCGAGATCGGCATCCCGCGCGGCGCCCCCGAAACGGCGACGATCGGGCTGATCGCGGCCCGCGTGTGCGATCTGCTGCCGCGCAGAGGCCCGTCCTCGACGAAGTTCAGCTCCGGGCACGTGCTGATCGCGGGCGGCTCGCGCGGGCTCAGCGGCGCGCCGATGATGGCCGCGCACGCGAGCATGCGCGCGGGCGCCGGCTACGTCAGCGCGTGCGTGCCGGCCTCGCTGCAGCCGATCCTCGCGGCCGCCGCGACACCGGAGCTGATGAGCAGGGGGCTGCCCGAAAGCGACGGCGCGCTCAGCGCCGAGGCGGTCGCGGCCGTGCTCGAGGCGGCCGCGCGCGGCGGCGCGCTCGCGCTCGGGCCGGGGCTCGGGCGCAGCGAGCACGCCGTCGCGTTCGCACGCGCGCTCGCCGCCGAGGCGGGCGTTGCGCTCGTGCTCGACGCGGACGGGCTGAACGCCCATGCGGGCCGGCTGGGCGAGCTCGCGCGCAGGTCGGCGCCGACGGTGCTGACGCCACACGCCGGCGAGCTCGGGCGGCTGCTCGAGCTCGACAGCGCCGAGGTCGAGCGCAGCCGGCTTCGCTGCGTCCGTCGCGCCGCCGAGCTGGCCGCCGCGGTCGTCGTGCTGAAGGGCGATGACACGCTGATCGCCGAGCCGGGGGGGACCGTCGCGGTCAGCGCCGGCGCGAGCCCGGCGCTTGCCAGCGCCGGCACCGGCGATGTGCTCTGCGGCGTGATCGCGGCGCTGCTCGCCCAGGGACTCGATCCGTTCGTCGCGGCCGCGGCGGGCGTCTGGCTGCACGCCGAGGCCGGGCGCGAGGCGGCGCGCAGGCTCGGCTGCGCCGAGGGGGTGATCGCCACCGACGTGATCGCCGCGCTCGCCGCTGCGCGCTCCTCGGCGGCGACCGGGGAGCGCGAGAGTAGGGTTCTGCTCGGTGGCTGACCTGGTGGCGAGCGAGGCGGTGAGCATGGACAGAGAGGCCGCGCGCCGCGTGCAGGCGCGCGTCAACGTCGCGGCGATCACACGCAACTGCGCGCGGCTGCGCACCGAGCTTCGCGCGGGCGCGAAGCTGTGCGCCGTCGTCAAGGCCGACGGCTACGGGCACGGCGCGCTCGCGAGCGCACATGCGGCGCTCGCCGGCGGCGCGAGCTGGCTCGCGGTCGCCGGCGCACACGAGCTGGGCGAGCTGCGCGACGGCGGGCTGCGTGATGTGCGCGTGCTCGTGACGGGCGCGCTCAGCGAGGTCGAACTCGAAGAGGCGCTCGCCGCGGACGGCGATGTCGTGGTCTGGAACGAGCGCTACCTCGAGGCCGTCGTCGACGCCGGCGGCGGGCGCGTGCACGTCAAGTTCGACTCCGGCATGGGGCGGCTCGGCACGCGCGACCCCGTCGAGGCCAGCTCGGTGGCGCGCGCCGCGCGTGACGCGCCCGGCGTCGAGCTCGCGGGCGTGATGACGCACTTCGCGACCGCCGACGAGCTCGGCGACGAGGGCTTCTTCGCCGAGCAGCTGGCCGCGTTCACGAGCTGGGCCGCCGAGATCAAGGCCGAGCACCCGGAGATCGTCGTGCACGCCGCCAACAGCGCGGCGATGCTGCGCGACGGCCACGCGCAGTTCGACATGGTGCGCTGCGGGATCGCGATCTACGGCATGGACCCGTTCGGCCGCGACCCGGCCGCGCGGGCGCTCGAGCCGGCGCTCGAGCTGAGCTCCTACGTCGCCGACGTCAAGCCCTGCGCCGCAGGCGAGAGCGCGGGCTACGGCAGGCAGTTCGTCGCCGAGCACGACACCTGTATCGCGGTGCTGCCGATCGGCTACGGCGACGGCTGGCGGCGCGGCCTCTCCAACAACGCCGACGTGCTCATCCGCGGGCATCGCGACCCGCTCGTCGGCACCGTCAGCATGGACAGCGTGACGGTCGACATCGGCATGCGGCAGGAGACCGACAGCCTGATCGGCGAGCGCGCGATCCTGATCGGGCTGCAGGGCAGCGAGCGCATCACCGCCGAGGAGGTCGCCCGGCGTTTGGACACGATCAACTACGAGGTCACGTGCGCGCTGACGCCGCGCGTGCCGCGGGTCTACCACCGCGACGGAGTGCCGCTCGCAGGCAATGCGGCGCCGTGAACGCCCGGACGGTGGACACGCACGCAACATGAGCGCGGGCGTCGAGCTCGCCCGCGAAACGCTCGCCGGCAGCAGAGCCTGGTTCGTCGGCGGGGTCGTGCGCGACCGGCTGCTCGGGCGCGCGACGCTCGACGTCGACCTCGTCGTCGACGGCGACCCCGGCGAGGCCGCGCGTGCGCTCGCCCGGGCGGGCAAGCCGGCCGCGTGCTTCGTGCTCTCGCAGGAGTTCGGCCTGTGGCGCGTCGTCGCGCGCGACCGCTCCTGGCAGGTCGATGTCGAGCCGATGCGCGGCGCGTCGCTCGAGGACGACCTCGCGCTGCGCGACTTCACCGTCAACGCGATCGCCGAGCCGATCGCCGGCGGGGCGCCGATCGACCCGCTCGGAGGGATCGCCGACCTGCGCGCCCGGCGCCTGCGGATCGCCGGCCCGCAGGCCTTCGCGCAGGACCCGCTGCGGGTGCTGCGGCTGGTCCGCATCGCAGCCGAGCTCGGGCTCGAGGCGGACGCGGAGACCGTGCGCGGCGCCCGCGCGCACGCCGCGGCGCTGCGCGGCGTGGCCGGCGAGCGCGTGTTCATCGAGCTGCGGCGGATCCTCGCAGCGCCCGCGCCGCGGCAGGCGCTTGAAATGCTCAGCGAGCTCGGCGCCGGCGCCGCCGTGCTGCCCGAGCTCGAGGCGCTGCGCGGCGTCGAGCAGAACCGCTTCCACCATCTCGACGTCTATGGGCACACGCTCGAGGTGCTCGACCGCACGATCGAGCTGGGCGCGTCCGCGCGCGGCGCGGGCGTGGCGCAGCGAGAGCTCCTGGAACCGCATCGCGCGCAGCTGGCCGCGCTGCTCGCCGAGCCGCTCGCCGATGAGCTGACGCGCGAGGAGGCGCTGCGCTGGGGGGCGCTGTTGCACGACGCCGCCAAGCCGCTCACGCGCGGCGTGCGCGCGGGCGACGGGCGCGTGACGTTCATCGGGCACGACGTGCGCGGTGCGGAGCTCGCGCGCGAGGTGCTCACGCGGCTGCGCGCGAGCGAGCGCCTGCGCGCGCACGTCGCGGGGCTCGTCCGCCACCACCTGCGCCTCGGGTTTCTCGTGCACGAGCCGCAGCCGCTCGCGCGGCGCACCGTGTTCACATACCTGCAGACCTGCCAGCCGGTCGAGGCGGACGTCACGCTGCTGTCGATCGCCGACCGCCTCGCGACCCGCGGCGATCGCGCCGAGGAGGCGATCGCGGCGCACCTCGCGCTCGCGCGCGGACTGCTCGCCGACGCGCTCGCCTGGCATGCGAACGGCCCGCCGAAGCCGCTCGTGCGCGGCGACGAGCTCGCACGCGCGCTCGGGATCGAGCCCGGCCCGCGGCTCGGCGAGCTGCTCGCTGAACTGCTGCAGGCGCAGTACGCCGGTGAGATCCGCACGCGCGAGCAGACGCTCGCGCTCGCGCGCAGGCAGCTCCGCGGCTGAGCGCGCCGCGCCACGCCGCGTGCAGCGGATCCGGGTTCGCGGGCCCGCTTGACGTAGGATCTGCGCCGGATGTCCGATCCCGACTGCATCTTCTGCAAGATCCTCGCCGGCGAGCTGCCCGCGAGGATCGTCGCCGAAGATGAGCGCACGATCGCGTTCATGGACATCGCGCCGGCCACGCGCGGGCATGCGCTCGTGATCCCGCGTGCGCACAGCGCTGACCTGCTGAGCATCGACGCGCAGGACCTGCGGCGCGGTCACGCTCGCCGCGCGGCGGCTCGCCGCGAGCGCCGACGAGCGCCTCGGCGCCGACGGCGTGAACCTGATCAACTCCTGCGGCGCCGCCGCCTGGCAGACGGTCTTCCACTTTCACATTCACGTGATCCCCCGCTATCGCGGCGATCCGCTGCAGCTGCCGTGGATGCCCGCGCCGGGCGATCCGCAGGAGATCGCCGCCGCCGCGCAGGAACTCGGCGCGGGAGCTAGCGAAATGACTCAGACCGCTACATTTGGCGTTCAGGCGTGTTGAATGGCACACATGAAGACGCATCACCCATTGCCCTCCTCGCGAGCGTCGCGCTCGCGCTGGCGCTGCCCGCGGTCGCGCCGGCGACGCTGACCGAAGTCGGCGTGATCGGCGCCACCACGCCCGACGACCGTGCCGAGCTGCCCCGGGACGCCGTGCCTCGCGGTCAGCCGCACGACCGGCTTTCAGGTCAAGGTCGGCAGCGCCCACAACGTCCGTCAGCGTGCCGCGCACCGGCACGATCGTCGCCTGGACGATCACGCTCGGCAAGCCCAACGCGACCCAGATCAAGTTCTTCAACGCCAACGAGGGCGGTGTAGCGGAAGCCGCGATCGCGATCCTGCGCGCCGCAGCCGAAACCGAACCTGACCTACAAGCTGATCGCGCAGAGCCCGCTCGTGAAGCTCGCAGCCGTACTTCGGCAAGACCGCCCAGTTCCCGCTCGAAACGCACGATCAACGTCAAAAAGGGCGACGTCGTCGCGCTGACCGTGCCGTCATGGGCGCCCGCGCTCGCGCTCGGCTTCGGCAACGACACCTCCTGGCGCGCCAGCCGTCCGAAGAGCCAGTGCACGAGCACCAGCGCCCAGACCGCGCACACGCAGGTCGGCACCGCCGTGCAGTACTTCTGCCTCTACCAGACCGCGCGACTGACCTACAGCGCCACGCTGATCTCAACCCCGTAGCGGCGCGCTGAGCGGCGCGACGCTGTGTCCTCGGTCGCCCGCGCTACGGCGCCGAGGCGCCGCCGGTCGGGCTCGATGCGCCCGTTTCGTTGCTCGGTTTGCCGTGGCTTCGCCGCCGCGCTTTCGGCTCTTCGGTTGCCGGAGCGCCGCCGGCGGTGCCGGCTTCGCTGCGTGCCGCCGCTGGGCTCGGGACGGTCGCTGCCCGAGCCTTCGGTGCTTTCGGCGCCGGTGGCTGCTTCGCCGCTCGTGCTCGTCGTTTTCGTCGCGGTCGTCGACGGTCGAGGTCGTCTGGACGGCCGCGCGTTTCGGCGCTCGTGTCGGTCGGCGGCGTGATTTCGGGCGTGCTCTTGGGGACCGCGTCCGAGACGCTGCTGCCTCCGCAGGCGCTGAGGGCCGAAGCCGCACTGAGCAGCGCGACGCACGCGGCGAGGAGCGCGAGCCTCCGTTCAGCGCCAGGCGGGCCCATGCGCCTGCCGCAGGTCGGGCACTCGTTGAGGTCCTTCTGGGCGAGCTGCTCACACCACGGGCAGAAGCGCAGGTTCTCGACGGCCCACGGCAGTCGCGAGCTCGACGGCGCGCAGCGGCAGCACCTTGCCGACGACTTCGAGCGGTTCGCCGGACTCGCGGTCGAGGTAGATCTCGCTCCGGCTCGGCGACTCAGCACGACCTCCCGGCCGGTCGCGGAGTTGCGCAGGCGATAGCGCTGTTGGCTGCTCATGCCCGCCACTTTACCTGAGCGGTGGGCGCCAGAGCGCCCGCGCGGGTCCGGTCGCGGGCTCACCGCGTGGGCGCGCCGGGCCGCGGTCGGCGCGCGGGTAGGCTGGCGGTGCGTGCGCATCCTGATCTTCCACGGCTACCTGCTCGACGGGACGGGATCGAATGTCTACAACGCGCACCTCGCTGACGCGCTCGCGGGCCTAGGCCACGAGGTCCACCTGCTCTGCCAGGAGCGCCATCCGCGAGCAGCTCGCGTTCGTGGACGCCGCCGGGGACTGGGACGACGGGAGCTGCGGATCGCCGAGTTCACGCGCGCCGGGCGCCCCGGCGGCGGGCGCTGCGTCGTGTATCGCCCGAACATCGGCGCGCTGCTGCCGGTTTACGTGGCCGACCGCTACGAGGGCATCCAGGCGCGCACGTTCGCGCAGTGCAGCGATCAGGAGATAGCGCGCTACATCGACGCGAACGTCGCGGCGGTCGCAGAGGTGCTCGCGCTCGCGCGCCCGCAGATCGCGCTCGCCAACCACCTCGTGATGGGGCCGGTGATCCTCGCCCGCGCGCTCGCAGGGACGGTGCCGTATGCGGTGAAGGTCCACGGCAGCGCGCTGGAGTACACCGTCAAGCCCCAGCCCGAGCGCTTTCTCGGGCTCGCACGCGAGGGCATCGCGGGCGCGAGCGCAGTGCTCGTCGGCTCGCGCCACACGGCCGCGAGCCTGTGGCAGGCGCTCGGCGAGGAGCGGCTGCGCGAGCGCACGCGGCTGGGGCCGCCGGGCGTCGACGTGCAGCGCTTCGCGCCGCGCGAGCCGGCGGCGGCGGCGGCGGGTGTGCGCGCGCTCGCGGCGCGCCTGGGCGCTGCAGCGTCCGCCGGCCGGCGCAGGAACAGGCAAGTGCGTTCGCGCGCGATCACGCCGCGGCGGCGGCTGCGATCGCGCGGCTCGAGCCGGACGGCGCTCAGCTCGTCGCATACGTCGGCAAGCTGATCGTCAGCAAGGGCGTCGACCTGCTGCTCGCGTGCTGGCCGCTGGTGCTCGCGCGCGCGCCGCGCGCGCGCCTCGTGATCGTCGGCTTCGGCGCCTACCGGGCCGGGCTCGAGCGCCTGCAGAGCGCGCTGAGCGCCGGCGACCTCGAGCAGGCACGCGCGATCGCGCGCGCGGGGCGGGCGCTCGAGCAGGAGTCCGTGGCCGGCGCACCCGCTCAGGCACCTGCTCGCGTTCCTCGACAGCCTCGCCGGCGCCGAGCTCGAGCGCTACCTGCGAGGCGGCGCGCGCGCTCGGCGAGCGCGTCGTGCTGACCGGCCGACTCGATCACGAAGACCTCGCGCAGCTGCTGCCCGGCATGCAAGGCGCTGGTCGTGCCGAGCACGTTCCCGGAGGCGTTCGGGATGGTCGCCGCAGAGGCCGCCGCATGCGGCGTGCTGCCGGTCAGCGCGGCCCATTCCGGGCTCGCGGAGGTCAGCGACGTGCTCGCCGGCGCGGTGCCCGAGCAGGCCGCGCCGTGGCTGTCGTTCGCGGTCGACGACGACGCCGTCGAGGGCGCTCGCGGACCGGCTCGTCGGCTGGCTCGGCGCCGACGCCGCGCTGCGCTCGCAGACGCGTGCGGGCCTCGTCGCGACGGTCCGCGAGCGCTGGTCGTGGGAGCGGCGTCGCACGCGGCGTGATCGCGGCTGCCGCGCGGCGAGCTGGCGCGCCTGCAGGAGCCGTGAGCGGCGGCGCGCCGCCGGTGCGCGATCGGCCGCCGAGGCACCCGCCCCTTCGGATAGTGTTCCGCGCGCTCATGAGCTTTCCGCACACCGATCCCGTTTTCCGGCGCCCGCGCAGGCGCGCGCGCTGCGCGCGTTCCTCGGCCAGGGCGGGCGCGCTCGCGCTTGCCGGTCGCGCTGCTGCCGGCCGGCTGCGGCTCGGTCAAGGGCCCGCACAACGCGAACCTGATCCTCGGCAAGCAGGAGTTCGTCGCTAAATGCGGCTCCTGTCACACGCTTGCGCGCGCGAACACCAAGGGGATCGTCGGCCCGAACCTCGACGACGCCTTCCGCGCGAGCATCGCCGAAGGGCTCGAGCGCCACACGATCGCCGGCGTCGTCGAAGGCCAGATCGCGAACCCCAATCCCGAAGGCGCGATGCCGCAAGATCTGACGAGCGGGGAGACCGCGAGCGACATCGCGGCGTATGTCGCCCAGGTCGCCGCGAAGCCCGGCTCGGACACCGGGCTGCTGGCGAGCGCCGTCGAAGCCCCCGGCGCGGGCAAGCCCGCGGTCGAGAAGGGCGGCAAGCTGCAGATCCCCGCGAACCCCAGCGGCCAGCTCGCGTACGTCACTGACAAGGCGACCGCGACGCCCGGCGCGGTCACGATCGAAATGCCGAACATGTCCGGCGTCTCGCACAACATCGCGATCGAAACCGGCGAAGGCGGCGCGGCGGCCAAGGGCACCGAGCTCGGCGCAAGCCAGTTCGTCTCCAAGGGCACCGCGACCGTCAGCGTCAACCTGAAACCGGGCACCTACACGTTCTTCTGCGAGGCCCCCGGGCACCGCGCGGCCGGGATGTACGGCACCCTCACCGTCAAGTCCTGACGCTCGGGGCGCGGCGCACCCCGTTGGGGCACAGGCGAGTTGGCGTCCTCACCGATCGGAAGATCGACGGGATCTCCGATCGGCCAGCACGCGTGCGAAGCACGCCACGCTCCTTGCGTCCTTGCCTCGCTCGGCCCCGACCGCCAGGTCGGCGCGGTGTCGATACGCGCGGCGAGAGGCGCGTCGCGCGCGGCGCGAGGCGGCGTCAGAGCAGCGCGCGCAGGGCGAGGATCAGCACGCTGATCACGATCAGCGTGCCGACGACGTAGAGCAGCAGGCGAAACGCCTCGCCCTCGGAGCGCAGCGGGTTCAGCATCGGGCGCTGCTCGGCGCTGTGGCTGGGCGGCACGCGCTGGCGCGGTACGCCTAGAGGATGTAGACGGTCGAAGTAGACGACGATCCACATGATGTCGACGAAGTGCCAGTAGATGCCCGGCACCTCGACGCCGCGGTGCTCCTCGGGGCTGTAGTGGCCGCGGAACGCGCGGACGTCACGGTCAGCAGCAGCAGCAGGCCGATGAACACGTGCGCGCCGTGCAGGCCGGTGAGCGAGTAGAAGATCGTCTGCTGGGCGGAGTCCTGCGGGGCGAAGCCGATGTTCGCGTACTCGTTGATCTGGATGAACAGGAACGTGCAGCCGAGCAGGAACGTCGTCAGCATCGCCGGCCTTCAGGCCGAAGCGGTTGCCGCGCTTGATCGCACTTCTCGGCCCAGTGCATCGTGAACGAGGAGGACACGAGGATCGCGGTGTTGACGCCCGCGACCTGCGACCGGCAGCGTCGTGCCGGGCGCCGGCCACGGCTCTCCTTGGGCGATGCGGATGAAGAAGTAGGCGGTGAAGAACGCCCCGAAGACCATGATCTCGGAGATGATGAAAAGCATCATCCCGAGCAGCGGCGCCTCGACGCGGGAGCTGCGGTTGGCGGCGGGCGGGCCGTGGTGCTCGCGCCGCGTGCGCGATGCTGGCCGCCTCCATCGCGTCGCCTCGCTGACCAGCGGCCGGCGCGGTGGTCGCGGCGGCCTGCGTGTCGACGACGACGTGCTCGACGGGCGCGGAGGTGGCGTTGCGGCACGCGCTCGATCAGGTTCGCGCGCAGCCAGCCGGAGCGCTCGCCGGGAGCGTCGAGATCACGATGTCATCGACGCGGAACAGCTCCAGCGCGTTGAGCGCGGCGGTGTAGGGATCGGGGTCGCCGATCATGCCCGAGCTGAGCAGGCCGGCCGCGCGGAGGCTGGTCGAGCATGCTCGCCAGCCGCGCGCGCGCCTCGCGCGGCGCGTCGCCCGCTGCCGTCGGCTCTGCGGCACGACGGCGATGAACAGGCGCCTGCTCGCCGGCGCGCGGCCTTCGCCTTCAGGTGCTCGATCAGCTCCTCGCCGCTCGAGGTCTTGTTGGCGACCACCAGCGTCACCTTGAACGGCAGGCCCTCGTGCTCGATGTCGACGACGATGTGCTCGACCGGCAGCCCGGTCGCGTTCTGGATCCGCTCGATCAGGTCGCGCCGCAGCCAGCCCGAGCTGCGTGGCGGGGTGGGTCGAGATGATGATCTCGTCCGGGCGGCGCTGCGGCGACCGCGTCCATCGTCGCCGAGAACGGGTCGGGGTCGCCGACTTCGCCGCGTCGCCTCGATGCCCTCCGCGGCAACCGCCGAGAGCGCCAGGTCGACGCGCACCTGCGCCGATTCGCGCACGGCCTCGTCGTAGATCACGAGACCGGCGGAGGGCTTGCTCTGCGGCACGACCAGGCGGAAGCGGACGGGTCGCCCGGTTCGGCCGCGCGCGCACGCACCGCCTCGAGCAGCTTCGCGCCGCCGAGCGTGCGGTTTGCGACGACGAGAACCTCCTTCACGGCTGTCCTCCCTCGCTCATCGGCTCGGCGCCCGCACGACGCCCGCACCGGCGTCGCGGTCGCGGTCGGGTGCGGGGCGAAGATGCCGTGCACCGCGCCCGGCACGCCGTACTCGTAGGGGCCGCCGACGACCGTCGGCACGCGGTCGAAGTTGAAGACCGGCGGCGGCGAGGAGACCTGCCACTCGAGCGTCATGCCCGCGCCACGGGTTCGCGACGGCGCCTCGGGCCGCCGCGCCAGCTCGTGACCATGTTGTAGACGAAGATCAGCGTGCTCAGGCCGAGCGCGAAGCTCGCGATCGAGATGAACAGGTTGAGGTCGGCGAACTTCGGCGGCGTAGGTCGCGACGCGCCGCGGCATGCCCTGCAGGCCGAGGATGTGCATCGGCGCCGAACGTCAGGTTGAAGAACACGAACGTCGTCCAGAAGTGCCATTTGCCGAGGCGCTCGTCGTACATCCGCCCGGTCATCTTCGGGAACCAGTAGTAGACGCCGGCGAAGATCGTCATCAGCGAGCCGCCGAACAGCACGTAGTGGATGTGCGCGACGATGAAGTAGGTCGCGCTGACGTGGATGTCGAAGGGGATCATCGCGAGCATCACGCCGCTGATCCCGCCGAGCGTGAACGTCGTCAGGAAGCCCGAGCGCGAACAGCATCGGCGTGTCGAGGTGCAGCACGCCTCGCCACAGCGTCGCCAGCCACGAGAAGATCTTGATGCCGGTCGGCACGGCGATGATCGCCGTCGTGATCGCCATCGGGATGCGGATCCAGGCGGCCATCCCGGACGTGAACATGTGGTGCGCCCAGACGGTGAAGCCGAGGCCGACGATCGCCAGCAGCGAGAAGGCCATCATGCGGTAGCCGAAGATCGGCTTGCGCGACTTCACCGCGATGATTTCGCTGATGATCCCGAAGCCCGGGCAACATCATGATGTAGACGGCCGGGTGCGAGTAGAACCAGAAGACGTGCTGGTACATCAGCACGTCGCCGCCCTTGGCGGCGTTGAAGAAGTTGAAGCCGAGCGCGCGGTCGAGCAGGATGAAGAACTGCGAGGCGGCGATGAACGGCGTCGCGATCACGACCAGCAGCGAGGTCGCGAAGTTCGCCCACACGAGCAGCGGCATGCGGAAGAAGCTCATCCCCGGCGCGCGCATCGTGATGATCGTGACGAGGAAGTTGAGCGCGGTCATGATCGACGAGGCGCCCGCGAACTGGACGCCGATCGAGAAGAACGTCTGCCCGATCGGGCGCGTTGATCGACAGCGGCGCGTACGCCGTCCAGCCGTCGGCGAAGGCGCCGCCGGGGGCGAGGAAGCTGCACAGCATCATCATGCCGGCGACCGGCAGCAGCCAGAAGGACAGCGCGTTCAGGCGCGGGAAGGCCATGTCCGGCGCGCCGATCATCAGCGGGATCACGAAGTTGCCGAGCCCGGCGAAGACCGGGATGATGAACAGGAAGATCAGCAGCGTCGCGTGCACCGAGAACAGGCCGTTGTAGGTGTTCGCATCGACGAACTGCGAGCCGGGCTGGGCGAGCTGGGCGCGCATCAGCATCGCCGATCAGGCCGCCGATCAGCAGGAAGAAGAACGAGTTGACCGTGTACTGGACGCCGATCACCTTGTGGTCGGTGTTGATGCGGAAGTAGTCCTTCCACGTGTAGGCGCCGTGGCCGGAGTGGTCCTCGGGCCGCGTCGGGCGGCCGGCTGGCCCAGTAGAACCAGTAGTCGAAGCCGCCGATGCCCGACCAGGAAGCGCGAGCGGCACGGCGAGCAGCGAGACCGTCAGGATCGCTTCGCCGGAGAGGTAGTGGTGGAACGTCGCGTGGCCGGTCGCTCATGCGCACGAGCCACGTCAGCGCGGTCGCGAAGCGCGACGCCGAGCGACCATCAGCCAGCCGCGCGGTAGAAGCCCGGGTGCGATTTCGGACAGCCTCGGCGGCCGATCAGCGTCGTCGCGCCCCTCGAGCGGTCATCGCGTCGCGCGGCACATTATCCCGCAGCTCCCGGCGGCTGCGCGGCACGCCGCCGGCGCTGCTCGAGGCTCGGCGCTCACCTGGCTCCTGAGCCAGGCTTTGAACTGCGCTTCCGGCACCACGTGCGACGGTCGAGCGCATCAGCGAGTGCCCGAGGCCGCAGAGCAGGTTGCAGACGACCGGGTAGGTGCCGAGCCGGTCGGGCGTCGCGCGCCAGTGCGTCGTGATGCCCGGCACGCGTCCTCCTGGATGCGGAAGGCGGGGATCCAGAACGCGTGGATCACGTCCTTCGAGCGCATGTTGAACTCGACCGACTCGTTCGTCGGGCAGGTACAGCTGGTCGCTCTCCAGCGGCGCTCCGCCGGTCACCGAGGGCGGGTACTGGTAGGTCCATGCGAACTGCTGCCCGGTGACGCCGACCTGGATCTCGCGGCGCGGGCTTCTTTTCGTTTTCGTGCAGCACGACGAACGAGTAGCGACCATGCCAGCAGCAGCACCGTCGGGATCGCCGTCCAGAAGACCTCGAGGCGCGTGTTGCCGTGGATCGGCGGGCCGTCCTTGAGCTCCTCGCCGGGCTTCATGCGGAACTGCCAGACCGAGTACAGGATCACGGTCGACGACGAGCACGAAGATCGGGATCGAGACGATCACGAGCACGTGGTAGAGGCGGTCGGTGTTCTTGGCCTGCGTCGAGGCCTGCACCGGGAACCAGTGGATCACGTAGCTGAGCACGATGCCGATCGCGATCGCGATCACGGCCGCGACGGCGGCGAGCGTGAGCGAGCGCTGTCTGCTCATCGGGGCGCTGATCGCCGGCGGAAGTGTGGTGTCGAGGCGTCCTCTCCATCGGGCCGTGATCCTAATGCCTTCGTCCCCGGACCGCTCGGCCCTTGACGCGGCACCCTCGCGCACTAGATTGAGGCAATAGTTGCAAGTGCCGTCAAGGGCGTGTTCTCGAGGCGAAAGCGTGGTGGCGAGACCGTGATCAGCATTGGCCGGGAGTCTGAGCGCAGAGGCCGAGGCGAGCGATGCACGTACGACGAGGGCATGAGCCGATCGGTCCTGACGGTCGGGCCCGGCCACACGCTGCGCGCGGTCGCGCGGCTGATGTCCGAGCGCAACGTCGGCGCGGCCGTCGTGATGGACCCCGACGGGCACGGGCCCGGGATCATCACCGAGCGCGACATCCTGCTCGCGATCGGCGGCGGGCAGGATCCCGACCTCGAGCTGGTCGCCGAGCACCTGACGCGCGACGTCGTCTTCGCCGCGCCCGACTGGTCGCTGGAGGAGGCCGCGGCGGCGATGGTGCGGGGCGGCTTCCGCCACCTGATCGTCCTGCGACGGAGGGCGAGACGGTCGGCATCCTCTCGGTTCGCGACATCGTCCGCTGCTGGACCGAGGACGGCGCGATCTGCCCGGTGCCGGGAGCGGGTGGCGGTGGGGTGAGGAGGCGCACGCCCGCGCGGGGCGGGCGTGCGTGCGTACGGCGATCGGCGCGGCCGGGGTACCGCGCCCGTCGTCGTACCGCCGCCGCGCCGCGTGCGGCGCTCAGCGGTCGCTGTGCGCTTCGAGCGGGAGCTCGTTGACTTCGCGGCGCGTGTCTTTGATCCAGCGGACCACGCAGACGAGCGTGAGGATCACGCCGATCACAGTCAGCTCGATGAAGGTCGTCATGCCGACGAGCGCGAGCGTGATCCCGACAGCGGTCAGCAGCGGCAGCATCGTCGGGCCGGGGAGGTGGATCTCCTCGCCCGCGGGCGGGACCTCGGGGTCGACGGGCTCATGAGATGTACACGGCGGCGACGACGAACGTGATGCCGAACATGAACATGCAGATCGCGCAGACGATCAGGCCGGTGCGGATGTTCTTCTGGGCGAGGCGTCGGGTCATCATCGCCAGGAAACATACCTCCTGCGCGAGCGCGGCCGCTGTGCAGGCCTGCGCCTAGAGGTGGACATCGGCGACCATCGCGCAGAACAGCAGCGCGAGATAGGCGAGCGAGTACAGGTACAGCCGCAGCGCCGAGCGGCGGTCGGCGCGGCGGTACAGGCGCACGGCGCCGGCGATGAAGCCGAGCCCGAGCAGCAGCGAGGCGACGAGGTAGATCGTGCCGAGCCCGCCGGCGCAGAACGGCAGCTGCGTGACCGCGTAGAGCAGCACCGCGTACAGCAGGATCTGCCGGCGCGTCTCCTGCTCGCCGCGGACGACGGGCAGCATCGGCACGCCGACCTTGCGGTACTCGTCCTTCATCAGCAGCGACAGCGCCCAGAAGTGCGGCGGCGTCCAGAAGAAGACGATGAAGAACAGGATCACCGCGAGTGCCGCTGACCGAGCCGGTGACGGCCGCCCAGCCGACGAGCGGCGGCACCGCGCCGGCGGCGCCGCCGATGACGATGTTCTGCGGCGTGCGCCGCTTCAGCCAGATCGTGTAGACGAAGACGTAGCCGAGGAAGCCGGAGAACGACAGCGCGGCGGCGAGCGGGTTGACCGCGAGCGAGAGCTCGAGCAGCGACAGCGCCGGCGAGCACGCAGCCGAACGTCAGCGCCGCCCGCGGCGAGATCCGCCCGGCGGGGATCGGGCGCGTCGCGGTGCGCGCCATCTGCGCGTCGATGTCGCGGTCGAACCAGTGGTTGACGGCGCCGGCGCCGCCCGCCGAGAGGTAGCCGCCGAGGCAGGTCAGCGCGACCAGCCGCGCGGACGGGTCGCCTGCGACGTACATCGTCGCGATCGTCGTCAGCAGCAGCAGCGACTGGACCTTTGGCTTGGTCAGCTCGAGGTAGTCGCCGAGCAGCTGGCGCGTGCGTGGCGCGATGCCGACGTCGCCGGCGTCGATCCGCGGGGCTAGCCCGGTCGCCGGCGTGAGGCCCACTACACGCCCACCTGCCTGGCGCCCGCGGGCACCGTCGCGCGAACCCGCGGCTGCCGAGTCGACGCTGCGCCGCTCGATCTCACGGCGGATGTCCTTCATCGGTTCGGTCGAGCGAACCAGCGGCAACACGTCGAAGTTGTTGACCGGCGGCGGCGATGAGGTGAACCACTCGAGCGTGTTCGCCTTCCACGGGTCGGGCCCGGCGGCGACGCCGACTTTGAGGCTGCGGTGGACGTTGACGATCGTCGCGATCACGCCGGCGGCGAGGATGAACGAGCCGATTGTCGAGATCAGGTTGTAGAGCGCGAGGTGGCCTACGTTGTCGTACTCGTAGACGCGTCGCGGCATGCCGTCGAGCCCGATCACGTGCTGGATCAGGAACGTCATCAGGAAGCCGAAGAACATCAGATAGAAGCTCAGCTTGCCGAGGCTCTCGCTGAGCATCCGCCCGGTGATCTTCGGGAACCAGTAGTAGATCGCGGCGAAGATCGTGAAGACCGAGCCGCCCATCAGCACGAAGTGGATGTGGGCGACGACGAAGTACGTTTCGTTGAGCTGCCAGTCGACCGGGAAGATCGCGAGGAAGATCGCCGGAGATCCCGCCGATCAGGAACAGCGCGATGAAGCCCGACGCAGAACAGCAGCGGCGTCTTGAATTCGATCGTGCCGCGCCACAGCGTCGCGATCCAGTTGAGCATCTTGACGCCCGTCGGCACGGCGATCAGGAACGAGCTGAGCATCACGAACACGAGGATCGCCTCGGGGATCGGCGCCGTGAACATGTGGTGCGCCCAGGTGAGGAAGCCGAGGAACGCGATCGCGACGGTCGAGGCGGCGATCGCCTTGTAGCCGAAGATCGGCTTTCGCGCGAACACCGGCAGGATCTCGGAGACGATGCCGAAGCCGGGCAGGACCATGATGTAGACCTCGGGATGGCCGAAGAACCAGAACAGGTTCTGCCACAGCAGCGGCGAGCCGCCGGTGGTCGAATCGAAGAAGTGCGTGCCGAAGTGGCGATCGGTCAGCAGCATCGTCACGGCCGCCGCGATCACTGGCATCGCGAAGATGATCAGGACCGAGTACGTAAGGATCGCCCACACGAACAGCGGCAGGCGGCCCCAGCTCATGCCGCGTGCGCGCATGTTCGCGATCGTCGCGTAGAAGTTGACCGCGCCGAGGATCGAGGAGAGCCCGGTCAGGTGGATCAGGTAGATCCACGCGTCCTGGCCGCCCGACGGCGAGAAGACGGCGCTCGACAGCGGCGGATAGCTCGTCCAGCCGGCTTCCGGCGGGCTCCAGAACAGCGAGGCGTAGAAGACGAGCCCGCCGGCGAGCAGCAGCCAGAAGGACAGCGCGTTCAGACGCGGGTAGGCCATGTCGCGCGCGCCGATCATCAGCGGGATGAAGTAGTTGGCGAGGCCGGCCATCATCGGCACGACGAACAGGAAGATCATCGTCGTGCCGTGCATCGTGAACAGCTGGTTGTAGATCTGCGGCGTGACGAGCGTGTTTTCCGGCGCACCCAGCTGCAGGCGGATCATCAGCGCCTCGACTCCGCCGAGGCAGAAGAACACGAACGTGGTGACCATGTACATGATCCCGATGCGCTTGTGATCGGTGGTCGTCAGCCAGCTCGTCCAGCCACTCTCCTCGCGCTCTGCGCGATGGGTGCTGACCTGGGGGATCGGGGCTACGTAGGTGGCCATGGCGTGAGCTGGTCTCCTGGGTTCCTAGGGGTTTTCGACCTGTCCGGCGCCGGTCTGCGCGTTCAGTTTCGAGCGCGCGACCTTCGCCGCGGCGTTCGCTTCGGCGATCAGCTTCTTCTGGTAGGCAGAGCCACGCTTCGAACTGGGCGGGAGGCACGGCCTTGACGCTTGCGATCATGCGCGCATGGCCGCGCCCGCAGAGAATCGCGCACTGCCCGCGATAGATGCCGGGCTTTGAGACCTTCATCCAGGTGTAGTTGTGGTAGCCGGGGACGGCCTGGAACTTGCCGCCGAGTTCGGGGATCCACCACGAGTGCACGACGTCCGAGGAGACGATGTCGAGCGTCACGGTCGTGTTCGTCGGGATCGACCATCTGCTCGTAGGAGTACGGCGCGCCGAGCCCGTCCGGTTCGTTCGCGCCGGGATAGACGAACTGCCAGATGTACTGGCGCCCGATCACCTGGATGTTCAGGGATTTGCCGTTCGGCGGCAGCTTGCGCTCGGTGCTCGCGTACAGCAGGCCGCTCTGTCCCGACCTGCGCGAGCCCTTCCGGGCCCGAGTTCGGCGGGTCCTGGATCGAGCCGAGCTTTGCGAACGTGAGCACGGCGAGTGCGACCAGGATCACCGCGGCGCCGGCCGTCCAGGCCGACCTCCAGCCGCGAGTTGCCGCGGATCTGCGCGGGCGACCGCGCCCTTGCGCGCGCGGAACTTGACGAGCGCGTAGATCAGCGCGCCCTCGACGGCGATGAAGATCACGAGCGCGATCGCGAGCGTGATCTTGTAGAGCGTGTTCGTGTTTTCCGCGTTCGGCGAATGGCCGGGCAGCGGCGTGAAGAACGCGAGCGTGGGAGAGAGCAGATGGCCCAAGGCGGCGGGGATTCTATTCAGGCCCGACCGGACGCGCTTGATGACGTTTGCCACGAGGCCTTCAGCTCCCGGAGAAGCGCGCCGCGCGCTTCTCCACGAACGCCATCGCGCCCTCGAGGAAATCGTCGCTGCCGGCCATTTCCTGCTGGATCTGCGCCTCGAGCTCGAGCTGCTCGGGCATGCGCGCGTACAGCCAGTTGTTCAGCTGGCGCTTGGCCCCGGCGTAGGAGCGGGTCGGGCCGGCGGCGAGTCTCGCGGCCAGCGACGCGGTCTCGCGCTCGAGCTCGGCGTCGGCGACGACGCGGTTGATCAGACCCCACTCGAGCGCCCTCGCGGCGGGCAGCTTCTCGCCGAGCATCGCGAGCTCGCTCGCTCGCGCCATGCCGACGCGCGTCGGCACGAACAGCGACGAGCCGCCGTCGGGCACGAGCCCGATGTTGACGAACGCGAGCAGGAAGTAGGCGCTCTCGGCGGCGATGATCAGGTCGCAGCAGAGCGCGAGCGAGCAGCCGATGCCGACGGCCGGGCCGTTGACCGCGGCGAGCACCGGCTTGCCCATCTCGCGGATCGTCTCCATGATCGGGTGGTAGCGCTCGGTCAACGTCCGGTAGACGTCGGGGCGCCCCTCCGGTGTGGTCTGCCCGCCGCTGATGTCCTTGAGGTCCGCGCCGGAGGAGAACGCGCGTCCGGCGCCGGTGAGGATCACCGCGCGCACGGCGTCGTCGGCGGCGGCCTGTGCGAGGGCGGCGAGCAGGTCGGCGCCGAGCTGCGCGTTCCATGCGTTCAGCGCCTGCGGGCGGTTCAGCTCGATCGTCGCGGCACCGTCATCGAAGCGCATGTTGACGCTCTCAAGCTGGAGGTCGAGCTCGCTCATGGTTTCTCCTCTCGTCGTGAACGGTACGTCAGCGGGGCCGGGTCGTGCTTGCGCGCGTGTTGATCCTATGGTGTGGAGGATGAGACGTCCTGTGATCGGCATCTGCACCGCACTCGAGCGGGCGAGCTGGAGCGTCTGGGAGCAGCCGGCGGCGCTGCTTCCGAGCAACTACATCGAAGCGATCCAGCGCGCGGGAGGGCTCGCTTTGATGCTGCCGCCGGACGAGCGCGCCGAGCGCGACCCCGGGCAGCTGCTCGCGCTGCTCGACGGGCTCGTGCTCGCCGGCGGGGCGGACATCGACGCCGCGTCCTATGGCGAGGCGGCGCACCCGCAGACCGTCGACACGGTGCCGGCGCGCGACGCCTTCGAAGTCGCGCTCGCGCGCGCGGCGATCGAGCGCGACCTGCCGCTGCTCGGCATCTGCCGGGGGATGCAGCTGATCAACGTCGCGCTCGGCGGCACGCTGATCCAGCACCTGCCCGATCACGTCGGCCATCAGGAGCACCGGCGCGTGCTCGGCAGCTTCGACGGCTCCGAGCACGACGTCACGCTGCGCGACGGGACGCTCGCAGCGCGCGCGGCGGGCGAGAGCGCGCACGTGACCAGGTCCCATCACCACCAGGGCGTCGACCGGCTCGGCGAGGGGCTGATCGTCAGCGGGGTCTCCGAGCTCGATGACGTGCCCGAGGCGATCGAGCTGCCCGGGCGTCGATTCGTGCTCGGCGTGCAGTGGCACCCGGAGGCGGATGAGGGCAGCGCGGTGATCGCTGCGCTGGTGGCAGCGGCAGCGGCGGCGGCGCCGGCGACGGCGATGCTCGCGCTCGAGTAGCGCCCGCCGTCGGCTGATGAGCCGCGCGGGCGGCTCATATACTCCCTCTCCAGTGCGGGGGCCGAAGGCGATCAGAGCAACCGCCTGGGGGGTCGTGGCGGCCGGTGTGATCGCGCCGCTGGTGCGCAAGCGCGTGAGCGCGCCGGCGCCGATCGTCCAGGCTGTCGCATACGCGGCGCCGCTCGGGCTGTGCGTTGCCGCGCGGCGCTCACGCACCCGCGATATCGCCGCCTGCACACTGCAGATGTGGGCCTATCTCGCCGCTTACAAGTCGCCGCACGACGACCCCGAGGCGCAAGCGCGACGGGTGCACCTGCGCTACCCGATCGTGCTCGATCGGATCCTCGGCGGGGGCGAGCTGCCGACCGTGCGCCTGCAGCGGGCGCTCGCACGCGAGCGGGGCGGGGAGCCGCAGTGGCACAGCCTCGATCGTGTGCTCGTGTGGGCGCACTGGAGCTGGTTCGCGGTGCCGCACGGCTCGGTGCTGTACATCATCGCGCGCCGGCCCGAGCGCTTCGCGCGCGCGGCCGTGATGACCTACGCGGTGTTCAACATCGGGGCGGGCGTCTACTGGCTGGCGCCGACCGCGCCGCCGTGGTACGCGGCGGCGCAGGAGCTCGAGGACAGCCCGGCGGTCAGGCGAATGATGGTCGAGTACGGGGAGCTGTTCTGGAAGGACGGCTGGGGCTCGCTCTACAGTGTGTTCGGAGGCAACCCTCTGGCTGCGATGCCCTCTCTGCACTTCGCCACATCCGTGATGGCCGCGCTGTTGCTCGCTGAGGTGGGCCCGGTGGCAGGAGCGCTCGGCTTCACCTACGCGGCGACGCTCGGCTTCGCGCTGGTGTATCTGGGCGAGCACTACCTCATCGACCTGCTTGCCGGGGCGGCGTTGAGCGGCGCGGTGCACCACTGGGGCCCGCGCGCGCAACCGGCGCTCGCCCGCATCGGCCGCGCGGTCGCTGCCCTCGAGGAGATGGCGCACGAGGCGATCTGAAGGAAAGGGGGTGAGCGCACACAAGATGGCCAGCCGGGAGGCGGCTCACGCGGAGCCCGCGGAGGACGCACGGCCTGCCCCGGGGCAGGCTCCGCGGCGCGGCCGACGAGGAGATGCCGCGCGTTCTGCTGACGCGGCGCCAGATCATCACGTTCGCCCTGTTCGTCGTCTCGGGGCTCGCGTTCCTGTACCTCGTGCTGCCGAAGCTGGCGGGCGCGGGTACGACCGTCGATCGCCTGGAGCGCGGCGAAAGCTGGTGGGTTGCGGCGGGGATCGCGCTCGAGCTGCTGTCGTTCGCGGGCTACATCGTGCTGTTCCGCGCGGTGTTCGTGAGTCGCGACTGCGGCGGGCACGACCGCATCGACTGGCGTGCGAGCTATGAGATCACGATGGCCGGCTTGGCCGCGACGCGCCTGTTCGCGACGGCGGGTGCCGGCGGGGTCGCGTTGACCGCGTGGGCGGTGCGCCGCTCGGGAATGGAGCCGCGGATGGTCGCCTCGCGGATGGTCGCGTTCCTGGTGCTGCTGTACGTCATCTACGCGGGCGCGGTGATCGTCTGCGGGATCGGCCTGGCGGTCGGGCTGTTCCCGGGCGGCGGTTCGGTTGCGATCACGGTCGTGCCGGCGCTGGTCGCGCTCGTGCTGTTGACGGGGGCGGGCGCGATGGCGCTGCTGCCCGGCGATCTCGAGCGGCGGCTGCAGCGCTCGGCGTCGGGCTCGGGGCGCTCGGCGCACTTCGTCGCGCGCGCGGTGACCGCGCCGGCGCTCGCGGCGAGCGGCGTTCGCACCGCGCTCGAGCTGATCCGCGAGCGCGACATCGGGCTGCTCGGCGCGGTCGCGTGGTGGGGTTTTGACATCTCGGTGCTGTGGGCGATGTTCCACGCGTTCGGCTCGCCGCCGCCGTTCGCGGTGATCGTGATGTCCTACTTCCTCGGCATGCTCGGCAACCTGCTGCCGCTTCCCGGCGGCTTCGGCGGCGTCGAGGGAGGGATGATCGGCGCGTTCGCGGCGTTCGGCGTGAACGTCGAACTCGCGGTGCTCGCGGTGCTGTCCTATCGCGCGATCTCGTTCTGGCTGCCGACGCTGCCGGGCGCGATCGCCTACTTCCAGCTGCGCAAAACGGTTGCGCGCTGGCGCGAGCCGGTCGGCGAGCACGATCGCGCGGGCGCGCCCGAGGCAGCGCTGCACGGGTCCTGAGCGTGCGAAGATCCAGCAACGCGATGCTATACTTCAGAAAGTAAAGTGACCCAAGGAGATGAGATGAGCGACATCGAGAACGTGATCGTCATCGGCAGCGGGCCGGCCGGGTACACGACCGCGCTCTACACCGCGCGCGCGAATCTCAAGCCGCTCGTGATCGAGGGCTTCGCCTGGGGCGGCCTGCTCCAGCAGACGACCGACGTCGAGAACTACCCCGGCTTCCCCGACGGCGTGATGGGCCCGGAGATGATGAACAAGTTCCGCGAGCAGGCCGAGCGCTTCGGCGCACGGCTGGTGACCGAGCAGGCCGATCGCGTCGAGCTCGCGGACGAGCCCGGTGGCGTTCACCGCGTGTGGGTCGGCGATGTTGAGCATCGCGCGCACACGGTCGTGCTGGCGATGGGCGCCGAGCACAAGAAACTCGGCGTCCTCGGCGAGGAGGAGCTAGCCGGCCGTGGCGTCAGCTACTGCGCGACCTGCGACGCGGCGTTCTTCAAGGACAAGCCGACGGTGATCGTCGGCGGCGGCGACTCCGCGATGGAGGAGGCGATCTTCCTCTCGAAGTTCGCCTCGAAGGTGACGATCGTCCACCGCCGCGAGGAGTTCCGCGCGTCGAAGATCATGCTCGAGCGCGCGCGCTCACAGCCGAACATCGAGTTCCTCACGCCATACAAGGTGAAGGAGTTCGTGTGCGGCGAGAACGGCACGCTCGGCACCGCCGAGCTGATCAACACGGAGACGGGCGAGGAGCTGACGATCCCGGTCTCGGGGACGTTCATCGCCGTCGGGCACGAGCCGCAGTCGGCGATCGTCGCCGAGCAGGTCGACACCGACGACGAGGGCTATGTGATCACCCAGGGTCGCTCGACGCGCACGAACCGCCCCGGCGTGTTCGCGGCGGGCGACCTCGTCGACCACACCTACCGTCAGGCGATCACCGCCGCCGCGTCCGGCTGCCAGGCGGCGCTCGATGCCGAGTGGTATCTGCGCGACACGCCGAACCTCGTGACCCCCGAGGGAATGCCGGAGGGCGACCTCGCCGAGGCGCAGTGGGCGCCGATGGCCGAGCCGCAGGCCGACGCGCGGATCCGCGCGCGTTCAGTCCGGGTACTCGAAGAAGCCGGCGCCGCTCGCGCGCCCGTTGCGCCCGGCGGCGACGAGTCGGCGCAGCGCGGGCGCGGGACGGTAGCGCTCCTCGCGATACTCGCGGCACAGCGCGAGCAGCAGCGCGATCACGTGGTCGAGGCCGATCGTGTCGGCCCATTCGAGCGGGCCGTGCGGATGGCTGAGGCCGAGCAGCATCCCGAGGTCGATGTCGCGCGCGTCGCCGACGCCTTCGCCGAGTGCGAACGCCGACTCGTTGATCACCTGGCAGACGATTCGCCCGAGCACGAGTCCCGGTGCGTCGCCGACCCACACGACGTGCTTTGCGAGCGTGTTGAAGAAGCGCTCGGCGCGCTCGGCGACGAGCGGTGAGGAGGTCTCGCTGCGCGTCAGCTCGACGAGGCTCGCGTCGCCGAACGGCGGCAGCACATGGAAGCCGATCGCGCTGCCGGCGGGGTCGAGCGCGGACAGCGAGCCATGCGCGCAGAGCAGCAGCCGCGCGCCGCGATCAGACGCTCCACCCTCACCCGCGAGGGGGGTCTCGCCGGGCCCGGGCCTGCAGTCGCAGTCGATCACGAGCGCGGGCAGCGCCTCCTCGCTGGGCGCGTCGGGACTGCGCACCTCATAGCCCGCCGCGTCCGCTGCGACGCGCAGCTCGTCCGCTACGACGCCGGCGCCCGCGATCACGACGACGCCCTCGCCGGGGGCGGCGTCGGCGATCGGCGCAGGGTCATCCGGGCGGTGCCCGGTGCCGCCGGCGAGCGGGTCGGAGTAGCTGTAGTAGCCGCGGCCGCTCTTGCGCCCGTGCAGGCCGGCGGCGACGTAGCGCGCGGCGATCAGCGAGGGCTGCCAGCGCGGCTCGCCGAAGCTCTGCTCGTAGAAGCTCTTGGAGATCTCAAAACCGGTATCGACGCCGACCAGATCCATCAGCTCGAACGGGCCCATCCTGAAGCCGCCCTCCATCCTGCAGATGCGGTCGATCGTCTCGACGTCTGCGATCTGCTCCTGCAGCATCCGCAGCGACTCCAGTCCGAACGGGCGGTTGCAGCGGTTGACGATGAAGCCCGGTCCGTCCTTGGCGACGATCACCGCCTTGCCCATTGCCGCGCCGGTTGCGACCGCCAGCGCGAGTGCGCGCCCGCCGGACTCGACGCCGGCGACGACCTCGAGCAGCTTCATCACCGGCGCGGGGTTGAAGAAGTGCATGCCGACGACGCGCTCGGGCCGCGTCGCGGTCGCGGCGATCGCGGTCACGAGCAGCGAGGAGGTGTTGCTCGCGAGCACGCAGTCCGCGCCGACGATCTCACACAGTCGGCTGTAGATCTCGTGCTTGAGCTCGATCCGCTCGGGCACCGCCTCGATGATCAGCTCGCACGGGGCGAGCTCGGTCATGTCCTCGGCGACCTCCAGCCGCGCGATCCCGGCCGCGGCCTCCGCGGCCGTGAGACGGCCGCGCGCGGCGTCTTTCTCGAAGCCGTCCTTGAGCTTCTCGACGCCGCGCGCGAGCGCGTCGGGAATCGGATCGAACAGGATCGTGCGCGCGCCCGACTTGCACGCGAGCTGCGCGATGCCGGCGCCCATCGTGCCGGCGCCGAGCACGCCGATGATCTGCGCGGCGCGGCCGCTGTTCCCGTCCTCGTTCGTCGTCGCGGCGTCTGACATCGAGCTTCGTTCCCCGGCGCTCGTGCTCAGGAGGGGACGAGCGCGTTGATGCCGGTCATCGCGCGGCCGATCAGCATCTGCTGGACCTGCGAGGTGCCCTCGTAGATCGTCGTCACGCGCGCGTCGCGGAAGTAGCGCTCGACCGGGTGATCATCGACATAGCCGGCGCCGCCGTGGATCTGGATCGCGAGGTTCGCGCATTCCAGCGACGCTTCGGTCGCATGCAGCTTGGCGATCGACGTCTCCAGCGAGTTCGGCCGTTTCTGGTCCTTGAGGAACCCGGCGCGCCAGGCGAGCATCCGCGAGGCCTCGGTTTTGAGCACCATTTCGGCGATCATCGCCTGCACCAGCTGGAAGCTCGCGATCGGTTTGCCGAACTGCTCGCGCTCCTTGGCGTATTTGACCGACTCCTCGACGCAGCCCTGGCAGATGCCGACCGCGCCGCAGGCCACCGAGTAGCGCCCGGACTCGAGGTTCGAGAGCGCGACTTTGAAGCCGTCACCGACGTTGCCGAGCATCTGATCGTCTGAGACCTCGACGTCTTCGAGCGAGATCGACGCGGTGTCGGAGGCGTGCAGGCCCATCTTGTGCTCGATCACCTGCGTGGTGAAGCCGGGATGCTCGGTGTCGACCATGAAGCACGCGATCCCCTTGTAGCCGAGCGCGGGATCGGTCTGCGCGAAGATCAGCGCGACCTTTGCGTGGCTGGCCATCGAGATCCACATCTTCGCGCCGTTGATCACCCAGCCGGAGTCGGTCCTGGCCGCGCGCGTCTTCTGATTGGCGGCGTCGGAGCCGGTGTCGGGCTCGGTCAGGCCGAAGCACCCGAGCCACTCGCCGGAGCACAGCTTCGGCAGGTACTTGTGCTTCTGCTCCTCGCTGCCGTAGCGCAGGATGCCCGAGCAGACGAGCGAGGTCTGCACGGAGATGACGGTCCTGATCGAGGAGTCCGCGCGCCCGATCTCCTCGACGACGAGCCCGTAGCCGAGGTAGTCGAGGCCGGCGCCGCCGTACTCCACCGGGACGACCGCGCCGAGGTAGCCCTGGTCGGCGACCTTCTTGACCATCTCCATGTCGAAGTGGTGGTTGCGGGCGTTTTCACGCGACTGCACGACGATCTCTTTGTCGGCGAATTCGCGCGCGGTGTCCTTGATCAGGCGCTGCTCGTCAGTCAGGTCGAAGTCCATCTGCTCCTCTTCTACTTGGGTGTCTTCCAGGGCGCGTTGATACGCCGCTCGATCTCATCGGCGATGCCCTCGATCGGCAGGCGCTCCTGCTCCAGCGAGTCGCGATCGCGCAACGTCAATGTGTAGTCCTCCGTGCTCTGATGGTCGATGGTAAGGCACAGCGGCGTTCCGATCTCATCCTGGCGCCGGTAGCGCTTGCCGATCGCGCCGCCGCTGTCGTACTCCGACTGCACGCGGCCGCGCAGCTGATCATGGACCTTCTGCGCGAGCTCCGGCTGGCCGTCCTTGCCGACGAGCGGCAGCACCGCGGCCTTGACGGGCGCGAGCCGCGGATGCAGGCGCAGCAGGGTGCGCGTCTCGCCCGCGCCCGCGCCCTCGCGCTCGACGAGTTCCTCATCGTAGGCGTCGACGAGGAATGCAAGCGTCGCGCGGTCGGCGCCGGCGGCCGGCTCGATCACGTGCGGGACGTAGCGCTCGCCGCTTGACTGGTCGAAGTACTCGAGCTTCTCGCCGGAGAACTCCGCGTGCCGGGTCAGGTCGAAGTCGCCGCGGTTGGCGATCCCCTCGAGCTCCGACCAGCCGATCGGAAACAGGTATTCGACGTCGCTCGTGCCGGAGGAGTAGTGCGAGAGCTCATCGGCGTCGTGCGCGCGCAGGCGCAGATGGTCGGCGCGGATGCCGAGCTCCACATACCAGCGCTCGCGCTCCGCGAGCCAGTGCTCGAACCATTTGCCCGCGTCGGCGGGGGGCACGAAGAACTCCATCTCCATCTGCTCGAACTCGCGCGTGCGGAAGATGAAGTTGCCGGGCGTGATCTCGTTGCGAAACGACTTGCCGACCTGCGCGATCCCGAACGGCGGTTTCTTGCGCGAGAACTGCAGCACGTTCTTGAAGTTCACGAAGATGCCCTGCGCGGTCTCGGGGCGCAGGTAGGCGACCGAGCCGGACTCTTTGACCGGGCCGATCGTCGTCTCGAACATCAGGTTGAAGTCGCGCGCCTCGGTCAGGTCGCACTCGTCGGTCCCGCCCGGGTGCTTGGACGGTTTGCGCCCGCACGCCAGCTCGGCGATGTGATCGGCGCGAAAGCGCTGCTTGCACGTGCGGCAGTCGACGAGCGGATCGGTGAAGCCGGCGAGATGGCCCGAGGCCTCCCACACGCGCGGGTGCTGCAGGATCGCCGAGTCGAGCGCGACGATGTCGTCGCGTTCCTGCAGCATCGCGCGCCACCACTCGTTCTTGACGTTGCCCTTGAGCAGCACGCCGTAGTGGCCGTAGTCGTAGGTCGAGCCCACTCCCCCATAGATCTCCGAGGAGGGGAAGATGAAGCCGCGGCGCTTGCACAGCGCGACGATCTTGTCCATCGTGACGATGTCCGGCGATGACGGCGGATTTGCCTCAACCATGTGATCCCGACTGTTGCGTGGCCCGTGTCGCTGCTCAGAGCCCGTGCGTCGAGCCCGCCGGCGATGATAGGCGAGGTGAAGCTGCGGCGCTTGTGCACGGCGAGCGCGGTTCGCCCGCCGTCTGGTGTGCACGCACGGCGCGTAAGATCGGGCGCCGTGGCACGGATCCTGATCGTCGGCGGGGGCTGCAGGGGCCGCGGGCTCGCCGATGCGATGGTCGCGGACGGGCACGCGGTGCGGATCACGACGCGCAGCGACGCGGGGCGGGCGGCGATCGAGGCGACGGGCGCGGAGTGCTGGGTGGGGACGCCTGACCGCCTGGCGACGCTGCGCGGGGCGCTCGACAGCGTGACGATCGCGTGCTGGCTGCTCGGCTCGGCGAGCGGCCCGCCGCACGAGCTGAGCGCGCTGCACGGGACGCGCCTGGAGCTGTTCCTGACGCAGGCGATCGACACGACGGTCAGGGGCCTGATCTATGAGGCGCGTGGGACGAGCACGCCGGCCGAGGATCTGCGCGCGGGTGAGCGCACCGTGCGCGCCATCACCGCGCGCAACGAGATCCCGGTCGCCTACCTGGACACGGACCCGGCCGATCGGGCCGCATGGCTCGCGGCGGCGTCTGGCGCGGTCGAGTCGTTGCTCGCGCGCGCCTGAGCGTTCGCTGCGATCAAGTATCGCTTCGCACTAACCGATGGTGTTGATGAGATGCACGGGGATCGCTCCAGATACGGTCTGCTGCTGTCGGCGTGCGGGGCGATTCTGCTGGCGCTGTCGGTGTTCCTGCCGTGGTACGGGGTAAGTGTCACGCCGAGCGGGATCGCGGCCGTGGAGCAGGCGGGCAGCCAGTTCGCGGCGCAGTTCGGCGACTCTGCACTGCAGTCTCAGGTGAGCGCCCAGGACGCCGACCTGAACGGCTTGGCCGGCCGTCAGGTGACCGCGCTCAGCGCGCACCAGGCGCTCCGCGACCTCAACGTGATCCTGCTCGTGCTCGCCGGGCTCGCGCTCGTCGATGCCCTGTTCCCGCTCGCCCGTGCCGTCTCGACCGTGCCGGAAGGCGCGGGCGGATCGGTCGTCCTCGTCGGGGCGGTCGCGGCGGTCTGCATCGTCTTCCGGATGCTCGTGCCGCCGACGCCCGAAGGCGGTCTGATCGCGCTGTCGCTGCGCGAGGGCGCGTGGCTGGCGCTGCTCGGCGCGCTGGCGATGATCGCCGGCGGGCTGTGGCCGCGTCGCCGCCCGGCCGACGCGTTCGAGTCGCGCGCCGATGCCGCGTGGTCGAACCTGTCCGGCTGGTCGCCTGAGGCCTGAGCACTTCGCCGGACCGGCCCGCCGGTACCCGGCCGCGGACATGCTCGCGCTATCCTGAACACATGGGCAAAATGCCCTAAAGCCGATCGGGTTTCACACAAAGACGGCAACTCCTCAGCGCGACTCTCGCGACGGCTGACCGCCGAGAAAGGAACACACACGAATGACTTTGCAACTTGGCGACACGGCGCCGGACTTCGAAGCCGAGACCACCGAAGGCCGGATCAAATTCCACGACTGGATCGGGGACTCCTGGGCGGTGCTGTTCTCGCACCCGAAGGACTTCACGCCGGTGTGCACGACCGAGCTCGGCTACATGGCCAACGCGAAGCCGGAGTTCGATGCGCGCAACACGAAGATCATCGGCCTGTCGGTCGACGCGCTCGACAACCACGAGGCGTGGGCCAAGGACATCGAGGACACGCAGGGCACGGCGCCCAACTACCCGATCATCAGCGACGACGACTTCAACGTGTCAAAGCTGTACGGGATGCTGCCGGCGGGCACCTCCGGTGATCCGCTCTCGCGCACCCCGGCCGACAACCAGACGGTGCGCAACGTGTTCGTGATCGGGCCCGACAAGAAGGTCAAGCTGATCTTCGTCTACCCGATGACGACCGGGCGCAATTTCGATGAGGTGCTGCGCGTGATCGACTCGCTGCAGCTGACCGCGAAGCACAAGGTCGCCACGCCGGTGAACTGGCAGAAAGGCGAGAAGGTGATCATCGCCGGCTCGGTCTCGAACGACGAGGCAAAAGAGACCTACCCGGACGGGTGGGAGGAGCCGCGCCCCTACATCCGCCTGGTCCCCGAGCCGCGTTAGCTGCCCGCGCCGGTCACCGCCTCACGCAGCGGGGCGGTGACCGCTGCTGCGCAGCGCGCCGAGCGCCGGGTCGGCGTCGATCCGCTCGAGCAGGTTCTCGATGATGCGCGCGGTCGCGCCCCAGATCAGGTGCTCGGCCACGACGTAGGTATCGGTCTCGAAGCTGATCCCACGGCGCTCCATGCGTGTTCGCGTGCGGCCGGCGCGCACCGCATCGAGCGGAAGCTCGAGCACGGCGTCGACCTCCATGACCGACAACGTCCAGGCGAGGCCGGCAGGGATCATGCCGACGAACGGGTGGATCATGTAGTTGGTCACGAACGTCGATGTCGGCGGCAGCGTCGCGAGCAGGCTCACGTACGCGCGCGCGAGGCCGATCTCCTCTTCGGCCTCGCGCAACGCCGTTGCCGTGAGGTCACTGTCGTCGGTGTCGCTACGGCCGCCCGGGAACGAGATCTCACCGGCGTGACTGCGCAGATCGGCGCGCCGCCTCGTGAGCACCAGATGCGGCTCGTCGCTCGCCTCCGCGAGGAACAGCGGGACCAGCACGGCCGCCACCACCGGCCCGGCGGGCTCGGCGGGGAGGGCGGCGTCAGCGTCGACGGCGCCGTCGCTCGCGGCGTCAGGCCGCGAGGTGGACGCGCTCAATGCGCTCCCGGAACATGACCTCGCCGTCGAGCACGCGGTGCACCGGGCACTTCGCGGCGATCACGCGCAGACGCTCGACCTGCTCCTCGGGGAGATCGTCAGGCATGCGCATGACGAGCTGGAACTTGGTCGGGCAGCCGCGCTCGGCCGGCGTGTACTCGACTGCGACCTCGACGTGGCCGATGTCCCAGCCCTTGCGCGAGGCGTACATCTCCATCGTGATCGCCGTGCACGAAGCGAGGCTCACGGCGAGCAGCTCCTGCGGGTCGGGCCCGGCGTCGTCGCCGCCGACAGCGAGTGGCTCGTCGACCGTCAGCTGGTGGTCACGCACCTGCACCGTGTGCCTGAACGTCGCGCCATCGCGTCGCGCGGTGGCCTGCATCCGTGTCAGCCCCTGGGGCTCGCTCATTTCGGTCCCTCCATCATGCCATCGTCCTTATCCATCGATGATAGCCCCCGGCCAGGCTAGGAAAGTGGGTTGAACAGCAGTCCGGTCAGCAGCTTGGGGTAGAAGAACGTCGACTTCGGAGGCATGTTCTCACCGGCGGCGGCGACCTCGCTGACCTGCTCGACGGGAGTCGGGCGCATCAGGAACGCGGCGTCGTAGTCGCCGGAGCGCACCATCGCGAGCGCCTCGTCCGTGTCGCGCGCGTAGAACATGCCGTTGAAGTGGGAGATGTCATCGTCGCTCAGCCCGAGCGCGTTCTTCAGCAGCAGCGCCTCGAGCACGCCGGTGTCGAGTTCCCGGTACGCCGGCGAGCAGCCCGGCAGCGCCGCGTCGGCGATCGCCTGATCCTTCAGCGTCAGGCGCCGCGCGCTGGTGCCGTCGAAGTAGCCGAGCTGCAACGGGCCGCGCCCCGGCGCCGGCGTGATCTGCTCGATCGGCACCTCGACGATCTCGAAGTCGCGCTCGAGCGCCTGCTCGAGCGCGGCGCGGCGCGCGTCGTCGAGCCCGGCGACGAGACGGTGGGTCGGGAACACCGTCAGCCCAGGGTCCTCGAGCGCGACGAGGCACATCAGGATGTAGCGATGCTCGCCGTCCCCGCCGATCTCCTCGGCGTAGGCCTGCATCGTCTCGTAGCGATGGTGACCGTCCGCGATCAGCAGCTCCGCATCGCGCGTGGCCGCCTGCACGGTGGCGATCGCCGCCGCGTCGGACACCCGCCAGATCCGGTGCACGGTGCCGTCGGCGTCGGTGACCTCGCCCCACGGCGCCTGCTGCGTCGCCGGCGCAAGCGCCGACCAGGCCACGTCGCCCGGGTCGGAGTAGAGCGAGAAGATCGGCGAGATGTTCGCGCGCGTCGCCCGCGTCAGCCGCAGCCGGTCCTCCTTCGGGCCCGGGTGGGTGCGCTCGTGCGGGCGCACGCGCCCGGCGCCGTACTCCTCGATGCGCACGCGGCAGAAGAACCCGCGCCGGGTGCGCGCGATCCCGTCCGGGCCGGAGTAGTCCTGGGTGTGTGCCCAGACGGCCGGCTCACCGTCGCGCACGAGCGCGCCCTGCAGCTGCCAGCTCTCGAACAGCTCGCTAGCGACCGTGTACGGGTCGGGCTCGCCCTGGGGCAGATCGAGGCCGACGACGTTGAACGGCGAGCGTGCGAGCAGCGCCGCGCGCTGGCTCGCGTCGATCACGTCATACGGCGGCGCGACGACGTCCGCGAGCGCGCCGACGACGGCGGGGTCGTAGTGAAGTGCGCGCAGCGGTTGGACGTCGGCCATGGCGGGGGCTGAGGCTAGCAGCGGTCGGCCGCGGCCGTCTCGCGCGTTTCGTCTCAAGCGAGCGGGAACATACGTTCGATGGCCCACGCGCCTACATCCGCGAGAAGGCACGCGCGATGCACATCGAGCGCCAGCTGACGATCGACGAGCTCGCCGCGCGACTCGCACTGCCGCGATCGACGATCTACTACTGGGTCCGTGACCTGCCGATCCCGGGGTCGGGGCCGGGTGGGGGCTGGCCAGCGGGTGCGCACCGCAAGGGAGCTGTCGCGAGGCAGCGCAAGTATCGACTGTTGCGCGAGGCGGCGTATAGGGAGGGGGTAGAGAGCTTCGATCACCTGAGCGCCGATCCGACCTTTCGCGATTTTGTGTGCCTCTACATCGCGGAGGGCTCGAAGCGATGTCGCAACGTCGTGGAGATTTGCAACTCGGACCCGGCCGTCATGCGAGTTGCGACGCGATGGATCTGCGCTGATAGTGCGAAAGTCCCAGCACTCTCGATCCAGTACCACGCCGATCAAGATCTCCGTCAGCTGGTCGAGTTCTGGGGCGAGATACTGGGCGTTGATCCGAATTCGATCCGGCTGCAGCGCAAGTCGAACAGCAATCAACTGACTGGTCGCACCCGGCGGTCGCGTCATGGCGTTCTCGCACTCCGTGTGTCCGACACGCTGTTGCGGGCAAGACTCCAGGCGTGGATGGATCGGTTGCGCTCAGAGTGGCAGTAGCCCCCCCCCCCCTCTCTCCTCCCTCTTCCCTTCCACGCTCCTCATCTTTATCAACAAACTTTTCCTACATCTAGTCCATCTCAGCTCTCCGCAGATCGCTCGCCCACTCGCCAACACGTGCAGCTGCTTGCGCAGGTGCCACCGAGCTATGCGCGCTCGCCGCCGGTCGATAGTGACCCGTTCGAGGTGATCTGCGAGCAGCTGCAGCCGATCCGAAGGTCCCTTCGCAGCGGTTGCGCGAGCTCGCTGGTGAGATCGGTATCGGGCGGAGAGCGTTTTGTGCTATGTGCGTGAGGTCAGCCGCGGTTCCTCATCGCGCACGTTCCAGCGACGATCTACCGGCCGGCAGGTTGATCCGGCGATCTGTGGGCCGAGCGGCACGTCCCGGTCGGCTTGCCGGCGTCGTGGCTGGTTGTCCGACGCGTCGTGCTGGTCGGCGTTCGCGGCACCCTGATCTTCGGCGGCGCCGACTCCTCGCCGGCCTTGGCGCTCGCTGTCGCGGCTGGGGCGGCGGGAGCTCGTCTGACCGCGGTCGCGTCGCGCCCGCGGACCGAGCGAGCCGTTCCTGTCCTCGCGGCCAGCTGCGGTCGGCTGACGACCTCGAGCTGGTGGCGCGCGGGCAGCTCGAGCGTCGCACCGCTTCCTCGTCGACTTCGCGCGACGGTCTTCGCGACCACCTGACTCCACCAGCTGACCGCTGGCCGGGCGAACCCCCATCGCACGATCCGGGTGTCCCGCCGAGCGCTCCGAGCGACGCTCGCCGCTCGCCGGCGAGCGTCCACACCGCGCTGGTGAGTCCCCAGCGCCGCTGTCGTCGTCGCACGCTACTCGCTACCCGCGCTTCGCCGCGCGCGTCGGTCCGCGTCTCCCACGCTCACCGCGACCGCCCACGCGAGCGCCGCGCGCCGCGTCTTGCGGCTCCCACTCGTACCCCGAGCCCAGCGAGCTACCCGCGGGCGCCGCCGCCCACGTCGTGTCGAGCGCGCCCGCTGTCTCTTGACGCCTTCGCAGCCCCAGCCTCACTCGCGCACCTCCGGCCGCGCCCGCCCGCCAGCCTCCCGCTCCGGCCGCTCCTACTATTCCGCGCTCTCCCTCTCCGCCGCCACCCCCTCCGCCCGCTTCCCCCACCTCTCCTTCACCCCCGCTCTCCTCTCGACTCCCTCCCCCCCCCACTCCTCCCCTCCCCCACACCTCCTACCCCTCCTCCTTCTCCCCCCCTCCCCTCCCTCTCCTCATACTCTCCCTCTCTCTCCTCCTACTCCTCCCTCACTCTCCCTCCCCCTCTCCCCCCCTATCTCCTCCCCTCACCTCCACACCACATCCTCACCTCCACACTACCCCTCCCCAAGCTCTCCCCCCCACAACGCCCACCTCCCCACCACACCCCCCCACCCCGGTCTTTTTAATACTCGCTTCCCAGCCACGGGGCGTAGCGAAGCCTGGTATCGCGCTCGCTTTGGGTGCGAGAGACCCCCGGTTCAAATCCGGGCGCCCCGATAATTGAAGTCCGAAATCCGCATTGGAATGCGGGTTCTTTCCGTCCTTCAGCGTACATACACGCTGAATGACGGACCGTGCACACACGCGCCAGTCCAACATTCGTCCAGCTTGGCGTGTCGCCGCTCAAGCCCGGGGTAGGGTCGACGTTGATGCGCCGCTTCCTCGCGTTGCTCGTGATCATCGGCGCGCTGGCTGGTGGCGCGGGCGTGCCCGCGCCGGCCGCGGCGCAGGAATGCATGGGTTTGGGCGCGGCGGCGCCTTACGACGTGTTCACCAACGGCGATTATGCGGTCGCCAATACCCAGATTCAGGGCCGCGTGGCGGCCGGCGGCGATGTGTCGGTCTCCAGCTACGGCGTCGGCACGCTGCTGGCCCCCGACCCGGCGCGCGTGGACCTGATCGCGGGCGGCTCGCTCAGCGCCGGCAACGCGCAGGCGTCGAACGGCAGCGTCACGTTCGCGACGACGTTGAGCGGCACGATCTCGACCCCGCACGGGACGCTCACGCGCGCGCCCGCGCCATTCTCGTTCAGCGACGCGTTCTCCGAACTCGGCCGTCTCTCCGCGCAACTCGCAGAACTGCCGGCGAACGGCACGATCACAGGCCCGACGTATGGGGCGCTGCAGCTGACCGGCACCGACGCCACGCGCGACGTGTTCGCGATCACGGCAGAACGGCTCGAGACCGCCCAGCAGATCCAGATTCGCGTGCCGTTCGGCGCGACGACGATCGTCAACGTCAGCGGCTCCACCTACAGCACCGCGACGCTGCCGACCACAAGCATCGCGTTCTGGAACGGGAGCTCCTACGAGCAGCTCGGCGAAACGGCGCCCCCGCAGCTGGAAGCACTGCGGCGCGCGCTGCTGTGGAACTTCGCGCTCGCCACTCGCGTCCAGATCGGGCCGAACCTGGCGTGGCAGGGCTCGCTGCTCGCGCCCGGCCCGGCGATCGGCTTCCAGGGCAGCACGCAGCTCGTCGGGCAGATCATCGGCGCGTCGCTGGCGGGCGACGGCACGGTCATCAGCCGCAGCTTCAGCGGCTGTCTGCCGCCGCCGCCGACACACAATCTCTCGCTGGTTGCGCTGTGTCGCGACCCGGTCACCGACCGCACGAGCATGCGACTGCGCAACACCGGTGCGGATGATGTCGCGGTCGTATGGCGCGATGCCGACAGCGCCCAGGCGGGCGCCTTTCGTGCGGGCGCCGGCGACGATCAGTTCTTCAGCGTCGCCGACGGTCAGGAGCCGCACCTCATCACAGCGGTTGCGCCGGGCGAGTCGGTGTCCGCCGCGACATCCGTAACGCCGTGTGGCGGCACGGTCGTCGTGAGCAAGGTGACGAGCGGCACGGGCACGCCGCCTCCGGGCCCATGGCGGATCGAGGTCGACGGCAGCAGCGGCTTCAGCGGCGAAGCGGAGCTGCTCGCCGGGCAATCCGAGAGCTTCTCGGTCGCGGGGACCTACCAGGACGGCTCGGTTCCGATCGGCGGCGTGGTCGGCGGTTACACGTACACGGTCAGCGAGCCCGATCCGCGCGGGGCGGTGGCGACGGTCAGCCGCGCGCCGGTGACGATCACCGACGGGCAGAGCGAACCGGTGGTCGTCGGCAACGCGTACAGCGCACCGGGTGGTGGCGGGGAAGAGGGCGGAGGCGGACAGCCGGGCGAAGAAGGCGGAGGCGGGGACCTGGTTCCCGAGCTTCCGGAGCCGGGCGAGCCGGTCGTGCAGCCGCCGCAGCCGGAAGTGCTTCCCGGCGTTCCAAGGCCGCTTCCCGGGCCGAACCTGCTCGCATCGCGCACCGCCGCGGCGGGCGCCGACCTCGCGGTCAACGAGACGATCAGCCCGCGCGAAACGACCGTCGGCGGCATCGTCATGGCGTCGGTGACCGTGCGCAATCAGGGGACGCTGCCGGCGCCGGGGGTCGTGGTGCGCGAACTGCCGCAGCGCGACCCGGGGAACCCAAGCCGGGTTGTGCAGATCGTCTCGGTCGCGAGTGGATCGCTCAGCTGCACGCATACCCGGCCGGTGCAGTGCGAACTCGGCACGCTCGCGCCTGGAGAGCAGGTGACGATCCGCGGACGCGGCCGGCTGCTGGTGACGGGGCTGCTCAAGAGCGTCGTGCTCGCGACGACGACGGTGCCGGAGACGAACACGACGAACAACTTCGCCACCGCGGCGGTCCTCTCGCGCGCGGTGGTCCAGCCGCTGTACGTGTCGGTCCACGCGCCGGGACAGGTCAGCGCGGGCGAGCCGACCCGCTACAACGTGAGCGTCGCGGCGGGACGCGCGGGTGTACTCAGCGGTCAGGCTCTGCCAGCGCCCGAGCGCGGGGCTGCTCGTCGACGCGGCCCCCGGGACCTTCCGTCACAACGGCCGGCTGTGCATCGACATCGACCGGCTGCGCGCGCATCACAGCCGCGGTTTCACCGTCAGCGCGGTCGCGGCGGCGGCGTTCTCGGGTCGCACCATCGTGTTGCCCGCGAGCGCGGCCAGCCCTGGGCGTTCGTCACCTGCTCGTGGCCAGGCCGCGACGCGGATCGTCGCGGCCGCGCCGCACGGGCTCGGCTGACGCGGCCCCCGGGCGCGCTCGTCGCGTGAACCGCTAACGGATCACTCGCGCCGGTGTGAGGGCCGTGCCGGCGCGGAGTTTCACTTGCCTCACGTACGTGCGACGTAGCCACTGTCGTTGTGGATCGTCACGACAAACGCCGTCTTGATCCTTCGGTCGAGGCTTCTTCGCGGCGACGGTCGTTGCGATGCAGGGAAACGTGCCAGGTTTCTGCACCACCTTCGCGGGGCACACGACCGTGGATTTGAGATGCCGCTCGGCGAGGATGCTGCGCTGAATCGCTCCCGCGACATGGGCGGTGTTCAGGTAGGTCGTCTTGGTCGGGGACTGCGAGCCGCAGGCGCCGAGCAATCCGGCACACGCAAGCGTGATCGCGGTCACGCACCATGCGCGTGCTGCACCCGGCCCCCCACAACTGCTCGCTCCCACTCGCATCGCCGGGATGCTACAGCGCCAACAGGGCGTGCGCTTGCGTGTCATCGGTCCAAGGGATTCGGTGATGTCGGGCCCAGCGCCCGCTCGCACGCGCCGGGGCCGACCGGGAACTGCCGCCCACATCGACAGCGCAGCCCTACGCAAGCGGGCTCGCTCGGCCCGGCTTCGTTACTCGCGCGCGCCAACTCCCAACGGGAGCGTCGGGAGCATCACGGACGATGTCGGCGGTGCATGAAGGTACGGCCGCACGACCGCCAAGCGATTCACCCCGGGGCCGGGCGCGATCAGCGGCGCCATGCGCTGATGCGTCCGCGCCCTAACGCTCACGATCATACGTTCGCTTCGAGGCGTCTTCGAGACACAGCCACGCATCTGAGCCTATTTCCGGCTACAGCAAATCACAACACGCCCTACTACATTTGTGGTACCTTGCGCCCTCGGTTTGCTCCTGGAGCCGTCCGGCGTCCTAGCAAGCAAGCCCAGTAGTCGGGGTCATAAAAGCGCTAAGACACGGAGGGAAAGAATGCGCAAGCACCGGGGGACCGGCCAGTGGTCGGGGTCCGCATCGAGCAAGAAAGCCAGGGGACTCACGGGAGAATCAGCTTCCTCGTCGCAGCAATCAGCGCCCTTGCGTTCATCGGCAGCGCTCAAGCTGCTTCGGCATCGACGTTCGAAGTGACGAAAGTGTCGCCGACGTCGGGCTGTCCCGGAACGGTGATCACGCTCACCGGCAAACACTTCGAGCCGGGCGGCTTCCGCTACCCGGGCAAGTCGGAGGCCGCCTGGACGGATGGCGCGATCGGCACTGAATACGGCGAAATCGAACGTCACCAGCGAAACTCAGGCGACAGCCGTCGTTCCGATGGTCCTGCAGATGGGTCCCGACGGGCCGGGCAAGATGACCATCGCCGGATGGGACGGCGAGTATCTGGCAGCCGAGCTTCACGTTCATCAACCTGACTGTCTGCCTCGAAGGCAAAGAAGGCAAAGCAGGCGCTGAAGGTAAAGAAGGCAAAGAAGGCAAAGAAGGCAAAGCAGGCGCTGAAGGCAAAGAAGGCGCTGAAGGTAAAGCAGGCAAAGAAGGCGCTGAAGGCAAAGAAGGCGCTGAAGGTAAAGAAGGCAAAGAAGGCGCTGAAGGTAAAGAAGGCGCTGAAGGCAAAGAAGGCGCCGAAGGCGATGAAGGTGTCGAAGGCAAAGAAGGCAAAGAAGGCAAAGAAGGAAAAGAAGGCAAAGAAGGCAAAGAAGGACGGGAAGGAAAAGAAGGCGCGACGGGCGTGATCGGCGCTACCGGCGCCGCGTAGGTAAAGAAGGTAAAGAAGGAAAAGAAGGAAAAGAAGGCAAAGAAGGGGACGAAGGCGCCACCGGAGCGGTCGGCGCAACCGGCGCGGAAGGCAAAGAAGGCAAAGAAGGAAAAGAAGGCAAAGAAGGCAAGGAAGGTAAAGAAGGTAAAGAAGGCAAAGAAGGATCCGCCGGCGTAACGGGGGCTACCGGGACCGAAGGCAAAGAAGGCAAGACGGGCGCCGCCGGTGCGGACGGCAAAGAAGGGGCTGCCGGCACCGAAGGCAAAGAAGGCAAAGAAGGGATCGCCGGCGCAGCGGGGACAGAAGGCAAAGAAGGCAAAGAAGGCAAGCAGGGGCCCGCCGGGACGGAAGGCAAAGCAGGGCCGGCCGGGGCGGAAGGCAAACAGGGTCCGGCTGGAGCGGAAGGCAAACAGGGTCCGGCTGGAGCGGAAGGCAAACAGGGTCCGGCTGGAGCGGAAGGCAAAGAAGGGCAGTCCTTCTCCGTCGGGGCATATGGCCCGAGGACGGAACGCGCCGTCGGGACGATGTACGAACCATCCGCGACCGAAGCGACAGAGGTCATTGTCGAAGCGAGAACGGCCAAAACGAAAGAAACGACCATCGACATTCAGGTCGGAGGCGGACCTGGCTCTGAAATCATCAACGTGTTCAAAGCCAACGTTGCGAAAGAAGGATCCGTGTACACGTTCATCGTCCCTGCGGGCAAAAAGTGGGGCGTGGCCGCAGACACGGAAATCGAAGGCCTGTTCACGCTCTATCTACCGCTTGGGTGAGGCGAGTGACGAACGAGGCATAGGAGCTCGCGCAGCGGCCGTCGGCCGGTGATGCGAGCAAGGAAGCGAGGGGGCCCCGAGAGGCCCCCTCGCCAGTGCCGAGAAGAGACACGAGCCGGTCGATCAAGTCCGGAGGGAAAGGAGCAGTGAAGACGATGAGACGACTGCAGATTTTGGGATTCTGTGCGGTTGCGGCGCTGGCGCTCAGCGCGGGGCTGGCGACCGGTGCATCGGCCGCGACGCCGACGTGGTTCGAATGCGCGAAGGCGCCGAAGGTCGGCAAGAAGCGCACCGGTGACTTCAACGACAAGCTGTGCACGTCGCCAAACTCCGAAGGCACCGGCAGGTATGTGCTGCAGGAAGGCGTCGGCCATGTCAAGACCAGCAAGGGGAAGAGCGAAGACGTGGTTCTCAACGTCCAAACGTACCTCGGCGATTCGACCGTCGAATGCGCGAAAGGACTGGACCGGGTGACGCCGAAACTTCCGAATCTCGTGGTCAGCGCGGAAGTGCTGCTGAAGAAGTGCGTCACGCACGTCGGCGGTGGAACGAAATCCTGTAGCTCGACGCTTCGCAAGCGAGGCGAAATCAAGCTGCACGCGATGAGCGGCGAACTCGGCTACATCAACGAATCGCCGGTCGTCGTCGGGATGAAGCTGGGCCTCGAATCGGAACCGGGCGGCGTGATCGCGAGCTTCGACTGCGAAGGCCTGGAAGTTACGGTGGCGGGCGAGATCATCGGCGTCCAGGAGAAAGACGTCAACGCAATCAGCAAAGAATCGGAAACGGTCTTTGCAGCAGGCGAATACCTCGGCGAAGTGGAATTTGAAGGGCACAAATTCGCGCCGCTGGTGAACCTGCTGGGCTTCGCGGACGAACTTGAAGCGATCGGCAAACTAGAAGCGCCGCCGAGTGTTCTGACGGCGACGATCTGCGGCCCGTTCATCGTGGCCGTGCTCGGCGAACCGTGCACGCCGCAGACCTACGCCGGCCAGGACCAGACGATCCTCTCCAAGGGCGAAGCAGTGATGATCAAAACGTCGTAGCAGGCTGTAGCGAAGGCTCGAGCCCTCCACCGCGAGGGCCCGGGGGGCAGAGAGCGGCGTGCGGGCCTCGCCCGCGCGCCGCTCCCTTTCGTAGGGTCGCGGTCACGGCTAGGCGAGGTCCGGTCTCGGGTGGAGCGCTGGCGGTAGCTTCTCTGCGGATGGCATACATGGCCATCCGCGTCGACACGCTCGATTGAGGGCTCTGCGACTCGATCTCGAGCGATCGAGCGCTCGGCGAGCGCGGGCTGGTAGCCGCGCCCTTGGGCGGGGTCGATACCGAGCGCTGGGAGTGCGGGGTGGGCCGCCGTAATTCTGGCGTCCGCCGTTCGGCGCTCGATCGAGGCCCGGGCGTTCTGTCCGCCCGCCGCGCGCGAGCGCGCCCGGCGCGAGCTGGTCGCCGCCGCGGCGTTGAGCGAACACTGCGCTCGCCGAGCCGAGTCGCAGAACCGACCTGCGCCATTTACTGCTGCGCGGGTGAGGAATGGTGCACGGACACGAGCAAGCCGGCGGCATTCTCGACATTTGGCCATACATCGAGTTGCCGCGCGGTGAAAGCCTACGCGGCTCTTCAAGTGACAACGCTGGGGGTGTACCCGGCCGTGTAAATGCTGTGTAACTCGACCGCTGGTCGGATCGCTGGTGTACGCCCGCTCCGCTCGCCTGCAAAACCCAATTCAACGTCTCCACGGAAGGACGCAAAGTGATGGTTCTCTCTGTCCGTCGTCGTCGCGCCAGCTTGCTTGTTGCACTAGGACTGATCATCGCCCTTGCACTGATGGCATCAGCGCAAGCATCCGCCAGCTCATTGGACCTGGAAACGCTCACGGGCGTACAGGCCGAGAAGATGCTGCGCAGCGGCGAACTCACATCGGTCGAACTCGTCAAAGACTACGAGGCCCGCATCGATGCGATCAACAAGGCGGGACCGGGGCTGAACGCGGTCACGCAGATCAACCCGGACGTGATGAAGGAAGCGAAGAAGGCGGACAAGGAGCTCGCGAACCACGAATACCTCGGCCCGGCCGAGGGACTGCCGATCCTATTGAAGGACATCATCGACGCGACGCCGATGTACACATCGGCAGGCGATTGGGCGCTGCGCGAATCGTTCCCGGAAGTCGACTCCGGCGTTGCCAGGAACCTCCGCGAGCACGGCGTCGTCGTGCTCGGCAAGGCCGGCCTGTCGGAGTGGGCGAACAGCTTTGGCAGCCAGCCCTCGGGCTTCTCCAACCTGACCGGCCAGGTGCTGAACGCGAACGACACGGCTCAGGGCCCGAGCGGTTCATCGTCGGGCTCGGGGGCGGCGGCCGCCGCGGGACTGGCGGCGCTCACGATCGGGACGGAAACGTCGGGATCGATCATCAGCCCGTCGACGGCGGAGAACGTCGTCGGACTGCGCCCGACGCTCGGGCTCGTGCCCGGGTTCGGGATCGCGCCGATCGACGCGTCGCAGGACACGGCCGGTCCGATCGAGCGCAGCGTGGAAGATGCGGCGGCGACGCTGCAGTCGCTCGCCGAGGTTCCGGGCACCGACCCGGAAGCCGACCAGGAGTACATCGACATCATGGGCCCCGAATTCCTCAAAAACGGGGACCTGCTTCCGGCGCCGTTTGAAACGGTGCCGAACTACATGGCGGCGCTGAACAAGAAGTTCGTTCAGGGCAAGCGCATCGGCTTCAACGGCAACGAATGCACGCCGCAGCCGACGTGTACGCCGACGCCGCAGCAGGAAGCGACGGAGAAGGTGATCAAGGCGCTCGAAGCCGCCGGTGCGATCATGGTGCCGGACACGCCCACGAAAGTGGCGACGATCCCGTCGCTTCCGAGTGGCTATGAGGCGCACGCCACGATCGACGACTACTACAAACACCTCGGCGCGGGCGCACCCGTGAAAAGCCTCGTCGAAGAGGTGGAAGTCGACAACGGAAACCCCCAGGAGGCGCTCAAGTTCGGCAACTCCCAACATGCCTCGGAGTCGCTCGCGGAAGACACCCCGGGCGGGAAAAACCAGCAGGAATACGACGCGATCCTGCCGGTCCGCAAGAAGGCCTACCACGAAGCGATTGAAGACATGATGAACGAACCGAGCGGTGGCGGCGGCCCCGTGATCGCGGTCGTCGGCTCGGTGCCGAGCGGTCCACAGGCGGGGCTTCCCGAGATCGCGATCCCGGCGGGTTTCACCCCGACCCAGCGACGCTCGATCGACGTCGACATCAACGGCGGAGCATTCGACGAGGTCAACCTGATCGGCGTCGCCTACCTCGCCGAACAGGGCACGAAGCTGCACAAACCGCCGGCCGAGGTCGACCCGTCGATGTATCGCTGCGCCCACACCGTGCCCGCCGAGCCGTTTGCAAAGCGAGGCCACTGCAACCCGGACTACCAGTCGGTGACAGCTGCGTTCGGGAGCGTCACGACGCTGCCGTTCTCGCTGGAGACGATGTCGGCGGCGAGCCTCGAGACGATGATGAACGAAGGCGCGCTGACATCGAAGGCGTTGGTGAAGGCGGAGCTCTCGCGCATCGCGCTCACGAACGCCGACGGGCCGTCGATCCAGGCGGTCCGCGACATCAACCCGAAAGCGCTCGAAGAAGCGGCCGCAAGCGACAAGGCGCGGGCGAAAGGCGCGCCGACGACGCCGCTGAGCGGCATCCCGGTGCTCGTCGATGATTCGATCGACGTCACGGGCCTGCCGACGAGCGCGGGGTCGATCGCGCTCGAGGACAACCTGCCGGCGACGGATGCGAAGCTCGTAGCCAAGCTGAAGGGGGCGGGGGCGATCATCCTCGGTGATACGAACACGACGGAGCTCGGGGGCGAGTTCGACCCGAACATGGCGCAGGGCTACTCCTCACTCGGGGGCCAGGTGCTGCTCCCATCCGACACGAACAAGTCGCCCGGCGGGTCCTCCGCGGGATCGGCGGTCGCGGTCTCGGCGGGCCTGGCTCCGCTTGCGATCGGCTCGGAGACGTCGACCGAAGCCGCGCAGATGATCACGCCTGCGGGTAACGCGGGCGTGGTCGCGCTGAAGCCGACGGTCGGGCTGGTCAGTCGCTCGGGCCTGCTGCCGGTCGCCAAGTCGCAGGACTCGGCCGGTCCGATCGGCCAGACGGTCAGCGATGTCGCCACCGCGCTCGGTGTGCTCGCGGGCCCGGACGTGAAAGACCCGGCGTCTGAGAAACAGCCGCTGCCGATCCCGGACTACACGGCCGGTCTCACGCCGACCGCGCTGGCCGGCAAGAAGGTGGCGGTCGTCGCGAGCACCACGGCGCCGTACCCGACGGCGGTCGCCGAGCTTGAAGCGCTCGGCGCCACCACGACGGTGGTGACACCCGCCGCGGGAACGACCGCGCCGAGCGTCATCCCGTATGAATTCCACAGCGATCTCGACACGTACCTGTCGAGCAGTGCCAAGAAAGTGCCGAAGTCGCTGCAGGAAATCATCGAATACAACAGCGCGAACCCTGTCGAGGGCCTGAAGTTCGGCCAGACCTCCCTGCTCGCCGCAGAGGCGGTCGAAACCGCCAACCCGGCGACCAAGACGAGCTATGAAACGAACCTCGCCCAGGGCCAGTCAGAAGACAGGGCCGTGCTCGACAACATCCTCGACAACGGCACACCGACCGAACCGGCTGATGACTACTCGGCGATCATGGTGCCGAGCGGAAGCCCGCTCGTCGGAATCGCCGACCGCGCCGGCTATCCCGTGCTGACGGTGCCGGCCGGGTACGGGGCGGAGAACAGCTCGACGGGAGGCGACCCGATCGGGGTCGACTTCATCGGCACCGCCTACAGCGAGGCGCAGCTCCTGGATGACGGCTATGCCTTCGAACAGGGCCTGCCGGTGCGGAGCACGGGGCCGGAATACATGAAATCGGCGCTGAACCCCGCTTTCTCGGGGGCTCCGAGCGAGGTTGATCAGAGCATGTGGAGGTGCGTGCCGGGCAGCGCCTTCTTCAAGCCCTACGCGTGCAACGCCGGCGACCTCGAGAAGTAAGCCAGGGCCCGGATCGCGACACAGCAAGTCAGAGCTCCCCGACCGTCCGCGAGGTCGTCGGGGAGCTCGTCGCGTTTCCGCGGCCGTCTCACGGTGGCCGACCGCTAACGTCCTCGCCTTGAAGCGCGTCAACATCGAGCCGGATGAGGAGGACATCGGCGGCTTCTACAAGCTGCTGACGGCGGTCGTCGTGCCACGGCCGATCGCGTGGGTCTCGACGCGCTCAGCCGACGGCGTCGACAACCTCGCGCCGCATTCGTTCTTCACCGTCGCCGCGATCAATCCGCCGGTCGTGCAGTTCACCTCGGTCGGGCGCAAGGACTCGCTCAACAACGTCGAGGCGACGGGCGAGTTCGTCGTCAACCTCACGCCCGCGTGGCTGTTCGAGCAGGTCAACGCGACCGGTACCGCGTTCCCGCCCGGCACGAGCGAGTTCGACGCCGTCGGCGTGGAGAGCGAGCCGAGCCTGCGGGTCGCGCCGCTGCGCGTCGCACGCTCGCCGGTCGCGCTCGAGTGCTTGTTGCACGCGACCTCGACGATCGGCGTCTCCACGGTCGTGCTCGGGCGGGTGCTGAACGCCGCGATCGATGCCGCGGCGATCGAGGACGGCCACCCGCTGATCGAGCGGCTCGCGCCGCTCGCGCGCCTCGGGCGCGACCAGTGGAGCGAGCTGGGAGCGCTGCGGGACATCTCGCGCATCCAGATCGATGACTGGCCCGGGCACTACGCGCCGGGCTCTGACAGGCAGGCGTAGAGCGCGCTGATCAGCGCGCGGTTGCGCGGGTTCTGCCAACGCGGCCCGCGCACCTGGTTGGACGCGTAGCCGAACGCGAGGCGCTCGTCGGGGTCGGCGAAGCCGAGCGAGCCGCCCGCGCCGAAGTGTCCGAAGCTGCGCGGGTTGGGCCCGAGCGGGCGCTCGGGCTGGGTCAGCTGGAAGCCGAGGCCGAACCGCGAAGGGCGGTCGAGCACGAGGTCGTGGCCGCTTGAGACCTCGCTCGCGGCGAGCGCAACCGTCTCCGGCGCGAGCACGCGAATCCCGTCGACTGCGCCCTCGCAGGCGAGCGCGCTATAGATCCGCGCGACCGCGCGGGCAGTCGCGTGGCCGTTGCTGGACGGCATTTCCGCGGCGCGCCAGGCGGCCGAGTTGACCGTCCCGAGGCCGGAGAAGCCGGGCGGGTTCATGTACGCGCTGCTGACCATCGTCGGCGTCTCCGGGGCGGAAAGGCCGGGGGTTGCGTCGGCGAACACGAAGTCCGCCACGCGACGTTCCTCGCTGGCGGCGAGGCCGAAGTGGAAGTCGGCTGCGAGCGGCGCGGCGACCGTGCGTGTGAAGAACGCGCCGAACGGCTCGCCGCCCACCCGCCGGATCAGCTCGCCGATCAGGAACCCGAACGTGTTGACGTGGTAGCCGTGCTCGCTGCCGGGCCGCCACCAGGGCGTCTCGGCGGCGAGCGTCGATGTCATCAGCTCCCAGTCGTACATCGCCAGATCGGGCAGCGGCTCGTGCAGCGCCGGCAGCGCTGCGCGATGGGCGAGCAGCATCCGCACCGTGACCTCGCCCTTGCCGGCGGCGGCGAACTCCGGCCAGTAGGCGGCGACCGGCCGCTCGAGCTCGACCTCCCCGCGCTCGATCAGCGCGAGCAGGCACAGGGCCGCCATCGCCTTGCCGACCGAATAGACGTTGACGAGCGTGTCGGTCCGCCACGGGCGGGTGCGCTCCGCGTCTGCCCAGCCGGCCCACAGATCGACGACCTGGCGGCCGTCGATCGTCACCGCGAGCCCCGCGCCGAGCTCGTCGCGCAGCTCGAAGTTGGCAGCGAACGCCTCGCGCAGCGGCTGGAAGCGTCCCGCGCAGGTCCCCTCGATCGCGAGCTCGGCTGCCATTGTGCGCTGGATCATGTCAGCGCCGCGCGCGCCGCCAGCGTGCGGGTCCGGGAGTGAACATAGGCTTACGGGGTGAGTTCCCTGCAGAGTCTGCGCGAGCGGATGGCCGAGTTGGCCGACCTGGCGTCGATTGAGATGCTGCTCGGCTGGGATCAGCTCGTGATGATGCCCGCCGACGGGGCCGAGGCGAGAGGCCAGCAGCTGGCGGCGATCGCCCGCCTGACGCACGAGCGCGCGACCTCGGCCGAGCTCGGCGATTGGCTCGCCGAGCTCAACGGGGCGACGCTCGACGGCGTCGAGCGCGACATCGTGCGCCTCGCGCGCCGCGACTGGGAGCGCGCGCGGCGCGTTCCCAAAGAGCTCGCGATCGAGCGCGCTCGCGCGAGCACCGAGGGCCAGCAGAGCTGGCAGCGCGCGCGGGCGCAAGACGACTTCCAGGCGTTCGTGCCGGCGCTCGAGCGCAACGTCGAGCTTGCACGTGCCTACGGCGCCTGCGTCGCGGAGGACGGCCAGGGCACCTACGACGGCCTGCTCGGCGACTACGACTTCGGGCTGCAGACCGACGAGCTGCGCCGTATCTTCGGCGCGCTCGCGGAGGCGCTCACGCCGCTTGTGGCCGAGGCCGAGGTCCGCTCGCCGCCACGGTCGCTCGACGTGCCGCTCGCCGCGCAGCAGATCGCGGTCGCGGGCACGCTCAGCCGCCTCGGCGTCGACGAGCAGAGCTGGCGCGTCGACGTCTCGGCGCATCCGTTCACCGCATGGGTCGGGCAGAGCGACACGCGCGTCACGACGCGCTACCGCGACGGCGACGTCGAGTCGCTGCTCAGCTCGCTGCATGAGTACGGCCACGCGCTGTATGAGCGCCAGATCGATCCCGCGCTCGCGCGCACCAACCTCGGAACCGGCACCTCGATGTCGATCCACGAGTCCCAGAGCAAGCTGTGGGAGAACCACGTCGCGCGCAGCCCCGCGTTCGCGCAGGTGCTCGCGGCGGAGCTGGCGGCCGGCGGTTTCGCGGTCGCTGCCGATGAGCTGCACGGGGCGCTCGTCGGCGTCGAGCGCTCGGCGATCCGCGTGTCCGCCGACCCGCTGACTTATCCCCTGCACATCATCCTGCGCTTCGAGCTCGAGCTCGCCCTGCTCGAGGGCGACCTTGCGGTTGCCGATCTGCCGGCGGCCTGGCGTGACGGGATGCGGCGCCTGCTCGGCATCGAGGTCAGCTCGGATGCGCTCGGCTGCCTGCAGGATGTGCACTGGGGCGGCGGCGACTTCGGGTACTTCCCGAGCTATGCGCTCGGCTGCCTGATCGCGGCACAGCTGTGGGAGGCGATGGAGGCGGATCTCGGCGCACTCGATGAGGACCTTCGCGCAGGTGAGGTCGCGCGGATCCAGCGCTGGCTGGCCGAGCACGTGCATGTGCACGGGCGGCGGCTCGACACACTTCCGCTGATCGCCAGCGCAACCGGTTGTGGCCTTGAGATCGAGCCGTTCCTGCGCTATGTCGCGCCGCTCGCGGAAGCGTGACGGGTGATATGGTGCTCGCCGCCACGTAGCCGAGGGAACCCGGTGGGAATCCGGGACTGACGCGCAACGGTATGGGCACAGGCGCAGCGGCCTGTCGAGCCCGAGTCCGAGTACTCGCTTCCTGGCACCCGACATACGGACCCTGCTCTCGCGATAGGGCGGCCGGTCGTGACCTCTCTCGCTTCTCGCGCGGACGGTGACACCACCGCCCCCTAACAGAAGGAGATCCACCCGATGCGACTCAAGATCAGCCGGCTGGCGCCGCTTGCGCTAGCCACCTGCGCCCTGCTGCTGCCGGCGACGGCCTCGGCCAAGGCGAACAGGAAGCAGACCAAGAAGTCCGCCGCGGCCGCGGCCGCGTACCTCGAGGGCCTGCAGACGGCCAACGGCGGCTTTGAAACGGACTGGGTCATCAACTCGCTCGCCGCCGACGGCGTCGCGGCGGCGAACGTGAAGGCGCCGAGCAGCTCGACGGACGCGCGCAGCTGGTATCAGGCGCTGATCGGCGATCCGGCGACGTGGGAGGGCGGCGAGCCGGCGGTCACCGACTTCGAGCGAGCGGCGCTGAACGCGTATGCGGCCGGCATCGACCCGGCGCGGGTCTCGGACGAACAGGACCTGATTGCACGGATCCTCGCCGACTACCAGACGGCCAACCCGGGCTACTACGGCTCGCCGACGGTGTTCTCGGGAGCGGTCTTCGGGCTGCTCGCGCTCGCCGAGACGCGCACCACCGGCAACAAGGTTCGCGTGCCGCAGGCGCTGCTCGCGAAGTCGATCGCGGTGCTGCGCGCCAACCAGCACACCGACGGCGGGTGGACGTTTCAGCGCGCGGAAGGCAACCCGACGCGACTCGCCGAACCGTCTGAACCGGACGAGACCGGGGCAGCGATCGCCGGGCTCTGCTCCGCGGGCGTCGCGAACACCGACCCCACGATCACGAACGCCGCGCACTATCTGCAGTCAGATCAGCTCGAAAACGGCGCGTTCAACTCGGAATTCGGCGTCAATACCGACTCCAATGCGTGGGCGGTGCAGGGCCTGAACGCCTGCGGCATCGACCCGCAGGGCGCGCAGTTCACGACCGCGACCGGCGCGACGCCGATCGACTTCCTACTTTCACAGCAGGTCGCGAACGGCGGCTTCAAGTTCGCCCCCGAAGAAACCGAAGCCGAAGAATATGACACCCAGGACGCGCTGCGCTCGCTTGCGGGCGCCGGGTTCACGGCTTCTCCGCCGAAGCCGACAGGCGGCGCGCCGAAGTGGCTCGCCGCGACGGCGTTCCACGCCGGCGCGCAGAGTCAGCTCGGGCTGATCGTCGACGACGGCACCTCGACGTTGAAGCCTTGCGCGGTGCCGATCATGGTCGCGACGAGCACCACGACGCTGCTCGCTGTCCTGCAGGCGGCCGAGGCGAGCTCATCGCCCGCGGGCTGTGTCACCAGCTTCATGCCGACGAGCGGCTCGGGTGTGCTCACGCAGGTCAACGGCAGCCCGGTATCGCCGGCCCCCAACTGGGACATCAGCATCGATGGAGCCAAGGAAAAAGCAGCCAAGCTGTCCACCAAGATCGAGCTCGGGGACACGATCTACCTGAAACTCGGCTAGACATCGCAAACCACCGGCGAGTCCGCCCGCGTGTGTCATGCACGCCGGGCGGGCTTGGCGGTCGGAACGACGGAAGGAGCAACGACAGTGAGAACACCAGCGGTTTCGTTTTTCACCTTGCTGTTGCTCGTGCTGTGCGGCGCGGCCGCGGCGCAGGCGGCGCCGACGACCGTGAACGTGCGGATCGAGGGCAAGAGCGAAACGCTGTTCGAGGGACCGATCGAAACCGAAGGCCACGCGATCAAAGCCTCCTCGGAAAGCCCTTCGCATATCTGTGACGGCACAAACGAGCACAGATATCCGGCCCCGGGCGCGACGCCGACGGCAGCGGCCGTCGACGCGATGAGCATCATCGGCCAGACGTTCGACGGCGTCTGGGAAAAGAAGACTTCAAGATCACGCGCTGGGGGCCGGATAGCGCGAACGTCGCGGAAGCGGAATTCTGGGGCGTGCTGGTCGACCAGACGCTCACGTCGGTCGGCGGATGCCAGCTTCAGCTCGCGTCGGGCGATCAGGTGCTGTGGATGTACAACGCGTTCGCGGGCTATCCATTCCTTACGCTGTTCTCCGGGAGCGAATCGAGTGGATCATCGGTCGCGAGCGCGATCGTCGAAGTCGGCAAGCCACTAACGGTCAGCGTCGGCGAGTACAAGAGCTCCGAAGGGACGCACCACGTCGTCAAACCGTTCACCACGGGCGCCGAGGTCTCGCCGGTGCTGACCGGCGAACACGATTTCCAGAAGGTCGACACGGCGAGCGGCGAATCGGTGACGACCGAAGCGAGCGGCAACGCGCAGATCACGTTCAACACACCCGGCTGGCATCGCCTGAAGGCGACCGCAAACGAAGCGTTCCGATCCAACCGTCTCGACGTGTGCGTAGTCCCTGAAGGTGCCAGCAAGTGCACGGCGTCCCCGCCTGCCGACGATCTCGTGCGCTCGGCCTCAGAACACGCCCACGAACCGCCCGTGGAAGAACCGCCGAGCACCCCCAAAGTCGAAACGCCGGTGCCCGGCGGAATGTCGCCGGCCCCGCCCCATGCACCGGCGTCGTCGCTCGGCGTCGGCGGCTTCACCGCGACGCTGCCGACACAGGAGCGTGTCGACGGCCTGCTGCTGACGCCGCTCGACGATCGTGCGGCGGCGCTCGTCTATCGCGGTCACTGGCGCAAGCTGGACGAAGCTGGCGCGTGGCGCGGCACGGTCTCGATCGGCACGAGCGGCGCGAGCCTGACGGCGCACCTCGCGCGCGGGCGACCCGTGTGCTCGTGCGCGACGTCCGCCACCGCGCGCGCATCGCGGTGCGGTTCGGCGCGCACCGCGAGATCGTCACGATCGCGCCGAGCCCGAGCTCGGCGACAAGAGCCGTGCTGCCGCCCCGGCGCGCGAGCGCCGGCGCGGTCCAGGTGAGCGTGCTGTCCGGCATCGTCGGGATCGATGGCGTCGCGGTCACAGGCTGAGCGTCATCGGGCCACGCGCGCGCGTTGCGGCGCGCTCGCCGTGGTCGCGGCGTGTGCTGTGTTCGTGCTCGGCGCGCAGGCCGCGCCGGCAGCCGCGCCCGAGCCGTCCGGCGACGGGACGCTTGAGTCGACCGTCACGTTCCTGCAGCGCGCGCAGAACGGCGACGGCGGCTTCGGCGGGGAAGCCGGCGACACGTCGGACCCGCAGTTCACCTCGTGGGCCGCGCTCGCGCTGGCAGCCGCTGGCGTGAACCCGCAGGACCAGGCCCGCGCGGGCGGCGCGAGCGCATACGCGTACCTGCTCGAACACGCGGACGTGCTGCATTCGGACGGCGAATGTGGAACAGGCTGCACAACGACGTTCGATCGTGTGCTGCTTGTCGCCGACGCCGCGGGAACCGACCCCCACGACTTCGCTGGCGTGGATCTCGTCGAGGAACTGCTCGCTCGCCAGTCCGTGATCGACGGCTCCGTTTCCGCACGTTCCCGGCGGACAGCCAGGCGTCAACGACACCGAGTTCGCGGTCCTCGCGCTCAGCTTGGTCGCGGAACCGCGCGTCGGCGTCGCCGTCAAGAAAGCGGCGGAATGGCTCGAAGCCGAGCAGGATCCCGACGGCGGATGGGGCGCCAACTGTGCACGCACGCAGCCGCACTGCGTGCCCGTCGACGAAGTCGACATCACAGCGGCCGCGATCGAGGCGCTGAACGCTGCGGGCCGCCACGGCACCGAAGCGCAGGCGCGCGCTCTCGCCTACCTGCACGAAGCGCAGAACAGCGACGGCGGCTTCCCCGAGATACCGGGCAGCGGCGAATCGAACAGTGACTCGACCGCATGGGCGGCGCAGGCAATCGTCGCTGCCGGGGAGGCTCCGGCGACGTGGGTCAAGGACGGTCGCGACCCGCTGCAATACCTGGAATCGATGCAGCTAACGGACGGGGGTATCAGGTTCACCGCCAACACCGAAGCGAATCCGACGCTGAACACCGCGTACGCACTGCCCGCGCTGGCGTTGAGACCGCTGCCGATCGCGCCGGTCGCGCTCGCGAGCCTGCCGCCGGCTCCGGCGAGCGCCGGCTCCGCGCCGGGCGTGACGTCGGGAGGAGGCGGCGATGGTGCGCCGCTGTTCAGCGCCCCGCAGCCTCAGAGCCAGGGGCACACGCCCGGCGCGGCACGTGCGCTCGCGAGCCGCGGCGCGCGCCAGTCGAGCAAGCATGCCGCGGACGTCTCGGCTGCGACGCTGGCGGCTGCTGTGGCCTTGCACGCGGCCGCCACGCCTGCACAGCATCAGCGACGCGCCCGCGTCGCGCGAACGCGAGACACGCGCGCTCGGCGCCCGCTCAAGGCGGCGTAGGAGCGGCAGGCGGCGAGCCCGAGGTGAGTGGCCTGCTGCTTGCGTCCTCGCGCAGCGCCGCTGGTCGCGTCGCGGGCGCGCCGGGCCTGCGCAGCGCGGTGCTCGGGGACGAAGGGTCCTCGGCGCTGGCGAGCGCGATCGCGGTGTTGATCGCGATCGTCGCGCTCGCGGGATCTCAACTCGAGCGCCGGCGGCCCGAGGCGATCCTGTGAGTATCGCTGTGATCACGCTGATCGCGGCCGACCAGCTCGGCGAAGCGCTCGCCCACATCGCGCAGGCGCTACGCCTGCCGGTGCTGGTGCTCGCGTTGTTCGTGCTGCTCGTGTGTGCGCTCGAGCTCGGGCGCTTCGCCGCCGAGCTGTCGGGGGCGCCATCGTCCCGGACGCGCGCCTCTCCTGAGCGTCACCCGGCAGGCACTCGCCGATCCGCCGCGGGCGGCGTCGCTGTCGCACGCGGCGCCGAGCGCGTTCGCTGCGAACGCGGTCGTCGAGCTGGCGCGGGCGCGCTCAGCTGGTGACGTCGACGGTGTCGAGTACGCGCTCGCCGACTACGAGCTCGCGGTCCAGCGCAGGCTCGATCGCACGCGCATTCTCGTGCGCGCCGGACCGGCGCTCGGTCTCATGGGGCACGCCGACCCGCTCGCCCGGGCTCTGCTGCGCTCGGCCACGGCGAAGCGGCAAAGCCCCGCGAACTAACCTGCGCACCGCGTTCGCCGCGACGGTCCGCTCCGGACTGTTAGCTCGGAACGGTGGCGTCGCGCCGACGCCGCTCACATGCAGCGCATGAGCAGCGAAGACCTTGCGGCGCTCGAAGCGCGGCGCTGGGGCTGCCCGCCGGTGCCGCCGGCGCCGCGCGTCGCGCCGACGCGCGCGGAGGGTGCCTGATGGGCGCGCACCGGCCTCGGCCGCGACGGCACCGAGGACGCGGTCTCGGCCACCCGCTCGACGGCCTC
>CAWHAB010000016.1:0-61549 GCA_963827105.1 uncultured Solirubrobacteraceae bacterium | reverse complement strand
ACCCGCGACGCATCCGCCGGCACCCAGATCAGCCTGCTCGGGGTGCCCGCGGCGGACCTCGCGCGGATCGTCGTCAGCGGCTCGCGCACGGGCGTCCACAGCGGTCGCCTGCGCGCCTATTCCGAGGGTGACGGAGCCAGCTTCGTACCCGCCAGGCCGTTCGCCGACGGCGAGCTCGTGACGGTCCACGGCGCCGTGCGCGAAGGCCCGCACACGATCCCGTTCGCGTGGAGCTTCACGGTGGCCGTGCGTGACAACAAGCAATCGGCGGGCACGAGCTCGACCGCAGCGCCCGCGCCGGTGCCGAAGGAATACCAGCGCTTTCAGTCGATGCCGCAGCTGCGCCCGCCGATCGTGACCGTCGCCGCGCACGCCGGCACGGCGAGCGGCGACCTGTTCCTCGCGCCGTATTCCGGCATCGGCCAGTACGGGCCGATGATCCTCGACGAACACGGCGGGCTGATCTGGTTCGATCCGATCCCCGCGGGCGCACGCGCGGCCGACTTCCGCGTGCAGCAGTACGAAGGCAAGCCGGTGCTCACCTGGTGGCAGGACCCGCTCGTCGCCGGCGGCAGCCACGCCGCGGGGATGGTGATTGCCAACGGCGCCTACCAGGACATCGCCGTGATCCGCGCCGGCAACGGCTACCAGGCCGATCTGCACGAATTCCAGATCAGCCCGCAGGGGACCGCGCTGATCACCGTCTATGACGCGATCGACTGCGACGTCTCCGCGGTCGGCGGCCCGCGCGACGGCGCGGTCGCGGACACGCTGCTGCAGGAGATCGACCTGAAGACCGGGCTGGTGATGTACGAGTGGCACGCGCTCGACCACGTGCCGCTGTCGAGCTCCTACGCGGCGGCCGTCCCGGCGAATCGCGCGGAACCGTACGACTACTTCCACATCAACTCCACCGACGTCGAGTCCAACGGCGATCTGCTGGTCGACTCGCGCAACACGTGGGCGACCTACGACGTCGACCCGAAGACCGGCCAGGTGCGCTGGCAGCTGGGCGGCAAGCACAGCAGCTACAAGCTCGGGCCCGGCGCCGCCACCGCCTGGCAGCATGATGCGCGCCAGCAGCCGGACGGCGCGATCACGTTCTTCGACAACGGCGCCTTCCCGCAGGTGCACCCGCAGTCGCGGGCGATCGAAATCGCGCTCGACCCGCACAACATGACGGCGTCGCTGGTGCGCGACTACGCGCACGTGAACCCGCTCGTCGCGGGCAGCCAGGGCAACGTCCAGGCGCTGCCCGGCGGCGACTGGGTGGTCGGCTGGGGGCAGGCCGGCTACCTCTCCGAGGTCGAACCTTCGGGCCGGGTGATCTTCAACGCCCATCTTCCGCCCAGCTGGGAGAGCTACCGCACCTACGCGCTCCCCTGGCAGGGACAGCCGCGGACGCCGCCGGCGCTCGCGGTGGTGCCCGCGACCGGCGTCGGCCATGGGCCGAGCGCCTACGCAAGCTGGAACGGCGCCACCGAAATTGCCTCCTGGCAGGTGCTCAGCGGCGCCACGCCCGCGGCGATGGCGCCGCTGCTGAGCACGGCAAAGCGCGGTTTCGAGACCACGATCAGCCTGCCGGTGGGCGCCTCCGGTCCCTACTTCGAGGTTCAGGCCCTGGCCGGATCAGGCGCGGTTCTGGGGGTCTCGGCCGCGGTCCGGGCGTCGCCCTCGCCCTGAGGGCTCACCGTGCCCGTTGCGCGCGAGCACGTCCTCTTCAATCGGTTCGATGCCTTCTTCGAGGCGGCGTTTTCGCCGCTGGGCGGCGGCGGTGGAGGCGTGGCGAGCCGTCGAGAAGTAGTCGGCGAAGCCGCGCGCGTGCGCCGGCCCCAGTCGCGGCGGCAGGGGGCCGCGCAGCTCCTCGACGAGGGCGCGGTCGTATTCCGAGCGCAGCCCTTCCTCGAGTTCGCTCTGGCCGGCGCTGTTCTCGATCTCCAGGCGCCCCTGGTAGGTGCTGTAGTCGTACAGCTCGGCTTCCTCGCCGCTGGACTGCGGTTTGATCCCGCCGTACCCCCAGTTGGAGTAGGTCGCATACTTCGCGTTCGGCGTGCGCAGCGCGATCACGTGCAGCGGCGCGTCGGCCGCATACGGCTCGATCGCGAACTCGGTCACGGTCTCGTCGGTGGCGTGCAGGACGAACGGTCGGCCCGGCGCGCTCGGGTTGGCGAGGATGCTCGCGAGGTCCAGCCGCGAGGCGATGTGCGCGTAGTGCTGTTCCTGGCGCCAATGATCGAGCCGCTCGCGATCGTCAGCAGCAGCGGCGCCACATCGACACTCGAGGTGAGCTGCGTGCGGGGTTGTTCGACCGCGCTGGTGAGCACGCCGCGGGGGTCCTTGACGAGCAGCGGCACCCGGATCGCCTCCTCGTAGGCGCTCGCGCCCTTGCCGCGCAACCCGTGCGAGGAGCCGTACTCCCCGTGATCGGAGGTGAACACGATCACCGTGTTGGCCGCCACTTCCGGCTGGCTTTCGAGCGTGTCGAGGACTTCGCCGATGTGCGCATCGACGTCGAGCTGGATCTTGTTGTAGAGGTCGAGGAATTCGAGCCACATTTCGCCGGCTTCCGGGCCGTCGAACGGCACCGGGCCGAACGAGGCGGCAGCGGTTTCCTGGAAGGAGCGCTGCAGGCGGGGCTTGCCGCGTTCGATCAGCATCTGCGGCGTCTCGTAGTTCGGCGGCAGGCGCTGCACACTTCGCGGGGCGCTCGCCTCAGCGGCGACGCGATCGCTCCACAGGTACCACCAGGCGATGTCGTGCGGGTTCACGAACGACACGGTCGTGCACCACGGCTTGGCGGCTCCTCCCTCTTCTGAGAACCAGTGCGAGAACTCTGCGGCGATCTCGGGATCGACGCGCGAGCCCTGACCGGGCGCGCCGTCGGGCGAGGGGTAGACACCGCCGGCGAAGCCGTAGCGCTCGAGCGCGCGGCCGCCGCTGGTGGCCGTCCACTTGTTGTCGTGGTGGGTCAGATGCCACTTGCCCAGCCAGCGGGTCCGATAGCCCTGTTCGCGCAGCAGCGTCCCCCAGGTCGGAAAGCCCGGGTCGAGCGTGCTGCCGCCGGTGATCATGCAGCCCGTCTGATGTGTGTAAAGGCCGGTCAGGAGGGTGGAGCGCGCCGGTGTGCAGTCGTTTGAGGCGGTGTAGTGGCGTGTGAAGGAGACCGCGCCGTTGCGCAGGCGTTCGAGGTTCGGCGGTAGCCCGATGCCGGTGGCGGCGGGCGAGAACCACTGCGGGAAGCGCAGCTGGTCAACCACGATCACGAGGATGTTCGGGCGGCGGGGACCCGCGCTGCTCGCCGCCTGGGCCGCCGTGTAGGCGGGCGCGGCGGCGGACGCGGCGGCACGACTGCTGCTCTGCTCGGTCAACCTCCTGGAGCGTGAGGGCGCCTCCGACGAGCGCTCCTCCGGCCGCCAGGCCCGTCTTCAGGAAGGTACGTCGATCGACTTTTCTATGCTCTCTCGGTCCGATGTTCTCCATGCGCGCTCTTATCCTAGGGCCGGCTGCGGTCCTCGGTTCGGGGCTTGCGCTCGTGTTCGCCCCTGCTCCCGCCACGGCCGGCCTGGTGGCCCCGACATGCGGACCGTCGCGCCTCGACAACTCCGCGTTGCAGGACGGATCGGTCACGATCTCGCCGCTGCCCGGTAGCCGTGACGCGACCCCGCAGACGCAGATCAGCTTCCTCGGCGTTCCTTCAGGCGAGCTAAATGTGCTCAGCGTGTCCGGCTCGCGGACGGGGCCGCACAGCGGCCAACTGCTCGCCTACTCGACGGGCGAGGGCGCGAGCTTCGTGCCCTCGCACCCGTTCGCGGAAGGCGAGCAGGTGACGTTGCGCGCACGCCTTCGGCGGGTTCATCGACGCGGGCGCTGAACGATGAGTTCGTGATCGCCGAGCAGGACGCGATCACGACCACGCCCGGAAGGATCCACGGCGGCACCGCCTCCCAGGAACAGAGCTTTCTCTCGCGCCCGGACCTGCATCCCCCGACCGTGACGGTCACGGCCTCCTCACCCGCGGTGGCCCAGGGCGACGAGTTCGTCGCTCCCTACAAGGGCCCCGGGCAGGCGGGGCCGATGATCCTTGACCCGGCCGGCGGACTGCTGTGGTTCAAGCCGCTGCCGACGGGGACCTCTGCGACGGACTTCAGGGTCCAGGAATATCTCGGCGAGCCCGTGCTCACCTGGTGGCAGGGGGACGTCACGGTCCACGGCTTCGGGCTCGGCGAGGACGTGATCGCCGACAGCACCTACACCGACATCGCGCACGTCAAGGCCGGCAACGGCCTGCAGGCGGACCTCCACGAGTTCCAGCTCACGCCGCAGGGGACGGCGCTGCTCACGGCCTACGACCCGATCCTCTGCAGTCTCGCGCGCGCCGGGGGCTCAGCCGACGGAGCGGTCGTCGATGCGGTCTTCCAGGAGATCGACGTCAAGACCGGGCTGGTGATGTATCAGTGGACGAGCATCGCCCACGTCGGCCTGCGCGAATCCTACGCGCTCGCAGAGGGCACCTCGACGGCCGAGCCGTTCGACTTCTTCCACATCAACTCGATCAACGTCGATCGTGACGGCAGCCTGCTCGTCAGCTCGCGCAACACCTGGACGGTCTACAACATCAACTCCAGCACCGGGCAGATCAACTGGCGGCTCGGCGGCAGGCATTCGAGCTTCAGGGCGGGCCCGGGGACCGGGACGGCGTGGCAGCACGATTCGCGCGAACTGGGCAACGGCACGATCAGCATCTTCGACAACGGCGCCTACCCCAAGGTGCACGGGCAGTCGCGAGGGATCGTCGTTGAGATCAACCCCCAGAATCGCACCGTCACGCTCGTCAAGAGGTTCGTCCACGTTCCCGCGCTGCTCGCCGAAAGTCAGGGCAACGTGCAGGCGCTCCCCAACGGCGACTGGTTTCTCGGCTGGGGGCAGATCGCGGACTTCTCCGAGCTGGGCCCCGAAGGCAACCTGCTGTTCGACGCGCACTTTCCCTCCAACACACAGTCCTACCGTGACTTCCGCTTCCCCTGGACGGGGACGCCGGCGCACGGCCCGGCGTTCGCGTTCACCGCCGCGGCCGGCGGCGGCACCGTCTATGCCAGTTGGAACGGGGCGACGCTCGTCTCCTCCTGGGTCGTGCTGGCGGGCGCTTCGCCGGCGAGCCTGACGGCTGTCTCCCAGGTCCCGCGCAGCGGCTTTGAGACGGCGATCGCGCTGCCGGCCGGGACCACCGGCCCATACCTGCAGGTCAGGGCGCTGGATGCCACCGGCGCGGTCCTCGGCGCGTCCGCGGCGATCGCGCAGAGCGGCCTCAAAGCCGCCGGCTGAGCACCGGCGGCCGAGCGTCGGAGGCCGCGGCGATCTACCGTGCCGGGGCGGCGCTCCGCGCGGCGCTGTCCGCGAACGCATCGCGGCAGTGCTCCGAGCAGAAGTAGACGGTCTCCGCGCCGCGCTGCATGCGGATCGCCTTGTCCCGATCGACCTTCATGCCGCAGATCGGGTCGGTGACGCCGCGGCGCGCGGTCAGCCGCAAAAGCGCAGCGAAGGCGACGAGAGCGAGGACGTCGAGGAGGAGCGTGTAGTTGACGGTGATCGTCGCGAAGATGTCCGCGCGCGAGGGCCGTGGCCCCGTCGGGATCAGCCCGGCGGCGCCGAACAGCCCGCTGACGATCAGGGCGGCGGCGACCATCGTGACGTACATCAGCGCGACGATTCGCAGCGCGTACGCGCCGCCGTAGTACTTCCGGTAGATCGCGATGATCGGCAGCACGATCAGGTCGGCGAAGATGAACGCCATCACGCCGGCGAAGGAGATTCCGCCGGACCACAGCACCGCGGCGAGCGGCACGTTGCCGACCGAGCAGACGCAGCTCAGCACGGCGATCACGGGGCCGATCAGCGCGCCCCAGACGGCCTGTAGAAACGCGGGCGAGCCCTTCAGGAACAGGGCGTTGAAGAAGTCGTTGCCGAGTTGCGCGATGAACCCGGCGAGCAGGAACCCCACCGCTATCTCCTTGTAGAGCATCTGCCAGTCCCCGCGGAAGTTGTGCGCGACGTCGGACCATCCCGACGCCGAGGTCAGGCGCTCGCGCCAGCTCATCTGCTCGCTTGCGGCTTGATGCTGGTGGCCCGTGTCGGCCTGTCGGGCGTGCTCGCGCGCCTGCTGCTCGAGCCGCGGCGAGACGAACGCGCGCAGCAGCAGCGCCATCAGGCCGATCATCACGAGCCCACCGAGGTACTCGGCGATCGTGAACTGCCAGCCGATCAGCACCCACAGGACCAGGCCGAGCTCCCACACGAGGTTCGTCGAGGCGAACTGGAAGGCCAGCGCCGAGGAGGCCGAGGCGCCCTTCTGAAAGAGGCTCTTGGCGATCGCGACCGCCGCATAGGAGCACGAGGACGAGGCCGCGCCGAGGCCCGTGGCCCGCGCGAGCGGCCCGAGGCGACCCCCGGAGAGCGTGTGCTCGATGCGCTTCTTCGGCACCCATGCCTGCACGATCGCGCTGATCGCGAAGCCCAGCACGAGCGCCCACCACACCGCCCAGGCCATCAGGAAGGCGTTCCTGAAGCCGTCGACGATGGTTGTCAGCACGCTCACCCCGACCACTATACCCCTCCCCGGTAGTGGTATAGTGGCGACGATGGCCGCGACCCCCGCAACGACGACCGGCAAGGGCTATGAGGCGAGCAAGGGCCAACTGCTCGGCCGCCTGGCACGCATCAAGGGACAGGTGGGGGGCATCGAGCGCATGGTCGGCGAGGACCGCTACTGCATCGACGTTCTCACGCAGATCTCCGCCGTCCAGGCGGCGCTCGACAAGGTCGCGCTCGGACTGCTCGACGGACACGCTCGCACCTGCGTCGTCGGCGCCGACAGCGAGCTTCAAGAGCAGCGCACGGACGAGCTGATGGCCGCGGTTGGCCGGCTCATGCGCCGTGGCTGAACCGCGCGCGGCATCCGGGGTTCGAGAGACGGAAGGGGGGGGGATTCGAACCCCCGAGACGGGGGTTGCCCGTCTAACGGTTTTCAAGACCGCCGCATTCAACCGCTCTGCCACCCTTCCGCGCGGGAGCTAGAGCCTAGCTGTCGCCTGCCGAGGCTGGGGGGGTGCCGGGTGTTGAGACACTCTCTAGACTGGCAGGCCGATCCCAGGAGAGGTGGCCGAGAGGCTGAAGGCACTCGCCTGCTAAGCGAGTATGGGGGTTAAACTCCATCGCGGGTTCGAATCCCGCCCTCTCCGTTTGCTCGACGGCCGACCGGTTCGCGGCTTCACAGAGCCGAAGCCGATCGTGACCGCGCGCGCATGTCCGCGGCCGAAGATGACAAGCGAAGCGACGCTGCCGAGCGACGCCGACGCCTCGAGCCGCTCGCTGGCAAGCTTGTGCGTAGCCTCGTCAGAACGAGGCTCCAGGCCAGACCGGGTGTGGAGCATGACCACAGAGGGGAGACCATCATGTTGCGAGCGATCACCGACATGCCCGCCGGGACATTCGGCTTCGAGGCGATCGGCGAGGTCGAGGACGACGACTGGGAGGAGACGGTCGAGCCGGTGCTGCGTCAGGAGATCGCCGCCGGTCGCGATGTCCGTCTGCTCTACCTGATCGGCCCCGAAGCGCACGAGATCGAGGGCGACGCGATGAGTGCTGACACCGGCTTCCGCGCACGCCACGCCACGTCTTTCGAGCGTGTCGCAGTCGTCAGCGATGAGGACTGGATGCGCCCGGCGATGCGCGCCCTTTCCTTCCTCCTACCGGGTAAGGCAAGGGCCTTCCGCGTCCGCGACCTCGCGGCGGCGAAGACCTGGCTCGCAGAGGACGGTTCCTAGCGCGGGCAGGATGACGAGCGCCGCCGCCGGGCCGACAGCCGCCTCAAAGGCCTCTCGCTCCGCTAGCCGCTGAGGCGAATGAGCTCTTCGGCGGCCCGCACCGTCACGCTGTTGCCCTCGGGGAGCACTTCCCAGGTAGGCCTGTCTTCGTCGTTTCCGCGCGCCAGCCTGACCGCGAAGCGCTGGCCCCTGGCGCCGAGCTTCGGGTCCGGCAGGCCGCTGGGCAGCGTGCCGGTCAGCAGCAGCGCGCCGCCGCTGTCGCCGGCCGAGAACGTCTCGCCGTCCGCCGCCACCGCCGAGGCTTCCGGATGCGAGCCGATGTTCGCGCTGCCGCCGCGCCCGAACGTCGGGTCCAAGGCCCCTGCGGCCGTCAGGCGGATCAGGCTCTCGCCCGAGGCCGCCTCGATCTCCCCGCCGGGGAGCGCGAACAGGCCGTCGCAGAAGTGGTAGTCGTTCTTGTGCAGATACGGCGGTCCGGGCGCCGGCGGGATCGCCTCCTGGACGCCGAATCCGCTCAGCGCTTCGCCGCTCGGGTTGAGCTCTTCCATCGCGAAGCCTTCGTAGGTGATCAGCAGCGAGCCGCTGCTCGCGAGTGTTTCCTGGCAGGCCCCGACCGTCCCCGATTCCCCTTCCAGGAGCGCGAATTCCCGGCCGCCGGCGGCGAGGAAGCCGCCGCTGCCGAACGAGTGGTCGAGTGCGCCGGAGGGGAGCAGGCGCGCGTAGGAGATGATGCCGTTGCCCTGGCCTTCGGGAACGCGGGGCTGGTTGATCGGCTGCGGCAGTTCCTTCTCGTAGACGGCGAGGATGTCGCCGTCGCGCTCGACCACCGCGGCGGTGATGATCGTGAAGCCGTGGGCGTGTGCGAGCGCGTACTGGGCCACGCCGGCGCGGCCGAAGCCGTGGATCAGCTGGCCGCTCGGGCCCAGCTCGACCGCGACGAGCTGATCGCCGTGATCGAGGCCGACGACCAGCAGCTTGCCGCCCGCGAGCGCTAGCAATCGCGGCGGGGCCTGCTTGAACCAGTACACGGACGGGACCGTGATCACGCCGCCCCGGCCGAAGCTCTTGACGAGCGTGCCCGCAGCGGACACGCGCGCGACCAGGAACGCGCCGCGTTTGCTCGCCGCAAAGCCGCCGACGTACAACGATCCGTGCGGCCCCGGCACGGTCAGCGAGCGGAACCTTTCCGGAGACGCAAAGCCCTGCGAGGGCTGTTCCCGGGCCCGCTCGCGCACCGGCAGTCCGGCCACGCCGCCCTTGCCGAAGGAGGAGACGAGGTGCCACGACCCCCCCTCGGCCGCCGCCGCGCCGGTTGCGAGCACGCAGGCGATCGCGACGCCCGCGACCGCCGTCGATGTCCTCAACCGGCCCGCTCTCATCGCACGCTCCCGCCCCTCGCAGAACAGACCCTTGCGCTCCAGCTGCTCGTTGCCTTCCCCGAGCTTAGCGGGCGCTCGTGCCCCCGTCGCCGTCTGACAGCCTGCGCGCGGGCTAGCATCGCCGGACAACGACGCTCGTGAAGGGAGCCATGGGACTCACAGACAAACTCAAGGACCTCAAAGGCAAGGCCGAGGATGCGGCGGCAGAGCACAGCGACCAGATCCGCGGCGCGATCCAGAAGGCGGCGACGACGGCCGACCAGAAGACAGGCGGCCGCTACACGGAGAAGATCGAGCAGGCGGGCACGAAGGCGGACACGTTTGTCGGCGCTCTGAAGGAGCCCGCGACGCCTGCCGAGGGCGACGGGGAGCAGGCAGCGGCGGAGTAGGAGCAGCGATGGGCTCGGCCGAGCGGGCTTGGTCGGCCTTCAAGCACCTGACCACGCTCGGCTTTCCGCAGCGCTATCCGATCGTCCAGTTTCCGAATCTGCCCTTGATCGTGGGGCTGCTCGCCGGCGTCGTCGCGTCGCAGCTGACGGGGCTCGAGCAGAGCTACGCGCGCGCGCTGGCCTACCTCGGCGTCGCGATCTGGGCGTATCTCGAGCTTGTCAGCGGCAGCAACCTGTTCCGCCGACTGCTCGGGTTGACGTTCGCGATCGTCACGCTCGTTGGCGTGGCTCACGCGATCGAGCACTGAGGCGCATTCAGCCGGCGAGCGCGGCGCGCAGCACGCCGCCCATCTCCGCGACCGCTTCGCGCGGGCCGGGACCGCCGACCAGCACATGCATGAAGCCGTGGACGTAGCCGGGATGGCGTCGCATGATCGTGCGCCCCCCCGCCGCACGCAGTCGCCGCGCGTACGCCTCGCCCTCATCGCGCAGCGGGTCAAAGCCGGCGGTCACGACCAGCGCGGGGATCTCCGCGGCGAGCGTCCCGGCGAGCAGCGGCGAGACGCGCGGGTCGCGGCGCTCGCCGTCGGAGCCGAGGAACTGCGCCTCATACCACTCCATGTTCTCTTTCGTGAGCACGAAGCCCGTCGCGAACGTCTCGCGCGAGCGCGCCACCTCGGCGAGGTCGGTGACGGGGTAGATCAGCAGCTGGAAGGCGGGAACCGGGCCGCCGTCGAGCGCAGCCTGCTGGGCGGTGACAGCCGCCAGGTGACCGCCTGCGCTGTCGCCGGCGACCGCGATCCGCGCCGGGTCGGCGCCGAGCTCGGCGGCGCGCGCGACGGCGTCGCGAAACGCGGCAAGCGCGTCCTCGACGGGCGCGGGAAAGGGATGCTCGGGCGCGAGCCGATAGTCGACGCTCAGCACCGACGCTCCGGAGCTGTTCGCGAGCAGCCGGCAGGGCTGGTCGTGACTGTCGAGGTCGCCGGCGACCCAGCCGCCGCCGTGGTAGTACACGACGAGCGCGCCGGGCGCCTCGTCGAGCGTGTCCGCCGGTGCATACAGGCGCGCGCGCAGCGGGCCCGCGGCTCCGGCGATCGTGATCTCGCGCACGCTCGCGACGGGGACCGGCGCGCCGGCGACGACCCGAACCGCGTGCAGCAGCTCGGCGCGCGCCTCGGCCGGCGTCCCCTGCGCCAGCGGCGGCCGTGGGTTCCGCTCCATCTTGATGATGAACTGGACGTCGAGATCGAGCTCGAGCCCGTCGCGCCTGATCGGCGCTCCGGCGATGCGCCGCTTGGCGCTCGCCGGCAGCGCCAGCGTCGCCCGCGCCGCGGCGATTTCGACGCGCTCGCCGACCCCCTGCGCTCGGGCGCCCGCCACGGCGATCGCTATTGATCGTGCTCGCCGGCGCCCATCTCGCGATCGTCGCAGATTTTGCAACTCGGCTCTTCCCGCGGATAACATCTGCCGGATGGGTGCTCTCGCGTGCACCGCGCGCGCGCGGTCGACAGGACCTCGCCGCGCCTGCATGGCTGTCGCCGTGCTCACGCTGCTGGCGCTCGCGCCTGCCGTCTCGCAGGCCGCGAGCTTCCGCGTCGAGCGTCTGTGCGGAACTGCGCGGCCCGGTGCTGCGCAGTGTCAGGCGATGCGGCTGCTGCCGAGCTCGGAGACGCCCGCGAAGATCCGCGCCAACGCGGTCGCGCAGGCCAGGCAACGCGCCGCCGGGCGAAAGGTCCTGGTCAGCGGCAAATCACCGACGCCGGGCTTCCTGACACCGCAGAGCCTGCACGCCGCGTACTCGCTGCCGAGCGAAACCGCGGCCTCCTCGGGGCAGACGATCGCGGTCGTCGACGCGTTCAACGATCCCACCGCGGAAGCCGACCTGGGCGTCTATGACGAACAGTTCGGCCTGCCCGCGTGCACGACCGTGAACGGCTGCTTTCGCAAGCTCAACGAGCAGGGCAACGCCAGCCCGCTGCCGGCCACAGAAGGCGAATGGGCGAGCGAGATATCGATCGACGTGCAGATGGCGCGCGCGATCTGCCAGAGCTGTCACGTGCTGCTCGTCGAGGCCGACAACGAAGAATTCACAAGCCTCGGCACCGCCGTCAACGCCGCCGTGGCCGCCGGTGCGACCGAGATCAGCAACTCCTACGCCGGCCCCGAGGAGTCGCTGTACACGAGCTACAACGCGAGCTACTACAACCACCCCGGCGTCGTCATCACGGCCAGCTCCGGCGACTGCGGCTATCTCAACAAGGCCTGTCGCAGAGACCTCGCGGCGGCGAACTTCCCGGCGGACTCACCCGACGTCGTCGCGGTCGGCGGCACGAGCCTGAGCGAAGTCGGCAAAACCTGGGCGAGCACGGTCTGGAGCGAAGGCGGCAGCGGCTGCAGCGAAGTGTTCGGCGCCCCGCTCTGGCAGACGGCGGTCGCGAACTTCTCGGCCACCGGCTGCGGCAGCGACCGCGCGATCGCCGATGTCGCCGCGATCGGCAACCCGAACACCGGCGTCGACATCTACGACAGCACGCCCGAAGCAGCCGGCGCGCCCACCGGCTGGGGGGTCTGGGAGGCACCTCGGTCGCCTCGCCGATCATCGCGGCCGAGTTCGGACTCGCCGGCGGCTCGCACGGCATCTCCTACCCGGCCGCGACGCTGTACTCCCACGCGGGCGAAGAAGGTGAGCTCTACGACGTCGTCTCGGGCAGCAACGGCTCGTGCTCGGGACGCACGATCTGCGCGGCGGCGGTCGGCTTCGACGGCCCGACCGGTGTCGGCAGCCCGGTCGGCCTCGGTGCCTTCGCCAGCGGCGGCGAGCCGGTCGACATCACGCCGCCGAGCGTCGCGGGCGTCGCCGAACAGGGCCAGACGCTGACCGCGACGCAGGGCAGCTGGAGCAACAGCCCGAGCTCGATCGCCGACCAGTGGGAGGACTGCAACAGCGCCGGCGGCGCCTGCGCGCCGATCCTCGGCGCGACCGGCCTGACCTACACGCTGCGCGCCGGCGATGTCGGCTCGACGATTCGCGTCCAGGAGACCGCGATCAACGGCTCGGGAGCGGGCTCTCCGGCGCTCTCGGCGCAGACCGCGAGGGTCGCCTCCAACGTGTTCACGTTCAGCGGCTTCACGCCGGCGTCGGGGATCACCGGCAGCACGGTGACGCTCGCCGGCTCCGGCCTCGGCGACGCGACAACGGTTCAGTTCGGCGCGCTCGCCGCGCAGTTCACCGTGCTCTCCCCTACCGCGATCGAAGCGACCGTCCCGAACAGCGCGAAGGCGGGCAAGATCTCGGTGACGACGCCGGCGGGCACGATCACCGACAGGACGAAGTTCAAGCCGACGCTGTCGCTCGTGTCCTTCAGCCCAGCCGCAGGGCCGGCGGGGAAGGCCGTCAAGATCAAAGGCATCGGCTTCACGAGCAGCTCGAGCGTCAGCTTCGGCGGCGTGCCCGCGGCGGGCGTCACGTTCGGCTCCGCGACGAAATCTGACGGCGATCGTGCCGGCGGGTGCGGCCGCCGGGCCGATCACCGTCACCAACACGACGGCGCCGCTGGGCACCGTCACCAGCGCCGCCGGCTTCTCGCCGAACTAGAGACCTGCCCGCCTACGCCAACGGCCAGCGGTTCGTGAGCAAGGGCGGACGCGAACGGACGCGAACGCGGGCTGGAGGAGTACAGCGACCCTGACGCCTCTTGGGGCCACCGCTCGGCCGTCTCGACGCGCAAGGGCGGCGGATACTTACGGCTATAAGCTGCACGCAGCCGTAGACACCGCAACCGGCCTACCGCTCGCGTGGGAGGTCCGCACGGCCAAGGACGCTGAGGTCACGGTGGCTCTGCCGGTGCTGGACGCGACCCTTGCTCGCGGCTTCGCAGTCGAGACTTGCGCGATGGATAAGGGCTACGACAACGGGCCGATCCACGACGGGTGCGAGGAGCGCGACGTGCGGCCGATTGTCCCGCTCCGGCAGACGACCTCCGTCAAGCGCGGCGAGCACAAGCCGCCCCGCTGTGAGCACGGCGAGTGGTGCTTCGCCGGAGCCGACTGACGGCCGGAAGGCGACCAAGTGGCGTTGCCCGACCGGAGAGTGCCAGCCCGCGTCCGTGTGGGTCAAGGCTGACCGGCTGCATCCCCTTATCCCGCGCGAGACTCTGCGCTTCAAGGGGCTCTATCGGGACCGTGGCGCGGTCGAGCGGGAGTTCGCAGGCTCAAGCACGAATGGGCGCTCTCGCCGCTCCGCGTGCGCGGGATCGAGCGCGTCCGGCTACACGCCGATCTGACGATCCTCGCCAAGCTGTCCACCGCGCTCGCCCGAGCGGAAGCCATCCAACTCGCGGCGTAGCCTCTCCGAGCGTCGTGCGGGATACTGGGAGGCATGACGCGGCGCCAGGGCAGCATCATGGTCATCGTCGGCGGTTTCGTCTTCCTGGCCGCGCAGACCTTCCTCCCGTACATCGAAATCGGCCGAATCCATCGCACGTACTGGGATTTTGGGACGCGAGTGCCGGTCATCCTCACCGCTATCGGAGTCGCGGCCGTCGCGTTTGCGATTGCGAGCCTACGTACCGACGCTGTGATCGTCGCGCCTGCTGCAGCCGCTTGCTCGTTCTTTCTCTTGGGGCGGGTATTGCCGCTTGGCTACAAGAACTACTCGGGTGTCGGCATCGGACTTTGGCTCGCCAGCGGTGCAACTGTCGTTATGTCCATCGGAGGGCTCGTCGCGCTGACCGGGCGGGCGAGTTTCGCCAATCGTTTCGCCAAACCCTCCTAGCCGCTGAGGCCCTGCGCCTCCTGCTCCGCGGTGACCGCGAAGACGATGTGCCGGCGGGCGAGGCTGAGGTAGGCGTGCAGCTCGACCGGACCTCCGTCAAGCGGCGCGACGGTCGCGTCGGTCAGCGTGATGAAATCGCGCTCGGCCGCGTTGAGCACGTCCGAGACACGGCTGCGGTAGCCGTCGCGCGCGAGTGTCAGCACCCCCTCGATGCGATGCCGCTCGGTCTCGATCCTGATGCGTTCGGTGCGATGATCCATCTCTGGTGAGTGCTCCTCTCGGACGGCCTCGTCGGGGCTCATCACGCCATTATCGCGTTCAGCGCGCGACGGCATAGGTTCTGCTGAGGACCGTGCGGCGGCCCGTCGGCCCGGTCGCGATCACGATCACCCGGGCCTTGATCGAATGGCGGGCGCCGAGCTCGCGCTGCAGTCGTCGCAGCCCGCGTACGCCGAGCGCGAGCCGCACGTGGCCGGTGAGCGCGGCCGGCAGCGCACGCGCGGCCGCCGCCAGCGCGACTCCGCGGTTGTGCCCGGCGACGGACAGCGTCGCCGTCACACGGATCCGGCATCCGCGCTGACAGCTGACCGCAAGCGCCAGCCCGCGGCGCGCGAGCACGCCGGCGCGGCGCGGCAGGCTGACGCGCACGACCGGCGCGACGTCCAGCGGCGGCGGCCAGCTCCCGGCGGGGAGGCAGCCCGCTGCGCCGGAGCCGAGCAGTTCGAAGCGCTCGACGCGGTTGTTGTTCGTGTCGGCCACGTACGCCGCACCGTTGCAGTCGATCGCAATCGCGCTCGGCTGCGAGAGATCGCCGACGCCGTCGCCGCGCACGCCCCACTTGGCGAGGAACTGCCCGTTCGGCGCGAACACCTCGACGCGGTTGTTTTCGCTGTCGACGACGAACACCTGACCGGCCGCGTCGAGCGCAACCCCGGTGGGCGAGTGAAAGCGCCCGTCGCCGCTGCCGCGCGAGCCCCATTCGCTGAGCACGCCGCCCGTCGGCGAGAGCCGGACGATGCGATTGTTGGCGGTGTCGGCGACGTATACGTCGCCGGAGGGGTCGACCGCGACCGCGCTCGGACGGTCGAACTGGCCGGCGCCGCTGCCGGATGCGCCGTTGCCTTCATCGGCGCCCCACTTCGCGCTCAGCGCCCCTTCCGGGCCGTAAACGAGCACGCGGTTGTGATTCGTGTCGGCGACGTACGTCGCGCCCGTCGCCGCGGAGACGGCGACCGCGCCGGCACCGCTCAGCGCGGCTCCGCCGATCTCGCCCGCGCCGCCGAGTTCGCCCAGGAAGGTCCCGTCGCCCCACAGGTGCACGACTCGCGCGTTGCCCTGGTCTGCGATGTAGACGGATCCGCGCGGGTCGATGCCGATCCCGGACGGCGCGTTGAAACCCGCCGCGTGTCCGCCCGCGCTCGTCCACTGTCCGGCATAGGCGCCGCCCGCCCCGGCGAACGCCTCGATGCGATTGTCGATCGCGTCGGAGACCAGCAGCCTGCCGCTCGGGTCGACCGCGAGCCCGCGCGGCGCGGTCAGCTCGCCGGGGCCGCGCGCGGAGATGCCGAGCGTGCGCAGGTATTCGCCGTCGGGGGCGAACACCTCGATGCGGTCGTTGGCGGTGTCAGCGACGTAGGTGTCGCCGGCCGGATCGCTCGCCAGCGCGCGCGGAAAGGCGAGCTGGCCCGGTTTCGAGCCGAACCCGCCCCACGCGCCCGCGAATGTCAGCTGCGGCGTGAGCTTGTCGATGCGATGGTTGATGTCGTCGGCGACGTACACGTTGCCGGCCGCGTCGAGCGCGACGCCGTAGGGGAACCCGAACTGGCCCGGCCCGCTGCCTTCCGAGCCGGCGGCTGCCTGGAAGTCGCCTTCTGTGTCGAATTTCTGGATGCGGTGGTTGTCGTCGTCGCTGACGATCACCTCGCTTTCGTTCGCGGCGACGCCGCGGGGATAGGAGAACTGGCCGAGCCCGCTGCCGCGCGTCCCCAGGCCATCGCTTCGCCGCCCTGCAGGTTGAAGCGCTCGATCCGGTCGTTGCCGCTGTCGGCGACGTATACGCGCGTGCCGGCGACCGCGATCCCGCCCCCGGGAGGGTCCGTGTAGTTCTGCGAGGAGCCGAAGTCGAACTCGCCGATTTCGGCTCCCTTGCGTCCCCAGTCGGTGATGAAGTTGCCGTTCGCGTCGAACTTCTCGATCCGGTTGTGGCTGGAGTCGACCACGTAGACATCGCCCGCCGCGTCGGTCGCGATCCCGCCGATCGGCCCGAACTGCCCGTGCCCGCCGCCGTAGGAGCCCCATTGCGTCTCGAACACGCCGGCCGCGCTGAACTTCTGCACGACGTAGCCGAGCTGGTCGGCGACGTACACGTCGCCGCTCGCGTCGAGCGCGACCGCCTCGGGGAAGCGCAGCACGCCTTCGGCGCGCTGGCCGATGATCTCCGCGGCGGCGTACGGGCAGGTGCTCGCGCCGGAGCCAGGGCATCCGTCCGCGCTTGCGCGCGCCGGCCGCGGCGCCGCCCGCGAGCAGGGCGAGCGCGATTGCCGCGCAGACGCCGCCGAGCAGGCGCGCGCGGCGGGTGGCGACGGGAGAGGGCGGTCACTGCTGCATCAAAACACGCGAGGACGCCCGGTGGAGCGGTCCCCCTCGCGAGTTTGCCCGCGGCCCGCGGCGGCGGGTGCTAGGCGATGTGCTCGGGCGTGCGCGCCGAGAGCCCCGCGCGCGCCGGCTGCGGGCCGGCGAGCGCGGCCATGCCCGGTCGGGCCGGTTGCGCTCCTCGCGCACGATGTACAACGGCCGGTGCTTGACCTCGTCGTAGATGCGCCCGACGTACTCGCCGATCACGCCGAGGGCGATCAGCTGGATGCCGCCGAGCAGCAGGATCGCGATCGTGATCGAGCCGAAGCCGGGGAGGTAGGAGCCGGCGATGCGCAGCGCGATCACGACCGGGATCGCGATGAACGCCGACGCCCGCGGACAGCAGCCCGGCATACGTCGCCAGCTGCAGCGGCAGGTGCGAGAAGGATGCGATCGCGTCGAGCGAGAAGCGCAGCATCTTGCGCAGCGTGTACTTCGTCTCGCCCGCGTGGCGCGCGTCGCGCTGATAGGAGACCGCGGTCTGGGTGAAGCCGACCCAGACCGTCATCCCGCGCAGAAAGCGCGAGCGCTCGGTCATCGCCAACAGCGCGTTGAGCGCGCGGCGGTCGAGCAGGCGGAAGTCGCCGGAGTTGGGCTCGAGGTCGACCTGGGCGAGCTTGTCGAAGAGCTTGTAGAACCACGATGCTGTCGCGAGCTTGAAGGCGGTCTCGCCTTCGCGCTGCTTGCGCACCGCGTAGACGACGTCCGCGCCCTGGCTCCACTGGGCGAGCATGTCGGGGATCAGCTCGGGCGGGTCCTGCAGGTCGGCGTCGATCATCGCGACGACATCGCCGACCGCGTGCTCGAGGCCGGCGGTCAGCGCGGCCTGGTGCCCGAAGTTCCGCGACAGGTGGACGACGCGGATGCGCGGGTCAGACGCGGCGAGGCGGTCGAGCAGCTCGGGCGTGCGGTCGGAGCTGCCGTCGTTGACGAGCACGAGCTCGAACTCATAGTCGGCGATCGCGGCGCTCGCGCGCGCGGCGAACTCCTCGACGAGCTCCTCCTCGTTGTACACCGGCGCGACGAGGCTCAGCAGCGTGGGGGTCCGAAGTGGTGTATCCGACATCGTCATGATCTTCGCAGGGCAGCTGCCCGGGTAGAGGGGTGCAGCTCCTGCGTCCATCCTCGACGCGCGCCTTAAGCCGCCGCTCAATTTATCGTTCATCCTGTCTATGGATGCCTGCCGAGCCCTCTGAGCCACAGGGACCGCCCATCAGCGTAGCGCCGGCGGCGCGGCGGCCGCGGACGCTCGTGCTGGTCCAGTTCATCAAGTTCGGCATCGTCGGCGTCTCCAACACGCTGATCGCATTCGCCGTGTACACGGTGCTGCTGAAGGTCTTCGGCGTCTGGTATCTCGCGGCATCGGCGATCGGGTTCGTCCTCGGCGCGACGAACGGCTTCCTGCTCAATCGCCGCTGGACGTTCAGCGATCACGTCGGTGACGCGCTCACGCCGGTGCGCTGGGGCGTCGTGCAGGGCTGCGGGCTGGCGGTCAACGAGGGGCTGCTGTATCTGTTCGTGCACGACGCCCGCTCGACGAGCTGGTGGGACAGGTGTGCGCGACGATCATCGTCACCGTCGCGACGTTCCTCGTCAATCGCGCGTGGACGTTTCGGACGCCGGCACCGATCGCGATCGTCGACTGAGCCGCGATCGCCGAGCCCGCGCGGCCGCGGCGCCTCAGCGGAAGACGGCCAGCAGCGACAGCCCGGCGGGGATCCGCCCGCCGCGCGAGATCAGCGCCGACTCGAGCACGAGCGGGCGCTCGAGCAGCCAGTTGGCGGGCGCCGGCGGGATCCACAGGTCGAGGCTCGACTCCGTCGTCTTGGTGTTGAAGCGCTCGAGGATCCGCAGCACGATCGCCATCGGCAGCAGCAGCGAGTTGAAGTACGTGGTGCGCACCTGCTTCCAGCCGGCCTGCTCGCCGACCCGCTGCAGGGCGCGGCGGGTATAGCGACGGTGATGGTGGTTGATCTCGTCGTGGCCGCTCCACAGCCACTGATACGCGGGCACCGTCACAAGCAGCGCACCGCCGGGTGCGACCGTGCGGCGCAGCTCGCGCAGCGCGGCGAGGTCGTCCTCGAGATGCTCGATCACGTCGAGGCTGACCGCGAGGTCGAAGCTGCCCTCGGCGAACGGCATCTCGAGCACCGAGCCGGCGATCACCTCGCCGGCGCCGCGCGCGCGGGCGATCTCGACGCTCGTCTGCGACAGCTCAACCCCGGTGACGCTGCCGAAGCGCGCAAGCTCGACCATGTTGCGACCGCTGCCGCAGCCGGCGTCGAGGATGCGCGCATCGGCCGCCAGGCCGAGGTCGGCGATGACTCCGTCCAGCACTGTTCGCCGCCCCCGGTACCACCAGTGACGGTCCTCGACCTGGTGTGTCTGGAGCTCGTAGTCCCTGTCCATCCGCGAGCATCTTTTCCTAAAGGCCCCACTCGGCGCGGTGCGCCTGGCGAGTCACAGTGCGGGGCTGGCGCCCCTGACCGCGTATTCGATCGTCCCCTGCGCATCGCGCCAAACAGCCACGGCACGGTCGCTGCTGGGATCGAACGCGACCCGCGGGTCGCTGTCGGGCCCGGCCGGCGCGAGCTGTTCGGGTTCGCCGAAGTACGTCCGCCCCGGAGCCGACTCGGTTCCGCGCGCGGAGAAGATCGCCTGCGCGCCGGTGCCCGGCTGCGGGTCGCTCCACAGCAGGAGCGCCTCGCCGCGCGGGCCTGGAGCGAGGTCGGCGAGCAGCTCGTCGCGCCCGGGCGTCGCAAGCGTGCTGACCGCCCGCAGGCCCTGCTGGTCGATCGCGGCGGTGTCGATCGTCCAATGCCCGGCCGCGGCGCTCGCCCATGCCAGCATCACGCTCTCGGAGCTCAGCCGCACGAGCCGCGGCGAGGCGGCCGGCGAGGGGATGCCGTCAGGGTCGCTGAAGCTTTCGAGCAGCCGCGGGACGCCGAAGCGCACCCCCGTGGCCGACTGATCGAGGTACACACTGGTCCTCGCGCCGCGCTGCTGCACCCAGGCGATGATCGCGCGGTTGTCATCGCTCAACAACGCGCTGAGCGTGACCCGGGCGCCGACCGCGGCTACTCGCTGAAGCGGGCCTTTCGCGCCCGAGACGGGCAGGTCACGCGCGTAGATCGCTCCGTCCTGCGCCCACGCCACGAGCGCGTCGCCGCGGAAGTCCATCGCGACCGACAGCGCGCGCGGCGAACCGGCGCCGGTGGGGCCGGCGGCGACGCTGCGATCGAAGCCAGCGGCGAAGCGCGGCTGCACGTGCACGTGCACGCCGCCGTTGCGGCCTTCGGCGGCGGCCAGCGCGAGATCGCCGCGATAGGCGTTCGCGAGGGCGACCGGGGAGGCGTCGCCGCTGCTCGTCAGCGGCGCGAACGGGCCGCCGGCGGCCCCCTCGATCAGCAGGCTGCCGGCGCGGACGCCCGCGGCTGCGCCCGCGATCACGATCTCCCCGTGCGGAGCGCCGGCGACCGCCAGCTCGCCGGTGGGAGCGAGCGGCGCGCCCGCGGCTGTGCGCGGCGCCAGTGACGGCCCCGGGCGATCGCCGGCACCAATCGCGGCGACGCGCGCGCCCGCACCGCCGGGGCAGCGGCGCGACGCGCTCCACACGATCGCCCCGGCACCCGTGGCGTGGTCCGGCTTGTCATCCGGGAAGGCGATCGCCGGCGCCACGTTCGCCGCGCAGCTGCCGAGCACCGCCGGCGCGGACCACGGCGCCGCCGCGGGCGCCGCGGGCGAGCCGGACGCCGCTGCGGCGAGCGCGAGCACGGCGAGCGCGACCGCGGCGAGCGCGGCTGCGGGGGCGCGGGCCCGCCCCGGGCCGGCCGGGCCCGCGCGGTGGCTGGGGTGGCCTCGGTGCGTCAGGAGCTGAGGGCGGAGCGCAGGAAGCTCACCGTGCGCTGCCAGGACTGCTCGGCGAGCTCGGCGTCATAGGTGCCCATGCGATCGGTGTCGTTGAAGAACGCGTGCCCGGCGCCCTCATAGAAATGGAATTGCGCGTCCGCGCCGGCCTGCTTGAGCTCCGCTTCGAGGGCCTGCGCGGCCTCGACCGGGACGAACGCGTCGGCCGTGCCGAAATGGCCGAGCACCGGCCCGTCGATGTTCGCGAAGTCCGGCTTGCCGTGGGGCATCACGTAGTAGTAGGAGACCGCGGCGGTGATCTGCGGGCAGGTCGCGGCGGCCCAGACCGACAGCCCGCCGCCGAGGCAGAAGCCGACCGACGCGACGCCCGCGCCCTCGACTCCCGGCTGCGATTTCAGGAAGTCGGCGGCGCCGCACATGTCCTGCTCGGAGCGCTCCATCGACAGCGCCATCATCTTCTGTTCGGCCTCGCTCGGCTGCGTCGTCGTCTCGCCGCGGTAGAGGTCCGGCGCGAGCGCGAAGAAGCCCGCGGCGGCGAATCGATCGCAGACCGAGCGGATGTGCTCGTCCACGCCCCACCACTCCTGCATGACGATCGTCGCCGGGCCGTGGCCGTCGGCGGGCACGGCCAGATAGCCGGGCGCGGTTCCGGCGCTCGTCGGGAACTCGATATCGGGCATGTGTTTGGCTCCTAGGTCTCGTTGCGCGGTCGCTTGGGCCCGCGCCTGCGCGCGGCGCGCACGGCGGCAAAATACTCTCACGCCCGACGCGAATCGTGCTCCGCTGGCCGCTGCGCTGATCGTCTCCGCTCGGTGGAGCACCGCTAGGGTGTCGACTGACTCGCACGATCCAAGCCTCCGCGAAGACGAAAGGCAATGCCATGGATGCCGTAAACCGCCAATGCCGGCTCGCCGCCCGCCCTGCAGGACTGCCCAAGCGCAGCGACTGGGAGTTCGCCGAGGAGCCGGTCCGCGAGCCGGGTGACGGCGAGGTGCTCGTGCGCGTGCAGTACGTCTCGCTGGACCCCGCGATGAGGGGCTGGATGAACGACAGCCGCTCCTACATCGCGCCGGTCGGCATCGGCGATGTGATGCGCTCGTTCTCCGCCGGCGAGGTGATCGCGTCAAACGACCCCGACATCGCGGTCGGCGACCACGTCGGCGGCCTGCTCGGCGTGCAGGAGTACGCGGTCGCGCACGGCAAAGGCGTATTCAAGCTCGACGCGGCGCTCGCGCCGCTGCCGGTGTACCTCGGCACGCTGGGGATGCCGGGCGTGACCGCCTACTTCGGGCTGCTCGACGTCGGGCGCCCGCAGGAGGGCGAGACGGTCGTCGTCTCCGGTGCCGCGGGTGCGGTCGGCAGCCTCGTCGGGCAGATCGCGAAGCTGAAGGGCTGCCGTGTCGTCGGCATCGCCGGCGGCCCTGAGAAGTGCAGCGCGCTCATCGAGGAGCTCGGCTTCGACGCGGCGATCGACTACAAGGGCGAGGATGTCGCCGCGGCGCTCGGCGAGCACTGCCCGCAGGGCATCGACGTGTTCTTCGACAACGTCGGCGGCGCGATCCTCGACGCCGCCCTGGCCCACCTTGCGCGCCATGCGCGCGTCGTCATCTGCGGCGCGATCTCGCAGTACAACGCGGCCGGCGCGATGACCGGGCCGGCGAACTACATGTCGCTGCTCGTCAACCACGCGAGCATGACCGGCTTCGTCATGTCCGACTACCTCGATCGCTACGGCGAGGCGGTCACCGAGCTGGCCGGCTGGCTTGCGGCCGGCAAGCTGATCTCCCGCGAGGACATCGCGGAGGGGCTCGAGAACTTCCCGGAGACGCTGCTGCGCCTGTTCAGCGGCGAGCACAACGGCAAGCTCGTGCTGCGGATCGCCGGCGATTGAGCCGCGTCGCGCTCACGTCGGGTGGGCGAAGCGCGCCTGCTCGAGGGGCAGCGGCGTCGCGGCCGCGGTGCGTTCGAGCATCCGCGTCTCGCGCGGGAGCAGTCCGAGCGCGAATGCGACCGCCGCGAGGATCAGCCCATAGAGCAGCACGTCGACCGCGCCGAGCTGCTCCGCAAGCGGGCCCGCGAGCAGAAACCCGAGCGGCAGCAGCGCCTGGGAGATCATCCAGTCGAACGAGGTGACGCGCGACAGCGTCTGCGGCGGGATCCGCTCGGCGAGCGCCGTCAGCCACCAGACGTCGAACAGCGCGATGCCCGTCCCGGCGACGACGATCGCGGGGATCACGAGCACGAGCGTCACGCCGGTCGCGTAGAGGATCCCGGCGAGCGGCCAGAGCAGGATCGCGAGCATCGCCAGGCGCATCGGAAAGCGCGGGCGCCAGCCGACGCCGAGCAGTGAGCCGGCGATCGTGCCGAGGCCGAGCGCCGTCTCGACGATTCCGTAGACGGCGATGTGGCCGTACTGGCGCGTCGCGACGAGCGGGCCGAGCACGAACCACGGCGCGAGCCCGCAGAACAGGGCGACGCAGAACGACGCGAGCGTCGCCCACACCCAGCTGCGCGCGCGCACCTCGCTCGCGCCCGCGCGGATCGCCGACCACACGCTCACCCGCTCGCCGCCGCCGGCGCGCGACTTGCCTCCGCGCCGTCGCGGGTGGATGCGCGCGAGGAACGCCGCGCTGATCAGGAACGTCGCGGCATCGAGCGCGAACGCCCAGCCGGCGCCGGCGCCGAGCACGAGCACCGTCGCCAGCGCCGGTCCGACGAATTCGGCGAGGTTGTTGGACATCGTCGTGATCGCGGTCGCCGGCTGGATGTCCGCCTCGGGCACCGTCTGCGGCAGCAGGCCGCTGGCGGCGGGGCGGAAGAACGCCTCGGCGGCGCCGAACAGCACCTCGATCACGGCCACCTCCCAGATCTGCACCGCGCCGGCGAAGATCAGCGCCGCGAGCAGCGCGTGCAGGGCGAAGCGCACGAGGTCGGTCGCGAGCATCACGCGGTGGCGCGGCAGGCGGTCGGCCCAGACGCCGCCGATCAGCAGGAACGCGACGAGCGACAGCGCGTGCGCGGCGAGCACGAGCCCCAGATCGGTCGCGCTGCCCGTCTTCGCGACGACGAACAGGGCGAGCGCGACGAGCACGATGTTGTCGCCGATGACGCTCGCCGACTGGGCGACCCACAGCAGCCGAAAGTCGCGGTGACGCAGTACCCGGCGGATGTGCGCGAGGCTCGACAGGCTAGCCGCTCAGCGGCCACGGATTCGGCGTCGGGGTCCACGGCTGCCTGCGCCAGTCCGCGTAGGCCTCGGCCGGATCATCGGTCTCGCGCGCCGCCGAGGCGTCGTAGCCGGCGGCGATCTCGTTGACCGGATAGTGGGCGGCGTCCAGCCGCCGCGAGCCGATCATCAGTACCGCGCAGGGCCCCTCGCCGGCCCCGACGAAGACGTGCTCGACGCCGGCCGGGCAGTGCAGGAAATCCCACTGTCGCAGCGGCCGCTCCTCGCCTTCGAGGATCACGACGCATTTGCCGTGGAGAACGAGGAAGTCCTCCTGCACCGGCTCGGAGTGATAGCGGCAGTTGGGCTGCCCCGGCTGCATGATCTGGATGTTCACGCCCGTGTCCGGCCACGGCGCGCTGTCGTCCTCGAAGTCGATGATCGTCGCTCGCGACGGGTGGCTCGCGGCCGGCGCGGCGGCGACGTTCATCACGAAGGCTCGATCCACGGCGACAACGATATCGACGGGACGCGCGCGCCCGCTGCTGCGCCGCCGGCTCAGAGCTCGAGCACGGTGCCCTCGCTGGCCAGCGTGACCGGCGGGGTGCTGTCGGCGAACCTCGCCGCGAGCGCGTCGAGCGCGTCGTCGGTGCGGTCGTGGCGATGATGGAAGAAGACGACCGAGCGGGCATTCGCCCGTCGCGCGAGCGCGAGCCCGTAGTCGGCGACGGAGTGCCCGAAGTCGGCCTCCGCCGCGAGCTCGGAGGGCAGCAGCTGCGCGTCGTGGACGAGTACGTCGGCGTCCTTCGCGAGCTCGATCGCCGCCGCGTGATACGCCCCGAGGCCGTCCTCGCCGGGGCCGAGCATCGTCGGGCAGTGGTCGGGCATGTACGCCAGCGTCGAGTGACCGTCGCTGATCCGGTAGCCGAACGTGCGCCCGCCCTTGTGCGGGATCTCGCGCGCGAGCACGGTGAAGCCCTCGATCTCACGCTCGACCGGCTCGACGGTCCCGAACGACCAGTGCCCGCGCAGTTGCGTGGGGCCGATCGGGAAGTACGGCGGCGCCATCATCACCGCGAGCACGCTGGCGGCGTCATGGCCGTTCTGCTGCTCGGGGAGCAGCACCTCGATCGAGGCCTCGGGGCGGTCGCCGGCGGCGAAGAACGGCAGCCCGAGCACGTGGTCCCAATGCAGGTGGCTGAGCAGGATCGTGCCGGCGAACGGCGCCCCGTCGAGCAGGCGCCCGAGCGTCTGCAGCCCGGTGCCGGCATCGAGGATCAGCGTCGGCCGGCTGGCCTCCGAGCGCGCGATCGCCACGCACGAGGTGTGCCCGCCGTAGCGGACGAAGTCGATGCCGGCCGCGGGAGTCGAGCCCCGCACGCCGCAGAGAGTGATCCGCAAGCCGCCTCAGCTCCGGTCGGAGTGCGCCATGCCGGCTTCGCGGTCCATGCCCGACCATTATCCGTCAAGCGCGCCTCGCTGTCCAGGACGGCCGCTCGGCCGCGTCCTATGCTTGCCCCATGCGAGCTGCCGTCCTGCGCGAATACGGGGTCCCCGTCGCGGGCGAGTTCGACGCGCCGCAGGCGGGCAGCGGCGAGGCCGTCATCGACGTGCTCGCCGCCGGCCTGAACCCGGTCGACATCGCGATCTGCGCGGGGCGCTTCTATGCCGGCAAGCCGCCGCTGCCGTGCGTCGCCGGGCGCGAGGGCGTCGGGCTGCTGGAGGGCGGGCGCGTGTACTTCGATGCGCCCGTGCTGCCGTTCGGCTCGATGGCCGAGCGCGCGCTGATCGACCCGAAGTCGACCTATCCGGTGCCCGAGGCGCTCACCGACGGCGTCGCCGTCGCACTCGGGATCTCCGGGTTGGCGGCGTGGCTCGCGCTGACCTGGCGGGCGCAGCTCGAGGCCGGCGAGCACGTGCTCGTGCTCGCCGCCAGCGGCGTGCTCGGGCAGATCGCCGTACAGGCAGCAAGGCTGCTCGGCGCGGGCCGTGTGGTCGCGGCCGCGCGCTCGCAGGCCGGCCTCGATCGCTGCATCGCCCTCGGCGCCGACGCCGCGGTCCGGCTCGGCGAGCCCGACGATCTCGCCGCCGCCCTCGTCGAGGCTGCCGCGGGGCGCATCGATGTCGTCCTCGACCCGCTGTTCGGCGAGCCGTTCGTCGCGGCCGCGAACGCCGCCGGCTTCGGCGCGCGGATCGTCCAGCTCGGCGCCGGCGCGGGCGCCGAGGCGACGCTCCCCTCGGCCGTGATCCGCGGCAAGATGCTCGTGATCATGGGCCACACGAACTTCGCGGCACCGGCGGAGGTCAAGGCCGAGGCCTACCGCCGCCTGGCCGCGGCGGCGGCCGCGGATGAGATCAAGGTCGACGTCGAGCAGATCCCGCTCGCGCAGGTCGAGCGCGCCTGGAGCGAGCTCGCGGCGGGCCCGCATCGCAAGCTCGTGATCGTGCCCTGAGCCCCAGCGCGAGCGGCGTCGGAGCAACTAGCGGCGCTTGGCCTGGTGCTCGAGGACCTTGCCGAAGGCCTCCTCGAGCTGCGTCGTCATGCGCTGCTTGAACAGCGCGAGCAGCGCCTCGGAGGCGAGCGGGCGGAGCGAGCCGACCCCGTCGATCAGCTCATCCCAGCCCTCATCGGGCTGGCCGGCCGCGTCGAACGGCTCCCACAGCTCTTTCAGGAACAGCTTCGTGAAGGCTCGCGCGATCGACTCGCAGTCGCGGCTGACGCGCTCGACGAGCGCGAGCGCGGCCGCGAGCGGGATGCCGAGCGCGACGACCTCTTCGGCGGCCCCGAGCAGCGCCGGGCTGGGGACTTCAAAGCGCCCGTCGCCGAGCGGCACGAGCAGCTTCAGGCGGCGGACGCGCTCGACGTTCTTGGCGTCGACCTCGCCGAAGCGCGAAGCCAGTTCCTCGGCGGTGATCAGCTCCGGCGCCTCCGGCTCATACGGTGTCGTGACGGCGGTGCGCAGGCCGAGCAGCCGCGCGGCGAGGCCGTCGGAGCCGCTCAGCAGCCGCTCGATCGCGGCGAGGTTGAAGCCGTCGGCCTGGAGGTCGAGGATCAGCCGCAGCCGCGCGACGTGCTCGGCGTTGTAGTAGCCGACGCGCGCGCGCACCTCCGGCGGCGGCAGCAGCCCGCGCGTGTGGTGGTTGCGGATGTTGCGCACCGACATGCCGACTTCGGCGGCGAGCTGCTCGACCGTCAGGTCGTAGTCCGATGCGGGCTCGACGCTGCCCGCTGCGGGCCGATCGGCGGACTCTGGAGCGGCTCGCACCATCAGCATCTCAGGATACTACGTTTTATGTGCCCTCATTTGAGGTAACATAGTCTCGCGTCATGAACTTCCAGACCTCCGCGACGGGCGCCAGCGCGCCCGCAACCCGCCCGCATGGCTGAACGAGGAGCGCCGCCGCGGGTCTCGCCGGCGCGCCGCCGCGCGCTCGGGCTGGTGCGCTCGTTCACCTCGCCGCTGCTGCCCGACGACTACCTCGAGCTTCTAAACCCGCTGTGGTCGACGCGCGAGCTGCGCGGTCGCATCGAACGCATCGAGCGCGAGAGCGCGGACGCGGTGAGCGTGCTGATCAAGCCGGGGTGGGAGTGGCCTGGGCACCGTCCCGGCCAGTACCTGCGCCTCGGCATCGAGGTCGACGGCGTCCATCACTGGCGCGCCTACTCGCTGACCTCGGCTCCAGGCCGCGAGGACGGCTGCATCGCGATCACGCCGAAACTCGTCGACGGCGGCAAGGTCTCACCGTTCCTGTTCGGCCGCGCCAAGCCCGGCGCGATCGTCCGTCTTGGCGGTGTGGAAGGCACGTTCGTGCTGCCGCGGGTGCTGCCGCCGCGTCTGCTGTTCATCAGCGCCGGCAGCGGCATCACGCCGATCATCAGCATGCTCCGCGCGCTCGCCGGCCGCGGCGAGCTGCGCGACGCCGTGCACATCCACAGCTCGAGGGGCGCCGACGGCGTGATCTTCGCACGCGAGCTCGCCGAGCTCGACGCCGCCAACGCCGGCTATGCGCTCGAGCTGCGGCTGACCGGCGAGCAGGGCCGGCTCGCCCCGGCGGACCTCGAGCGGGTGTGCGCCGACTGGCGCGAGCGCGAGACGTTCCTGTGCGGGCCGAAGGGCCTGCTGCAGGCGATCGACGAGCACTGGCGGCGCAGCGGCGACGCGCGCAGGCTCCACGTCGAGCGCTTCCAGCCGGATGAGCGTGTCGGCGACGGCGAGCGCGGCGCCGGCGGCACGATCCGCTTCCTCGCGAGCGGCCTCGAGGCGAGCAGCGACGGCGAGCAGCCGATCCTGATCGCCGGCGAGCGCGCCGGCGCGACGCTGCCGCACGGATGCCGGATGGGCATCTGCCACAGCTGCGTCGGGCGCCTGCGCGCCGGGCGCGTGCGCGATCTGCGCAGCGGCCGCGTTCACGGCCAGCCCGGCGAACTGCTCCAGACATGTGTCAACGCGCCCGAGGGCGCCGTCGAGATCGAGCTGTAGATCACAAAAGCCAAAGGAGACAGACGTGTCCAGCACATACACCGAGACCCGCCCGCGCGACGCGCCCGGTGAGCAGCAGAGCCCGCTCGCGCGGCTCTCACCGCAGCAGCTCGAGCAGCTCGGGCGCGAGTTCGACGCGATCCACGACGAGGTCTACGCGGATCTCGGCGAGCGCGACTCGCGCTACATCCGCAGCACGATCAGGCTGCATCGCCAGCTCGTTCTGGGTGCGCGCGCAATGCTGATCGGCTCGCGCTACCGGCCGCTGTGGCTCGCCGGCACCGCGTCGCTGTCGCTCGCGAAGATCCTCGAGAACATGGAGATCGGCCACAACGTCATGCACGGGCAGTGGGACTGGATGAACGACCCGGACATCAACTCGCAGTCATGGGACTGGGACACCGCCTCGCCGGCCGACGCGTGGCGGCACTCGCACAACTACGAGCACCACACGTTCACCAACATCCGCGGCAAGGACCGCGATCTGGGCTATGAGATCATGCGCATCGACCCGCACCAGCGCTGGTATCCGGTGTATCTCCTGCAGCCGCTGTACAACCTGCTGCTGATGGCGTTCTTCGAGTGGGGCGTCGCGCTGCACGATCTCAACGGCGATGCGATCCGCGCGGGTGAGAAGCCGAAGGCGCAGGTGATCGCCGAGCTCAAGGCGATCGGCGCGAAGGCGCGCGCGCAGATCGTCAAGGACTACATCGCCTTTCCGCTGCTGTCGGCGCTGCTCAGCGGCGGCGGCTCGCGCGCCGCAGGCACGCGCGCCTTCAAGTCCACGCTCGCCGCCAACTTCAGCGCGAACATCGTGCGCAACGTGTGGGCCTACTCGATCATCTTCTGCGGGCACTTCCCCGACCAGACGTACACGTTCAGCGAGGAGGAGGTCGCCGATGAGACGCGCGGCGGCTTCTACGTGCGCCAGCTGCTCGGCGCCGCGAACATCGACGGCGGGCCGCTGTTTCACCTGCTCGCCGGCAACCTCAGCTTCCAGGTCGAGCACCACCTCTACCCGGACATGCCCTCGAGCCGCTATGCCGAGATCGCACCGCGCGTACGCGACATCTGCCGTCGCTACGGCCTGCCGTACAACACCGGGCCGCTGCACAGACAGCTCGGCACGGTGCACCGCACGATCCTCAGGCTCGCGTTTCCCGGTGGGCGGGTGCGGCGGAAGCCGGGGGCCTACCGGCCGCAGCCGGCCTGAGCCGGCGCGCCGGCTCAACCGTCGCCGTCGGGCACATCGCCCGTGGCGATCGTCCAGACGGGAACCGGCTCGACCCGCCCGCGGACCTCGAGCTCGCCGACGAGCATCAGGTTCTGCGGCGGGCTGTGCATCCGCGCGCGCGTCGAGTCGGCGAGGAACAGCATGTGCCCGCTCCCCTTGGTCATCCCCTCCAGGCGCGAGGCGGTGTTCGTCGTGTCGCCGAGCGCTGTGTACTCGACGCGCTGCTCAGAGCCGATGTTGCCGGCCATCACGCTGCCGCTGTTGATGCCGATGCCCATCGCGAACCTGTGCTCGTGACCCTGCTCGGCAAGCCACGCGTTGAAGCGATCCAGGCGGGTGCCGAGCATCTCGCTGGCGGCGGCAAGCGCCCGCTCGGCATGGTCGCTCTGCTCGAGCGGCGCTCCGAACACGGCCATGATGCCGTCGCCCATGTACGCGATCAGCGTCCCGCCGGCGCCGAGAATCGCCTCCGTCATCTCGTTGAGGTACGTGTTGACGACGTCGATCACGACGTGGGCGGGCTGTTTCTCGGAGAAGCTCGTGAACCCGCGCAGATCGGAGAACAGCACCGTGCAGTCGCGCTCGACCGCGCCCAGGCGGAGGTTCTCGCCGGCGCTCGCGACGACCTCCTCGACGACGTCGGCCGGCACGAAGCGCGCGAACAGGCCGTACACGCGCTCGCGTTCGACCGCCTCGACCAGGTACAGGACCGCGAGCGTCCCGAGCAGCGCGAGCGCGAGCGCGAGCAGGGGATAGACGAAGCTGACGATCAGGCCGCGGTTGAAGACGATCTGCGTGGCGATCGTGAACACGACCGCCGCGGCGAGCGAGTCGAGCAGAGCGCGCAGCGGCGCCAGGCGCAGGCTGCCGAGCGGAGCGAGCACGCCGAGCAGGATGATCAGCAACAGGTCGAGCCACCTCGGGGCATCCTGCAGCGGCACGCCGCGTTCGAGCGTCGAGATCGCGTTGCCCCAGATTTCCGGGCCGGACATCTCGCCGCCTTTGGTCGTCGCGGTCGCGTGCACATCCTGCAGGACAGGCGCCGAGGCGCCGATCACGACGACCTTGTCGCGGAACTCGCTCGCCGCGACCTGGCCGGTGAGGACCTTCGAGTAGGAGACCGAGTGCAGCGTTTCCGGTGGGCCGGCGAAGTCGATCGGCAGCGTCCCCGCGCTGTCGAACAGCGAGCGGCGCACGGGCCGGTGATCGGCGATTTCCTCGGCCACGACGGCGAGGCTCTGCAGGCCGTTGTACTCGTACGGGAAGCGCCTGACGACGCCGTCGCTTTCGACGCTCAGCACCGCGGCCGCCGGGCGCGCGCCGAGTTCATGCAGCAGCTGGCTGCTGCCGCCGAAGATCTGGGTGCTGCCGCCGCGTCCGACGTCGGTCGTCGCCAACGCGATCAGCCCGTGCGCGCGTTCGACGGCGTCGGCCAGCGCTTCGTCGTCGGCCTGATCGGTCTGCTGCGTGAACTGGATGTCGACCGCGATCGCCCGCGCCCCGTCCTCACGGACGCGGTCGATCACGCGCGCGTCGTAGGCCCGCGGGAACGGGAACTCCGACCGCAGGTGCTTTTCTGCGAGTTCGTGCAGCGTCGTGTTGTCGATCTGGACGAGCACGATGCCCGCCGGCGGCTGCTCGCTCCCGCGGATCGAGAAGCGCGCGTCGATCGACTGCTGTTCGGTGCGCCTGAGCAGATTGGTCGTGTAGGCGAGCACGCCGACGCCGGCGGCGAGCACGGCGACGCCGATCAGCAGAGCCGCCTTACGCCGCCGCCATCCAGCTCGACCCATCGACCGTCTCCTGTACGTGTGCCCGGCTGGGCAGGGCGAGAGATCCTAGCGACGGCTGCAGGCGAGCACCGCCGCGGCGCGCGCGCCCGCCCGCCGCGGACGCGCAGGAGGGTTGACATTTTGACTTTCGCCGGTCGGGCAGATATCCTCCCGACCGGAGTTTCGGCGCGCCGGGGGAGTTCGCGCGCGGGGACCGATGGAAACTATGCAGGTCAAAGGGTCTGAATGCCTGGATTGCTCGGGTGCATAGACATGACAACCCTCTTCGCTCGAGCATCACCGCTGCCGCGCCGTCGCGTTCGCGCGCGGGCTGCGCTCGCAGCGGCCGCGACGCTCGCTCTGCTGCTGTCGCTCGCCGGCGCGTCGGCGGCCGCGGCGCATGCGCCGCCGGCCGTCGCCGCGGCGCTGCAGGAAGAAAGCAAGCTCACATCTGAACCCGGCAGCACCGCGACGGCATTCGGCTTCAGCGTCGCCGTGTCGGGCGACGGCAACACCGCGCTGGTCGGCACCCGCCGCACGCACAGCGCGGCGGGCGCGGTCTGGGTGTTCGTCCGCAGCGATGGCGTGTGGACCCAGCAGGGGCCGGCGCTGGTCGGCGGCGAAGAAGCGGAAGGCTCCGAAGGCGGCGGCTGCGCCTCGCCCGAAGCGGAAGGCCCGGAATGCAGCTTCGGGCGCAGCGTCGCCCTGTCCGCGGACGGCGACACGGCGCTGATCGGAGGCGCGAACGATGACGGCGGTCGCGGCGCCGCCTGGGTGTTCACCCGCAAAGGCTCCACCTGGTCGCAACAGGGCGGCGAGCTGCTCGGCGGCGAGGAGCTCGGTGACGGGCACTTCGGGCGCAGCGTCGCGCTCTCGGGCGACGGCAGCACGGCGCTGATCGGCGGCGCGGCCGCGCCGCAGACTCGCGGAGCCGCGTGGGTGTTCACCAGATCGGGTTCTTCATGGGAACAGCAGGGACCGCCGCTCGGCGGCGGCAGCGGGCACTTCGGGCGCAGCGTCGCGCTGTCGGGCGACGGCGACACCGCGCTGGTCGGCTCTCCCGGCGACGGCGAAGGCGAGGGCGCGTTGTGGTTCTTCACGCGCAACGGCTCGACGTGGCTGCAGGACGGCGCGCCGGCGGCGGCCGCCGAAGAGGACGGTGCCGCGGGCCTCGGTTCGAGCGTCGCGCTGTCCGCCGACGGCACCCTCGCGCTGGCCGGCGGGAGCGGCGATGACGAAGGTCTCGGAGCAGCGTGGAGCTTCTCGCGGACGCCTGCGGGCTTTGCGCAGCAGGGCCCGAAGTTGACCGGCGCCGGCGAGACCGGGGCGGCGGAGTTCGGCTACAGCGTCGCGCTTGCCGGCGACGGAGCCGAGGCGCTGATCGGCGCACCGGCGAGCGACCGGCGTGAGGGTGCCGCCGTCAGCTTTGCGCGGACGGGCTCCGGCTGGAGCGAAGCGGGGCCGCTCAGCGTCTCCGGGGAGATCGGCAAGGGCTCGTTCGGCAAGAGCGTCGCGCTCTCCTCCGACGGCGCCACCGCGATCGTCGGCGGCACGAGCGACAACGTCCTCGAGGGCGCCGCATGGACTTTCTTCGATCCCGCGCTCGTGCCGCCGAGTGAAGAACCGCCGCTCGGCAAAGGTGTGACGCCGCCGCTGCTGTCGGGCGAGACCGGCCCCGGGGGCGTATTCGTCGCAACGGGCGAGCTCGCGAGCACCGAAACCGAGCCGCCGCTGCCGAAGCTCGGCGTGCTCGGCAACCTCGATCCCGTGGCCGGCGTCGTCAGGGTGAAGCTCCCGGGGTCGAAGCGGTTCGTCGACATCACAGGCCTTCGCCAGGTGCCGTTCGGCACGATCGTCGATGTCCGCCACGGACGGGTCACCGTCACGACGATGTCGCTCGGCGGGCAGCTGCAGGCGATGGCGTTCTACCAGGGCGAGTTCAGCCTCACCCAGAACGCCGGCGGGACGGTGCTCGCAACGCTCGTCGGAGGCAGCTTCAAGGGCTGTCCACGGGTGCACGCGCACGGTCACCTCGCGCACGCCAGCTCGGCGAAAAAGCACGTCGTGCGAAAACTGTGGGCGTCGGGCCACGGCAGCTACACGACGAAGGGCAACTACGCCTCCGGTGCCGTGCTCGGAACGCGCTGGCTGACCGAGGACCGCTGCGACGGGACGTTGATCCGGGTGTACACCGACGAGGTCGAGGTGACAAATCTGCTGACGCACAAGCGCCGCACGGTCAAGGCCGGGCACAGCGAGCTCGTCAAGGCGCCGTGATCGCGCGCGGGTCGCGGACCCGTGCGCGCAGCGCCCGGACCCGTGCGCGCAGCGCCCGGCGCGCGCCGTGGTGCGGGCGCTTCAGATGCCGGCCGGTTCCGGCATCGCCGCGGCGGCGTTGCAGCCGGTGATGCCGCCGTCGAGCGGGATCACGGTGCCGGTCAGGTAGGCGCCGGCGCGCGAGGCGAGGAACATCGTCAGCCCCGCGACATCGTCGCCGCGGCCGATGCGCCCGAGCGGGACTTCGCGCTCGACCGCCGCGCGCCTGTCCGGGTCCTCGAGCGCCCACGCCATCATCCTGCTTTCAAACGGGCCGGGCGCGATCGCGTTGACGGTGATGTTCTGCGCGGCGAGCTCGCGCGCGAGGTGGCGCGTGAGCATGTGCACCGCGGCCTTGCTCGCGCTGTAGCTGTAGTTCGGCACCGACGGCGTGCGCAGGCCGTCGATCGAGCCGATGTTGATGACGCGCGCGGGATCCTCCGCGCTCGCCGCCGCGCGCAGCTCGCCGAGCAGCGCGACGGTCAGGTGGAAGACGCCCTCGACGTTCGTGCTGATCACCTTCTGCCAGCCGGCCGCGGGGAACTGCTCGAGCGGCGCGCCCCAGACGGCGCCGGCGTTGTTGACGAGGATGTCGAGCGACGGGAAGCGCTCGCGCGTGGCGGCGGCGAGCTCCTGTGCGCCCTCGAGGCTCGAGATGTCGCCGGGGATCGCGACGCAGTCGCCGAGCGCGGCGAGACGCTCGCCGGTGGCCTCGACGTCGGCGGTCTTGCGCGAGGAGACGATCACGCGCGCGCCGGCACGCACGAGCCCATCGGCGATCATCTCGCCGATGCCGCGCGAGCCGCCGGTCACGAGCGCGGTCTTGCCGGAGACGTCGAACAGGTCGCTCACGGCTCAGTCCTCGAAGTCCGCGGGTCGCTTCTCCAGGAATGCGCCGACTGCCTCCGGCACGCCGTTGCTGAACGTCGCCATGATCTGCTGGCGGTCCTCGTACTCGACCGCGGTCTGCTGCGCGGGGATCTCGAGCGCGCTCCACATCCCGCGCTTGGTCAGGCGCGTGCCCCACGGCGCGAGCGCCGCGATCTGCTCGGCTGCCTGCACGGCGCGCGCGAGCAGCTCCTCCGCGGCGAGGACGTCGGCGAGCAGGCCGATGCGCAGCGCCTCCTCGGCGTCGAAGCGGCGGCCCGTGAGCATCAGCTCGTGTGAGCGCGAGGCGCCGATCAGGCGCGGCAGCAGCCAGCTCGTGCCCATGTCGCAGTTGGAGACGCCGATGTTGATGAACGCCGCGCGGAACACGGCCTTGGTGCTCGCGTAGCGGATGTCGCAGCCGAGCGTGAGCGTGAAGCCGAGGCCGGCGGCGGGGCCGTTGACGGCCGCGATCACGGGTTGCGGCAGCGCGCGCAGCGCAAGCACGAGCGTCGACATGTGCTCCTGGTTGTCGAGGCGATCACGGGGCGGATCGCTTTCGTTGTTGGCCGGCGCGGCGCCGTAGCCGCGCAGGTCGACGCCCGCGCAGAAGCCGCGGCCGGCGCCGGTCAGGATCACCGCCCGGCATGAGCGCTGCAGACTGACGCGGCGCAGCTCGACGTGCAGCGCCTCGCACAGCTCAGCGGTCATCGCGTTGAGCTGCTCGGGCCGGTTGAGCGCGAGCTGGAGCACATGCGGAGCGGGTTCCTCGACGAGCACGAGCGGGTCCATGGCCACGAATCCTATGCGCTACTTGACAGCCTGTGAGGTGCGGCCGCGCGCCGCTCAGCCGCGCGGGTAGCTGAACGCCTGGGTCTGGGTCACCTTGGCGGCGAGCGCGCCGTCGTCGCGGACGGTCTCGGTCTCGAGCACGATCATCGTGCGCCCCGCATGCAGCGGCCGCGTCGCGGCGGTGGCCGCGCCGTCGCGCACGCCGCGCAGGAAGTTCGTCTTGGACTCGACCGTCGCGGTTGCGAGCGCGCCGTCGGGGAGGTTGAGAAACGCGCATGCGCCGCCGCAGGTGTCGGCGAGCGCCATCAGCGCGCCGCCGTGCATCAGCCCGCCCGCCGTGCAGCGCTCGTGCGACCACTGCAGCCTCGCGCGCACCAGCCGCGGGCCGGCCTCGAGGATCTCGAGCCCGATCAGCGCCGCGAACGGCATCAGCTCGCGCAGCTGCGCGGGGCTCGGCGCGTCGTTCACGATCCTCCAGCGATCGCCCGCATCGATGCACATGATTGCTGAGGCGCGCGGCGAGTGTGTGAGACTGCGCGTCGTGCGCTTGCAGCGGCCAAGGGTGGCGGTGGTCGGACATGTCGAGTGGGTCCAGTTCGCCCGCGTCCGCGCCGTGCCGCAGGCGGGCGAGGTGGCCCACGCGCACAGCGGCTTCGAGGAGCCCGCCGGCGGCGGCGCGGTCGCGGCCGTCCAGCTCGCGCGGCTCGCGGGAGCGGCGCTGTTCGTGACGGCACTCGGCGAGGACGAGCACGGGCGCCGCTCGCTCGCGCGCCTGGGCGAGCTCGGCGTCGACGTGCGCGCGTCCGTCGAGGCGGCGCCGACACGGCGCGCGCTGACGCTCGTCGACGATCGCGGCGAGCGCACGATCACGACATTCGGCGAGCGCCTGGAGCCGCGTGCGGACGACGCGCTGTGGAGCTCGCTCGGGCGCTTCGACGCGCTCTATTTCACCGCCGGCGGGATCGGCGTGCTGCGCGCGGCGCGCACGGCGAGCGACGTGCTCGTGGCGAGCCCGCGTGCAGGTCATGCGCTCGGACAGGGGGTCGCGCTCGACGCGCTCGTGCTCAGCGGCGAGGATCAGATCGAGCTGCGCGCGGCTTCTGCGGCGCAGGCGGACGCGAGGCTCGTCGTGCGCACCGAAGGGGAGCGCGGCGGGCGCTATCGCGGCGACGGTGCGACGGGCGGGTGGCGGGCGGGCCCGCTGCCGGGCGCAGCGGTCGACTCCTACGGCTGTGGCGACTCCTTCGCCGCCGGGCTGACATATGCGCTCGGCGCCGGCTGCGCGCTCGCCGACGCGCTCGCGCTCGCCGCGCGCTGCGGCGCGACCTGCCTGACCGGTCACGGACCCTACGAGCGGCAGCTGAGCAGCGCAGACCTCTAGATGATTGATTCCACGGCTGGGCGCGTGGATATCGAGGGTTTTTGAGCAGCAGGGTCGAAGTCGGCGGTGCTCTGAAGCATCGCCGACCGAAGGGGGCCTCGATGGACGCCGACCTCGACCTGCTGCTCACTGCCGTTTATGTCACGGCTGACGATCTCCTGCCTGAGAAGCCGGGGAACGCCAAGCGAAGCGTCACAGACGCGGAGGTCGTGACGCTGTGTGTGGCCCAAGCGATCATGGGAATACCGTCTGACCGCAGGTTCCTGGCGGTCGCGTCCAAGCGCTTGCGCCACTTGTTCCCGCGGATCCCCGGGCAGGCGGGCTACTTCAAGCGCCGCCGGCGCCTCACGGACACGCTGGAGTGGCTGATGCAGTGCTTCGCCTCGCAGAGCCCGGGCTTCTACGACGACCTTTTGCTCGTCGACTCCACCCCGATCGAGTGCGCCCGCAGTCGTGAGACGGTCAAGCGCTCGGCGCTCGGCGATGCCGCTGACTATGGCTATTGCGCCAGCCACTCCCGGTTCTTCTGGGGGTTCCGGCTGCACGCAATCTTCGCCCCCGACGGGACACCGAGAGCCCTCACCGTGGCCTCTCCCAAACGCGATGAGCGCGAGGTCGCCCTCGAGCTGCTCGCGCGCACCCGCCGCCAAGGCACCGTGACCCTGATCGGCGACAAGGGCTACGCCGGACGAGAATTCGCCCAGGCCGTCAACGACCTCGACGCCACGATCATCCGACCCCGACGCAAGGACGAGCCCGGCCACGGACCACACCTCGCACCGATCCGCCAACGCATCGAGTCGATCTTCTGGACCTGCAAGGACATCCTCACCCTCGAACGCCACGGCGCAAGAACACTCCCCGGCCTGCGAGAGCGCATCCTTCAACGCTTCCTCTGCCTCGCCGCCGCCATCGCACTCAACCACCAACTCCACCGCCCCAGCCGCGCACTCGTCAGCTACTGCGCCTAACCCCGTGGAATCAATCATCTAGGGTTAGCGGCCATGGACTTCGAGCAGATCACCGCACAGACAACCGACAACGTCCTCACGATCACGCTCAACCGGCCCGAGCGGCTGAACGCGTGGACGGCGCAGATGGGCGCGCGAGCTGCGCGCGGCGTTCGATCAGGCGGACGCGGACGATGACGTGCGCGCGGTGATCGTCACGGGTGCCGGGCGCGGCTTCTGCGCCGGCGCCGACCTCGCGGGCGGGGGCGAGACGTTCGACTACCGCAAGCACGAGCACAGCGGCCCTGCGCGCGACAACGGCGGCGAACTGACGCTGCGGATCTTCCAGTCGCACGAAGCCGGTGATCGCGGCGATCAACGGCCCCGCGGTCGGCGTCGGCGCGACGATGACGCTGCCGATGGACATCCGCCTGGCGGCCGACGACGCGCGCATGGGCTTCGTGTTCGCGCGCCGCGGGATCATCCCGGAGGCGTGCTCGAGCTGGTTCCTGCCGCGCGCCGTGGGTATCAGCCAGGCGATGGAGTGGGTCGCCACAGGCCGCGTCTTCAGCGCGCAGGAGGGCCTCGAGTGCGGCCTCCTGCGCAGCCTGCACCCGCAGGCGGAGCTGCTCGACGCGGCTCGCGAGCTCGCGCAGGAGATCGCAGAGAACACCGCGCCGGTGTCGGTCGCGCTGGCGCGTCAGCTGATGTGGCGGATGCTCGGCGCCGAGCATCCGATGATCGCCCACCGCGCGGATTCGCGCGGGATGCTCGCGCGCGGGCAGTCGGCGGACGCGGTCGAGGGCATCACCGCGTTCCTCGAGAAGCGCCCCGCGCGGTTCCCCGATCGCGTCAGCGACGGCCTGCCCGACGTGATGCGAGGCTGGCCCGCGCCCGAGTTCGAGTAGCCGCGATCACGGTTGCTGAGAGCCGCGCGCCGCGCGGCGCACCTCGCCGCTGAGACGCTGCGCAGACGCTCGCAGCGCTTCGATCACGGCAGCGAGGTGGGGCTCGCGCGCTCCGCCGCGGGTCAGCAGCCCAACCGTGCGGCTCGCCGCAGGGTGGTCGATCAGCGCGACGGCGACACTTGCGGGAAGCGTCAGCGCCGAGCACCCAGGGACCATCGTCACGCCGAGGCCGCGGGCGACGAGGCCGATCTTCGCCGTCCAGTCACGGACCTCGTAGGCGACGCGCGGGCGGCGGTGTCCCGCCGTCCAGGCGCCGAGCAGCGTCGTGGCGGGCTCCGAACTGCCGGCGATCCACGACTCGTTGTAGAGCAGCTCGGGGTCGATCGGGCCGCGCCCGGCCAGCGGGTGCGTGCGAGGCAGGGCGACCAGCAGCGGGTCCTCGAGCAGCACGTCGAGCACCAGTCCGTCGGGCGGCTGTGCGCGGACCGTGATCAGCGCCAGATCGAGGCGGCCGGCCTCGAGGCGGTCGGTCAGGCGCTCGCTGATGCCCTCGTTGAGCACCACGCGGACCGCCGGCCGCTCGTGCGCCAGCGCCCCGAGCGCGTCGGGTACGAGCGCGGCCATCGCGGTCGAGAAGGCGCCGAGGCGCACGCGCGGCTGGCGCCGGCCGTCGAGGTCCGCGAGCGCGAGGCGCGCCGCCTGCAGCTCGGCCAGCGCCGAGGCGGCATGACGCGTGAGCAGCTCCCCGGCGGGGGTCAGCTGCGCGCCGCGCGCATGACGCTCGAACAGCGCGCGCCCGACGGCCTGCTCGACGTGTGCGACCTGGCGCGATACCGCCGACTGGGTGTAGCCGAGCGCCGCGGCGGCCGCTGAGAACGAACCCCGCCGGGCGACCTCGCAGACGGTTCGCAGCCCGACGAGCGACGCGTCGTTATCCATGCGTAGACAGCATAGAAGCCATGCCAAATGTTCGCTTTGCGCATGGCCCAGATCGAGCTACGGTGGCGGCCATGACTACAGCTACGACGAGCCAACAGAACCGCGAGCTGATCAGCTCGATCTTCACGGCGCTGGCGAACGGCGACACAGGCCCGTTCGGCAGAGCGATGGCCGACGATTTCCGCTGGCGCTTCGCCGGCAACTGGTCGTGGGTGCGCGACTGGGGAGATTCGCGCCGGCTGGTCCGCAGCAACCTGCTGCAGCCGCTGATGGCGCAGTTCGCCGAGTACCGCGCGAGCGCCGAGGAGATCATCGCCGATGGCGATCGCGTCGTGGTTCGCGCGCGCGCCGATGCGCGGACCGTGCGCGGCGACGCCTACCCGCAGGCCTACTGCTACGTGTTCCGGCTCGCGGCCGGCCGCGTCACTGAGGTCATCGAGTACTGCGACACCGCGCTCGTGGAGCGCGTGCTCGAACTGCCGCCCGAGACGGTCGCCGCACCCGAGTTGCGCTAGCGACGGCTAGAAGCTCGGCAGCTCCTGCACCAGCGAGAGCACCGGCGCGAACAGCTCGCCGCGTTCGCGCACGCGCGCGAGCACCTCGCGTGCTTCGAAGGCGAGGCTCGCCGGATCGCCGCTCGCGAGCGTCGCGCGCACCTCCTCCCAGGTGACCGGCGTCGAGACCGTCGGCTGCTTGCGCGCGCGCAGCGAATAGACGCACACCGTCGTCTTCTTCGCGTCGTTCTGGCTCCAGTCGATCAGCACCTTGCCGGCCCGCCGCGCCTTTGTCATGCGCGAGACGACGAGGTTCGGTTCGGCGCTCTCGAGCAGCTCGGCGACGGCCTTCGCAAACGGCTTCGTCAGCTCGTAGCCGACGCCGTCGCCGTTCAGCGGCACGTACACCTGCAGCCCCTTCGAGCCGGACGTCTTGGCGAAGCTGCGCATCCCGAGTTCTCGAACATCCCCTGCAGCTGCACGGCGACGCGGCAGCACTCGACGATCGTCGCGGGCGCGCCGGGGTCGAGGTCGAAGACGAGCACCGTCGGGCGCGCGAGCGCCTCGACGCGTGCGAGCGGCGTGTGCAGCTCGATCGCCGCGAGGTTCGCGAGCCACACGAGCGTCGCCTGATCGCCGGTGAGGATGTAGTCGATCGGCTTGCGCGCGCTCGCGACGGTCACCGTGCGCACCCACTCGGGCCGGTGCGCGGGCGCCTGCTTTTGGAAGAACGACTTGCCCTCGACGCCGTCCGGCCAGCGCGTCACGGTCAGCGCCCGCGCATCGAGGTGGGCGAGCAGGGCCGGTGCGATCGTCGCGTAGTAGTCGATCAGGTCGCGCTTGGGAAGCCGACCGACGGATACAGCACCTTGTCGAGGTTCGAGAGCTTCAGCTCGCGCCCGGCGACGCTGACGGTGGCTGATTTTAGCCATCGCCGAGCGGCGCAGCGCGAGCGCCTGCGCATCCCGGCTGCGCGCGCGACGCCGGCGCGCTCGCGTACCCCGTTCGTGTGGTCCTCGCGCACGACTGTCGACGCGGCTTGTCCTCCGCAGCCCCTTGTAGGTCGGCTGGCGCAGGCTGCCCGCGGCGGTCCATGCGCGAACTCGACCTCGGCGACGAGCCGCGGCTCACAGAAGACGGCCTCGCGCGGCGGCGTCGCGCCTGCCGCGAACGGGGAGCTGGAGCGCTCAAGCGGCGCCAGCTGTTCGTACAGACGCGCGAGCTCTGTGTCGCTGAAGCCGCTGCCGACGCGCCCGGCGTAGCGCAGCTCGCGAGGCGGCTCGTACACGCCGAGCAGCAGCGCGCCGATGCTCGTGCTGCGCCGGCCCTTGCCGGGCATCCAGCCGCCGATCACGAACTCCTGGCGCGCGGAGCTCTTGATCTTGACCCAGTCGCGTGTGCGCACGCCCGCTTCGTAGCTCGAGTCGATGCGCTTGGCGACGATGCCCTCGAGTCCCTGCTCGGCGCTCGCCGCGAGCAACAGCGCGCCCTCGCCGAGGACATACTCGGGCGCCTGTACGTGCTCGCCCGCGAGCGCGAGCCCCTGCAGCAGCTCGCGCCGGTCGCGATAGGCGAGCGCCATCAGCGAGTGGCCGTCGAGCCACAGCAGGTCGAAGATCATGTACGTCACGGGCGTCGCCGTCATCAGCCTGCGCGCCTGCGCGCGGCTCGCGACGTGCATCCGCCGCTGCAGCGCCTCGAAGCTCGCGCGCCCGGCCCCGTCGAAGGCGACGATCTCACCGTCGAGGATCGCGCCGTGCGACCCGAGCAGCCTGCCGAGAAGCGCGAGCTCGGGGTAGGAATCGGTGATCTCGTTGAGATTGCGGCTCTCCAGCCGCAGCTCCCCCGGCTGCGAGTACGCGATCGCGCGCACGCCGTCCCACTTGACCTCATACGCCCAGCCGCCGTCCTCCGCGGGCAGCTCGCCTGCGCGTGCGAGCATCGGCGCGATCCGGCCGGGCATCGGCTCGCGCGCCGGATCCGCGGGCGGGTCCATGCGGTGGATCATCCACTCGCCCGCCTGCTCGCCGTCGCCGATCGCGAACAGCGCGTAGCGGGCGTCGACGCGCTCGCCGTGGAGCGCGATCTCGACCTTGCGCGGCTCCCACTTCAGGCACTCATACGTGCCGTGGTCCCAGATCGACATCATCCCCGCGCCGTACTCGCCGGCGGGGATCACGCCTGAGAAGTCGAGGTACTCGAGCGGATGCTCCTCGGTCGCCGCCGCGAAGCGGTTCTCCCCCGGCGCCTCGGGCAGCGCCTTCGGGATCGCCCAGCAGCTGAGCGCGCCGTCGCGCTCGAGGCGCAGGTCCCAGTGCAGGCGGCGGGCGTGGTGCTCGTGGATCACGAACCGCGGCGCGTGCGCCGCATCCTCATCGACGGGCGCGGGCGCGGGCGCGGGCGCCGGCTCTGGCGTCAGCGCGAAGTCGCGTTTGCCGCCGTACGCCCGCAGCCGGCCGCTCGGCGCGTCTCCGTCTGCGCGGCGGGCGGGCACCTACCGCTTGGCGGCGGTGCGCGAGGCCCCGGGCTTCTTCGCGGCGGCCTTCTTGGCCGGGGCCTTCTTTTTGGCCGGGGCCTTGCGCGGCGCGGCGGCTTTGCTTTCGCGCGAGCGCACCGCGTCGAGGCTCGCCTTCAGAGCGCTCATCAGGTCGGGGGCGGGCGCGGCAACCTCCTCGCTCGGCGGCTGCACCGCGATCTCCTCGCCCTGCGCCTTGCGCTCGATCAGCGCGAGCACCTCCTCGCGGTAGCTGTCGCTGTACTTCTCCGGCTCGAACTTCGCGGCGAGCGAGTCGACCAGCTGCTCGGCGATCTCGAGCTCGCGCTTGGTCGTTTTCACGTCGGCCGCGTCGGCGAGCTCGTCGAGGCGCTCGGGCGCGAGCAGTTCATCGGCGAACACCATCGTCGCCATGCCGAGCACGTCGCCGATCGGGCGCAGCGCGACGAGCTGCTCCTTGGAGCGGATGACGACGCGCGCGATCGCGACCTTGCCGGTCTCGCGCATCGCTTCGACGAGCAGCCGGTAGGGCTTCGCGCCGCCCGGGCCGGGGGCGAGGTAGTAAGGGTGGTCGTAGAAGATCGGGTCGATTTCCGAGAGCTCGACGAAGTCCTCGATCTCGATCGTCTTCGTCTTCTGCGGCTGCAGCGACTCGAGCTCGCCGGGCTCGATCACGACATAGCGGTCGGGCGCGATCTCAAAGCCCTTGACGATCTCCTGGAAGGGGACCTCCTCGCCGGACTGCGGGTCGACGCGCTTCTGCGCGATGCGTACGCCGGTCTTGCCCGACAGCTGGTGGAAGCGCACGCTCTTGCGGTTCAGCGCGCTGTAGAGCTTGACGGGCACGCTGACCATCCCGAAGCTGACAGCGCCGGTCCAGATCGCGCGGGGCATGGCTCAATTACTACCACCTGAGCGCCGCCCTAACCAGCCGTGCAAAGCACCCTGCGCGCGCGCTGCGCGGACGAGCGGTGCTCCGCGGGCACGATCGGGGACACTGTCGCGGTGGCATCCGAGGCGCTACAAGATCGGCCCGCGGAGATACTGCAGCGGCTGCTGCGCTTCGACACGACCAACCCGCCGGGCAGCGAGCGCGAGTGCATCGAGTGGATCCGCGGGCTGCTCGAGCAGCTCGGCTGCGACGTGCGGATCTTCGCGCGCGATCCCGAGCGCCCGAACCTGATCGCGCGCATCGCGGGCCGCGGCGAGAGCCCGCCGCTGCTGCTGCAGGGCCACGTCGACGTCGTCGCGGCGCGCGGCGAGTGGCAGCACGAGCCGTTCGCGGGCGAGCTCCACGACGGCTACGTGTGGGGCCGCGGCGCGCTCGACATGAAGGGCGGCGTGGCGATGATGCTCGCGGCGTTCATGCGCGCCCAGGCCGGCGGCGCGCCGCCGCCGGGCGACGTGATCCTGTGCGTGCTCGCCGACGAGGAGGCCGGCAGCGAGCTGGGCGCGAGCTTCATCGTCAGCGAGCATCCCGAGCTGTTCGCCGGCGTCCGCTACGCGATCGGCGAGTTCGGCGGCTTCACGCTGCAGATCGCGGGCACGCGCTTCTACCCGATCATGGTCGCCGAGAAGCAGGTCTGCTGGACGCGTGCGCGCATCCGCGGGCGCGCCGGCCACGGCTCGATGCCGATCCGCGGCGGCGCGATGGGCCAGCTCGGCAGGCTGCTGGGACGGCTCGACAGCCGGCGGCTGCCGGTGCACGTGACGCCGGTCGCGCGCTCGATGATCGAGGCGATCGCCGCCGAGCTGCCGCGCCCGGCCGCGCTGCCGCTGCGCTCGCTGCTCGTGCCGGCGCTGACCGACCGCCTGCTCGACGTGCTCGGCGAGCGCGCGCGCACGTTCGACCCGCTGCTGCACAACACCGCGAGCGCGACCGTGCTCGCGGGCGGCGAGAAGATCAACGTGATCCCCGGCGAGGTGTCGCTTGAAATCGACTGCCGGCTGCTTCCGGGCTTCACGCCGCAGGACGTCTTCGCGGAGCTGCGCAAGCTCTCGCGGCCTTGAGATCGACTTCGAGCTCGTCCAGCACGACCCCGTCCCGGCGCAGCCCGATATCGCGATGTTCGAGCTGCTCGCGCAGACGCTGCGCGAGCTCGACCCGGCGGGAAGCCGGTGCCGCTGCTGCTGCCCGGCGTCACCGACGGGCGCTTCTTCTCGCGGCTCGGCATCCAGACATACGGCTACCTGCCGATGCAGCTGCCCGAGGAGCTGGCCTTCATGGGCCTGATCCACGCCGAGAACGAGCGCGTCCCGGCCGCCGCGATCGAGTTCGGCGCGAGCGCGATCGAGCGCGTGCTGCAGCGCTTCAGCTGATCGCCGCGGCGCGCGCGGCGATCACGCCTGCTCGCCCCCGATCGTGCCCGGCACACGTCGCTCGGCGCCGTCATCCGCGATCGCTCGCGGAACTGATCGGCCTGCAGGTCGCGGACCTCCGCCGCCGGTGTCGTGACGCGCGCGGAGTAGATCGACGGCGCGCCGTGCACGCGCGCGATCACGGTCGCGACGACGACCGCGAGGATGACCGGCACGACGAGCGCGTCGGCCTGCTGCGTCAGCTCGAGCAGCATCACGACAGCCGTGATCGGCGCTTGCATCGACGCTCCGAGCACGGCCGCGCCGCCGATGATCGCGTAGACGGCGAGCGGCGTCCCCGGCCACAGCTGCGACCAGGCGTCGCCGAGCAGGCCGCCGAGCAGCACGCCGAAGGACAGCGTCGGCGTGAACAGCCCTCCCGGCGCGCCGCTGCCGAGGCAGCGGCCGTGGCGAGCGGCTTGAGCACGAGCAGCGCGGCGAGCGTCGCCGCGCTGAGGCGCCCGACGAGCGTGATCTGCACGATCCCTTTGCCGTTGCCGAGGATCTGCGGGTAGGCGATCGCGACGAAGCCGAGGACCGTGAACACGATGATCGGCGCGAGCAGCCGCATCCCCCCTCCGGGCGGTGGGCATGGGCGCGCACGATCAGGCGGACGTAGAGGATCGAGGCGAAACCCGCGATCGGCCCGAGGATCAGCGCCCAGACGATCGCCGAGGTGTGCACTTCGTAATGCGGGATCGAGTACGTCGGGCGGTCCGGCAGCGCCACCCAGGCGATCACGGTCGCGATCACCGATGTCGCCAGCGCGGGCAGCACGAGCGGCAGCGTCAGCGTGCCGAGCAGCACCTCGAGCGCGAACAGCGCGCCACCGAGCGGGACGTTGTAGACGGCCGCGACGCCCGCGCCGGCGCCGCATGCGACGAGCAGGCGCCGCTGCCAGTCGGCCAGCTGTGCCCAGTCGCTGAGGTTGCTCGCAAACGCCGCGCCGGCCTGCTGCGGCGCCGCCTCGCGGCCGAGCGACGCGCCGAGCGCGACGATCACGATCGAGTGCGCGCCGCGCGCGAGGCTGCCGAGCAGCGGCAGGCGCGCGCGCGGCGCCAGATCGCTTCGGAGACGTCGCCGACGCCGCAGCGCGGCAGCAACATCGCGCCGCCGCCGGCGACGACGCCGCCGACGATCAGCACGATGACCGTGCGCGTCGCGGTCGTGCCTTCGACGGCGCTGAGGAAGTCCCCCGAGCTGATAGCCCCAGGCGAGGTGCTGGACGGCGCGCAGCAGCTGCACGAGCGCGGCAGCGGCGAGCCCGGTGAGCAGCCCGATCGCGATCACGAGCAGCCAGAAGCGGCGCCCGTAGGAGGCGACGATGCCGCGGCCGGGGACGTTCGGCTGGGGGTGGGGGAGGCTGCGGGCAACTCAGCGCAACAGTCTGACGGCGCGCCCTGCGGACATCGCCGCGACGGTTGCGACGCGCACCGCCGCGCGCGCTTCGCGTCGCGCGCGCCGCCGACCAAACTGGCCAGCCAGCCAGTATTATCGCGCGCATCCAGCCGCGCGGCGACCCCGGAGGTCAGATGGCAACGGCTGGACGTGACCTGGACACGTGGAACTCACCGACGAGACGCTGTGGCGCAAGGGCCCGCCGCACGAGGTGTTCGCGGAGATGCGACGCGGCTGCCCGTCCACTGGACCGAGAGCTTTGAAGAGTTTCCCGACGAGGCCGGCTTCTGGTCGATCACGACCGCCGAGGACATCCACGCGGTCAGCCGCGACTGGGCAGACGTACTCCTCGGAACTCGGCGGCGTGCGTCGCCGCGCCCGGCGGCTTCCCGCTCGAGCTCGCGCGGGCGATGTTCATCGGCATGGACCCGCCGAAGCACGACCGCCTCAAGGCGCTGTTCCAGTCGGGCTTCACGCCGAAGCGGATCGCCGCGCACGAGGATGCGATCCGCGCGATCGCGATCAACGTGCTCGACCGTCTCGAGGGCCGCGAGGAGTGCGACCTCGTCAGCGACGTCGCGCAGCCGATCGTCGCCCGCGTGATCGGCAGCTTCATGGGCATCCCCGAGCAGGACGACGCGATCTGGGCGCGGCTGATGAACTCCTCGCTCGCGGCCGGCGACGCCGACATCACCCCCGAAGGCGTCGAGGGTGTGCGTCGAGAAAGACATCCCGGAGATCTTCGAGCGCTGCCGCAAGCTGATCGCCGAACGCCAGGAGAGCCGACCGACGACCTCACGACCGTGCTCGTGCACGCCGAAGTCGACGGCGAGAAGCTGGAGGAGCACGAGATCGTGATGGGCTTCTTCCTGCTGATGGCCGCCGGCAACGACTGCACCAAGGCGACCTACTGCAGCGCGATGCGCGCGCTGATGGAAGACCCCGAGCAGCTGCGCTGCTGCTCGACGACCCCGCGCTGATCCCCGGTGCGGTCGAGGAGGCGCTGCGGATGTTCCCCGCGTTCGCGCATTTCCGCCGCACCGCGACATGCGACACCGAGCTGCACGGGCAGACGATCCGCGAGGGCGAGAAGGTGGTGATGTGGTACGTCTCCTCCAACCGCGACGAGAGCCGCTACGAGGACCCCGACCACTTCGACGTCACGCGCAACCCCGACCACCAGGCGTTCGGCGCCGGCGGCAGGCACTTCTGCCTCGGCACCGCGCTCGCGCGCCTGGAGCTGAAGATCATGCTCGAAGAGACACTCAAGCGCTTCCCGAACATGGAGATCGCCGGCAAGCCGATGGTCGTCGAATCGATGTTCCTGAACCAGCTGAAGGCGCTGCCCGTGCGGCTGTGAGCGACGACGCGAGCGACTTCAACCGCGCGATCATCGCCGAGTTCCGCTCCAACGGCGGCAGGGTCGGCGGCCCGTTCGAGGGCGCGCCGCTGCTGCTGCTGACGAGCACCGGCGCGAAGAGCGGAGCGCAGCGAACGACGCCGGTCGTGTACCTGCCGGATGGCGAGCGAATGGTGATCTTCGCCTCCAAGGCCGGGGCGCCGACGCATCCCGGCTGGTACCACAACCTGCTCGCGCACCCGGCGGCGTCGGTCGAGGTCGGCACCGAGACGGTCGCGGTGCAGGCGAGCGAGGTGACGGGCGGGAGCGCGATCAGCTGTTCGCGCGCCAGGCAGCGGTGATGCCGCAGTTCAACGAGTACGCGCAGATGACCGACCGGCTGATCCCGGTGATCGCGCTGCAGCGCAGCTAGATGATTGATTCCACGGTTTTAGGCGGTGTAGTCGGCGAGTGCGCGGCTGGGGCGGCCGAGTTGGTGGTTGAGGGTGATCGCGGCGGCGAGGGTCAGGAGGCGTTGCAGGATGCGCTCCCTGAGGCCCGGGAGTGTGCGGGCGCCGTGGCGCTCGAGGGTGAGGGTGCCCTTGCAGCTCCAGAAGATGCTCTCGATGCGCTGGCGGATCGGCGCGAGGTGTGGGCCTCGGCCCGGCTCGTCCTTGCGGCGAGGTCTGAGGATCGTCGCGTTCATTTCGCTGACTGCCTCCGCGAATGCTCGTCCGGCGTAGCCCTTGTCGCCGATCAATGTCTCCACGCCTTGGCGGCGGGTGCGGGCCAGCAGTTCCAGCGCGACGTCGCGCTCATCCCGTTTGGGCGAGGCAACGGTCACGGCTCTGGGTGTGCCGTCCGGGGCGAAGATGCCATGCAGGCGAAATCCCCAGAAGAAGCGGCTGTGGCTGCGGCAGTAGCCGTAGTCAGCGGCGTCAGCGAGCTGCGAGCGCTTGACCGTCTCGCGGCTTCTGGCGCACTCCACCGGGGTGGAGTCGACGAGCAGAAGGCTGTCGTGGAACCCCGGGCTCTGGCTCGCGAACACGCTCATCAGCCACTCCAACGTGTCCGTCAGACGCCGGCGACGCTTGAAGTAGCCGGGCTGGCCCGGGATCTTCGGGAACAGGTGGCGCAGATGCTTGCTGGCGACCCTCAAGAAACGCCGGTCCGAAGGTATTCCCATGATCGCTTGCGCCACGCAGAGCGTGACGACCTCCGCGTCTGTGACGCTCCTTCTGGCGTTCCCCGGCCTCTCGGGCAGGAGATCGTCAGCCGTCACATAAACGGCAGTGAGCAGCAGGTCGAGGTCGGCGTCCATCGTGGCCCCCTTGGTCGACGGTGTGTACAGCGCACCGCCGACTTCGACCCTGCTGCTCAGAAACCCCCCAAACTCACGGCCATCGCCGTGGAATCAATCATCTAGGGCGCGAGGCGCTCGATCAGCCAGCGCGGGCCCTCGCGGCGGTAGCGCAGCCGGTCGTGCAGGCGATCCTCGCGCTGCTGCCAGAACTCGATGCTCTCGGGCGCCACGCGGAAGCCGCCCCAGTCACTCGGCAGCGGCAGCTCGGCGCCGGCGTATGCGCGCTCCAGCTCCCCGACGCCGCGCTCGAGCTCCTGACGATCGGCGATCGTCTGACTCTGCGGCGAGGCCAGCGCGCTCAGCTGGCTGGCGCGCGGGCGCGAGCGCACGTAGCTCGCGGTCTCCTGTGCGCTCGTGCGGCTGACCGGCCCCTCGATCCGCACCTGGCGCCCGAGCGGATCCCAGTGGAACAGCAGCGCCGCGCGCGGGTTGGCCGCCAGCTCGCCGCCCTTGCGGCTCGAGTAGCCGGAGAAGAACACGAAGCCGCGCGTGTCGAAGGCCTTGACCAGCACCATTCGCAGCGACGGCGCGCCCGCAGCCGAGGCGCTCGCGAGCGCCGCCGCATCCGGTTCGCGTACGCCCGCCGCCGCCGCCTGCTCGAACCACGACGCGAACTGGCGCAGCGGGTCCTCGTCGAGGTCCTGCTCGCGCAGGGGCTGTGTGTGGCCGGCCACGGCGCCTATTGTGCCCGTCGCGGCGCGCGCCCGCCCGCCCGCGATCGCGTTACGCTGCTGCGATGACGCCACCCGGGGGGGCTCGCCTGCTGCTCGCGCTGTCGCTGCTGGGCGCCTGGCTGGTGCTCGGCGCGGCGACCGCGGCGGCGGCGACGATCACGCCGAGCACGACCAGTGACAACACCGCCGACGACGGGCTGTGTTCGCTGCGTGAGGCGATCACCGCGGCGTACACGCACGAAGCGTCAGGGGCGCTGCCGGGAGAGTGCGTGGCGGGCACCGGCGACGATGTCATCCGCCTGAACCCGGGGCATTACTTCCTGTCGATCCCCGGCGCGCACGAGGACGCCAACGCGTCCGGCGATCTCGACGTGCGCAGCGAACTCACGATCGAGGGCGCGGGCGCGGCGAGCACGATCATCGACGCGGTCGGGATCGACCGCGCGCTCGAGATCCTGCCGAACGTGACCGTGAGGATCGAAGGCGTCACGATCATGGGCGGGCACGCCCCGAAAGGGCGCGCCGGCAAAGAAGCGGCGACGGGCTCGCCGGCGGTCGGCGCTGAAGGCGAAGCGGGCGAAGGCGGCGGCGGCATCCTCGATGAGGGCAAGCTGACGCTCCTCGACAGCGTCGTCAGCGACAACACCAGCGGCGGAGGCGGCGTCGGCGGTGACGCCCACGCCGAAGCCGGTCCCGCCGAAGCATTCGCGGGCGCCGGGGGCGCTGGTGGGCTCGGCGGTGGCATCGAGGCGACGGGGCCGCTGACGATCGAAGACAGCACGATCATCGGCAACTCGACCGGTGCGGGCGGCGCCGGCGGGAACGCGTTCGGGGGGGCCGGCATCGCCGGCACCGCAGGCGTAATGCACGGGGCGGGCGGCGCAGCCGGCGCCGGTGACGGCGGCGAAGGCGGGATCGGCGGCGGCGGCGCCGGCGTCGATGCGCAGGCGGCGTTGAGCATTCGCGACAGCGCGATCTCCGAGAACGAGGCTGGCGCGGGCGGTGCCGGCGGCGAGGGCATCGGCGGCGTCGGCGGCAACGAAGTGAACGCCGAAGACGGGGGTGGCGGAGGGGGCGGCGCGGCGCTCGGCGGCCGCGGCGGCGCCGGCGGCTTCGCGGCCGGGCTCGACGCGAGCGCCGGGGCGCAGATCTTCACGAGCACCGTCGCCGGCAACAGCTCCGGGGCGGGCGGCGCGGGCACCCTCGGCGAGGGAGGCGTGGGCGGGCTCGGCAGCCCCGGCGGCACGGGAGGCCGGGGACGAGGCGGCGAAGGCGGCGAAGGCGGCCTCGCGTCCGCGCTGCGCGTGGCCGGCCCGCCCGGGACCGTCACCGTCGAGGACGACACGCTCGCCGGGAACAGTAACGGTGCGGGCGCGGCCGCGGGCGAAGGCATCGGCGGCGAAGGAGGCGTGATCTTCGGGCATGCCGGCGAGGGCGACGGCGGCACCGGCGGCGTCGGCGGCGAAGGCGGGCTCGAAACGGAAGCGGCGGCGGCGGCGCTGACGGCCGACACGATCAACGCCAACACGACCGGCGCGGGCGGCGCGGGCGGCGCCGGGGCAAGCAACGGCGGCGGGCTGACCGTGGCCGGTCTCGGCGAGCACGCGGGCAACTACGGCGGCGTGCTCGTGCACCTCACGGCGACGCTCAGCGACAGCATCATCGCCGCCAACTCGCCCGGCAACTGCGGCCTCGCGCCGGGCGGCGCGCTGAGCGACAGCGGGCACGACATCACCTTCGGCGGCCCCGGCTGCCCGGGGACGAACGTCGATCCGCTGCTCGGGCCGCTGCAGGAAAACGGCGGGCCGACGGCGACCGAGGCGATCGCGACGGCCAGCCCGGCCGTCGACACGGTCCCGGCGAGCGGCGCCGGCTGCCCGGCGGTCGATCAGCGCGGCGTCCTGCGCCCGGCGGGGGCGGCCTGCGACGCCGGTGCCTTCGAGATCGCGACGCCGGGCGCGAGCACAGCGCCGGCGAGCGCGATCACGGCGATGTCCGCGACGCTCGACGGCTCCGCGCGCAACCCCGATCTCGCGGCGGCGAGCGCGTTCTTCCAGTACGGTCCGACGGCCGCCTACGGCGAGCAGACGTCTGCGCAGCCGATCGCCGCGGCGAGCGCGGCGACGGCGCTCGGGGCGTCGGTGACGGGGCTCGCGCCGCGCGCCGGCTATCACTTCCGCCTCGTCGTGGTCAACGCCGTCGGCGAGGCGTTCGGCGCCGATCAGACGTTCACGACGGCCACGACGCAGCCGCCTGCGGGCGGCCCCCCGGTGATCAGCGCGCTGAAGATCCACCCGTCGCGAGTGACCCCCGAAGCGGGCCGCGGGGCGAGCATCCTCGGCAAGCTGCGCCGCCGTCGCGGCGCAGTCGTGTCATATCGTGACAGCGAGCTCGCGGTCAGCACGTTCGTCGTGCAGCAGTCGCAGCGCGGTTTCCGCAGCGGTCGCGTGTGCGCGGCGAGGCCGCCCCGGCGCCGCGCCCACGTCAAGCGCTGCACCCGCTACGCGACGCTTGGCAGCTTCACGCACACCGACGCGGCGGGTGCCAACACGATCCACTTCAGCGGCCGTATCCGCTCGCGTGCGCTTCACCGCGGCGGCTACCGGCTGCTCGTGACGCCGCTGGCCGGCGCGAGCCGCGGCTCCGCCGCCGCTGTCTCCTTCAGCGTGCTGTGATGCGCCAGCGCGCCCGCTAGGGCTGCGCGGCGAGCTCGCGCTCGCGCCCGGCGCAGTCGACGAGGTTCACGCCTTCGCTTTCGTGGGCGAGCGTCCCGCCCCACGCGGCGAGCGGCACCTGCGGGCAGACGCGCGCCGCGGCGGTGCTCGCCCGATTGCCGCCGAGGTAGGCGTAGGAGCCGCCGAGCAGCAGATAGCGCGCCTGCCCGCTCGCGACGAGATGGGCCAGCCCGCGGCCGTCGAGCGCCGGGTCGACGCCGCCGTAGCCGCCGATCGCGGCGGCGCGCAGGCCGAGCAGGATCGGGCTGTCGGCGGTCAGCGAAGCCTGCGTCAGCAGTTGGAACCTGCCGTTCGCGCCGTGGGCGAGGATGAAGCGCATCAGCGAGTCGTCGCTCGCGAGCTGGGCGCGGCTGAGCGCTGCGCCGCCGTTGCCGTCGACGACGCGCGGTCCGGCGGCGGGGAACGTGCCCTGCACCGGCGCGCGCCAGGTCGTCGCCGAATACGCGCTCGGCGCGAACAGCAGCAGCGCGAACACGGCTGCGAGGCTTGCCGGCGAGAACTGCGCGCGCACGGCGGCGATCACCGCGGCGAGCGCGAGCGGGATCAGCAGCAGCTGCCAGATCGCGAGATAGTGGGCGTGGTGCAGGAGCAGCACCTGCACGATCGCCGTCGCGAGCGTCGCGGCGATCAGCAGCAGCCGCGCGCGGCGCGGCGCCGCGCGCGCGATCGCGACGAGCCCGGCGCCGGCCAGCACGGCGACCCCGGGCGCGAGCGCCGAGAGGTAGTACGGGTGGACGATCCCTCCGGAGACGCTGAGGAAGGCGGCCTCGCACAGGAAGAACCCGCCGAACACGATCAGCGCGGCGAGCTTCGGGTCGCGCCGTCTCGGGCGTGCGAGCGCGAGCGCGATCATGCCGATCAGCGCGAACGCGAGCATCCACGCGCCCTGATCGCCGAAGCCCGCGCGGAACAGGCGCAACGGCCCGGGCGCGGTGCCGAACGCGACCGGCGCACGCGTGATCGTCGCCGCGAGCTTCGGCGCGACATCGGGCGAGGGGGTCGGCAGCGCGACCGGCGCGGCGGCGGCGGAGTCGCTCGGTGCGCGCCCTCGCGCGCTCGGCAGGACTTCGCGGTCGGCGACCGGCCCGGGGCCGCCTTTCTCGCTGCCGACGCGCCCGAAACCGTTGTACCCGAACGTCAGGCCGAGCTCGGAGTTGTCGGTCGAGCTGCCGACGAACGGCCGCTGCGCGGCCGGGGTCGCATCGACGGCGAGGATCCACACCAGCGACAGCAGCGCGCAGACCGCGCCGGCGAGCGCCAGCTGGACGACGCGGCGGCGCAGCGGTCCGGGCGCGCAGTAGACGTACGCGAGGGCGATGCCGGGAACGACGAGATAGGCGGCGAGCGCCTTCGTGTTGAACGCGAGCGCGACCAGCACTGCCGCGCCGATCAGCGTCCGCAGCCGGCCGCTTTCGCTCGCCCGCAGCGCGGTCCCGCACGCGAGTGTCATCAACAGGATCAGCAGCGTGTCGACGTTGTTGTCGCGCGAGACCGCGACGAAGGCGGGAAAGCACGCGAGCGTCAGCGCGGCGGCGGTCGCGGCGAGCGTGCCGTAGCGCTTGTGCACGATCAGGTACAGCGCGCCGACGGCGATCACGCCGGCGATCGCCTGCGGCAGCAGCAGGCTGAGCGGTGAGAACCCGAACACCTGCGCGCTCGCGGCCTGCAGCCACAGTCCGAGCGGCGGCTTGTCGATCGAGATCAGCCCGCCGGGGTCGGCGGCGAGGAACACGAAGTTGTGCCAGGAGCGCAGCATCGCCTTCACGCCGGCCGCGTAGTAGACGTTCGCGTAGCCGTTCTCGGCGAGCGCCCACGTGTTGAGCACGGCCGCGAACACGGTCGCGCCGAGCAGCGGCCCGTACTTGCGCCAATCGAGCCCGCGCAGGGCGCCCGCGGCGGGCGCGATCAGCGGCGCCGGCGCGATCGGATCAAGCTGGCGGTTGTGCGGGATTGTCTCTGACACGGGTCTCTCGGCGGCAGGCGCGACGGCACAGCACGGGCGCTCGCGCCCTTGTCGCTGGACATCATGGCGAACCGGCGCGCGAGCGTTGCCCGTACGGGACGTGCCCGGCCGAGGCTCGCGCCCGTGTCCAGGATGCGCGGATGGTGCTCGATCGGCTGCTCGTGTTCGCGGCCACGTCGCTCGTCCTGATCGTGGTGCCCGGGCTGAGCGTGCTGTTCACGCTCAGCCGGGCTTTGACGATCGGCCGGCGCGGCGCGCTGCTGACGGTCGCCGGCAACGCGGCCGGCGGCTACGTGCAGGTGATCGCGATGGCGATCGGCCTCGGCGCGACCGCGGCGGTCACCGGCCGCAGGAGCTAGGCGAGCCCAGGCCCCGGAGCGCGCCGCCCAATCGCTCGATTTGCAGCGAAAATGCACGGTTGCAGCATTTCGGCCGCGCGTCGAGCGGCGCAGCGACTCCTTATGGGCGCTGCGGCTTTCGCCGATGGATAACGGTGAGCGCTGTTGACAAGCCTGAGATCGTGGACGTCACGGCGTTGCGGATGCGCGAAGCGACGATCGTCGCCGGGATTTGGATCACTTTCCTCGTCGGCGCGCTCGGCGAGACCTACGTCGTGCTGACCTGGTCGCGCCCGCACCGGCCCGAGCTCGCGGTGCTGTTCGCGCTCGCGACCGCCGCCGGCGCCGCGGTCGCGATGCTGCCGCGCGAGCGGATCGTGCGCAGCGCGCTGCGCGAGCCGTTCTTCCTTGCGTGGACGCTGCTCGACCTGGCGATGCTCGTGATCGGGACGATCGCCGACGGCGGCACGTCGAGCCCGCTCGTGCTCGTGTTCTTCATCCCCGTGATCTTCTCCGCGATGTCCTATCCGCTCGGGTCGGTCGCGGCCGTCGGCGTGATCAGCGTCGCCAGCTACGTCGCTGTCGCGGTCACCGCGGGCGGCTCGAGCACCGAGTTCGAGATCGCCTTCCTCGCGACGCTGACGTGCGTGGCCGCGATGAGCGCGTGGCAGGCGCAGAACCACAACCGCCAGCACCGCGCGCTCGTCACGGCCTCGCGCACCGACCCGCTCACCGGATGCCTCAACCGCCGCGGATTCGAGGAGCACGCGCTCGGCGTGATCGACGCGATGCATCGCAACGGGCGCTCGGGGGCGCTGCTCGTGCTCGACCTCGATCACTTCAAGGCGGTCAACGACCACTACGGCCACCCCGCGGGCGACCGGCTTCTCCACGACGTCAGCGAGACGCTCGAGCAGGCCGTCCGCCCGGTCGACGCGGTCGGGCGACTCGGCGGCGATGAGTTCTCGGTGCTGTTCGCCGAGATCTCGCGCGAGGAGGCGGACGCGGCCGCCGCGCGCATCGCCGCAGCGCTCGCGCCGCGCGCGCCCGCGTCGCTCGGCGTCGCGATCTTCCCCGACGACGGCGAGGATCTCGAGGAGCTCACGCGCATGGCCGACCGCCGCCTGTACAGCTCGCGCCGGGGGCGCACCGGCGCGCGCGAGGAGTCCGCCGACGACGCCCGGCCGGCCGGCGGCGAGCCGCCGAGCGCGGACTACGGCAAGATCGACCTCTGGCGGGCGGCTCTCGATGCGAGCCCTCCGGGCGCGTGCTCGGAGCGGCGGCGCCCACAGCAGATGAGCCTGCAGGGCGCGCTGCTCGACCAGATCGACGCATCGGTGATCGCGATCGACATGGGCGGCACGGTGCTCAGCTGGAACAGCGGCGCGGAGGCCCTCTACGGCTGGGCACGAGAGGAGGCGATCGCGCGCAACATCCGCGAGCTGGTTGTTCCCGAGGACACCAAACCGGTCGAACAGCTCGCATCGGACGTCACCCGCGACGGGCGCTGGGACGGCGAGGTGCTCGTGCACCACAAGGACGGCTCGCTGTTCACGGCCTATGTCCGCAACCGCCTGATCCTCGATGACGCGGGCGCGCCCGCGGCGATCGTCGGCGTCGCCGTCGACATCTCCGAGCGCAAGCGCCACGAACAGGAGCAGGCTCGCGACCTCGAGCGGCTCGCCACGATCAACCGCGTCGAGGCCGCGCTCGCGGAGGAGCGCTTCATCCTCTACGCCCAGCCGATCGTCGATCTGCAGAGCGGCCGCACCGTCCAGCACGAGCTGCTCCTGCGAATGCGCGAACCCGACGGGCGGATCGCTCCGCCGGGCGAGTTCCTGCCGGTCGCCGAGCAGTATGCGCTGATCGGCGAGATCGACTGGTGGGTGCTCAAGCAGGCCGCCGAGCTGGCGGGCGCGGGCTCGCCCGTGCAGGTCAACCTGTCGGCTCGCTCGGTCGTCGATCCGGACGTGCTCGAGCACATCGAACGCTGCATCAAGGACAACGCGGTGGCGCCCGCGATGCTCGTCTTCGAGATCACCGAGACGGCGATCATCGAGGACGAGCAGGCCGCGCGGGTGTTCGCCGAACGCCTGCGGGCGCTCGGCTGCAAGATCGCGCTCGATGACTTCGGCACGGGCTACGGAACGCTCACGTACCTCAAGCAGATCCCGCTCGACTACCTCAAGCTCGACATCGAGTTCGTCCGCGACGTCGTCGTCAACGACGCCAGCCGCCACGTCGTTCAGGCCGTCGTCAACCTCGCGCGCGACTTCAATCTGGAGACGGTCGCCGAGGGCGTCGAGGACGCCGAGGCGCTGACGCTCCTGCGCAGGCTCGGCGTCGACCGTGCCCAGGGCTACCACCTCGCCCGGCCGGCGCCGTTCGACAGGCAGCCCGGTGACACGACCCCACCGGTGAGGGTCGCCGCCGCCTCGCGACGCACCAGCTCGCGTCGTCCGGTGGCGCCGAGCGTCTAGCGCCGATCGGCGTCTGCGCCGGCGAGCCCGCGGGCACGTATCGCGAGGTGGATGACGCCCAGCTCGTCGTACTCGCACGCGGCCCGCTCGAGCGCGAGCGCGGCCGCGCCGGCGTCGCTCTCGAGCAGCCGTTGCCCGAACAGCAGCTGGCAGCGGGCCGCCTCCAGCGGGCGCCCGAGAGCCTGCCAGGCCTCGCGCGCGCGCTCCAGCTCGGCGAGTGCCCCGGGCAGCGCCCCGACGAGGCCTGCGGCTTCCAGCGCGGCCGCCTCGGCGACCGGGTAGCGGACGCGCTCGGAGAGCTCGATCGCCTCCTGCGCCGCCTCGCCCGCGCGCTCGGGCTGGCCGGCGAGCGTCTGCAGCAGCGCCTGCGCGGAGCTCGCCTGGATCGACTGTGCGATCAGGCCGGCCCGCTCGCACACCTCGAGCGCCTGGGCGAGCGCGGTCTCGGCACCCTGCAGCTCGCCCTGGTCACGCAGCGTGTTCGAGAGCCCGTAGAGAGCGTCGAAGCAGACCTCCGACCAGCCGATCTGCTCGGCGAGCTCGTGGGCCCGCCGGTAGGAGCTCTCAGATGCCTGCCACTCGCCGCTGCGCCAATGCAGGCGGCCGCGCAGCGCGTAGGGCAGGCACAGCTTCCCGATCAGGCCCTCGCGTTCGGAGAGCTCGGCGCTGGCGTCGCTCGAGCGCTCGACCTCCTCCCAGTCGGCCGCGTAGAGCGCGAGCTGCCCGGCGGCGGCATGAAGCTCGATCTCGGCCGGGACGTCGCCGATCTGGCGCGCGAGCGCAAGCGCCTCGCGGTAGGAGTCGGCCGCGGCCGCGTAGTCCGCGTCGGAGCTCTCGAGGTGATGGCCGAGGGCGATCAGCGCGAGCACCGTCTCGTGCGCGTCCGAGCCGCGCGCGAGCTCGACCGCGCGCTCGAGATTCTCGCGCGCCTTGACGTTGTCGCCGATGCGTCCGAAGACACGGCCGAAGATGCCGTGCGCGCGGCTCGCGGCACCGACCTCGCCGAGGCGCTCGGCGAGGCGCAGCGCCTTCTCCGAGGCATAGATCGCGAGCATGTTGTCGCCCGTCTGCATGTACAGCCAGGCGGCCTCCTCGTACAGGCGCACGAGCGCGAGCGAGGGCTCGCCGTCCTTGATCAGGTTGATGCCCCGCTGGTGGTGCTCGATCGCCTGCTTGCGCTCGCCCTTGTGCGCCAGTCCGGCGCCGATCTTGCGGTGGAGCTCGGCGACGTGCTCGAGGTCCTCGCGACCGCCGTGATAGTCGAGCGCCCGCTCCCAGACGTCGATCGCGGCGTCGATGCGACCGAGCCGCAGGGCGATATCGCCCTGCTTCTCGAGCAGGCGCGCGACCGCTTCGGCGTCCTCCACGGCCTGCTCGAGCGCGGCCTGGTAGTGCGCGAAGGCCTCGGCGTTGGAGTAGAAGCCGGTTGCGGCGTCGCCTGCGGCCTCGAGGTAGGTGAGTGCCTTTGCGCGGTAGGGCGCGAGGTCGTCGGCCGCGAGCCCGAGTTCGCCGCCGAGCTCGGCCGCTTTGCCGTAGTGCTCGGCGAGCAGCGCGACGACCTCCTCGACGCGCTCGCCGGCGCGCAGCTCGATGAAGCGGGCGACCTCGAAATGCTTCTGCGCGCGTACGGCGCGCGGCAACATCTCATACGCGGCGTCGCGAATCAGCGCGTGCTTGAACGCGAGCTCGGGCTCGCCGGCGAGCGCGCCGCGCTCGCCCGCGACGACGATGTCCTTTTCGCGCAGCACGCGCAGCGCCTCGGCCAGATCGCCACCCTCGGCTTCGGCGATCGGAGTGAGAGCGCCCTCCCAGAACGTCCGCCCGATCACCGCGGCGTGCGCGAGCAGGCGCCGCTGGAACGGCTCGAGCGAGTCGAGGCGCGCCGCCAGCAGGGCCTGCACCGTCGCCGGCAGCTCGGCCGCGCTGGCCCCCTCCGCCTCGGACAGGCGGCGCACCATCTCCTCGACGAACAGCGGGTTGCCCTCGGCGCGCGCGGCGACGGCGGCGAGCACCTTCTCGCTGACGCCCTCGACGCGCATCAGCGCGGAGATCAGCTCGCGCGTCTCGCTCTCGCCGAGCGGCTCGAGGAAGATCGTCGTGGAGTCGCGGCGCACTCCCCCCCAACCGGCCCGGCGCTCGAGCAGCTCTTCGCGCGCGAGGCAGATCTGCAGCACCGGCGCGCGCGCCCACTGCAGCAGATGCTCGATCAGATCGAGCATCCCCTCATCGGCCCAGTGGATGTCCTCCCACACGAGCACCAGCGGCCCGTCGCGCGTCAGCCCTTCGACGCACGAACGCACCGCGGCGAAGAAGACTTCCCGCGCGTGCTGGGCGTCCTCCTGCTCGGCGAGCGGCTGATCGTCGGGCGCCTCGATGCCGAGCAGGCGGCCGATCACGGCCGTCTTGAACGCCGAGGATCGGCTGTCCGGCTCGGTCACGTCGAGCAGCTCGCCGATCCTCGCCGAGAGCTTCTCCCACGCAGCCGCCGGCGGTTCGCCGTCGATGATTCCGCACTCGGCGCGAATGACCTCGCCGAGCGGCCAGTAGACGATGCTCGCCCCATACGGCAGGCAGCGCCCGTGGCGCATCAACGCGGGGGACTCGCGGTCCTGCAGTTCCTGCTCGAACTGCCGCAGCAGCCGCGACTTGCCGACGCCGGGGTCGCCGATCACAGTCGCCAGGTGCGGTCCGCGCTTGCGCTGCACCCGCCCGAGCAGATCGTGCAGCTGGGCGAGCTCGCCGGTGCGGCCCACGAGCGGGGTTTTCGCGGTGCCCGCGAACGCGCCCGCGGCGGGCTCATCCGCGGCAAGCGCCTCCCACGCGGGCACCGGCTCGGCCTTGCCCTTGAGCGCGAGCGGCTCGCTCAGGGCGCGGTACTCGATCTCCTCGCAGGTCGCGCGGTGGGTCAGCTCACCGACGGTCACGCTGCCCGGACGCGCCGCCGCCTGCAGCCTCGCCGCGACGTTGACGGTGTCGCCGATCACCGTGTAGCTGTCGCCGACGTAGCCCGCGAGCACCTCGCCGGTGTTGATCCCCACGCACAGCTCGAAGGTGACGCCGTGCTGCGCGGCCAGCGGCTCGTTGATCTCGCCCATCGCCCCCTGCATGCCGAGCCCCGCGCGCACCGCGCGTACCGCGTCGTCGCCGTGCGCGAGCGGGGCGCCGAAGATCGCCATCACGTTGTCGCCGATGAACTTGTCGACATGTCCCCCGAACGCCACCACCTCCTCGCCGAGGCGCCCGAGAATCCGGTCGAGCTGACGCTTGACGGACTCCGGATCGAGCCTCGCCGCGACCGCCGTGTAGCCGGAGAGGTCCGCGAACAGCACGGTCACGGTGCGGCGCTCATCGAGCGTCGGCGCTGCGAGCGCGACGCTCGGCTGATCGACGTCGATCGCTGCCGCCGGCTGCGCAGCCGCGTCCCGGCCGCCGCCGTCCGCGGCCCATGGTGAGCCGCAGGCCATGCAGAAGCGCGCGCCCTCCGGCACCGGCTCGCCGCAGGTCGCGCAGCGCCGCTCGAGCGTCGCGCCGCAGGACATGCAGAAGCGCGCGCCGGCGGGGTTCTCAGTGGCACATGTCGAGCAGGCGGGCATCGCCGCTCAGCTCGGTGCTAGGGAGGAGATCACGGGCATCGCCGCGAGTATCACCGATCGACGACCGTCTTTGGCGCCAACTGCCCGACTCGAAAGTGAGCCTCGCCCGCGTATTTCGCGCGGCCGACATCGTGACACCGCCTCGACACATGGGCGCGTGAGTGATCGATTGCACAGAACTACGCAGGCCAGGGCCATACGTTGCGTCGCAAGAGACCATCGACGGACTGCACGGGGTACAAATGTCTGAGTCAACCGCAATCGCCCTGATCGTCATCTTCGACGTCGCCCTGCTCGGCTTCCTCGCCTGGATGATGGCTCACCCGCGGCATCTGCGCCCGCACGTGTCGGCGACGGACGCGGCGAGCCCGATCGAGCAGCGCGCGCGCTTCACTCGCGAAGCTGAACGTCCCTCCGAGGCGCCGCTCCTCGCAGGGCTCGACGGCAGAAAGGCAATGGGCGCGGCGGGTTTCGAACCTGCGACCTCTCGCGTGTGAAGTCCGCCCGGTCTGTTGCGGTGTGTTGCCGTCTGCCGCCCGATCGATCGATTTCGGTCGCTCCGGAGCGTCGCGGAAACGATTCTGTTGCCGTGTGCTGCCGTTGTCGCTTCCATAAAGCTTCCAGGTGTGGATAACCGCCCGGCGACGGCTC
>CAWHAB010000015.1:0-104382 GCA_963827105.1 uncultured Solirubrobacteraceae bacterium | reverse complement strand
CAAATTGCCAGCAGGTAGCCCGCCTTGAGCTGGGCGACCAGGTCATCCTCCGCCCAGATTATGAGCGTGGGCTTCTTCACCGCCCTGAAGCAGGCCGCGTTCTTGCTCAGGTGCTCGAGATCAGGATGAGCTCCCCTCATGCTCTGGGGCCAATTTATGGCGACCTCCAGTGCGACCTGGCTCCCCACGAGGCTCCGACGAAGATGGCCTTCTGGATGCCCAGCCTCTCCATCATCTCGTGCAGGACCCTCGCCTGGACCTTGTAGTCGGGCGTCTGGCAGGGATCGTGGAGTCGCCTATGCGCAACGAGGTCGGGAAGTTACTAGCGTATACTGCTTTGACATGCTCGATGAGCGGCTGCCAGACCTTCCAGTCCTCCCTCTTGTCGGAGCCGTGGAGCATGATCATGGTGGGACCCGTGCCCTCGGGGACGGGTGCAAGTTGACCCTGTACTCGCCGAGCCCAACGGTCTTCACAGTCGTGGACGCCTTCATCGATAATCCCCGGGTCCGCGCTCTTCGCGGTGGTTTTATCTGCTTCGGCCCATGGAAACGGCCGAAAACGGGTTTTCACAACCATTAATTACTGGTTGGAGGACACACGACCATGGAAAACGACCCCCTGGCGTTCTTCGGGGCGCGGCCGACGGCAACCGTCCCCGGCATCAACGACGAATGGAAGAAGGAATCCCTGCTCACAGCCACAGCCGTCTCGTTCGCACTCGGGATGGTCGCCAGCATCGGGACCGTCTACATCCTCACCGTGGCGCACGCCTTCGTCTAGACTGCGTGTACAAAATTCGACTTGTCTGTAAAGAGTTTCTACTCTTATCGCATTTACGAGCCCCAAGCCGTATCATGCTTCGGTAATCCAAAATGGGTCGCAGAGCAGTACTGATAGGATTCTGGTTGCTCGGGTATGCCCTAGGCTTCTTCGCCTGGCTCGTAAGAGCGCCAATCATCAACTGGGTCCAGAACCTTGGAGTGACCTAGACGTCGCAGGGTGCGGGCCGATCACAGGGCTCGCTGGGTCCGTCGTGATGCTTGTCGGGGAATACTCTGGAGCTACCTCTCCAATTCGTCGTAGCTCCATCTCTCACACAGAGGGGTGCGAGCTATCGTCCATTTTTATCTCGGTCGATAGCAGAGCCCGCTTCTCCTTTCTTATCCTTGCGAGCCGCCGGTTCAGTATTATCGTCAGCGCGTATGGAGCCCTGAACGGCACCCAGGTGATCCAGAAGAGGTCGGCCCCAGCTGGATTTCGACCGGGACTTGAACAGGGCAGCCACGATGAGCATCACCGTGACGATCATGAGGTCTATCTCGTGGTATCCTGCCATCCCTCGACCGACCAGTTCACGCAGTCGACCTGCCCGCCGCCCTTCCTCTGAGCCACCTGAGGATGGCGTAGAGCAGGCAGCAGTCCCTCCCCCTATCGCTGACGGCGTAGGCCGGCAGCTCGATGTAGCTGTGCGGAAAAGAGCAGCAGGAGGACGATAAGGACGATAAGAGGCGAGGTATGGTCCGCTGACGGCCATCACCTCCAGGATCCTGGCCGTCGCATACAGGGAGAACCCGAAGAGCACCACCCCGAAACCCGGGATCATCTCGATCGCGGCGATCCTGAAATTATTCGTGAAAATCCCCCAGAACTGTGTGAAAAGGCTCGCGTTAGCGAACTCGTTGTTGATCTGGTTGCCTTGGCTCGTGTAGGCCGCCTGCTCACCAGGGAAGAACGGAGGCTCGCGACCCACGAAGAAGAGACCGACCTCGACCAGGAAACAGGATGACGTAGAGGAGTAGTCCTCGGGACGTGAACTGTTATGGCTCCTCGTTAGATCCTTATTTCTCTGCTTCTTCACCGACCAAATCGTCCCGCCCTGTGGCCAGCTATCTCCTGGGAAGAAGCTGGCTCCGTGCAATTATTGATAAATCGCGTCATTTTAGTCGGCATTTAACGAGTATTTGAAGATATTTCCAGTCATATACGAGGTACTTCCGCTATAGTCATTTAGTAAACTTTAACGGGCAGAAGGGCGGTAATACAAATGGTTCTCTACCACAGACATTTAGGACATATCCACGTATATGTGCTAGCGCCTCAAGATCGGAGATCTACTCCCTATGACCACCATCGAACCGCTTAGCACCGAGCACAGCCTGAACGCAGACATCACGGCGATGGTCAACCGGATATCGCGGTGATCGGTCCCAAGGTCCCCGAGATAGCCAGAAGGCTCGGCAGGCACAGGGAGACCGTCCGTTACTGGTACAAGAAGCTGGAGGCGAACGACTTTGCGATACAGGCGATCATCAACCACGAGGCGCTGGGCCTGAAGAGGATAATCATGAAGGTGCAGTTCAGCGAAGGCTACAGGGACTATGTGAAGCCCCTGATGTTCGCCATGAACGAGCTCTGTTAAGTCACCGGCTACGCCAAGGCGCTCCCCGAGGACGTATACATCATCCACGCCAGCGTCCCGAGCGAGCGCGCCCAGGACTACCTGGACTTTGCGGACGCGCTCAAGGAGCAGGGCATGTTCAAGAGCGTAGACTCGTATCTCTTCGACTGGTTCAGGAACGTCCCGATGAAGGGCGACCTGTACGACTTTGAGACCGGCCACTGGGAGTTCGACCTCCCCTCGCTGGTCAAGAAGGACGTCCCCTTCACCCAGGCGCAGATATCGCCGAAGGTGAGGTTCGACAGGACAGACCTGCTCATCGCCAAGGAGCTGCAGATCGACGCACACACGCGAGATGCAGGAGATACAGCAGGCGATAAAGGAGAACGACAAGGTCGAGATCAACTACAAGACGCTCTGCTGGCACCTGAGCGAGCACGTCCAGGACAACAACCTGCTAAAGGGCTACAGGATCAACTGGATGGGTTCCCGCTGGGACCGGAAAGCGGACAGGGCGAGGCACAGGTCGCACAGCTATGTGGTCCTGCACGTGTTCGTGAAGGGGCCCACGGAGGACGAGAAGATGGCGATCATGAAGATGATGAACCGGTTGCCGATCATCTGGTCGGAGGCGGCCGGGGCCGACTACTTTGCGGAGATCGCCGTCCCGAGCGAGATGACGATAGAGGCGCTGGAGTTCCTGCAGGGCATCATGAGCCCCGTGCGCGACAGGGCGAGCTACCACATCATGGACCAGAGGAACGCGGACGGGGTTCACCTTCTCCTACAACCTCTTCGATGAGACCTCCAGAGCTGGAGGTTCAACAAGGAAGAGCTGCTCACCAAGTTCAGGATGATCGAGCACCAGATACGGCACGTCTAGGAGCGGCGCTGTCGCCCGGACGTGTGGAGGCCGTATCAGCCCCGACCGTCGGGAGGTCGGCCCGGGTGCGGCATCCGTATCCTGGCTCCCGGGTCGATTTTCCGGTGCGGCATCCGAGACGGGAACTATGGGTCATCTGATCGTACTCGGGCCACGATGGCTCAAGCACCCCGACACCTCTCTGCTGCCTCTACCGTGCCATCCGCACAGGGTACGTCGGGAGGCCGCGGCTGCCGGTTACCGGTGGGGAGCCACACTGCATCACCGGTCCACGATGACCGGCCAGCCGAGTGATCCTGAAGCGGACCCAACGACTCGAGGGTCCTCCAGGGAGAAGATCAGAAGTCGGGCCGGAGAACGTAGGGTAAGTAGAGTAGAGTACAGTCGAGCTAAAATTGGAACTGGAGAACCCTGACAACCCCCCTGAGCACAGGGAGGGTGCAGCAAAAGAGGTCTAAATTGAGGGAGGGTTTACGCTTCGTCGCGGGTGAAAAATTGGATTTAGCCGGCTCCGATACCTGCGATCGCCGCTAGGGGATTGATGTGTACCCCGAAGGCCGCCAAGGCGATTGAGCTGCCTGTCAGTGCTATGATCCCGTATCTGATTTTTTCTCGTTGGTGATGGGCACCCTCCACAAACCCGCATGTGATAAACCTTCAGTATTTGCATGAAGATGTTTATGAATTTTACCATGATTATTCTAACTCGATGCACAGCATATCGATATGATGATGGATTAGTTGCATATGGCGACGTTCCGTGGAAATATTGTGTCGACTTCCATCCGTCGCCTCCCGGATCTCTTCATCGAGACCCGCGTGTCGGGAGAGAGACATGGTCCCAACTCGATTCGGCCTCGGTGTCCCTACACTTTTTATCGAAGGCAGAACGCGAACAGACTCGTATCGCTAGTTGGAAGCGGAGTATGACAGCATGGCGGACGAATATGACGCCACGAGGGAATCTGCCACCCAGACTGAGGTCGATGCCCTTTCCAGGTCTCTGGACGGATGCAGGACCGTCCTGACGTCGGCGTCGGCACCGGGAGGTTCGCAAAGCCCCTCTCCGATCTCGGGTTCGAGGTCACCGGGATGGACGTCTCCCGCAGGATGCTGCTGAAGGCGAGAGAGAAGGGGCTGGGACGCCTCCTGCTCGGCGATGCCTACAGGATGCCCTTCAGGGACAAATCGTTCGACGCCGCGATCATCATCCACGTCCTCCACGTCGTCGTCGACTGGGCGACGGTGATGCAGGACCTCGGGCGGGTGACCAAGGGACCCGTGATGTCCATCCTCAGGGTGCCGCAGGGCGCCGGGACGCCGCCCGTACTTCCTCCAGGAACCTGGTCCCCCTGGTCGGGTACGGGCTACCCGGTGAGGACGCAGCACAGGATGTGGCAGAACGAGCTGGAGCTCAGGGCCCGGGTCCCACCCCTGAAGCTCGAGAGGATACGGGACGAGACGATATCAATCCCGGTGGCGGACGCCGTCCGGAGCATGCACGCAAAGCGGGCGAGGCGGTGTCAACGTGATTGCCCCTCCCGAGGTGAAGCAGCAGATGCTCGAGACGATCATAGCGATGACGGGCGTCCAGAAGGTCCAGCGGAGGGTCGTCGAAGACCTGGCGGTCTGGAGCGCCGACGACCTCCAGGCGCTCGACACGAGCCATCCGCCGAGATCGGGCTGACCCGTGATATACCCAGGCCTCAATCCGTCCAGTTGGTGAACTTGTCCTTGTTCGAGGTCAGCACGCTCCTCAGCAGACCTCGCCTGAGCTGTCCAGGAAACTGACCAGCGTGACGCGCTCCTCCGCGGTGACGTTCCACGCCGCAGGTATGGCCGCCACCACCTCCTCCAGGGCCGAGTCCTGGACCTTCTCGATCTTCCTGAGTGTGGACTCCAGGGACGCTAGCCTCTCACCCCCGACTCTGCTACCTGGGGTAGCGTCGGCATGAGGGACGCGGAGGTAGGAGCCCTGCTCAGCGAGTCGACGGTCCAGTTGGTGCCTGTGAAGCTGTGGGTGAAGTCTCCCATGTGATACCTGAACCCGCCCGGCACGGCCTGGAGGAGGTGGTTCTCTGCCCTGTCCCTGTCCTCGGTCAATATCCAGTTGTCGAGACAGATTGTCCCCGCAAGGACCTTCCAGGTTCCACCAGCTCCTCGTCCAGCCTCCCGTGGCGGCTCTCGAACCCGGCCAGGTCCGATGAGTTGGGGACCGCCTCGGAGCCCTGGTGCAGGCCCGGCGATATCCCCCTGTTCCTCATGTCGCCCGAGTGCCTATCATCTCCGCGCTCACCTCCACGAGCACGCCCTTGGGAGAAGGGAGGGTGACGGCGCGGGCCAGCGAGTGGCCGAGGTGCTCGTTCACGGCGACCTTCGACCCTCCCGAGTAGAACTTCACCAGGTACGTCATCCCGTCGTCGCACTCCATAAAGTGAGGGGCGGTCACGCCCTTGGTGACGCCTACGTCCCTCACGGCGTTGACGATCTTGATGTTCACTTAATAGTCCGTCCCCGTCTTCTGGCCCGCTGAGCCGGACACTTAACGCTGACGAAGGAGACGATGAGGTCCGGAAAATCTTAGATAAACAGATATATCACGATATATCGGCATAACCATGTTCTCGAGGCCGGGCGTTGCATTGAGCGCGCCTGAGAAGAGGGAGCGCCCGTCTGCTGATACTGAAGGTGCTGTCGTCGAGGCCCATGCACGGCTACGACGTCGCCAAGGAGATCTCGGCGCTGTTCAGCGGCCGCTACGAGACCCAGCCCCGGGGTCATCTACCCGACCCTGCAGTGGCTGGAGGACCAGGACTATGTCGCCGGGACCCACGACAACGGGAAGACCGTCTACAGGATCACCGAGGGTGGAAGCGGCTTTCTCGTGACAACAAGGATAAGCTCGAGCTGATCATGAAGTTCGTCAACGGACAGACGGCTGGTGACGAGTTCCCCCTGAAGAGGAGCGCCGCAAGGCTAGAGAGGACCATACTGGTCGCTCTTCCCGGAGATGTCGTTGCACCGGCGGGCCGAGGTGGCGAAGATACTCGACGACGCGAGCGAAAGGATCTCGAGGCTGATGGACGAGCCATGAGCAGGCCCGCCCGGCCACGCAGTCGGCGACCCCCTCACGCGGGGGCACCAACCGGCTCCTGTGGGTGGCGAACGCCGGAGTGATCCTCTACCTGCTCCTTGACATCGTCGCCCAGGCACTCCCTCCCACTACAACCCGGTCAGCACGGCGGAGAGCGACCTCGCGGTCGGGCCCTACGGCTACATCATGACCCTGAACTTTGTGAACCGCGGCCTCCTCTCGCTGGCGTTTCTGTACGCCTTCGTACGAACACTGCGCCTCCGGGCCTCGAGACGGGCAGGTACCGCAGCGGCGTGCTCCTCCTCGGCGTGTGGGGGGTCGGGGCGCTGCTGCTGGCGGCGTTCCCCACGGACGTCCCGGCCACCCCCGTCTCATGGCACGGCGCCATCCACCTCGTGGTCGCCCTCCTCGCTTTCCTGGGAGGTGCTCGGGCATCCTTAGTTCTCCCGGCGGTTCGGGGACGACCCCCCTATGCCGCGCCGCCAGGAGGTTCGCGATCCGCTGGCCTGGACCGCCGTCCTGTTCCTGGTTCTGCTCTTCGGCCTGCCCTTCGCGTTTCCACACGTCACAGGCACACATCGGGGGTCTCGCCGAGCGGATCCTGATCGGATCGATTCTGGTCTGGATCCTGACCGTCTTGGTCTACCTCGAGAGAAGGGAAATACCGAGAGCGGCGTGGCCGTCGTGGGGCTCTCGTGGGTGAGGCGGCTCGGTCTCCAGCGTCGGCGAGGACCTTCACGATAGCTTCGCCCGTCTCTTTCGATAACCGTCGACATCGGGATGAACCCCGTCCGGGGTCGATGGCCGGAGGTCGGGGTCTGCGGGGTCACGGACCGCCTCGTTGGTGTCGCAGAAGAGCGCGTATCCCTCTCTCCTTGGAGGTCGACGCGATCCACGAGTTCACGCTACGTATCGCCGCCGGCCTCCGGGGGCCTGCGGAGTTGTCATGGCGGTACGTCGCCGCGACGGTACACCGAAGAGCCATCGGCGCGTTCGTACATGGCCTCCAGGTTGCCCTCGACCGCGCCCTCCTTCCTGCCCTGATAGATGTCGTTCACGCCCGCAAGGATGACGAGGGTCCGGCTTCTCGAGCATCACGTTACGCCCGAACCTGGCCAGTATCTTAGTCTGAGCCGGCTGCCGTTGATCCCCTGTTGGATACTCGCCCAGCCCGGGACGGCTTTCGTAATCCAGTGAACCGTACTGGCTCTCGGGATCGCCTCTCCCGTGCGGGGGTGCCTCGAGCGGCGAGAGGGAGAAAGCACGGAGTGCCCACGGTGGTGGAATCACCGAGCGCTCTTTCGAGAGGTTGTTCCGCACGCCTGGACGGGTCTCTCGACCTCCATATCAGTGGTTCGAAAGGTGAGGGGACATGGAAGGCCCACCCCGGGTACGCGCCTAGTACGGGACACCCCATCAGCCGAGGATGGTTCTGCTGAGGTTGAGGCTGCGTGGCTCCCGGCCCTGCTCGATGCAAGATGTTCACTTCCTGTAGGTCCGTATCCGAACCCGGAAAGTCGTAAATAATCTCGAGGAGACGAGCCGGGGAGCAGAATGACCGCCAGCGACCCCTTCCTCCTGCTCGTCCTCATCCTCTACGCCCTGATCGCGGTGGGGATGGGCTACCTGTTCTTCACGCTCTATAGGAAGAAGACCAGGAAGGTCAGGAAGCTGAAATGAGCACCGACTGGTCCGATGTCGTCCGCGGCCTCTCGCACCGAGACCATCGGCCTGCAGGACTGGATGGAGCTATCGAGGTGACCGGGGTCTGTGCCGGCCCGCTCAGCTTGAGGAGGACGCCGAGGGGAGCGGAGTTCCACCCCTTTCGCCCAGTATGCTCATCTTCTGTCGGATGAACGCCTCGTCCAGACCGCTCTCCTGACCCGAGGAGGCTGCGCTGCCTTCGGAGGTCGGGGCTCCTTACTTGGACACGGCCTCTCTCTCGGGCTCGATTATGGTCCAGGCCTTCATCAGGAACTGCCCTGGGATCGAGCTTACCGTCTTCGAAGACCGTCTTGCCGTCCGACGTCAGCTTCACCAGGTCCATCTTGAAGTTCTCGAGCTCGAAGAATCGAGCGCCGTAGAGCCTCCCCCGAGGCCTTTTATCTGCTCGGAGTTCAGGAACTTGTTCAGGGCCGGCTCTGAGGTGATCTCGTCCTCCGCCCGTGGTGACATACTCCACGGTCATGGAGATGTGTGCGTCCCGCTTGGAGTTGATGATTATGATGCTGCTGGACTTGTCAGCGTAGACGTAGGTCGAAGCCGGGTGCGGCTTCGTCGCCTCGGATACGGAGAGCACGTATCGCTCGAGCGTTTCGTAATCAGGGGCCGGCTCCTTCTTGAGAAAGCTCTTTTCCCCCATGGTGACCGGGATACTTAATCTCCCCCTCGGGCGAGGTGAGCACGTAGTTCTTTTGTTGAGCACCCCGCTCCTCTTGCAATGAGGGAGAACTCGTACTGGATGTTGTTCGCGCAGTCATACCTCGCATTGGCGGCGTGTGCCCGCTCACCGACTTGAGGCTTATCGCCTTGTCCAGCAACGGGAAGGGCATGGTTGGAGGAACGCCTACTATGCTCTTGAAAGCCTTGGTCTTTTCTATCTCCAGAGCCGCCTGGATTGTCCTTGACCGATGTCGAATATCTGTCCTCGAGCTTCTTTTCTCGACAGGTCGATGGCGACGAGCGAGAGGCTCGAGACGTGCTTCTCCAGGTCTGCGGCCACATCCTTCCCCAGCGTATCCTGGAGAGCCATTACCACACCCGTGATATCCTCCTGCCAGCTTTCGAGCACGGCTAGCCGGACACGGTTCGCATCGTCAATCTCCTGCAGCTTCAACTCCACCTCGTGCATCCGTTGAGCATCCTTCAGGGCGTCGATGAGACTGGAGAACGCCTATTTTCACGATTTCCCTTATTCGTTGGTTGCGTCAGATTGATCTTCAGGCTGCATATCACTATTCCTCGGGGCTCATCAGGCTGGCTCGAGAAGTTCACCCCGGTAGTGAAAGCAGCTCTTCGTACATTGTTTCTTTTCATCCCGGGGGCTTCAGTACCAGTCTTTTCAAAGTCCAAGCCGGTTGATCGTCCGTCCTGTAATTCTGCTGCATCCCCCGAGCCGCTCGCCTTCGTGTTCGCGTTCAGTCGGGCGCCTCTTCCGCAGCAGCCTTGATTCTATCTGCTCTAGTTCCTGATAGGCCGACACGGGCAGGAGCGCAGGTCCCTGCGCTCATTTTTATTTGTCCCTCCTAATTCAGGATGATGAAGACACCGGTCTGAAAAACAATGTCGTGCCCGGGAGGATGCGTAGGCCGGTCGAGGAGAATTCCTTGATCGCACTGAAGAAGCCTTCCTCCTCATTCTTGAATACGATCTGATACTCGTATTCCTTCATCTGGCTCCTTATCTCGGTCATGACCTTGTTGGCCCACTGCTTGTTCTCTAACTCCTCAAGCTTCTTGACCAGTTCCTGATCATCCATATGAGCCAGACGTGTGGTATGGGCCGCAAGTATAAGACTTCCGCGAGAATGTTCGGTATCCATCAGACGGTACACGCATGGACCTCGACATCTCCTCCAGACCGGGCGATTGTCTGTGTCGGTCTTGGCTCATCCGTCGCTCTCGCAGTGTTAGAGTCACCCTTTGTTTGGGCATCCCTCTCCTGTCGAACTCCGCGACGGCCGGTTATGGAATTGAGCAGGAACTTGTCTGTTCATCCAGAACGAAGGTTTGCATACATTTATCTCTGGCTCTTCGTGCGGACTCTTGGTTTTTGTGTGGGGGCGAGAAAACGAGCGGTGAGTATCAGCTTCCCAAGTCGGTGATGAAATGGGTCGCTCTTGGACTGATCCTGAGCTCCGGGGTCGTCATCGCGATCTCGATACTCTCAGGGGTGACGTTCGCGGACCTCACCAAGCTTGGCTATCTGACCTTCGCACTCGCGGCCGGGGTGTCCTGCGCCAGGCTGATCGTCCAGATAGTCCGTTTTCGGGTCATCACTCTCGGCCTGGCGGGGAACCCCAGGCCCAACCTCAGCGGGATCGCGCTCACCAGGGTCGCCAGCGAGTTCGTCTCCCTCTCGACGCCTGCGACGAGCATGGGTGTGTTCATCCGCACCGCCTGGCTTAAAGGAAAGGGGATCGACGGAGGCAAGGCGCTCTCGATCGGGTACTTTGAGGTGCTCATCGAGATCTACGTCGGCGCCGGGCTCGGCATCATCGCCGCGATCTACCGATCACGAAGGGGGCCGTGATCCTGGGGTCGTCGATCCTGATCGTCGCGACTGTCCTGATCGTAGGATACACCGTCATCTTCATCATCCCTGCGATAAAGGGGATCAAGGTCCCTCATTTCGTCTATACCCTTTCAAGCTATCTGATAGGGGGTCCCAGGGCGAATGACCTCTTATCTACCCGCGCCGTCGTCGGCTCATTGAACTTCTCTCTCTCGGCCCGGGCGATCGTGAGCAGGGATGCCCTGCCCGTGCGTGGTCAAGGCCGTCCTGCTCACGATAGTCGAAGACTTCTGCGCAGGCGCCGCTCTGTGGATCGTCCTTAACGCCGCAGGCCTGAAGATCGATATCGTCTCCTCGACGATAACGGCCTATGGTGTCGTCGCCATCGCCCAGATACCCGTGACCATAGGCGGCGCCGGGGTCACCGAGCTCACGATGAAATCCTACCTCACGACCGTCTACAACTTCGTCACGTGGGCGCCTATCGTGCTGTGGAGAATCGCCACCTACCAGGTCCTCCTGGCCGTGACAGGGATAGTTTTCGTGTTCTTCGTCCGCAAGGCCACCAGCCAGTCTCGGGCGACCGCCCAGAGTGCGGGAAAAGATCCTGCTGCGAGCGCGAATCCGGGTATGACCGCGGCCCAGATGGTGAAGGAGGATCACGAAGGTCGAGAAGGAGGTAGTGCTGTTGGAGAACCGTTACAGCATCGTGAAGACATTCCGGTTCGCGATCGCTGGCATCGCGGGCTTTGGGGTCACAGAGCTCGCCCTCACCATAGGTCTACTGCTTCTCTATGGAAAGCTGAGCCTCCCCACGCGAGCTTCGCCTCGCCGACGCTCATCGGGTTGGATGTCCTCTCGCTCGTGATAGGCGTCTCGGCCTCGTTCTTCATCAACGAAAGGATCACAGTCATCGTACCGAAAGCCGTGAAGGGCCAGGAGGGGACCATCCTCAAGAGGTTCGTGAAGTTCCAGGCCGTCAGCGGGATCGGCAACACCGGCATCGTGATCGTCCAGCTCGTCTTCCTGGCGTTACTCGGGGTGACGCCGCTTATCGGTTCGATCATAGGGGCGATAGCCACGTATCCGATCGTGTACTTCATCTCGATCAAGTACGTCTGGAAGGCCCATCGGACCAGATGACCGGGTCTTCAAACCTCGAAAACAGATCTCATCCTCGTCCGTTCGTCCGTCCAGTCCCCGGAGCGACCTCAGCGGCCTAGGGCGCCTCTCTCCAGATCGGGGCCACAGGGAGAGCAGATGGGCTTGGAATAAAGTTCCACCCCAGTGATGGATGGGTCACCTGCTCCGACCGCGTCACGGGCGATGCCGAGACGGAGCTAGGCGGCCCGAGTGTTTTCCCCTCAGTAGGATGTCAGAGGTCCAGGCTGAAGTGCGAGACCCTCTCCACCCCGTCCTTTGTGACAAGGTAACAGTCTTCCACCCGTATCCCACCGATCTCCTTGTCGTATGCCCGGGCTCGATGGCGTAGGCCTGGTCCTCCTCCACCTTGTCGTTCGACCCAGGATCAACCAGGGCCTCTCCTGGTCGTCGAGTCCGACTGCGTGACCTGCGTGGTGGAACATCCTCGGGCGTGCCCGCTCTCCTTGAGGAGCCTGTCGATGGCGCCCGCCACGCTCGACGTGGGCGTACCCGGGCTTGCGGCATCTTCGCTGCAGCTGTCTTGGCCGCGACCAGGGTCTCGTGGACCTGCCGTTGCTTCTCGCTCGGCGCTCCGATGACGAAGGTCCGCGCCGTGTCGGACCAGTAGTTGTTGTAGGTAGCCTGGAGGTCGAGGATCATGGTGTCCCCCCTCTTCAGCTTCTTCTTCGTAGCGGGACCTCCTACCTCCAGCGACCTCCCGCCGGAGACGACGTCCCCCGCTATCACCGCCACGGTCCGAACCTCTCAAAGGCGGCCCGGTCCGTCTCCGCGAAGACCTCGAACTCGGTCTTCCCCGCGACCGCTGTCTCTCTGGCGGCCTTGAAGGCGTGATCCAGGATCTTGTTGGCCTGCCTTATGCAGTCCATCTCGTCCCGGCCCTTTGTCATCCGCATCTTCAGGATCATCTCGGAGACCCCGACGAGCTCGCTGTCGGGAGATGCCCTGCCTATGGCCCCGTTGTATATCGATGCGAGGTGCCAGTCCTCGATGCCCACCTTGCTCGGCCGGTCCGCCAAGACCGATCTTTGTAGCCACGCCCTGAGGTCAGGGATATGATCGTGGGCGTATGGTACCATAGTCACATCCAGGTCATAGTCCTTGTACACGACCAGCTCCACGTCAAACCCCTTCACGGCGGACGCGTCGCTCGAGCCTGTGAACGCGTTCCCCACCTCCGAGGCTCCTGCCAGGAGAGAACCTTCGCCGTCGTCCCGGAGGGCAAGAAAGGCGGTCGGTCGCTGACCCTTCATTATCGCCTTGTAGGGTGACAGGTTGCTCGAAAAGCCGGTGAGGTAGAAGATGTTCTTAGGGTTCGAGATGACGGCGCGGTCTATGCCTTGCCGCGCATCATCCTCGAGAGCTCTATCCTTCTCTGCTTGGGCGTGTCTTTCCGCGCCATTCTGCAACGGGATGTGCTCCCCGTGAGATAAGCCTTCACGAAGAAGAACAGCTTCGCCTCGAGCAGCCTCGGATCCCCTGGCACCGGGCCCCCCGAAGAGGTCAGGAAGAGGTCCGGGCGTCGGGACAGATCCACCTAGGGGCAGCCGCGCATGACAACCGATCTCCTCGGCCTCCTCGTTTCTCCGTGGACTCCCTGAGGATGACACCATGACCGGGGCAAAGGCCCCGGAAAACCGAACACACGGACTCGGGAGCGAATCTCGGAGAAGCTATAGTTGCTCTTGGCGAGGGAGCCCCGACCGTTGAGAGACGCAAGCCATCCTCAGGTCCCGACCGTCTAAGGAATCTCTCCGTCACACGAAGACTTCAGCATGCCCTGAAAGAGACCATCAAGGACCCTGGGTGAGCCGCTTCCAGCCGTTTACCATCTCGGCATCGGACGGGGGCTGGGTGCTGAGGTAGATGGTCGTCCGTGATGTGGCCCCCTGTCTGTCGAGCTTGGACATGACCCCTGCGATCTCATTCTTGTTGAGCCCGTGCTTTCTTCCTATCCCGTGGACTTCCGACCTCAACATTATTCCGTTTGTTCGCAGTAATGCTAGTATCGCATCTTCGAACGTATCGGGCATGCGACCTAGGCGACCCTCCGTGTAATTAAGGAGTAGGGGGCCGACCGGCGACGGTCCGAGGCCTTAGTCAACTGCCGAAGAGTCGGGAGAACCCTCTGGAAGGAAGTGCCAACTTGTCTGCACTTTACACGATTTTCCAGCTTAAATTTCATATCCTCCCGGAGAGCTGACGGCCACCTGGGCCCATTTTTTTCTGCCCGCGGGGCGCCCTGGGATCAAGAACCACACCCGAGGGATCTATCCTTCCATGATCGAAGTTATTCGATCCGCAGCCGGAGATCGCCATCGCCTTTTCGCCAAAGTCCAGACCGCAGAGTACGCAGACGTCATTCTGGCACGTCGGTAAAGCCGGCCCGGATCATCCAGCTCTGAGAGTGCCGCGAGCATGGGGCCGCCGGTCAAGGCCGCGACCTGGATCCTCCGGTCCTGCGCGCCTCCTGGAAGCTACCGTCGCTGCTCGACCGCGCAGGGATTGCTTTTACGTCATGGCACGTCCCTCGCTGGATTTGACAAGGTTCGGCTTCTTCGGCCCGAGCGAAAAAAACGACGTCCCACCTGGTGGGTTCTGTATATCGGCGTTTGCGATCATAAAGAAACGAGGTAAGGTCTTGGCGATCAAGCCGAGGGCCCACGCCCGATGGAAAGAGGATGTGGGCGCCGAACTGGAGGGTCTACGATGCCGCTGGCCTCAAGGCCGAGCTCGAAAAGTGGCGACTGCCCAGCACCTATGTCATGGAGGGGGAGGCACCCAGAGCACACGCTCTCCCGGATCATGCTCGACCAGCTTGGAGTCAAGGTCTACAGCGTGCGCTCGTCTTCCCTCCAGAACTTCTACGAACCGAGCAGGAGATACCCGGGCGAGATGCACTGGGACTACTGCTTTGTCTTCAGCGTCTCGACACACGAAGAGGTGAAGGAGAGCCGGTGGCTCTCCAGTCCCAGATACGTGAAGCCAAGCGACGCCGATGTGGAATATGGAAGCGCCCAGGGCGGCCTGTTGACTTGGCGGGAAGCGTCGGTGCATCCGGATCGTGCTCGCGCACGGTCACGATCGTCCACGGCGCGGCTCCCGAGCAGGTCACCCACGCGGTCAGCTCGTGGCGCTCGATCGCCGCGCCAACGCCGGCTTGCAGGCGGCGACCGAGGCGCCACAGGTGATCGTGTACCGGCTCACGCACGAGCACGTCGAGGGTCGCGCGCGCCGCCGCCAGCGACAGCGTCTCGCCGCCATGGGTGCCGGAGAAGAAGACATCGCTCAAGGCGTCCATCGTCGCCGCCGGACCGGCGAGCGCCGAGATCGGCATCCCGTTCCCGAGCGCCTTGCCGAAGCAGACGAGATCGGCTTGCACGTCGAAGTGCTGCTGTGCGCCGCCCGGTGCGAGGCGGAAGCCGCTGATGACCTCGTCGAACACCATCAGCGCGCCGTGGCGATGGGCAAGGTCGATCATCGCCTGCAGCGAGTCAGACGTCGGCTCGATCGTCCCGACCGGCTCACAGATCACGCAGGCGACCTGCCCGGGCCAGCGCTCCAGCGCCGCGGAAAGCGCATCGAGGTCTGCGAATGCGACCGTCTGGACGAGCGCCCTGACGGGGTCCGGCACGCCCAGGCTGCGCGTCGTCGAGCCGATGTACCAGTCGTGCCAGCCGTGGTAGCCGGCGACGATCACGCGCTCCCTGCCGGTCGTAGCGCGGGCGAGGCGTACGGCAGCGCTGGTCGCATCGGAGCCGGACTTCGCGAAGCGCACACGATCCGCGCCGGTACCAGCGCGAGAACCCGCTCGGCCACGTCGATCTCGATCGGGTGCGGCAGCGTGAAGGTGATCCCGCTGCGCAACTGCTCGGTGATCGCGGCGTCGACGGCGGCATGGCGGTGCCCGAGGATGATCGGTCCCAGTGCCATCGGGAAGTCGAGGTAGCGGTTGCCGTCGACGTCCCAGACGTACGCTCCGTCGGCGCGCTCGAGATAGCTCGGCGCGACCCCTTCGACCCACTGGGTCGGTCCCTTGCTCAGCGTCTGGCTGGCGCCCGGAATCAGCTCTCGCGCGCGGCTGAGCAGCTCAGCCGATCGGCGCAGCGAACGGGCCGCGACAGGCGCGGGCCGGCTCATGCGCGAGGCGTCTCCACCGTCGCCGACCCTAGCCGGCCGCTCCCGCCGCCCGGCGGCGCATCCGCGATCGGCGCCTCCAGCGCACGATGCAGCTCGCTGACAACGCGCTCGACGTCCAGCTCGTCCATTCCCGGAAAGATCGGCAGTGAGAGCGCCTGCTCGTAGTAGGCCTGGGTGGCGTCGAGTCCGCGCATCGTGTAGCCGAGCGAGCGGTAGAGACTGTGGATCGGAATCGGGATGTAGTGCAGCTGGACGCCGATCCCGCTGGCATGGAGATGGTCATAAGCCGCCCGGCGCCGGGCCGCGCCCTCACGAAAGCGTACGACGAACAGGTGATAGGCGTGACGCCCGTCTGCCGGCGCGGATGCCGGCATCTGCAACTCGGCGATGTCCTCGAGCTTTTCACGGTACAGGTCCGCGATGTGATTGCGTGCGGTGATGAATGTTTCGATGCGGGCGAGTTGGTGCTCGCCGAGCGCGCACTGGAAGTCCGTGATGCGATAGTTGAAGCCAAGCGTCTCGACGTCGTAGTGCCATCCGCCGCGCATCACCCCGTCGCCGGGCTCACTGCGGGCGATGCCGTGGGTGCGGAAGCTGCGCAGGGCATCGGCCAACGCCGCGTCGTCGGTGCTCACCATGCCGCCCTCGCCGCTCGTGATCGCCTTGACGGGGTGGAAGCTGAATGTCGTCATGTCTGCGCCGCCGGGCCCGCCCACCGGGCGGCCGTTGCGCAGCGCGCCGAGAGCGTGCGCGCCATCCTCGATCACGACAAGTCCCTCTCGCCGAGCTGCCTGGAGCGGCTCGAGATCGGCAGGGAGTCCCGCCATCGAGACGACCACGCATGCCTTCGCGCGCGCGGTCAGGCCGGCGTCCACCGCCCTTCGGATATCGAGGTTGGCGGTCGCGGGGTCGATGTCCGCAAACAACGGGCGGGCGCCCATGAACAGGGCGCAGTTCGACGAGGCGACGAAGCTGAGCGGGGTCGTGAGCACCTCGTCGCCGGACTGGAGCCCGGCCGCGTAGGCGGCAGCGTGCAGCGCCGCGGTGCCGTTGGCGAACGCGACGGCGTGGCGCGCTCCGAGATACTCGCTCAACGCCCGCTCGAAGGAGTCGACGCGTGGGCCTTGCGTGAGAAACGGGTCCGCCAGCGCGGAGGTCACCGCTTCGATGTCTGTGAGATCGACGGTCTGGCGGCCGTAGGGGAGGAACTCCGTCAAGGCACCATCTGCAGCGACGGCAGCATCGCCCGCAGCTCTGCCGCGGTGAGCTGTATCGAGTTCGTGTCGCTGCTGTAGCGAAACCCGTCCGGGACCGCTGTGCCGTGTGTGTAGGGCTCTGAGCGCCACAGCGGGAACTCCGGGTGAACCACGTAGCAATCCTCGAGCTCGCGGGCGTGGCGCGATTCATCCTCCGTGAGTAGCACCTCGCTGAGCTTCTCACCGGGGCGGATCCCGATGATCGTGTGATCGGCCTCCGGGGCGATCGCCTCGGCGATCTCGCTGACGCGCATGCTCGGGATCTTCGGCACGAACACCTCGCCGCCCTCCATCATCGGAAGTCGTGAGAGGACGAAGTCGACCGCCTGAGGGAGTGTGATCCAAAAGCGGGTCATGCGCTCGTCGGTGATCGTGATGTGACCGCTCTCGGCCTGTGCGAGGAAGATCGGGATGACGCTGCCGCGGCTGCCGACTACATTGCCGTATCGCACGCTCGCAAAGCGCGCCAGCGAGTCGGCCGCGAGCGCGTTGGCCTGCGTGGCGATCTTCTCCGCGCACAGCTTGGTGGCGCCATAGAGGTTGACGGGATTGACGGCCTTGTCGGTGCTCAGCATCATCGTGCGCGGGACCTCGTTGGCGATCGCTGCCGCGACGACGTTCTCGGCGCCCAGCACGTTCGTCTGCACGGCCTCGAACGGGTTGTACTCACACGCGGGGACCTGCTTGAGGGCGGCCGCGTGGATGATCAGATCAACGCCGCGCGTTGCACCGATCAGACGCTCACGGTCGCGCACGTCGCCGAGGAAGAAGCGCAGCCGGCTCTCGCTCGCGTAGTGAGCCTGCATCTCCGACTGCTTGAGCTCGTCGCGGCTGAAGATGCGAATGACGCGCGGGTCGTGCGCGGCCAGCAGCGTATCGATGCAGGCCTTGCCGAATGAGCCGGTGCCGCCGGTGATGAAGATCGTTTTGCCGTTCAGGTCCATTGTCAGCTCCGCGACGTCGTGTGGCGCCCGCGCGACCGGTTCAAGCCTAGCTGCCGACGTGGCGCGTTGTCTGTGGGGCGGCAAACGCGACGGCGGCCGCTTGAAAGCGCTCAACGAGAGCGATCGCGGCGCGCTCCGCGCCGGCGCCATCGAAGGCGCTCCGGCCGCGCTCGACGAACTCCCGCCGAACGGCCGGATCCCGCAGCCGCGCGAGCGCCCCGGCGAGGTCGGCGAGTCTGTCCCCGCCCGTCAGATCGATGCACGGCGCGATCGCCCGGGCACGTAGGGCGCCGACGACGCGATGCTGGTTCTCGACGATCGCGATCGCAACCTGCGGGACGCCTGCACAGGCCATCTCATAGGCGGTGAACCCGGCGGCGGTCACGGCCAGGTCGACTTCGCCGACGATGTCGACCAGCGCGCCGGGCGAGGGCAGGCTGACGAGGCGACCCGCGCTCGCGGCGGCGCTCGCTGGTACGCCGCCGGCAACCAGCAGCCGGGCGTCCGGGAAAACTGTCGCGACGATCGGGACGATCCCGGCGAGCAGCTCGCGCGCCGGAACCGATCCGCCAACGGTCACCAGTACGTTGCGGACGTCGTGGCCCGCGCGCCCAGCGCCGGCGAACGCCGGGTCGATTGGCGCGAACGCCGCGCCCGCGAGCAGCTCCGGCCGCGGCGGCTCGGTTCTGTCGAGGTGGTAGTCGAGCAGTACCCCGCAGTCGGGCACCGGCTCGCCTCGGCGAGCGTCGCGAGGGGAAGCTCCGATGCGAGCTGGCAGATCGATGCCGGCGGGATCTCGTATGAGTCGACGATGGCGGCGTCCCACGCGGCCGGCACGATGCCGCACGGGGCTCCGGGTGCGGCACGATCTGCCGGCAGGCCCGCCCGCTCGAGCAGCCAGGCGGCAAGCCCGTCGTAGCGGCCGACGAAACTCACGCCCAGCCAAGCCTGAGCAGTGCGGCCGCGAGCGGCACGCAGCGTGCGACGTGCCCGGCGCCGATCATTCCGTCTCCGTCGCAGCGGACGGCGACGCGGCCGGTGGGAGGGGGACTCACGGCGTGCATCGCGCGTGCTGAGCCTAGCGTGGGCGCGCGAGTGCCGAGCGTCCTGTGGGTAGCGTACGGGCGATGGACGCTCGCCTCAGCGCACTCGCGGTCGTGCAGGCGCGGATGTCCTCGACGCGGCTCCCGGGCAAGACGCTCGCCGACGTCGGGGGGGAGCCGATGCTCGGACTGCTGCTGCGTCGCCTCGGCCGTGCCCGCAGCTTGGGGCGGACCGTCGTGGCGACGAGCTCGGATGCTGCCGACGACGCGATCGTCGAGCTCGCCCGGGCGGCAGGCGTCGAGGCTAGCCGAGGTCCGCGTGAGGACGTGCTCGCACGCTTCCTCGTCGCGATCGGCGGACACGTGGGGCCGGTCGTGCGGATCACCGGTGACTGTCCGCTGATCGACCCGGAACTGGTCGACGAGACGATCGCGCGCTTTGCCGCAGTTCTCGACTGTGCGTACGCGAGCAACATCGTGCCGCGCACCTTCCCGGACGGACTGGACGTCGAGGTGATTGACGCGGGCGTCCTACGCGTCTTGGGCGATGAGCCGCTGGGCGCCGCCCAGCGCGAGCACGTCACCAGCGCGATCCGCGAACAGCCCGGGCGCTTTCGCCAAGCTGCGCTCGTATCGGCAGAGAACCTCGGCGAGCTGCGCTGGACGGTTGATGAGGCCGAGGACCTGGAGTTCGTGCGTGCGGTCGTGCGCCGTCTCGGGGACCGGCGTGCGCAGGCCGGCCTTGCCGAGATTCTCGCGGCGATCCGCCGCGAGCCTACGCTGGCGGGCTATCACGGTCGCCGCGGTTAGCGCTCAGGTGTTGCCCGTTTGGCGTTGATGCTCGATCACGTCGTCGAGGATCTGATCGAGTGAGAGATCCGCCCGCCACCCGAGCGCACGGTCGATCTTCTCGACATCGGGAACGCGGCGCATCATGTCCTCGAAGCCCTCGCCGTAGGCTTGCTCGTACGGCAACAGCTCGATCGGCGAGGACGATTCCGCGCGGTCGCGCACGCGAGCGGCGAGCTCGGCGATCGTGATCTCCTCGGTGGAGCCGATGTTGAACACCTCGCCGTAGTGCGTCTGCTCGCCGGCCATCAGGTCGGCGAGGGCCCTGACCGCGTCGGCGACGTGCATAAAGCAGCGCTGCTGTGTGCCGTCGCCGTGGACGGTGATCGGCTCGCCGGCGAGTGCCTGGCGCACGAACCGGGGAATGACCATCCCATAGCGCCCCGTCTGCCGGGGCCCGACGGTGTTGAACAGCCGTCCGATCACCGTGGGCAGATGTCGCTCGCGCCAGTATGCGATCGCGAGGAACTCGTCGATCGCCTTCGAGCACGAGTACGCCCAGCGTCCGAGCGTCGTCGGGCCGATCAGCAGATCGCCATCCTCGCGAAACGGCAGCTCGGCGCTCTTGCCGTAGACCTCGCTCGTCGACGCGATGAACACGGGCTTGAGCTTCCTGGAGGCGCGAGCCAGGACCACCTCGGTGCAGTGCACGTTGGTCTCGATCGTACGGACGGGGCTGTCGACGATCAGCTCGACCCCGACGGCTGCGGCGAGGTGGTACACGGCGTCGGCCGAGTCGATCAGCTCCGCGACGACGCGGTGCTCATCGGCCGAGTCGATCGTGTACTCAAACTGCGGCGTCGCACGCAGATGCTCGATGTTGGACATCGAGCCGGTCGAGAGATCATCGAGCACATGCACGCCGTGGCCGCGTGCGAGCAGCTCCTCGGCGAGATGCGATCCGACGAAGCCGGCACCGCCGGTGATCAGGAAGCGCACGTCTTCAGGCGGCAGCGACGCCGGAGAGAGACGCTCCCGCAAGCTCGTCCGGAAGACCGAAATGGCCACCGTCGAGCAGCCGGTCGCAGATCCAGTCGAGATACGGGTCCGCGCCCGGTAGGAGCTGCGCGGCTCGCTCGGGGAAGCGCAACACCTTGCCGTCCTTGGCCTCGATCAGCGGAAATGGGATCATCGCCCGGAAGAAGAACATGTGCGCATACCGTACAGCCAGCTCGACGGTCTCCGGTGCGAGGGGCGCGGATTCTCCCGTGAGCAGTTCGCGGAGATCGTCCGGGCCGTTGAGGTCGGTGGTGAATCCGCGGCCGCGATAGTGCGTCTCACCCGCAACGGCCACGTGCTTGCCCTGGACTGCAGCCTCCAGGCCGACGGTGGTCGTGTAGGCGAGCACCAGATCGGAGACATCGAGCAGGGCATATGAAGAGACGGTCTCGGCCGCCGGGACGAAGCGGACGTTTGCCGGGATCTCGCCGATCCTGGAGCTCACCACCGCCTGCACGTCCTCACGCGTGCCCCAGCGGCTCTCCGCGGGATGAATCCTGACGACCAGCACGATGTCGAGCCCGCTCGATTGCCGAACAGCCTGCTCGACCCAGTCGAACATCGAGGAGAAGCCGATGTCGTGGCCGATGGTGGCACTGTCCCACGTCACGTTGGTGAACAGCGACACGACGCGCTCGCTCCCATCCAGGCCGAGCGTGCGCAGTACCTCGTCGGCGTGGCCAGCATTGCTGTCGTTGTAGGACTCGTGCGCGCCGACTCCTCGCCGGCGATTCGCTAGCAGCTCGATCACCTCGGCACGCTGGCGATTGCTCAGCGGCCGCCCGCCGACGTCCCCCCACAGCTGATCCACATCGTAGTCGGGCGCGGGCGCCTCCTGCGAGAACACGAGGGCGCCGCCACGCGGGGCGACCTCGTAGCTCGGCGCGCGGACGCCACGCTCGAGCGCGACCTCACGAATGCCTCGCTCTGCTCCGAACAGCCCGTTCAGCATGAACACGATGTCCGGCCGGAACTCTTCGAGGATCGCCTCGCTTGCGCGACCTGCGCCGTCCGCCGTCACCGCGAAGTCGCCCACTATCTCGCGCGCGCCCGGAATGCGCTCCAACTCGCTGGCTTTCAACAGCCAGGAGGCGTTGGCCGCGGCGTCGCGGCCGGTACCGATGCGCTCCACCGCAGGATCGGCCGGGGCTCGGCGGGCGTCGTCTCCCCACGGCAGGTGCGAGCTGAGGCGGTAGTGCTTCAATCCGGCGGCGGCCGCGGCGCGCCCGGTCAGCCACGCGCAGCGATCGCACGGACGCGGGTGCGCGTGGCGCGCCGATCCGAGCTCGCACACTGGCAGTCCCCCGCCACAGGTGAGGAGGGCCACGTCCGCGCCGCGCAGTCGCAACGCATGTGCGATCGCCAGCTCGTAGGCGTTGTGTGAGGACCAGCCGCGCAACGACGCAACCAGCACCCGCGGCTGAGTCTGAGCCGGGGCGACTCGGCCGAGATTCGCACCGACGTCCGTCGACAGGGTCGCCAGGCTGTCGAGCGCGAGCGCGCGACGCTCGTAGCTCCGATCGAGCGGGCGGCGGATCAGCGCGAGCATGCGATCGAGTGCACCCGGTCGAAGATTGTCCTTGGCGCCCAGGCCACTGAGTTGTCTGGCGAACAGCACCTAGAGGATTATCCAGGAAGTGCCGTCGCCGCCGGGTCCGTCGCGTGCGCAACCACGAGTCCGCTCGCCCGCAGGCGCTCGACATATCCACGTGTGGTCCAGTAATCGAGTTCGCACGCCTGGGAAATCTCGAATATCGACTGCTCACCCTCGAGCGATAGCACGATCGTCTCGATCGCGCGATTGAGCTCGGGGTGCTCGCGCCAGTCCACCCACAGGCCGAGGCCACTGAGGAACGGCGGCCCGCTGAACCGGCGTTCGGGGACGTAGTTGGTGGCGAATATGCGCACGATCTCCTCGATCACCTCGGCGACCTGCACGAGCTGTTGCTCGTCGATGATCCCCGGGTTGTCGTCGCTTGTGTGGTACTCGGCGTAGGGCCACCGGCTCAGGGAGATGCACGGCGCAGCTACGCCTGGGCCATTGATGACCATCTCGTCATTGCTGATCACCTGTCGAAACGCTCCCTGGCGAAACTCGTGGCCGAAGCGCCGCGCCATCACGTCTGCCGCGATCTTGTCGAGGACATCGTTGTCCTGCAGCGAGCGCTGCAATACAAGTGAGTTGTCGTTACCGGTCATCTCACTGAAGATTCCGCCGCGCAGCCGGCCGATCAGATCTTCGTGATGGCTCAGGTAGCAGATCGAGCCGATCGTCTCCGGGCAGAACAGCAGACGTACGCACATAGACCCGGCAGGCAGCGGGTCTTCCACGAGACGCCTCGCGACTCCGATCAACGAAGCGACCCCGCTCGCGTCGTCGTTGGCCTGCGCGGGGTGACAGACGTGCGCGCACAGGATCATCTCGCCAGCCTCCTCACACGCGCCGCCCTCCGGCTCGATCGTCGCGCAGCCGATGGCCAGTCCATCGCACTCCCGACCACCGAACTCAGTGCGAATCACCACGTGGTAGAGCCCGTCGCGAGGCAGCGAGTCATATTGCGACTTCGCCAGACAAAGTCCCCAACTGCGCTCGTAGTATTCAAACACCCACGGAATCGCGTCCGGGCGATTGTCGTTGTAGTGGAGGTGCGGCGCAAGCTCCGCCCAGCTGATGTGCGCGTCGATCGGCTCCGAGTAGGAGACGAGGTGGAGGGGACTGTCGGCGAAGTCGATCACCCGCTCGCCGTCCTCGCGCTCGAGATAGGCCTCGTGGACCGTCCAACGCGGCGGGACGGTCCACGTCCAGGCCGGCGCGCCGGGCGCGAAGCGCTCAATCTCATACCCCGCAAGGTCGGGCAGGTGTGCGCCGATGAGCTCGAGGGCGCGATCGGTTCCGTCGGAGACCAGTGTGCGGTGCAAAGGGAAAAGCTCTTCGACGATTCGCTTGAGGGGGATCACGATCCAGGCTCCTCCAGCTGAAACAGGAGGCCGGGGCGGTTGCTGAGCCTGCTTGCCGTCCGCTCGTAGACCTCACGCGCGCGCATCAGCCTCACCGTGCTCTCGCCGAGCGCGAGCGAGGAAATCGCTCCCTCGCGCTCGAGTAGCTCGCCCATCGGGTCGACCGCGGTGACGACGCCTCGCTGGAGATCCCGCACGAACATGGTGTACGTTCTCGGGGCCTCGCGGCCCTGTTCGTCGACGTACGGGGCGGTGAAGCTCTTCATATATCGGTAGTCACACCCCTCGATCTCCTCGACATGGTGAAAGAATGTCATGCTGTCGTTGTAGGTCAGGCCGATCACCATGATCTTCGCGTCCCACTCGACGAGCTTCGCAAACAGTGAGTCCGGGCCATAGCTCGAGATGTTGTGGATACCGCCCGCCTCGTCACTGCGTGCGCCGATGACGCTGAAGGAATAGATCGGGTGTCCGACGCGCCTGGCCCGCGGATCGGTGCGGGCGAGCTCGGTGAGGATGCCCATCTGCGACGGGGTGCGCGTGACGTCGAAGCGCTCCCCCTGACAGAAGCCGAAATTGAAGGTCGGCATCACGAGCGTGCCGGCGGGGCCGAGTGTGCGCTCAAGGGCGGCGATCACCGTAGAAGGGCCGTCGACGACGGGCCCGAGGCTCTTGTAGGAACTGTGGACGAGAGCGGGTATCCCCCGGCTGCAGCCCGAGCTCGCTCAGCCGTCCGACGATCTCGCGTTCGGACAGGGGGCGGGCAGACCCCGCACCAGTGTCACTCATCGAGCCATCCTATCTCGGGCGGGCGCAGCCGCGACAGTGACCGCGCAGCCAGCCTGCGAGCAGGGGCGCTTGCGCGGTCGCGGCGGCGCAGTGGGCTCGAGAAGCTGAGCACACGCGTCAGCTCGCCGCCGAATTGCGCCTTGTAGTTGGTGATCGCGCGCTCCTTCGCGGATGGCTCGTGCGGGGTGAAACGCCCGAGCTCGACTACCGTCGCGCCAATCGCAGCGCTGATCGTCAGCGCGGCATGTAGGCACAGGGGGTTGGCGGCGAGGCGCTGGCCGCTCTCGTGGCTGACTCCCGCCCAGTAGACCGCGCGGCCCTGATACAGGTGGAAGCTGACGGCGGCCACAGGCCCCGTGTCAGCGGTGCCGGCGAGCACCACGAGGTCCCGGCCGCCACCGGCGGTCACGGCGGCGCTGAACGCGGTCCAGTACTCGAGGCCGTGGGGACGCATGCCGGTCCGTCGCCAGGACGCTTCATGGATCGGTGTGAATGCCCTGTAGGCGGCGCGCGCGCGACTCGTCGGTTTCGGTGAGGTAATAGGAGATCTCGAACCCCGTTGCGCAGTGCCTGGCGGATCTTGTTGCGCGTGGCGGAGAGGATACGTTGTGAGCGCCTCGCCCTCCAGGGCAGCGCGAGTGACGCTCACTGCGCCGGCTACGTCGGTGCTCGAATGGGCATCGAGGATGACGCCGCGGTCAGCCCACTCGCCGACTCTGACCATGCGCGAGTAGATCGGTTCCACGGGCAGGTCGCAGCCGATCAGCAGACGCTCGAGCAGCGTCAGCCGGGCGATGTCATCGTATGCTGGAGCAACCGCAGCCTGAACGCAGGAGAAGTGGAGCCGGCGGTTCGCTTGGAACAGCTCCGCGAGCGCTTCGACGGCGCGGCGCAGGGTCGGCTCGTGGTGCCCTTCCGGGAACAAGACGCCGCTGTAGTGGGTGAGAATCGCGCGCCCGCGCGGGTGCACGGGGAGCGCGAAGAGCGGGTTGGTATCGACCGAGAACAGAACCAGGTCGGCCTGCGTGATGTCTGGGCGGGAGCTCTGACTGCGGGCGAACCTGAAGTAGGGCGCGCGATGGTAGATCGTGCGGTCCGGTGACTTGTTGGCGAAGCGCATGACGGCCTCGCGGTCGTCGTCGTTGCCTGCTTGTAGCGCGTGCGCGGTGAACCCCTCGGGAAGCGTGAGCGTCGCGCCTGAGAGGCGCAGCTCAGCCATCGCGTGTGAGCAGCAGGTCGGCGCGGCCGAAGCTCGAGGGCGCGCCGACCGCGCTTCGCTGCCAGCGGTGGCTCACGCCGTCCGGAAGCCAGCTCTCGATCAGCGGGCGGCTGAGCGCGATCGCGTACCCGGCCGGCGCCGACGGTGGTGCGGGGGAGCCGCGCATCCAGCCCGCGAGCGCGCGCTTACCGAGTACGACGAGCGCGCAGCCCAGACGCCATAGCGGCGGCGTTGGCAGTCGGCTCGCGTTCGCCAAGCAGGAGCAGTCGGGCCCGCGCCCGCGCAGAGCGCCGCCCCGGGCGCACTTCCCAGCCAAGCTCCGCGAGCGGCAGGCTGCCGATCAGCGCGCGCGCCTCCGGGACGGAGCCTTGCGAGCATGAGTCGAACCAGTTCGCGGCCGTCCTCCTCGCTGCGCACGTAGTGCAGGGCGGCGTACGATCGAGCACGCGGTCGAAGTCGCCAAGCGCGGCGATCTCAAGCGGCTCGGCGAGCGGGTCGAGGTGGTAGGCCGTGATCCGGTCGCCCAGCGTGCCGGCGGCGGCGCGCGCGTTGCAGAACGGCAACCGGTTGCTCGGCGAAGTCGACGCCGACGTAATGCGCGCCCGTCCTCCGCAATCGGCTCGGCGAAGATGCCGGTCCCACAGCCGAGCTCGAGCACCGACGTCGCCGCGGACAGCCGCAGGCGCTGGATGACGTATCGGGTCATGATCCGCAGCTCGAACGGGAGCGTGCCCGCGGGGCGCGTGCTCGCCTCGGCCGGGTCGGCGCTCGCGGCGAGCGCGTCGTGGATCTCGGCGACGGGGTTAGCGCTGTCTGGACCGGGCAATCTCGATGTCCAGATCTGGTTGCTTGGCGAGCAGCTCCGGGCTGGAGCTCGGCTGGAGGCTTCCTGGCAGGCGAGGCGCTCTTCGAGCAGCGCCTGGCGTTGCGCGAGCACCTTGCTCTGATCGCTGAGGCGCGAGACGGCCGAGGAGAAGTGCAGCAGCAGCAGCAGGATGAAGCCGATCGCGACGAAGAACAGGGCGTTCGGGGGGTAGATCACGCCGATCGCGCGGCTGATCGTCTCGAGCGCGTTGCTCCAGACGCCGAGCGCGAGCAGGACCAGCGCCGACAGCAGCCACAGCAGCGCATAGCGCTCCATCAGGCGGCGCCGACGGACCATCTCGAGCACGGTCAGCAGCAGCGCTGCGGCGCCGATGATCGCGACGAGCTGGATCCGAGCCGGCATTCCTAGACCCCGTGTTCGGCGCTGATTGCGGCGCGATCGCCGGGTTCTGCGACGGGACGGCGGCGGGCGAGCCCGACGAACAGCGCGAGCAGGACCTTGACCATGTAGTAGGCCGACTTGCCGGTGCCGATCGAGGACGTGCCACCGCCGCGGACATACATCCGCACCGGCACCTCGCACATGCTGAGACTGTGATGGTGGAGCATCAGAACGGCCTCGACCTCGGGGTAGTCGTGCGGGTAGTCGCGCGCGAACAGCTCGATCGCGCGGCGGTTGTAGAGCCGAAACCCGGACGTCGGGTCGCTGATGCGCATGCCGACGAGTCGCGACAGCACGAACGCGAACACATGAATGCCCGTCCGGCGGCTGATCGGCGCGGGGTACTCGTGATCGTCGGTCAGGAAGCGCGAGCCGCAGACCATGTCAACCGACTCCGCCTGCATGCCCTTGATCAGCTGGCCGAGTTCGAGCGAGTCGTGCTGGCCGTCGCCGTCGACCTGGGCGAGGAAGTCATATCCGTGCTCGCGCGCATACAGGAACCCGGTCTGGACCGCGCCGCCGATGCCGAGGTTGAACGGCAGTTTGACGACGGTCGCGCCGGCGGCCGCGGCGAGCGCGCTGGTGTCGTCGGTCGAGCCGTCGTCGACGACGAGCGTGTCGAAGCGTGGCGCGTGCGCGCGCAACGACTCGATCACCGCGACGATCGTGGCCGACTCGTTGTACGCGGGCACGACAGCCAAATATCCGGATCGGTTGCTCATGCGCCATGCTCCTGCGTGGTCGGGTGAGGGGTTGCCGGTCGCCGACGGTACGCGCAGAAACAGGCTGCGAGCATACTTCGTGACCGCCATGACCGTACCGATAACAGCCGTCGTCGTCTCCTATGCCGACCCGGCCGCGACAGTCCGCGCGCTCGACAGCCTGCTCGCGCAGACGCACTCCCCGATCGAGGTGCTCGTCGTCGACAACGATCCGGCGGGCGCCACGGCGCGGATGCTCTCCGATGCCGCCGGGCCGGCGGGTGCGCGCGACGTGGGCAGGCGGGCGGGCGTTCGTGTCCTGACTCCGCACGCCAACCTCGGCTACACCGGCGCGGCAAATCTCGCGGCGGCGGCCGCCGCCGGGGAGTGGCTGTTCTTCCTGAACCCGGACGCGACGGCGGCCGGCGACTGCCTGGAGCGGCTGCTCGCCGCCGTCGACGGCCCCGACGTCGCGATCGTCGGCGCACAGGTGCTGCTCCCCGACGGACGCGTCAACGCGGGCGCGAACCCGGTGAACATCGCCGGTATCTCCTGGTCGGGCGGCTACGGCTCGGCGCGCGAGCATGGCCCGGACCGCGACACGGCGGCGGTGTCGGGCGCCGCGCTGCTCGCGCGACGCGAGCCGTTCCTCGCCGCGGGAGGGCTGTGCCCGTACTTCTTCCTGTACGTCGACGACACCGACTTGGCATGGCGCATGCGGCTCGCCGGGCGGCGTGTGCGCTACTGCCCGGAGGCGGTGGTCGTGCACGACTACGAGTTTCACAAGGGCGCCGCGAAGTGGCGCTACCTGGAGCGCAATCGCGCGTGGGCGCTGCTCAGCAACCTCGAACGGCGCACGCTTGTGCTGCTTGCGCCGCTGCTGCTCGCGACCGAGGCAGCCGTGATCGTGCGCGCCGCGCGCGAGCGATGGCTGCTCGAGAAGCTGCGCGCATGGGCGTCGCTGCTGAGGCGCTCGCGCGCGCTGCTGCGCTGGCGGGCCGCTGTGCAAGCCTCGCGTACGGTCGACGACGCGCGCGTGCTGAGCCTGTTCACGGGTGGGCTCGAGACCGATCTGCTCGGGGCGGGCGTCCCGAACTGGGCGAACGCGGCGCTCGAGCGCTACCGGCGTGGGCTGCTGCGCGTGCTCGGCGCGCATGTGCGCTGAGCGCCGTGCGTCAAAGGGTGTACTGCTCGCCGGCTCGTTGACGTCCCTCGCAGCTAGGGTTACGCCGCGATGGCGACGAGGGGCGGGACGATCGAAGGGCCACACGTCGGTTCTGGAGGGAAGACCGATCAGGGTGTCCTGAGCCGCGCGGCATCGAGTTGGCGGCGGGTGCCGCGGCCGCTCGCGGTGCTGTTCGCGATCGCGCTGATCGAGGGCCTCGTCTGGTGCATCGTGCTGCCGCCGCTGCAGGGCCCGGATGAGATCAGCCATTTCTCCTACGTGCAGAAGATCGCCGAGACGGGCTCGATCCCGTGGCACACGAGCGAGCCGGCCAACCCCGGAAAGGCCTATTCGACGGAGGTCGAAACCGCCGAGCTGTGCAGCGGCATGAGCGGCCTCGCGCAGAATCTGTCGGCGCGCGCGCCGGCGTCGGTCGTCGACGAACACATCTGCTTCGCCGCTCTGAACCATCTCCCACCTGGCTCGCGCAGCAACGGCGGCTTCACCTCCGCGGAGAAGAACCCGCCGCTCTACTACCTCTATGAGACGCTGCCGTACCTCGCGGTCCACAACGCGACGTTCTTCACGCGCTCGTTCGTCCTGCGCCTCGCGAACCTGCCCGCGATGCTCGCGATCGTGCTGTTCGCCTGGCTGCTCGCCGGCGAGCTGCTGCTCGGGCTGCCGCGCGGCCCGGCGCTGCGCGTGCTCGCGACGCTCGCGGTCGCGTTGAACCCGCAGCTGACGATGATGACCGCGACCATCAACCCGGACATACTGCTCGCGGCGCTGTGGAGCGCCGGGCTGTGGCTGTCGGTGATCGTCGTCCGGCACGGGGCGACGCGCACGCGTGCGTCGTGGCTGGTGGCCGTGTGCGTGCTCGCGGCGTTCACGCAGGGTCGCGGGCTGCCGCTGATCCCGGTCGCGGCGTTCGCGCTAGCGGTCGCGTTCTGGCGCCGACGACGCCCGACGGGCGCAGCCGCGGTGGCGAGCCTGACGGCGGCCGCGCTGCTCGTGCTCGCCGGTGCGTACGCGCTCCTGCGCTACGCGGTCAGGGACGACGTGACGATCAGCCGCACACGCGGCTTCCTCTCCTATCTGTGGCAGTTCTACCTGCCGAAGCTGGGCTTTATGCAGCAGACGATCCGCCCGGGATATGCGGTCCGTCAGGTGTTCATCGACCGCTTCCTCGGCACGTTCGCGCAGCTCGAGGTCGTGTTCTCGCCGGCGACGCTCGAATTCCTCGCGCGCGCGGCCGAGGTGACCGCGATCGCGGCCGTGATCGGGCTGATCGTCCACCGCCGCCGGCTTGCTCGCGCGCCGTGGGTGCTCGCGGTGCTCACCGTTGCGGCGCTCAGCTGTCTGCTGATGCTGCACGCAGTCGCGTACTCCTCGCTGCTGACGCTCAACGGCGATCCGGTCATCACCGGGCGCTATCTGCTGCCGTTGCTGTCGCTCTACGGCGTCGGCATCGCCATCGCGGTGTCGTGGCTGCCGCGCCCGGTCTCGGCGCTCCTCGGCGGCGCGATCGTGGTCGGGCTGACGCTGCTGCAGTTCGGCGCGCTCGCGATCGTGCTGGAGCGCTTCTATGCCTAGGCGTGGCGTGCTGGGGCGTGAGCGGACGCTGACGCTGATCGGCGCGCTGATCGCGTTGATCGTGCTGCTGCTCGCGCTCGTGATCCCCTATCTCGACCAGCGCCGTGAAATCGCGACCGAGATTCCACAGCCGGAACCACTGTTCGCGCTCGCGCTCACCGAGTTCCTGCCCAACCAGCAGGTGTGCGAGAACGAGATCGGCCTGCTTCCCGGCCAGCAGCTCGCGCGGCTGCGGATCGGCACCTTCGGCAAGCCGGGCGCGCCGCTACAGTTCAGCCTGATCGCCCCGGGATACAGCCAAACCGTCCCGGTGCCCGGCGGCTACGGCGACGACAGCACGCTGTCGGTGCCTTTCACCGGTCCTGGGAGGCCGCTCGAGGGCGAGGTCTGCGTGACGAACCGCGGCCACGGTCCGGTCGCGTTGTATGCCTCCGCGGATCGCACGAAAAGCCGCTCACTGACGACCGATGCGGGTCACGATGTGGCGGCGAACTTCGACCTAGCGTTCTACAAGGCACAGCCGCAGAGCCTGGCCGCGCAGGCTGGCTCGATCATCCGCCGCCTGCGCGTGTTTCACGCGCACCTCGGCCTCGGCCTGCTGTGGCTGCTCGCCGTCCTGTTCGCGATCGGCGTTCCGCTGGCGGGCATCGCGCTGATCACCGCTGCCGCGCGCGGGCCCGGGCCGCCCACTGGCGAACGCTGAGCAGACGACACGCTCCTTTGCCGGGCGTCGGACGACCACTCGCGAGCCTTCGTGGGACGATGTCTGCGATATCGCGGGCGGCGCGACGGGGCGCCGATACATCAACGGATCGGGGGATTGGTGATGAAGGTCTTCGAGGCTCTGCGAGGTGTTGCGGCAGCAGCATGTGTGGCTATCGGTCTGATCGTGGTGGTTGCGAGCGGCGCTATCGCCGCGCCGCTGCGGATCTGCGTACCGGAAACTGAAGGCAAGCCGATAAAGACCCCGAAGGGGGGCGTTTGTGCGGCGAAAACGACCGCGACGGTGGTGCTAGCGGAAGCCGAAGAGCAGAAGCTGGCCGCGATCCTGCCGTACGAGAAATACGTTGCCTCGGGCGTCGGCGGCAAGCCGACGATCCAGTTCTCCGGCGCGAACGTGCAGATCCTGAGCGGCGCCGGCGAAGAGAACGCCCTCAACGGAGAGGGCAATCTGATCGTTGGCTATGACAATTTCCCTGGCGCGCAGACACAGGCCGGCTCGAACAACCTGGCGATCGGCGGCAGCTACAACCCCCAGAACTACACCAGTTTCGGGTCGATCCTCGGCGGAGCGGGCAACACCGCCTCGGGCGAATACAGCGTCGTGTTCGGCGTCGAGAACACCGCCAGCGGCGATGCTTCATCGGTCACCGGCGGCGGGGCGAACACCGCCAGCGGGTTCCAGGCCTCGGTGAGCGGAGGGCTCACGAACACAGCAAGCGAAAACGCAGCCTCCGTGAGCGGCGGGGAAAAGAACACCGCCAGCGGCCCCCAATCCTCAGTGAGCGGCGGCTACAAAAACACGGCGCTCGGCCAGCGCTCGTCGATCTTTGGTAGCCACGAACTGGAAACCACGGCCCTGTACCAATATCTCCCGGAAGCCTAGCCCTCGGGACGATCCCCGAGCGTCGCGGCCGGCGGCGCTCGGGCTAGTCGCGGGCGCGCGCGCCGTGCGCGGCGACATCGGCAATCGCGTCGCGCACGAGCTCAGGGTAGACGTCAGAGGCGCGAAAGCGCTCGGCCTGCGCGCGCCCGGCACGCTGCACGCCCGCGAACGCGTCGGGGTCGTGCACGAGTTGATCGACGAGCGCGAGGATCGCGGCGGGATCGTCGGCCTCGAGGTAGTCGACGCCGGGCTCGAGCCCGTGGCGCGGGCTGAGCGGCTCTGAGATCACGAGGTTCCCGGCGGCAAGCGCGATGCAGACGCGGTTCTCGAAGGAGGGGTAGGGGTTGTTGTGGAGGTTGAGCTGTACGTCGGCGTCGCGCAGGAAGCGCAGCAGCTGCTTGCCGTAGAGGCCGTGCCCGATGTGCACGATCGGGTGCGCGCGCTTGACCGCGGCGAGCAGCTCCTCACGGTGCTCGGTGGAGCGCCCGAGGAACAGCAGTCGTGGCGGGCTCGAGCGCTCGTGCACGTCCATGAACACGCTGTCGGCGACGGGAATCGGTAGCGCGCGCCAGACCGGAAGCACACTCGCGGCTGTCTCTGCGATCAGCGGATCGAAGGAGACGATGCGGTCGAAGTTGTGAGCGTCGACCTGTTCGAGCCACCACATGCGCGCGCGCAGGTCCGGATGCTCGGCGCCGCCGACGCGGGGTAGCGGCTCGGTTAGGTAGCCGATCGTGAGCGCGCGCAGCGACGCGAACAGCCCGGCGGGGATGATCTCGGGGCGGAACACGAGCACGACGTCGGGGTCGAGCTCCTGCAGCCGGGCGAGCAGCGGCTCGGGTGCGACAGCCGCGCGGAAGTCTATGAACGACGGTTCGACGCCGCCGGCGGGGTGCTCGAGCGCGCACTGGTGGAAGTACACTCTCTGCCCGACGAAGGCGACGCGCAGCGGGCGCTCTCCATTCGCGCGCGGCTCCTTCGTCGCGCGCGCCGCCTGGTTGCTGCCGAGCGGCGCGCCGCTCACAACTGCTCAGCCACGCGCGGCGCCCGGTGGTCGAACAACAGAAAGCCGCCGACGAGCGCCGCGACGCTGATCCCGATCGGGATCATCAGCAGCCCCCAACCCCCGATCGCGTCGACCGCGCTCGGGTAGCTGGGGCTGATGAACACATGTCGTGCCTGCTCGAGGATCGACGCGAACGGGTTCGCGAGCAGGACGGTGGAGAGCTTGATCGTGTGTCCGAACACGCTCACCGAGCCGAGCGTCAGGATCGCGAAGAACACGCCGGATGCGTAGAAGGTCATCTGCGAGACGACTTCCCAGATCGGCCGCATGTCGCGATAGCGCACGTAGGAGACCGACAGGATCATGCCCAGGCCCGCGCAGAACAGCGCCATCGCGGCGACGAGCAGCGGCAGCTCGAGCCAACTCCACTGCGGCGTCGCGCCGGCGGCGAGCAGGAAGACGAGCACCGGGATCAGGTTGAGCGAGACGTTGAGCAGCGCGGTGATGACGATCGACAGCGGCACCGCCAGGCGCGGGAACTCGATCTTGCGCACGAGGTTCTCGCGGTCGACGAGGCAGCTGACGCCGCCGCCGGTCGATTCGCTGAAGAAGCCGAACAGCACGATCCCCAGCAGCAGCGAGCTGGCGAAGTAGGGCTGATGGCTGTTGGCGTTCAGCGCGGAGTGGCTGAGCACGAGGTAGATCACGCCGAACAGCAGCAGCGGGCGCATCAGCTGCCACAGGTAGCCGAGCGCGGAGCCGAAGAACGCGAGCTTGAACTCGGTCTTGGCGAGCGCCCAGGTCAGGTGCCACAGGCGCCTGCGATCTGAGCCCATCGCCGACGGGCCCTTGATCGGGCGCCCGAGCCCGGCGATCTCGGCGGGGCTCCAGTCGACGAGTGCCTGGGCCGGCACGATCGTCGGGGTGCTCATCGGATCAGCTCCGCGCGTGTCGCGCTCGGGCGCCGCGCTCGACCACGATCTCGTACGGCAGCTCGAGCACGCCGCTGTGCGGGGCGCCGGTGACGACGATCGCGATCATCGCTCGGACCGATCGATCCAGGCGCCGCCGCTGCGCGCGACCGCTGGCGTCGCGTGGTAGCGGTCGGGCGCGAGCACGTTCTCAAAGCTGATGCGAAACATGAGCTGCTCGCCGGCGCGGTGGGCCCCGGTGCGCGCATCGGTCCACAGGTTGGTCGCGCCGAGCAGTTCACGCGATGGCCGTTCTGGAGGTTGACGCCGAACAGCGGATCCTCGACATCCTCGCGGAACAGCACGCGTGCGGCGAATGTGCAGCTCTGCCGGTCTGCAGCATCTTCGGCGCGCACGCCCTGCTCGTCCTCGAACCATGCTTCGAGATCTCCGCGCGGCCGTCGCCGAAGCGATGCATCGACCGCCTCCTCGGCCGTCGCCCTCGAGCATCGCGGCGCTCGGCTGCGCCGCGACGGCGCCCGCGCCGCCGGAGATCGCGCCGCCAGCCCCGTCCTCGGCCTCGGCGGCCGCTTCCTCGACCTGGCGCGCCTGCTCTGAGAAGTTCAGCTCGAGGTAGCGGTTGCCGACGTGCTCGGGGTCGCCGAGCATCACCGGGCGGCCGTGCTCGAGCAGCAGCGCGCGGTCGCAGAAGCGCTGCACCGCGCCCATGTCGTGCGTCACGAACAGGACGGTCGCGCCGCTGTCGCGGATGCGCTCGAACTCGTCGTAGCACTTCTGCTGGAAGGACGCATCGCCGACGGCGAGGACCTCGTCGATCAGCAGGATCTCGGCGTCGACGTGGATCATCACGGCGAACGCGAGGCGCACGAGCATCCCCGAGGAGTAGTTCTTGATCTTCATTTCGACGAAGTCGCCTAGCTCGGCGAAGTCGATCACGCTGTCGAAGCGCTTGCGCGCCTCCTTCGGGCTGAGCCCGAGCATCGTCGCGTTGAGCAGCGCGTTGTCGCGCGCGGGCAGGTCGGGGTTGAAGCCGACGCCGAGCTCGATGAACGTCGACATGCGCCCGTTGATGTAGATGCCGCCGCTGTCGACGCCGTAGATCCCCGCGAGGCACTTCAGCAGCGTCGACTTGCCCGAGCCGTTGCGCCCGACGATGCCGAAGAACTCACCGGGCTCGACCGCGAAGGAGACGCCGCGCAGGGCGTGCAGCGTGTCGGTGATGCTGCGCCGGAACGGGTGCAGCGCGCGCTCCTTGAGCGTGTTGACCTGCTCGCGCGGGATCTCAAAGCGCTTCTGGACGCGATCGACGACGACCGGTGGGGGCGAGTTCTGCGTCATTTGCTCACAAGAAGGGTATCTGCGGGCTCCCCGACGCTCCAGCAGCAGAGCAGCGACGGCGCGCGCTCGGCGGCGACGGCGGCGCCCGCCCGCGGGCCGGCGTCGAGGTCGCACAGCCAGTGATCGCCCGCGTCCGGCGCCGCGCCGCCGCCGAGGCCGCTGCCGAGGCACTTCGCGAGCGCCTCGTGTCGGGCCCACAGGCGCAGGAACTCCTGCTCGCGCTGTGCGTCTCCCAGCGCCTGCAGCAGCCGCGCCTGCTCGGCGCCGAACACGCGTGCGGCCAGTGCCGGCTCATCGCGCCCGTGCCGGGCGAGCTCGACGTCGATCCCGACGGCGGCGCTCGCGCTGAACGCGAACAGCGCGAGCTCGCCGGAGTGCGACAGGTTGAACGCGCAGCTGCGATCGCCGGCGAGCGCGGGCTTGCCGTGCTCGCCGGCGCTGAAGCGCAGCTCGCGCGGGTCGCGCTCGAGATAGCGCCCGAGCAGCGCGCGCAGGATCCCGTGCGCGCGCGCCCAGCGCGCGCCCGTGGCCGGGTCTTGGAAGCGCGCCGCGCGGGCGCGCTCCTGTGCGCTGAGCAGCTCGAGGAGGCGCTCCGCGGGCGCGTCGAGATCGGCCCGCCAGACGTGCAGCGCGCCGTCTGCGAGCTGCGCGCGATCCGGCGCCGGGCGCCAGAGCGGGTGCGCAGCGCCGGCCTGCACCCCGGGATTGCTCAGATCGGCCATCGCGGGGCGAATATAGGTCAGAAGCCCCTGAGTTGACCGAATGCGTGATCGCGCACCAGCCGAACCCGTCGTCTCGGCATCACCGCCACGCGAGCAGCCGCAGCTCGCCGAAATACCCGGCGCTATGATCGGCCGGTGCCCGGCGCTGTCGGTAGCGACATGCAGTCCCTACAGTCCCGCGTCGCGGACGTACCATTTTGGTGGCACTCGATCGACCTGGGCGGCGGAGTCGTCACGCCGGGATCTAAGACGCCGGAGGAGCTCGAGAGGGAGCTTGCATGGGTTGGCTTTGAGGACCTGCGCGGCAAGAGTGTGCTCGATATCGGCTCCTGGGACGGCTATTTTGCCTTCGCCGCCGAGAGGCTGGGAGCTGAGCGCGTCGTCGCGATGGACCACTATGTCTGGGCGACCGAGCTCGGCGAGTTCATCAGCTACAGAGACAGCTGCGTCGAACGGGGCGTGCCCGTCGAGGCGGCTGAGACGCTGCCTCATCTGTGGCACCCGTCCGAGCTACCCGGTAAACGCGGCTTCGATCTGGCTCACGAGGTACTCGACAGCACTGTCGAGGTGGTCCTCGCGGACCTTGCCGATTGCGACCTCGATGCACTCGGAGCCTTCGACGTTGTTCTGTATCTCGGCGGGCTCTACCACATGAGACACCCGCTGCTCGTGCTCGAACGCCTCGTCAAGCTGACGCGTCAGGTAGCGATCATCGAGACGCACGCCACCCACTTCCGCGGATTGGAGCGACTGCCCATCTGTCGATTCATACAGGGTGACGAGTTCAATGCAGACCCGAGCAATTGGTGGACGTTCAATCAAGCTGCGCTGCTCTCACTTTGTCGTTCGGCAGGATTCGCTCGCGCCGAAATGGTGCGTGCACCTCCACTCTGGCAACGTCGCACGGCTGCGGCGCTGAAAGGGTCTGCGCCCTACCGTGCCTATGTGCGAGCGTTTCGATGAAGCGTGCGGCGCGCGACCGAACGCTCTAGCGGTAGCGCAGATCGCCCATCCGGCCAGCAAGGCGACGAGCGTAGGGCGCACCGGTGCTCCGTCGCGCCCGGCGTTCGCCCGCCCCGCTTGACGCGCTCGGCGGTCGGGCAATCAGTGGAGATGCAAGGAGAGCACTCAAGCTGTCGCGACGTCGGCTCGATGCAGAGAGCGATGGCCAGGAACAAGAGCAACGGCACGCCTCGCCCTCGCGCCCGCGCGTCCCGCCGCGGGGTGGCGCTGCTGCTGAGCGTGCTCGCGTGCGCGGCGGTCGGCGTCGCCGGCGTCTCCGGCGCGCAGGCGGCTGAACCGGGCGTCAACATCAGCCCGAGCAGCTCGGTCCCCGATCTGAAGGCGCTCGGGACGCACTGGGTGCGCCTGTTCATCAGCTGGCGGACGCTGCAGCCGGCGCCGGGCGCGATCGCGCCGAGCGCGCTCGCCTCGTTTGAAACGCTGTTCAAATCGCTGCCCGCGGGCACGAAAGTGCTCGTCGACGTGCTCAACACGCCTGAGTGGGAGACCGGCTCGGCCGATGAACACATGCCGCCGGCGAACCCGAACGACTACGCCGCGTTCGTCGGTGCGCTTGCGCAGCGCTGGGGCTCACAGGTCAGCGCGTATGAGATCTGGAACGAGGAGGACTCCGCGGGCTTCTGGAGCGGCGGGCCGAACCCGGCTGCGTACACGCAGCTGCTGAAGGCGACCTACCCGGCCGTCAAGGCCGCAGACCCGAAGGCGACGGTCGTGCTCGGCGGGCTGACCGGCAACGACTACTCGTTCCTGGAAGGCGTCTACGCGGCCGGCGGCAAGGGCTACTTCGACGCGGTCGGCGTGCACACCGACACCGCCTGCGACATCCTCTCGCCCTACGACTTCCTGCGCGAAGGCGACAACCGCATCACCCCCGACTCGTTCCTCGCCTACCGCGAAGTCCACGCGACGGAGCTAGCCAACGGCGATGACAAGCCGATCTGGATGACCGAGCTGAGCTGGCGCACGACCGAAGCGACCTGCTCGGAAGGCGCGTGGGCGGGGCAGAAGGCCGAAGGCGTCAGCGAAGAACAGCAGGCGACGTTCCTCAGCCAGGCCTATCACTGCATGGAACAGGACCCGTATGTGCAGGTCGCGCTGTGGTTCCCGCTGCAGGACGAAGGCGGCGTCGTCTCCGGGCTCGTGAAATCCGACGGCGTGCACAAGCCGTCGTTCGCGGCGATGCACTCCTACGCGAAGAACGGCGACAGGCTGAGCGAACCGTGCGGCGTGTTCACCGGCCCCTCGATCAGCGTCGCCTCGCCCGCGAACCACGTCAGCTACAGCGGGCCGTTGCCGATCGACGTCAGCGCGCGCAGCTCGGTCGGCGTGTTCAGGATCCGCCTCGAGATCGACGGCAAGCTGATCCGCAACTACGACGGCGCGAACTTCCCCTCGAGCCTGTCCGGCGCGATCGACTGGCAGGGCGCCAAGCACATCTCCTACGGCTGGCACACGCTCACGTTCCTCGCCTACGACAAGGAGCGCAACGTCTCCCAGACGAGCGTGATGATCTACCACGCGCCGCCGGGAGCGCCGACGAGCAAGCGCGTCAAGGGCAAGCACGCCTCCAGGCACGCGCGCGGCCGCGGCAAGCACCGCAGGCATCACTAGCTGTCTGCACGCGCAGCGTCGGTAACCTGCGCCGGCGTGCGCGTCTCTGAGCTCCCCATCGACGGCCTGAAGGTCATCGAGCCGATGCGCCACGGCGATGAGCGCGGCTTCTTCATCGAGTCCTACCGGCAGCAGTGGCACGCCGAGCTCGGCATCCCGGCCGGGCAGCAGTTCGTGCAGGACAACCATTCGCGCTCCGCGCGCGGCGTCGTGCGCGGCCTGCACTTCCAGCTCGGCGCGGGCGTCGCCAAGCTCGTGCGCTGCGTGCGCGGGTCGATCCTCGACGTCGGCGTCGACCTGCGCCGCGGCTCGCCGACGTACGGGCGCTGGGCGGGCGTCGAGCTGAACGACGAGAACCTGCACGCGCTGTATCTGCCGGTCGGCTTCGCGCACGGCTTCTGCGCGCTCAGCGAGCTCGCCGACGTGACCTACAAGCAGACCGCCTACTACGACGCCGATCTCGACGCGGGGATCGCCTGGGATGACCCCGAGATCGGGGTCGACTGGCGCCTGCCGCGCGCGCAGCTGACCGTCTCCGCGCGCGACGGCGCCGCGCCGCGCCTGTGCGAGATCGCCGACACGCTGCCGTTCCGGTGGCATCCTTAGCTCGATGCATGCCCGACTCGAGCAGCTGCGCGAGCGCACCAACGGCTACACGGTCACGCCGCGGCAGTACGTGGGCGTCGCGTTCGTCGCGCTCGGCGCGCTGACGCTGATCGTCCTCACCGGCGCCGCCGTGCGCCTGACCGGCTCGGGCCTCGGCTGCCCGACCTGGCCGAAGTGCTACGGCAACGTCTACCCGCCCTTGGACACGCACGCGGTGATCGAGTTCTCAAACCGCGTGATCACGTTCCCGGTGTCGCTCGCCGCGGGCGCGGCGTGGCTGTGCGCGCTGCGCCGGCGTCCCTACCGCCGCGATCTCGTCTGGATCGGCGCGCTGCTGCCGCTCGGCGTCGTCGGGCAGGCGGTGCTCGGCGGCTTCACCGTCAAAGGCGCGCTCGACTACGGCTGGGTGATGGGACATTTCGCGCTGTCGATGCTGATCCTGCTCGCCGCCGTGATCCTGCTGTGGCGCGCCTCGCACGAGCCCGGACAGCAGCCCGAGGGCGCGATCGACCGCATGTTCGTACGCGCCGTCGCAGCGCTCGTCGGGCTCGCCGCGCTGACGATCTTCGCGGGCACCGCAGCGACCGCCGCCGGTCCGCACGCCGGCGGCTCGCCCGGACAGAAGATCAACCGGCTGGACTTCGACGGGCGCGGCACGATGGACTTCGTGATCCACCGCCACGCGGAGATCGCGTTCATCTTCAGCCTCGCCGCGGTCGCGGTGTGGTGGATGGGGCGCCGGCGCGCGCTCGGGCCGGTCGTGCAGCGGCCGCTGAGCGCGCTGTGCGTGCTGCTCGCGCTGCAGGGGGTCGTCGGGCTCGATCAGTATGAGACGCACCTGCCGACAGAGCTCGTGTGGGTGCACGTCGGCCTCGCCTGCGGCACCTGGCTGACCGTCCTGTGGGCGGCCTGCGCGGCCGGCTCGCTCGCCCCGCAGCGCGCCGAGAAGGAGCCCGAGCGGGGCGCGGAAGCGCCGCTGAGAGCGATTGCGCCGTGAAGTTCCCCGGAAATTAGGGCTTCTTCGCGACCGTTCGGGGCCATTTACCCGCGTCGACGTCCTCACGAGCGGTTAGCCTGCTCGCAGCAACGGCACACGAGAAGGGAGTGGCATGACCAAGAACGAGCTGGGCGAGCAGGTCGCAGAGCGCACTGGGCTGTCCGCCAGCCAGGCACGCCAGGTGGTTGAGGCGTCGCTTGAGGTGATCAGCGACGAGCTGGCGGGCGGGGGTGAGGTCGCGCTTGCAGGCTTCGGCAAGTTCAGCGTCAGCCACCGCGCGGCACGCCAGGGGCGCAACCCTTCAACGGGCGAGACGATCAGCATCAAGGCCTCCAAGGCCGCGAAGTTCTCGGCAGCGAGCGCGCTGAAGAAGCGCCTCAACGGCTGAGCGACGCAGACGCGAGCGCGGTGTCACCGGCCCACGTGGCCGGTGACGTCCGGCGCCGCCGCCCGCGATCGCGGGCGGCGAGGGGTTGATACGGCAATCCTTACGACTCGGTAACGAGTCGTTTAGGAGGATGCAGAAGGCTTGTTCGCGAACTCCCCAGCGAAAGGCCGATGCCGTATGAGACACGACGACGCAACAGCACAGACCGACACCGCGCGGCGCTATCGCTCGCTGGCGGACTTCTACAACGCCGACGCCCGGCGGCTGAGCTCGCGCGAGCTCGACATCGGGCTGTGGTGGCGCGAGGCCGCCGACGGCCCGCTGCATCGCGCGGCGTGGGTCGATGACACGGGCGAGCTGTACCTCGCCCATCTCGGCCCGGAGGCACAGGGCGGCGGCGCTGTCGAGGTGCTCGCGACGGTCGCCGAGCGCGAGCGGCTCGAGCGGATGCTGCTCGGCTGGCGCGACCGCTGCGGCGCGCCCGGCTCGCTGACGTGGCTGCGCACCCGCGTGCGCACGCTCGGGCGCTTCTCAAACCCCGGCGCAGCGCCGCTGCGACGCCGCGGCGCGGGGCTGCGGGCGCCGGTCGACCGCCGTCCTCTGAACACCGCCGCCTGAACCCGTGCGCTCGCGCGCCGCTCAGAGCGGGCGCATGCGCGGATAGCGCGTGAGGCCGTCGTCCGGCAGCGGCTCCCAGCTGCTCGCGGAGTCGACGAACTGGCGATAGTCGGGGCGGATGCCCGGATCGCGATCGAGCGCCCCGAGGCGCACAGCGACCTCGGCGTCGCTGAACGGGTCGCGGCTGAACAGCGCCGAGCCGCAGATCGAGCAGAACAGCTTCGGCACGCCTCCCGGCGGGCTGAACGAGCGCAGCTGCTCGCTGCCCTGGAGCATGCGAAAGCCGCTCTGCGCGACGCGCCCGTTGGCCGAGGAGCCGGTTCCGGTGCGCCGCTGGCAGTGGGTGCAGTGGCAGTAGCCCGCGCTCGACAGCGGCGCTGTGATCTCAAAGCGCACCGCGCCGCACAGGCAGCCGCCCTCGAGTGGCGAGTCCGGCGACGGCGGGATGAGCGGCTCGCCCATCGCGTGATCCTACGCAACGGGCGCCAGGCCGAGCGCTGCTGCGACGTGCGGCTCGGCGAGCGTCCGCGCGAGCACGTCCGCGCCGGGGATCTCGCTGCCGGGGAAGTAGGGGACGCCGATCACGAACATGCCCGCGGCGGCCGCCGCGCGCGCGCCGGTCGGCGAGTCCTCGAGCGCCGCCGACGCGGCCGCCTCGGCGCCGAGGCGACGGCAGGCCTCGAGGTAGATGTCCGGCGCAGGCTTCGGCCTGGCGGTGTCCTGCGCGGAGACGATCGCGCGAAACGGGCCGTCGTGCAGCAGCCCGGCGCTCGCGAGCGTGCGCTCGAGAAATGCGCGCTCGGAGTTCGAGGCGACCGCGAGCGGGATGCCGGCATCGCCCAGACGTCGTCAGCAGCTCGATCGCGCCGGGCCGCGGCTCGACACCGGCAAGCGCCTCGACCATCACCAGCTCGATCAGCTCGTCGATCAGCTGCTCACCCGTGCCGGGGCGCTCGAGGATCGCTTCGAGCTTGCGCGCAGCGTCGATGCGCGAGGAGCCGATCAGGATCCGCTTGTGCTCGAGCGTGAACTCCCGCCCGAGGCCCGCGAACAGCGTGCGCTCGGCGCGCGTCCAGGCCTCCTCGGTGTCGAGCAGCAGGCCGTCGTTGTCGAACACGACGGCCTGCGGAGGCACGGTCATGACGAGGCGCGAATCACCGCGCGGCGCATCGGGCTGTGCACAGCGCCCCTGACGCACGAGAGCCAAGCGAGGCACGGACGCAGGGAGCGTGGCGTGCTACGCACGCGAGCGACCGAGGACACAGCCTCGCGCCGGCTATCGTGCGTCAGCCGCAGCCGGTGTTGTTGCCGCAGCTGCCGCACGTGTAGCAGGACCCGGTGCGCTGCATCATCCCTCCGCACTGGTTGCAGGCGGGCCCGAGGTCGAGTCCCTGCAGTCGCGCCGGGATGACCGGTGGGGAGTCCGTGAACGCGGCCGCCGCGGGGCTGCCCTCGCCACCGTTGCCGGCGTGCGGCGTATCGGCGAGCTGTGCGCCGCCGTTGGCGGGGCCGGCGGTGTCCGAGGAGCTGACCGATTGGACGGCGTCCTGCGCGGCCGTGCGCGCGCGCACCTCGGGGGTGAGGATGCCTAGGTCCTCCTGGGTTTCGGCGTCGAGGAAGCGGGAGGCGAGCCAGCGCATGATGTAGTCGGGCATCGATTTGGCAAACGGGATCTCGGGGTTGCCGGTGATCCCCTCGGGCTCGAAGCGCATGTGGCTGAACTTGCGCACGAGCGTCTCGAGCGGCACGCCGTACTGCAGCGAGATCGAGATCGCGGTCGCGAACGAGTTCATCATCCCTCGCAGCGTCGAGCCCTCCTTGCCGATGTCGGTCAGGAAGATCTCGCCGACCGAGCCGTCCTCGTACATGCCGGCGGTGATGTAGCCCTCGTGACCGCCGATCGAGAACTTGTGCGTGAGCGACTGGCGCTCGCGCGGCATGCGCTTGCGACGCGGGCCGACCTCGGCGCGGGCGCGCTCTTCGGCGTGCTCGATCAGCGCGTCGACGTCGGCGGGCGCGGTCGCCCCCTGCTGGGCGTCGGTGCGCAGTGCCTGGGCGGTCTTCGAGCCGTCACGGTAGATCGCGAGCGCCTTGATCCCGAGGTGCCAGGCCTGGGTGTAGGCGTCGGCGATGTCCTCGACGGTGGCCTCCTGCGGCATGTTGACGGTCTTTGAGATCGCTCCCGAGATGAACGGCTGCACGGCGCCCATCATCCTCAGGTGGCCCATGTGCGAGATCGCGCGCTCGCCGACGGCGACATCGAACACCGCGAGGTGCTCCTCGCGCAGTCCGGGCGCGCCGATGATCGTGCCGTGCTCGGCGAGGTGGGCCTCGATCTGCTCGATCTGCGCCTCCGCGTAGCCGAGCGTCTGCAGGGCCAGCGGCACGGTGCGGTTGACGATCGTCATCTGCCCGCCGCCGACGAGCTCCTTGAACTTGACGAGCGAGAAGTCGGGCTCGACGCCGGTCGTGTCGCAGTCCATCAGGAACGAGATCGTGCCGGTCGGGGCGAGCACGGTCGCCTGTGCGTTGCGATAGCCATACAGCTCGCCGAGCGCGACGGCCTCATCCCACGAGCGCCGCGCGGCGGCGAGCAGCTCGCTGTCGCCGTCGCTCGCGTCCGGGATCACATAGGAGGCGTCGCGGTGCATGCGCATCACGTCGTTGTGCGCGTCGCGATTCTCCGGGTAGTGCTGATACGGCCCGAGCACGGCGGCGACCTCGGCCGAGCGGCGGTAGGCACGGCCGGTCATCAGCGCGGTGATCGCGGCGGCTGCTTCACGGCCGCGGTCGGAGTCGTAGGGCATGCCGTTGCTCATCAGGTAGGCGCCGAGGTTCGCGTAGCCGAGGCCGAGCTGCCGGAAGGCGCGCGCGTTGACGCCGATCTCCTCGGTCGGGTAGCTGGATGGGCCGACGACGATCTCCTGGGCGAGCAGCATGATGTCGACGGTGTGCTCGAAGGAGCTCACGTCGAGCGTCCCGTCGCCGCGGCGGAACTTCATCAGGTTCAGCGAGGCGAGATTGCAGGCCGAGTTGTCGACGTGCATGTACTCGCTGCACGGGTTCGACGCGTTGATGCGGCCGCTGTTGGGCGAGGTGTGCCAGCGGTTGATGGTGGTGTCGTACTGCACGCCCGGGTCGGCGCAGCGCCATGCCGCCTCGGCGATCTCGCGCATCAGGCCGCGCGCGCTGACCGGCTCGCCGATCGGCGCGCGCGTCGCGCGGGCGATCAGGCTCCAATCGCCGTCCTGCTCGGCGGCCTCCATGAAGGCATCTGTGACGCGCACCGAGTTGTTCGCGTTCTGGTACTGGATCGACTTGAAGCCGTCGCCGTCGATCGACATGTCGAAGCCGGCGTCGCGGAGCGCGGCCGCCTTGTCCTCCTCCTTGGCCTTGCACTGGATGAACTGCAGGATGTCGGGGTGGTCGACGTCGAGCACGACCATCTTCGCCGCGCGGCGGGTCTTGCCGCCGGACTTGATCGTCCCGGCCCAGGAGTCGGCGCCGCGCATGAACGACACGGGACCGGAGGCCGTGCCGCCCTTCGCGAGCGGCTCCATCGAGCCGCGGATGTTCGAGAGGTTGATGCCCGAGCCGGAGCCACCACGGAAGATGTTGCCCTCCTTGGTATTCCAGTCGAGGATCGACTCCATCGTGTCCTCGACGCTGAGGATGAAACAGGCGCTGCACTGCGGGCTCTCCTCGAAGCCGACGTTGAACCACACGGGCGAGTTGAAGGCCGCCAGCTGGTGCAGCAGGATGTGCGTCAGCTCGTGGTTGAAGGCGCGCGCGTCCTCTTCGCCGGCGAAGTATCCGCCGGCGCGGCCCCAGCCGGTGATCGTGCCGGCGACGCGGCTGATCATCTCCTTGACCGAGCGCTCGCGCTCGGGTGAGCCGAGCTGCCCGCGGAAGTACTTCTGGGCGACGATGTTGGTCGCGTTCTGCGACCAGCTCTTCGGGAACTCGACGCCGAGCTGCTCGAAGGCGACGTGGTCGCCGTGGCCGATGCGCGCGTCGCGCACCTCCCACTCGACCGACTCGAACGGGTGCGTTCCCGGACTCGTGAACAATCGTTTGATCGACAGCGCCGTGCCGGTCTGGAGCTCTTCTGCGACTGCGGTCTGCGGGGCGCCATCCATCTAACTATTCTCCTCGTCTTGAGCCGCTCGAAACCCCCAATTTGCGGCGCGAATACGGGGTTTTTGGGGGTAACAGAGGATGATCCGCCTCGGGTCGGACGGACCTTTTCCGGGGCCCGTCAGAGGCGCGATCCAGCTACCTACAGGATAGCGGTGCGGGCCTCGGAAAACCGGGTGCGCAAGCGTCTCGGAGGCCGCTGTTCGAGGCATCTTCCGCGGCGCCGGAACGGCCCTCCGCAGAGCCCGCTCGCGCGGGTGGGTATGGTCGCGTCGTGACCCGTCGCGAACCCGTCCAGAAGCGCAGCCGCGAGCGTGTCGAGGCGATCGCCGCGGCCGCCGAGGAGCTGCTCGCCAAGGGCGGCGTCGAGGCGCTCACGACCCGCTCGCTCGCCGACTACACGGGGATTCCCGTCGCGACCATCTATCGCTACTTCGCCAATCGCGACGCGATCATCGCCGCCTACCTCGACCGCGAGCTCGAGAAGATCGACGACGCAGTCGAAGAGGAGCTGTTGCGGCTCGAGCGCGTGACCTTCCGCTCGATGTGCGAAGCGGTCGCGCTGGCGCACCTGCGCCACCACCAGGCGCACCCCGAGGGCGTCCCCGTGTGGTTCGCCAGCCGCCAGAACGCGGCGGTCCGGGACAGCGTGCGCGAGCTCGACGCGCGCATGGCGGCGTCGCTGCATGCGGCCACGACCGGCGCCGGCTTCATCGAGGAGGGCCCGCACTTCGGCGCGGGCATGATCGTGCGCCTGTTCGACCGCATGTTCGAGCACGTGTTCGCGATCGCGCGCAGCCGCGAGCAGCAGGACGCGATCGTGCTCGACGTGATCGACATGATCGCCGGCTACATGGAGCGCTACGCGACGCCCGCCGGGCTCGACGGCGTCCGGGCGGAGGAGTTCGTGCGCGTGTTCCGCGCGGCTGCGCCGAGCCGTAAGTCATCGGGCGCATCCTGAGCGCGAGCGCGACGCACGCGCCGCGGCGGAGAGGAGCTAGCGCCCGAGCCGTGCCCAGTCGGTGAATTCGGCCCACGTCGCCGACGCGCGAAAGCCCGCCTCGGCCATCGCATGGCGCAGCGACAGCGTCCAACGCGGCTCATACGCGGACATGCGCGCGATGGCCCACACGGCGCAGCCGAGCGCGATCAGTGCGGCGAGCACGGCGGCGACGATCGCCGGCGTCGAGAGGTTGCTGGAGGGATGGGCGCCCACCGTGGTGCTCGGATGCGCGCTGCTCGCCTGCGAAGGCTGGGTCGGGGTGAACAGCGGCGTCGTCGTGGTCGTCTTCGTCGCCGTCACCGTCGCGCCGGGAGTCGTGACGGCGGGCGTGGTCGCCGTCGCGGGTGTGGTGGCTGTGGGCGGCGTCGTGGCGGTAGAGGGCGTGGTGGCGGTGGTGGTGGTCGTGGCGGCCTGCCCTCCGCTCGGCGCGGGCGCCGTGCTCACGCCGGCCCCGCCGACGCTGCCGACGCCCCCCGAGCTGCTCTGCGGCGCGGTCGCGTTCGCGGCCGCGGCCGTTGCCGCCGGGACAAGAGACAACGCGCCGGACATCGGCGCGAGCAGCAGCGCGCACACCGTCACAAAGCTTGCGAGCGAGCGCCCGCTGGGAAGGCTGAGGGGGCTCGGCATCTCGACGCGCATGCTAGGGGAGGGCGCCGCCTGCTCGTCGCCGACACGTGCGGCTGCGCTCAGGTGAGCAGGTCCTCGACCGCGGCGAGCGCGTCCTCCAGCACCTCCTGTGGCGCTCGCGTCGCGTCGATCACGCGGAATCGACCGGGCTCGGCAGCGGCGAGCCGGTCGTATGCGGCGGCGATCGTCGCGAAGAACTGCTCACCCTCGCGCTCCAGCCGGTCGGGCGCGAGCGCCCGCTCATGCTGGCGCGCGCGGCCGTCGGCCGGCGCGATCCGCAGCAGCAGCGTCCGATCCGCGGCGACGGGCCCGGTCGCGAACAGGTTGATCGCGCGGACCTGCTCGACACCGAGCGAGCGCCCCGCGCCCTGGTAGGCGAGCGAGGAGTCGACGAAGCGGTCGAGCAGCACGAGCACGCCGTCGCCGAGCAGCGGCTGCAGGCGCTCCTCGACGAGCTGCGCGCGCGCAGCCGCATACAGCAGTGCCTCGGTACGCGGCGCGACCGCGAGCGCCGGGTCCTTGACGAGCGCGCGAATCCGCTCGGAGACCTCGACGCCGCCCGGCTCGCGCAGCAGCTCAACGCGGGCGCCGCGCTGCGCGAGCGCGGCTGCAAGCGCCTGCGCGAGCGTCGACTTGCCGGCGCCGTCGAGACCCTCGATCGTGATCAGCTTGCCGAGGGCCACGTTCGGCGAGGGTAGCGCCAACGGCCCGCTCTAGGATGACGGCGGATGTCTCACGCGGCGCCCACCCACGAGCTCGCTGATCCGCGCGGGCTCGCGCAGCTGCCGGGAATCGACGCGCATCCGCACGCCCGGGCGGTGCTCGGCCCGGCACTCGGGACAGCCGGAGGCGCCTCCCACGCCTATCTCTTCCACGGCCCGGCGGGCACCGGCAAGCGCGCGATCGCCCGCGCGTTCGCCGCGGCGCTGTTGACCGAGGGCGCGCGCACTCCGGAGACGGTTGCCGAGCGCGTCGCGCGTGACTGCCACCCGGACCTGACCTGGGTGACGCCTTCCGGCGCCGCGGAAATGCTCGTCGGGGACATCGAGGAGCCGGTCGTCGCGGCGGCGGCGCGGACGCCGTTTGAGTCGGCACGGCGGGTGTTCGTGATCGAGTCGGTCGACGCGATGAACGACCAGGCCGCGAATCGCATGCTGAAGACGCTCGAGGAGCCGCCCGCGTTCGCACATCTGCTGTTGCTGACCGATCGTCGCGAGGACGTGCTCGCGACGATCTCCTCGCGCTGCCAGCACGTTCGCTTCGATCCGCTCCCCGCGGAGCGCATCGCCGCCGGCCTCGCCGGCGTCGACGGCGACACGGCGCTGGCGTGTGCTCGCCTGGCACTCGGGGATGCCGATCGTGCGGCGCGGCTCGCGGGAGCGGAGGGCTCAGCGCTGCGCGCGCACGCCGAGGAGTTCATCCGGGCGGCGCTCGCCGGCTCGAGCGGCGCGCGGCCCTGGCTCGCGTTGCTCGAGGCCGCGAAGGCCGCGGGGAGCAGCGCGGGCGAGCAGGCGCAGGAGCGTCTCGCGGCGGAGCTCGAGATGGTGCCGAGCAAGGAACGCAAACGCTATGAACGCGAAGGCCTGGACGCACGGCGCCGCTTCGAGCGGCGCACGCGCACGGGCACACTCGACCTCGCGCTCGGCCTCGCCGAGCTGTGGCTGCGCGACGTGCTGTGCGTCGGTGAAGGCGCCGGCGAGCTCGTCTACGCGGTCGACCGCCGCGCCGAGCTCGCACAGGACGCAGACCGCGTCGACGGCCCGCGCCTGCGCAGGGCGATCGAGCTCGTCGGCGAGACGCGCCTCAGCCTGTCGCTCAATGTCGCCGAGGAGCTCGCGCTCGAGACGCTCGCCTACCGCGTAGAGGGGCTGCTCGGCGCCTGAGGGCGAGCGTTGCGCTCGCCGCGCGCCGGGTTCAGCCGGCGATCGGCCCGAGGTTCGGCTCGAGGCCGAAGGTCTCAAAGGCGAGGAACTTCGAGAACAGGCGATTGTCGGGGCCGTGATAGTCGGCCGAGCCGGTGCTCAGCAGCTCGAGCTCGCGGCAGCGGTTGACGAGCAGCTCCGTCTGCTCCTGCGTGTGCGTCACGTAGAAGGCCTCGATTCCGTCGATACCGAGCGCGTTGAAGCGGTCGATGCTCGAGAGCACTTCCTCGGGGTCCTCGATGTCCCAGAAGGGGTGCGCCCAGATCGCGACTCCGCCGGCGGCGTGGATCGCCTCGATCGCCTCGGCGACCGTCGGCGTCTCGCGCAGGCGGAAGGCCGACTTGCCCTCGATCAGATACCCGCGGATCAGCGAGCCGACGTCGTCGATCTGCTCGCTCTGCAGGCGCTCTGCGTTTGCCGGGGCGGCGAGCACGGCGGCCGCCAGGTGCGGCCGGCCGATCGGTTTGCCGGCGGCGATGCGGCTGTCGATCTCGTCTTCGTCGAGCTCGAAGCCGACCTCGCGGAGAGCGTCGCGCATGCGCAGCGTGCGGTGCTCGCGGTCCGCGAGGAAGTCGACGAGCGCGGTCGTCATCGGCGGGCCCGTGTGATCGATGCCGTAGCCGAGGATGTGCAGTTCGCGCGGAACCGGCGAGCCGGCGTCGACCGCCGAGATCTCGACCGCCGAGACGACGCGCACGCCGACACGCTCGCCGGTTGCGATCGCCTCTGCGACACCGCTGATCGTGTCGTGATCGGACAGTGCGAGCAGCTCGACGCCGGCCGCGGCGGCGCGTTCGACGACCTCGCTCGCGGGGAGCGCGCCGTCGGAGTGGGTGGAGTGCGACTGCAGGTCGAAGCGAGGCGCCATGCGCGGCAGCGTATTGATCGCCTCAGGAGTCCGCGTGCTCGTGGGCGATCGTCTCGTTGCAGCCGCGGGTGACGTTGGCGACGCGGCCGGCGACGGCGGTGCGCAGACGTCGCACGGCCGCGTGGTAGCGGCGGGCGCGTTCGTAGAGGACGAGGTTCGCTTCGCTGTCGGCGCGGTCGAGCTTGGCAAACGCGGCGTCGGTCTCGGCCGCGCGCAGGCACGCGTCAACCCAGAGCACCTCGAGGTATGCGAGCGCCGCGCCGAGCTGGTCGTCGGGCACCGCGGAGGGCTGCTCGAGCTGGCGCAGCACCGGCACGACCTCCGAGACAAGCCAACGCTGCTCGCCGTGCGCGCGCAGCAGCAGGCAGATGTCGTGCGGCTCGAGCAGGTCCAGGTTGTCGGTGAATGGAGGCATGGTCGGTGGAGGTGATCGCCGGTACTTTTCGTCTGATTTTGCTTCGACGCAGCGCTATCGCTGCTTTAGAAACTGGGGGTCCTCTCCACGCTTCTCCAAGGGCGCAAAGGCGCGATCTGGCGCCGCTCAAGGCGCACGCGGTGTCGGGCCGATGAATGACTTGAGAGCGTCGACGAGAAAGCGACATGTATCTATTGGATTCCGATCCGACGAGCCGAACGGCTGGGCAGTATGCGCGCGCGGCCGTGCGGCGCCTGCGCATGCGCACGCTCGTGACGCTCGGCGCGCTCGCCGTCGCGACCGCATTGCTCGGGCGCACGTTCGGCCTCCACGACGGGCTGTTCATCGCATCTGAGGTCGCGTTGCTGGCGAGCATGTTCGTGATCTCCCGCTACGTGCTGCCGCTGGTCGAGCGCCGCGACCGCGGCGCGAGCGGCGAGGAGCACGTCGGCGGCCTGCTCGACGAGCTCGCAGGCGACCGCTGGCTCGTGATCCACGACGCGAGCCTCGGCCGCGGCAACATCGATCACATCCTGATCGGCCCGGCGGGCGTGTTCGCGATCGAGACCAAGAGCCACCCCGGGCCGGTCCGGACGAGTCAGATCCACGGCGCGACGATCGCGCAGGCGCGCGCCGAGGCGAAGGCGGTCGCACGGATAACCGGCGTCGATGTCGAGCCGCTGATCGTCTACAGCCGCGCGTGGGTGGACAGGCCGATGGCGCGCAGGAAGGGCGTGCGCGTCGTGCCCGCGCGGATGCTCACGGGCTATCTCTGCAAGCGCCCGCGGCGGCTCTCCGCAGAGGAGATCGAGGCGGTCCACGGGCGCGTCGCGAGTGCGCTGCTCGAGCAGCTCTCGCGTGGGCGCATGGCGCGCGACCACCTGCATCTGCTCGGCTGAGTCGGCGACGCCGGCGCGATCGGCGGCTCGCGGCGACGTGTCGCTGTCGACGGGGGTAGCGTGTAGTGCGATGGCAACCACGGTGCGCACGCGCGCGGAGGGCCCGCTCGCGGAGAACGAACACGCGAGCGGCGCCGGCAGAGCAGGGCTCCCGCCGGGGCCGCGGATGCCGGCGGTCGCACAGACGCTGCTGTGGGCGCTCGCGCCCACGTGGCTGCTGGATCGCTCTGCGCGCGCGCTCGGCGAGGCCTTCACGCTGACGTTCGCCCCGAGCGGGCTGAAGCTCGTGCTCGTCAGCGACCCGGAGGCGGTCAAGACGGTGTTCACGGCGCCGCCCGAGATCGCGCCGTCGGGTGCCAGCAACTCGCCGATCGCGCCGGCGCTCGGGCCGAGCTCGGTGATCGTGCTGACGGGCCCGGAGCACATGCGCCAGCGCAAGCTGCTGCTGCCGCCGTTTCACGGCGAGCGCATGCGCGAGTACGCCGAGCTGATCGTCGAGGCGACGCGCAAGGACATGGCGCAGTGGCCGCTGGGCACGCCGATGAAGCTGCATGAGCGCACGCGCGCGATCACGCTGGAGGTGATCCTGCGGGCGGTGTTCGGCGTCGAGGCAGAGCGCATGGACCCGCTCAAGCAGGCGATCTCCGGGCTGATGAAACCGACCAACTCACTGGCGATGTTGCGCTTCGCGCTGCGCCGGCCGAGCGGCGAGCGCCCCGCGGGCGCGATCGGGGCCGCACTCGACCGGCTCGACCGCGTGATCTACGAGGAGATCGCCCGCCGCCGCGCGCAGGGCGATCTCGCCGAGCGCACGGACATCCTCTCGCTGCTGTTGGGCGCGCGCGATGAGGATGGCCTGGAGATGACAGACGGCGAGCTGCGCGACGAGCTCGTGACGCTGCTGCTCGCCGGCCACGAGACGACCGCGACGTCCGTCGCGTGGGCCGTCGAGCGGCTCGTTCGCCACCCGCAGAAGCTGCGACGGCTGCTCGCCGAGATCGACGCGGGCGAGAGCGACGAGTACATGACGGCCGTCGTCAACGAGACGCTGCGCGTAAGGCCGGTCGTGCCGATCGTCGTGCGCGTCCTTCAGGAGCCGCTGCAGGTCGGTGGGCACGTGCTCCCGTCGGGGACGCGGGTCGTGCCGTCGATCTACCTGACCAATCGCAATCCGCGCGTCTATGACGAGCCCGCGGAGTTCCGTCCCGAGCGCTTCCTCGAAGCCGCGCCGGAGACGTTCTCGTGGATTCCCTTCGGCGGCGGCATCCGCCGCTGCATCGGCGCGTCGTTCGCGCTGCTCGAGATGAAACTGATGCTGCAGACGATGCTCGGCGAGCTCGAGCCGACGCTGCCGACACACGGTCGCCGTTGGCGCGGCGGCGAGTGGAATCGCCGCCGCGCGGTCACGCTCGTGCCGGTGGCGGGCGCGCGCGTCAGCTGGAAGAGGCGCAGTCCCGGCCGCAGCGGCGGGTAGCGTCCAGGGGGTGCATACGGCACCCGACACGACGACGCTCGCGCCTGAGCGCGCTGTGCCGAGCCCTGAGCAGCTGCTCGCGCGCTTCGGCCTCGATCACTTCCGCCCGGGTCAGCGCGAGGCGGTGCAGGCGGCGCTCGACGGACGTGACAGCCTCGTCGTGATGCCGACGGGCGGCGGCAAGTCGCTCTGCTACCAGCTGCCCGCGCTCACCGACGCAGGGCTCGTCGTCGTCGTCAGCCCGCTGATCGCGCTGATGTCCGATCAGCTGCGCCGGCTCGAGCAGGCGGGCGTGAGGGCGAGCATGCTCGCCTCGGGTATGGAGGACGGGCACAACGCGAACGCCCTGCGAGAGATCGAGGCCGGTGGCACCCAGCTCGTGCTGGCCGCCCCGGAGCGCTTCGCCTCCGCCGCCTTCAGAAAGGCGCTCGCGCACAGGCGCGTCGCGTTGTTCGTCGTCGATGAGGCGCACTGCGTGGCCGAGTGGGGCCATGACTTCCGCCCTGACTATCTGCGCCTGCACGAGGCGATCGCCTCCCTCAACGGCGCCGAGGAGCCAGGCGGCGGCAGCAGGCGCCCGGCGGTGATGGCGGCGACGGCGACCGCAACCCCGCGTGTCGCCGAGGAGATCGCGGCGCGGCTCGGCCTCCAGGACTGGGTCTCGATCCGCTCGGGCTTTGACCGCCCGAACCTGACGTTCGACGTCGTCAGCGCGGAGGGCAAGGGCGCGGTCGCGCGCAAGCGCGCGGTGCTGATGCATGTGCTCAGCGACCCCGACGCACATCCCGCGATCGTCTACTGCGGCACGCGCAAGGACACCGACGACGTCGCCGGGTGGATCCGCGACTCGGGGATCTCCGCGGTGACCTACCACGCGGGCATGACCCCGGATGCGAGGCGCGCGAACCAGGCGGCGTTCATGGACGGGCGCGCGGAGGTGGTGGTCGCGACGAACGCGTTCGGGATGGGCGTCGACAAGGCCGATGTGCGGACCGTCGCGCACTGGGCGCTGCCGACGAGCCTCGAGGCCTACTACCAGGAGGCGGGCAGGGGCGGGCGCGATGGGGCGCCGGCGCGCGCGCTGCTGCTGGCATCGCGGATGGACCTGGGTCGGCTGATCCGCTTCATCAAGGAGCGCGAGACGAGCGTCGAGGACGTCAAGCGCTACGTCGCCGCCCTGCGCGCCGGTGCACACCGGGAAGAGGTCACGATCGGCCACGGCGAGCTCGGCGAGCGCCAGCGCGTGCTGCTCTCGATCGCCGAGCGCGCCGGCGCGGTTGAACTCGAGCCGGCCGGCCAAGATGGGCTGCTGGTGACGCTCACCGGCCGCGGCAGCCCGCGCATGGCATACGCGGCGATCAAGGCGGCGAAGGATCGCGGCTGGGAGGCCTACCGCTCGATCGAGCGCTTCAGCGCCGAGGCTGAGCTGTGCCGCCGGCGCCAGATCCTCGACCACTTCGGCGACGGCCAGGCGGGCCGCCCGAGCGGTCGCTGCTGTGACGTCTGCGACCCCGACCCCGAGCTCGCGCTCGCAGCCAGCCGGGAGCCGGCGCGGAGCGCGCCGTCCGGGCGGCGTGGCCCAGCGGCGACGGCGGACACGGGCGAGCCGGTCGACGAGGGCGAGTTCGAGAAGCTGAGGATCTGGCGCAAGGACCGCGCCGAGGGCAGGCCGGCGTTCACGGTCGCGACCGACGCGACGATCGCGGAGGTGCTGCGCGTCCGCCCGCGCACGAGCGGCGATCTGATCGAGATCCGCGGCATCGGCCCGGCCTTCTGCGAGAAGCACGGCGAGTCGCTGCTGGCGGCGCTGAGCGAGCTCGAGGGCGCCGCGGCGTAGTCGCGGCAGCCGGAAAGCCGCGCTCCGCGTCCGCGCCTCGCGGCGCTAGCATCAGTCCCCGCGCCGACGTAGCTCAGCTGGTAGAGCACTTCACTCGTAATGAAGGGGTCCGGGGTTCGAGTCCCCGCGTCGGCTCTTGCGAAATGCCCATGGATACTAGGCTTTTGGCGGATCTGGCGCGATCAAACAGCGGCTCCCGGTCAGCCCAGATCGGCCGGTTGCCGCGAGCGCCGGTAGCAAATTGGTAGCACGTCCCGGCCGCTAGAAGCTCGGCAGGTAGTCGAGATTGTCGGCCTTTCTTCCGTCGGCTATGGTCGTGATGAACTTCTGGCAATCGATGAGCACGATTTTGACGCTGGCTCCCTTGTGCAACTTGCCGTCGGCCGTCTGCGTTGCGGTGCAGAAAGTGCGGCCTGATTCGATCGAGGCGACAACCTGGGCGCGTGAGGCTTCGGTCGTCGAGCCAGCCGTATCGCCGTTGTCCGTTCGGACTTGCGCGGCGTCGATGTGCGTCCCTGCGAGATTGAATCGAACTGCAGTGATGAGATAGTCGGCCCATTTCTCAGCCATCATCTGCTCCTTTCAGTTGTTTAGACCGTGAACTTGCGCCACGGCAGTCGTCCAACGTGGACGTTCTGGAGCCAGCGAACGATGTCGTCTGGCCCCCAAGTCCGGCCGTCCTCGGCCAAGAGCGCCGTCGGCACGCCGAACCACTCAATCCCTGCGGCCAGCATCGTCTCTCGCTCAGATGCGCTGCGGACGACGTGGGGCTTGACGGCGAGCACTGCGAACGTCTGACCTTGCTCCCGTACAAGCGCGACCTCTCCGGTCATTGTGAACCGCTCCGAGATTCTTGGAGTCCATGGTCAGATCACCAAGACCAATGAGGCGACAGCCGAAACGAATCATCAGCGTTGGCGAAAAGCCCAGGCCACGCGACGTGCGCCTAAGGGGTCGCTCGGGTTCTTGGCCGCGCCCGACAGGCTGTTGACCAGCGGGACGTTCTCGCTGTTGCTCCGATCCGCTGGCCCCTGTGGCATGTTCTAGATGGTGATGAAACGGACGTTCACGCTCGCCGTGGTCACGCTTGCGTGCCTGTGTGCAGGTCGCACCGTGTCTGCGCACGCGGCGTCATCGCAGGCCGTGTTCGGGCCGGTCTTCTCAGTCGGCGATCCCTTGTCGATGTTCGGTGGCCTGGAGTCGGAAGAAGTCGAGTCCCCGCTCGCCGGCATGGACGGCACTGGGCGGGCGACGGTGGTTTGGCTTTCCGACCGTGGCGGTGGGACCGTGGTGGACGCCGCGACCATTCCCCCGGGAGGTACCTCTGCCTCGGCGATCCAGCGCGTTAGTAGCGGGCCTAGGTGCTACTCTCCGGCGCTCGTCGTACCGCCGTCGGGTAGGGCGATCGTGGCGTGGCTGCAGACGCAGAACGTGCCCGGTACGCGTCGCTTCCCGGTAGTGGCGCTGCGCATGAGCGAAGAGGGTGCGAACGGCCGGTTTGGCCGACCGGTCACGATTTGGCGCTCGGCGGAGCCGGCAGAAGCCGAACCTCTCCCCGGGGTTACACGGTTCGTCGCGATCGCCGGGGACGCGTCCGGCGACGTGGCGATTGCGTGGAGCGCCGGCAAGATCATGGTCGCCACGCGGCAAGCAGGGGGAGGCTTCACCGACCCCATGGCCCTGCCGAGTAGCGAAAGGGCCACGCCGGCATTGGCAATGGACGCGAGCGGACAGGCGACCGCGATGTGGAGAGAACCCCACGTCGGAGAGTTGCGTGTCTCCAGTTGGATGGCGGGCGGCCTTCCCGCGGCGCCGACGCAATTGGAAGAAGAAAGCGCCGGGGAAGGAGAACCTGGCGACCTTCGACTGGTGGAGGATGCAGCCGGCGACGAGCTCGCAGTCTGGCTCACCGGGAAAGGCCTCGCCGGAGTCCGGCCGACGGGTGTGCTGCGTGCGGTGTGGCGCTCACCCACCGGCGCGTTCGGCGTTGCACAGACGCTCAGTGCCCCCGGCGTGCAAGCCACGGAACCGACGATCGCACTGGGCAGCGCCGGGCGCGCGCTCGTAGGCTGGAGCGAAGTCACGAGCAGCACGACGCGCTACGCACCGAAGTATGACACGCCCTATGAAGAAACCACCGAGCAGATCCGCTACGCGATAGCCGCACCCGGCGGGCAGTTCCCGAAGCCAACGGCGCTCGGTCCTCGACTCGGGCAAGCCTCCAATCCCGACGCCGCCTGGCTCCTCGACGGCAGCGCGCTGCTCGCGTGGGAGCAGGACGGCGAGCCGCCGGTTGTCGCGCACCTGAGCGCCGGCAACGCCGGGCCTGCCGTGCCGGTGAGCGCGTCGGGGTACGGCGCGCCCGTGATAGCGGCCGGCGGAGCCAGTGACCCTGTCATTGCGTGGACGAGCAGCCCGTGGGAGAACCTCGAAGGAGAACCACTGCACTACGCCGTTGCGAACGGGCTCGATGGGCCTGAGCACGCCGTGTTCGCCCCGATCCTCGAGATCCCACAGCCGGGCTCGCATCTCGAACGGGGCAACGATCTCGACATCGCCGCGGAGTGCGCCGAGCGCTGCCAGCTGACCGCGACGGGCGAGCTGCTGCGCGAAACTGGATTTGGGACGGACCGGTTTACGCCCATCGCAGCGCTCCCGAAGCTCCATCACGCCCTCAGGCCCGATCGACGCGAAGATCTACAGCTCGTCATTCCACGTCGGCTGCGCAGCCGCCGCTACTGTGACTCCCCGTTTGGCTTCAGACTGACACTCACCGTCCGCGGGCCGCACGGCGCCATCACCACTACACGGGCGGGCGGCGTGGCTTCCTGCCGCAGACCGCGCGAACCCTCCGAATGAGCGGACGTCCAACCCGTGCGCCCGTCACTCGCGCTCACAAGCGAACCGCCCGCGCGGATCGTCGGACCTCGGGCAGGCGCTCGGGACGGCGTCCACACCGACGGACGCGGGCCACTTGTCTGGCTCCGCTTCGTACGTGGACGGAGCGGCGAACCGTGTCCCGAACCGTGTCCCGAACTCCGCAAATCTGAGGGCATTTGAGCCCATCTGGGGTGCCAAAATATGGCTCAGGACAGCCAATATGTCGGCCCTCCCCGAGACTCGTAATGAAGGGGTCCGGGGGCCGAGTCCCCGCGTCGGCTTCAGAATAGCCCGGGTTAGTGGTGGGTGGCGCCAAGGTCGTCGGACCGGCCGGCTTGCAGGCGGGACCAGTGGGCGGTGGGACGTCCGTTGGTGCGTAGGTGGGACATCACGGGTGCCTGTGGCCAGCCGGCGGGCGAATCCTCCCAGGTCTCCTGTCGGCCGTAGGCGGTGAGGTCGAGCAGGCCGTAGCTGTAGTCCATCGCCTCGACGCCGCGGAGGGTGGTCCAGTAGGTCTCGAACACCCTGTTGCCGTGGCGCAGGTAGCAAACCACGTGCATTTTGCCGACGCGGCGCCCGGTCAGCAACGCGTCGAGGGAGCCTTCGGCGGAGTACCAGGGCATCTCCCAGCCCATGAAGTCGCGGTAGCGGATGCTCTCCTCGTATGGCCCCTGGCAGAACGTGGCGTAGGTCACGTCGCGCGAGTGCAGGTAGGAGAGCTCGCCGACTTGGGTGGTGTAGTGGGTGCAGCCCTCGCACTGCTCGGCAGCCGGGTGGCCGTCCCACCACATGAAGTAGTAGGCGATCAGCTGGCGGCGGCCCTCAAACGCGTCGAGCAATGGGATCGGGCCGCGGGGACCGATCAGCGGGAGGGTGGGGTCCATCTCGACCATTGGGAGCCGCCGGCGCGTCGCGGCGATCGCGTCGCCCTCGCGGGTGTGCGCCTTCTCGCGGATCCGCAGGGCGTCGAGCTCGGTTTGAAAGGTGTCCCGGTCGACCGCCGCGGGGCGCGCCACCGGGTTGGCTACGTCAGCTTCTGTCGGCCTGTGCTTGTTCGGTTCGCGGCTCATCGCTGCCTCGCTTCGCTCTTTGGTGGTTGGTGAGAGGTGGGGTGGTCAGTCGGGTTGGTGGTTGATGCGCTCTCGCGGGGTGTGACGAGGATCGTGGGGATGACACGGTCGGTCTTGCCTGAGGCTTCGGTTTCCGGTCGATCCGGACCGCGGCGCTCTTCCGATGAGCGTACGTATGGTCTTGATCGACGTGTCAGAGCACCCCGACAGCTCGATCGGGGATATAACCGCCCGGACCGGGTTCCCGCAGAGCCACGTGTCTGCTTCGATGGCGCGCTTGCGAGCGCTGGGAGCGCTCGAGACCTTCCTCGATCCCAGCGACGGCCGGCGCACGCTGGTGAAACTCGCCGACGGCGTCCGCGAACGCCAGCCAACGCGCGCGTCGCTACCGATCGATGAGCCACTGGCGGCCGCGCTCGACAGTGCGGACCGCAGAGACGTCGAGCAGGTATCCGAGGCGCTCGAAGCCATCGCAAAGCGGCTGATTCCCCGCGCGCTCGGTCGCACCCGGATGTCCTCAGCAACTGAGAATCAGACCGCCTGATCGCGATGGAGCGCACGGTGCCAACCCGTCGCTCCGGCATGCGCAGGCTGATGCTCGTACGGTTGGCGTTCCTGATCGCGATCCTCGTGGCGGTCTTCGTGCTGCACGTCAGCGGCACCGCGCTCGTCGCGATCCATATCGTACGGATCGTGGTCGTCGTCCTGGCAGTTCGATTGCCGGCTGGATCCGAACCGACCGTCGCCACGAGGACTGAGCTGCACGGGCGAGCTCTGCAGCTGGTCAACCCTGAGCCGAACGAGCCGTGCGGTCTTCCGGGAGGCGAGCATTCCTGGCCCCTCACGCCGAGAGGCGTCCGTTTCCACCCGCGGCGGGTCTCGGCGGCTACAACCCGGAAGACCCCCTTTGCGCGGACAGCAGGTGCCGGACTTCTATTCAGGCGCCGGAGTGTCGCGTCGATTTCGGCGGTGAGGAGGTAGAGGTCGACCTGATGGGCGTTGCCGGCGTGCGCCCGTCGCGCCGCACCCTCGGCTGGCGACTTGCGGGCCAGCTCGGCCATGGGACTCTGCGCTGCTCTTGCCACGGTACGCCCTGGTGGTTCGGGTGCGGGTATCTGATCGGCAGGCGTTCGCCAAACGGCTATAGCCTGGCGGCATGATCTCTGTGCCGCCTGCGAGGCATCTGTTGCGTGCACGCGATTTCGCGGATCGCCACTACGCCGAGCCGATCGGCGTCGGCGAGATGGCGGTCGCCGCCGGGCTGTCGCGTGCGCATTTCAGCCGCGCGTTCAGCCGGGCGTTCGGCGAGTCACCGAAGGCCTATCTGATGACCCGCCGGCTCGAGCGTGCCGCCACCCGCCTGCGCAACACCGACCGGTCGGTGGTCGCGATCTGCCTCGACGTAGGGCTTGTCGGGCTCGGGTCGTTCACCACCAGCTTCAAGCGTCACTTCGGCAAGACGCCGACGGAGTACCGTGCGAGCTTCCCGCCGGCCTCCGCCCAGGTGATCGTGCCTGCCTGTTATATGCGCCTGTAGGGTCGCCCGCAACACAGCACAAAGGGAGAAGACAGGGCGGCGGCGGCCGATTAGCTTTCGGCTCACCACACCACTGAAAGGAGCAATGATGAGGGTACAAAACGCACAACTCTGGGTTCACGACCAGGGCGAGGCGCTCTAGTTCTATGCCGGCAAGCTCGGCTGGGAGGTCCGCGGCGATGTCACGATGCCCGAGCTTGGTGCCTTTCGCTGGCTGACGGTCAGCCCGCCGAGCCAGCCCGACTTCGCCGTCGTGCTGATGGCGATCCCGGGCCCGCCGGTGATGGACCCAGAGACTGCCGAGCAGGTCCGCTCGCTGATGGCGAAGGGCTTCGCCGGGACTGTATTCCTCGTGACCGACGATGTCGACGCCGACTACAGGCGCCTGAGCGAGGCCGGGGTGGAGTTCACAACGGCACCGACCGACATGCCTTACGGTCGCGATTGCGGCCTGCGCGACCCGTCCGGCAACCACTTGCGGCTGGCTCAGCTCGCGCCGCAGTTTGCCGCCGCATAGCGTGCTTCACCCGGGGGCGGCCCCGCCCGGGTCGCCCCCGGTTCTCATGTGCGTCGCGGGCTCGCGCCGCCGAGCGAGCTGGCGGGCCTGGGCTCCGCCGCTCACGCGACGCGTCTTCGCCGTCACCGGGCTGGATGCCCGCCCGCTGACCGCGGAGAGCGCGCTTGGGATCAACGGTGTTTGCGCCCGCTCGGCGGGATGCTGAGATCGAGCTGCTCCAGGCGCTCCGGGTCGAGAAGAGCATCGATCTGGATGATCTTCCCGTTCGTGACGGTGAAGGCCATCACCGAGAAAACGCTGCCGCGCGGCGCCACCACGGCCCCCGCGGCGCCGTTCACGAGCGCGGGTCTGACGAACGGGTAGAGCTCCGAGTAGGTGGCCGTGTGCGTGGCCACCGCCGCCGCGCCGTGCACTACGACGGAGGCCTCTGCGCGCAGGACACCGCCATCGATACGCAGTTCGACGTCGGGGTCGAGCACCTCCAAGAGGGCATCGAAGTCGCCGTCGCGCGAAGCGGCGAAGAACGCATCGACGACATCTCTCTGCCGCGCGAGGTCACGGTCCGGCTCAGGCGAGTTGCGCACGCGCCGGCGGGCGCGGCTGGCGAGCTGCTGGGCGGCCGCTACGGAGCGGTCGAGCGCGGTGGCGATGTCGGCGAATGGCACGCCGAACACGTCGTGCAGCACAAACGCGAGTCGCTCGGCGGGAGTGAGCGCGTCGAGCACCACGAGCAGTGCCAGACCAACGGACTCGGCCAGCAGCGCCTCATGTTCTACGTCCTCCTCAAAGGCGACCACGGGATCGGGGACGCGCACCGAAAGCTCCTCCCGTCGCGCTCTGCGCGAGCGCAGCATGTTCAGACACACCCGACCGACGATCGTCGTCAGCCAGGCCCGCATGTTCTCGACGGTCTGGGGATCCTGCTCGCGAATCCGCAACCACGCCTCCTGGAGGGCATCGTCAGACTCGCTCACCGACCCGAGCATCCTGTAGGCGACCGCGCGGAGATGCGGTCTGTGTTGCTCGAACCGTTCGGTCAGCCACTCGCGCTCGTCCATCGTCAGCTCCCGGCTCCCGCGATCACCAGTGGTTGTTGTAGGCGACATTCGTGGTCAGTGCCGCTGCCGCCAGGAGCAAGAAGAACACAGCTCCGCCAACCTGGCGGTCGCGGACTCGTAGATGAGCCGTCACAGCGCAAATGAAGTACAGGACGAGGCCGATAGATGCGGCAGCCCCAAGCGTCGGCACACCGAAGCCTGCCAAAAGGCCAACGGCGCCCAACGCCAGCAACGCGCCGAGCGGGACCATCCACCGTCGAGAGACCTGTACCCGGTCAGCGACGAGCTTGACGGACTCGGCGCCGATGAAGTTCAACGAGGCGGCGTAGCCGTTCGCGAGCGCCGCCAGGATCGTGATAACGAGATAGGTGACGTGCATACCCCCTTAGACACACGTCGCCCCGAGAACCTGACAGCCGACGATGCCGCTCCTCGTCGGTCGCGCGTCGGTACACGTCCCGTACACGAGACGTGTATAGTCGGTGTATGGCCGTGACGAGAACGAACATCGAGATCGAGGATGACGATGTCCAGGCGATCATGGATCGCTACGGCGTGCGGACCAAGACGGCGGCTGTCGCGCTGGCGTTGCGTCGCATGGCCGGCCAGCCGTTGACGCGCGAGGAAGCGCTGGCGATGCGTGGGGCGAACGCGATCGCCGCGACTCCTGCCGACCGGCGGCCACGTTCGGCCGCGTGATCCTCGCCGACACCTCCGCCTGGGTCGAGTACGACCGTGCGACGGGGAGTCCCGCAGATCGGCGCCTCACCGATCTGATCGCCACCGGCGGTCCGCTCGCCGTCACCGAGCCGGTGCTCATGGAGGTGCTCGCCGGTGCCCGCGACGATCAACAGGAGGAGCGGCTGCGCAGTCTGCTCCTGCGTTTCGAGTTGCTGCAGTTCGACCCCGTCGTCGACTTCGAGTCGGCGGCCAGGATCTACCGCCGCTGTCGCGCGGCCGGGATCACGCCGCGCGGGCTGCTCGACTGTGCGGTCGCGGCGATCGCCTGGCGCCGGCAGGCGTCCCTCCTGTCCCACGATGCGGATCTCGACCGCGTTGCAGGTGTGATCGGCATCACCCTCGAGGGGGCGTCGCTGCGTGCCTCCTAGCGGTCGGGTGTGCCCCGATGGTGTAGGGCGCTGAGGCGATCGCTACGGCGCCGTGATGGTGATCGGCACGGTGATCGCATCGGGGTCGCCGCTGGTCGTCAGCGAGATCTGATTGGGCCCCGGCGAGGACGGGTTGGTCGCGCCGTCGGCCTCCACGAAGACGGTGACGGCATCGCCGGCGGGGACGTTCGCGTCGTTGACGAAATAGGTGAGCTGGTTGCCGGACACGTCGAACCCGCAAAGCAGCGGCTGGCTGTCGCCGAGGTGGGTTCCATCGGTCAGATACGCCGGTGGGCATCCATCCGGGAACGACGCCCCGGCAGGCGCGGTGAACACGATCGAGGAATCAGCTCCGTAGGCTCCGGAGGGAGTCTCGAACAGGGAGACGTCCTGATAGTCGGTCGAGCGCAGTTCGTCGGCCAGGACGAACGTCTCTTCGAACCACACTTCGGTTTCTCCAGCCGTGGGCGGGGATGCTGACGCTGAGAAGGGCGCAACGGAGTTCTCCTCCGCAAACGACTCCTGGCCAACCGTGACCGGGGTGGGGTCAGAGCTCGTCGCCACCGTCCACGCTCCAGAGCCCGCAACCGTGGGGTTGTCGACGGCAGCGATGTCGAGGTACACCTGAGCGCCGGCGCCAACGCTGAACTCATGCACCGGCACGTTGAGTGTCTCCACGCCGGCCGAGGAGGACACCGTCGGGGACTCGATCGCGACCCAGGTGCCGTCGACGTACGCGTTGACCGTGTCAGTGAGCACTCCCCCAAGGCCTTTCTCGCCCGTGAACGTCACCCCTGCGGGCGCGGCGACCGAGATCGAGCCCCCTTCAGCGACGGCTTGTGATGCCGTGAACCCGACCTGGTCAACCACTTCGGTCGCGTCCAAGGATGACGAGGACGATCGCAGCGAGACCCCCGGTTTCGACGCCACGACCGTCAGCGCGAACGTCGTCGTGTATTCGGCGGGCGGATCGGAGAAGTCGTGAACCGTGAGCGTCACCGGATATGTTCCTGCGCTTCCCGGTGCGGGCGTACCCGAGAAGACGCCCTCTCCTTCGCCGCTCGACCCGTCCCCGGGAATGGACGCGGCGAAGCTGACGCCGGGCGGCAGTGCCCCGGACTCCGAGATCGTGTCGCTCGCGTCATAGTCGCGCGTGGCGACGGAGCCCGGCTGGCCTTCGATCATCGTCCCTGACGTGACCGGGAACCGACTCGAGGACACGTCGGCGTTCTCATATCCGGAGATGGACTTGTGCGCGATATCGCCGACGGTCACTTTCTGCGCACCGGTGCTGTTCAAGGTGACGCTGTTCGTGAACGTGTGTACGCCGGCATCGGAGCTCGTGAAGGTGTAGTTCGCCGGGAGGCCCGCGGCGCGATCGGTCGACGTGAACGCGATCGTTCCGGTGTACCCGGTCGCGACGTTGTTCTCGCCGTCGGCTGCCGTGACCGTGACCGTCTGCTTCGTGCCTGGCGGCGCGGAGCGCAGGCCGCTGAGGTACAGCCTCACGGCCGAGCCAGGTCGCACCGCGAGGGTCTGCGCGCCCGTGATCGAGCTGGACGCGAGGTCGGTCGCTGTGATCGTCTCTGACCCGGCGGTGACCAGCGCGACGGCGTGCGGGAACTCGTGCACACCTTCGTCGGAGCTCGTGAACGTGTAGTTCGCCGGCAGAATCGCGTTGCCCGTGGCGCCGAAGGTCACGGTCCCGCGATAGCCCGGGGTGGTGTTGCCGAACGCGTCGACCGCGGTCACGGTCAGGTTCTGCGGGGCTTCGGCGAGGTCGCCGCCGGGCTGTTCCGGTATGTGCACCAGCAAGCCCGTGGTCGGCCCCGGCAGCACCGCGAGCTTCAGCTTCCCTTTGGCGCTGCTGTGTGTGGCGGCGACGGTGATCGTCGGTTCACCGACGGTCGTGAGGACAACCCCGGAGAATTCGTGCACCCCGAAGTCGGGGTGTGCCCCGGTGTTCGTGAACGTGTATGGCGACGGGAGGGTGGTCTTCGCCCCCCTGTCGGTTGAGCTGAATTCGACGGCTCCTTCGTAGAACTGGGTGACGTTGCCGTACTTGTCCATGGCAGTGACTTCGATCGTTCGTGGTTCGCCCGCGGTCACTGGCCGGCTCGGGTTCGCGAGCGTGACCTTCAACTGCGATGTGGAGGCGGGGTCAACGAAGATGCAGCTGCAATGCGGGGTGGTGGCGGAACCATCGATCGTGCCATCGCTCACGGTGACCGTGGCGTCGGGGTAAGTCCTCAGCACGAATTCGGAGGCGGCAAACGTATGTTTGCCCGCGTCGGCGGAAGTGAACGTGTATCCCGCTGTGCCACCCGGAAGCGTCGCGGCGGGGTCACTCGAGCTGAAGTGCACCGTTCCGGTATAGCTGGGCACGACGTTTCCGCCGGCATCCTCCGCGGCGAGCGTCATCACCAACGGCTTGCCGGCTTCGGCTCCTCCCTGCGTGGTGAACTGATGTTCGTTGACGCCGATCACCAGCCTGGTTGCCGGTCCAACGCTGGTCGTCACCGTTTGCGCCCCCATGATCGCGGGCAGCGCCGTGTCAGTGGCCGTGACGCTCGTGCCCTGGGGATTGGCGGTCCTGAGCGTGACGCCCGTGAACGTGTGCGTGCCGTTGTCGGCGGAGGTGAACGTGTAGTCCGCGGGCAGGCTTGCGTTTGCGTCGTTCGAGCTGAAATGGACCGTGCCGGTGTAACCTGGCGTGAGGTTCCCGTAGCCGTCCACGGCTGTGACGGTGACGCTCTGCGGCGTTGCAGCGAGGGCGTTCGACAGCCCCGTGACCTTGAAGCGGACAACGCCTCCGGGTCCGGACGGTTCGACCGGGACATTCGCGGTCTGGTAGTCGACGATTGCTCCGAAGGGGCCCGGAGCACCGAGCGACTCGCCGGTGGAGATGTGGTAGGCGAACTTGCCGACGACACCCGCGCTCCCCCCAACCGCGGGGACGAAGGGGACCGAGCACGACTCGGTTGTGGTCCCGGTTGTCTGGTTCGAGGAAAAGGTCCGGCTGCCGAGCGAACAGGATGATTCGCCGAACGTACCGGGCGTCGTCGATCGGAACGAGACGCTGCCGGCCGGGGGCGCGGCGCCCTCCACGTCGGCGAGCACGCTGCTCACGGTGACCGTCGCCGTGCAGGTCGTGCTCATCGGCGGATTTGCCGGGAAGTAGAGTGGCTTCGGTGCGCATGTCAGCGTGTCGCCGCTTGGATATGCCGCGTAGGAGACGGGCGCTTCTTTGGAGATTTCCAGGCCGTTGGAGGTCGCCGTCAGGCCCGCCGTCGTCCCAGTCTGCGCCGTCGGTGTGACCTGCGCTGTGATCGTGCTGCCGACGTCGGCGGGCCCAACCTTGTAGTCCGCTCCGGTGGTCCCGGTGAATACGTTGTTGCAGGTGGTGTGGCCGAAGATGGTAAAGCACGTCGACCGGTACCACGCGAAGGTCGTCGCACCCTCCGGGCTTTCCTGGCGGTCGTCGTACTTGTAGCCGGATATGTACAGATAGCTCCCGACCAGCGGCACCTGAGTGTTGGAGGCGATCGTCACCGGATTGGCCGTCGGCGGCGCCTGACGGACGGTGAGTGTCACCGTCGCTGGCGCGCTGCACGGGTTCTCCCAGGTGGGGAAGTGCTTGTCGCTGTTGCAGACTTCATACGTGAAGGTGTCTGTGGCGGGTCCGTTCCAGCCGAAGCCCGAGTTTGGTGTGTAGTCGAATGACCCGTCCTTCTTGTAGGTCAGCGTCCCGTCCGCGGGCTGCCGGACGACCTTGAGCGAGATGTTGGACGGCGGGGTGGTTGAGACGTCCGTCCCCGAGTCCTCGGCAAGCAGGCCTTCTGCGGCGTGCACCGCGAGCTCGGTCGACGTGCAGCAGGGAGATGAGGAATTGTCAGCGTCGGCCGTGTACTGATGGGCGACCGCGACCGGCGGGATGATCAGCTGGGCGCGCCACACGGCGTGTGTTCGCGCTGCGGTGTACGTGATCGCGGAGCTGCGGAAGCACCCGCTGCGGCTCCATGGTTCCGGTGCGGCTTCGAGCACCGGCAGGCTGCAGTTCGCGATGTTGCTGGATGGGCGCTGGCAGCTGGAGCTCGCTCTCCCGGCGCAGGTATCCAGTTGCGTCAGCAGCCACGCGCGCGGGTCGTGGGGACTGAAGGTGAACGGGTTGTTGACGATTCCGGTGATGTCTTCGACGAGGTTCTGCCAGGAGAACGCCGACCCGATCTGGGCCTGCCCGGGCTCGAGCACCGCTGCGTCCGGGTTATCGTAGCAATGGAAGTGTTTGACAGTATCGTCTTCGTAGCACCCGACGACTTCCTTGACCACGACGCGCGCCCCGAGGACCAGCAGCTCATCGTTCGGTTGCAGTGACTCGATCGTCACCTGCCCGCCCGTCGTGCTGGTGGTCGTCTGGAGCAGGCAGAGTTCCCCGGTTGCCTGGGCCTCAAAGCCGAAAAAGCCAGGGGGCCCTGTTGGTTCTTCCTCGCATTCGGTGCCGTAGATGTCGTCCGCTCGGTACCCCGTCCACACCGAGCCCGCGAACGGCGCCGCGACCTTGGTCTGCAGGAACGATCCGTCCTGGTAGGAGGCTGTCCACCGCGTTCCGTCGGGCGCCTCGTAGTTGATGCTGGGTCGATACAGCCACGAGTCGGCATCCGGCGCGCCCAGGTCCTTCCTGGTCACGAACATGCCGTTGTGGATGAACGACGTAAAGCCTTCGAGTTTTTCGTTTTCGAACCGTTCTTCGAGCGGGATCCCCCGGGCCGATGTGAGGTCGGCATTCACCGGAGTTGTGCCGACCCCATCGGGAAGCGAGGTCCGCCACGGCGGCGTCGCACCGTGGTCATTCGACGATTCGCTCCCGCAGGAATCGGGCGGCTCGACGGTCGGCGATGTGCACGTGGCTCCCTTGTTCGGCCCTTCAAGCTCCGTCAGTTCGAAGAACGGGTCCGTGTCCGACTTTTGGCTTGATTCGTTTGGCACCGGTGGTTCGGTCGAGCCGTAGCTCGCCTGTTGGAAGTCCGGGTCGGCGCTGAAGGTGTAGGTAACGCAGTCAGTCCCCTCGCTCGGTTCGTAGGAGCAGGGCGACTCGTCGGTGGTGACGCCGTTGAGCGTTTGCGAGGCGACCACGTATGCAAGCTCGGCGATGCCTGGCGATTGTGCCAGCAGTGACAGGTCGGGGGTGGGGTTGTTCGCTGGTTCTGTCGCGTACACCTCGTTCTGCAGCCCGTCTGCGAGGTTGCTCACGTCGTAGGCATTCCAGGATGCGTCTGCAGCGATCACGCCTGCCGCGATCCCGAGGGGAATCACGTCGTCAGGCCCGGGTGCCCCCTCGGTGATCGTGTCGATGAGCGAAGACGAGAGATCTTGTAGGAGTTCTCTGGTGGCGGTGCCGAATTCGTCTTCGAGGACTCCGTGAATCGTATCGGCGGCAGACAGTGCTTCTCCGGTGATGGTGGGCGGGAGGTCGGCTACATCCCCGCCCCAGTAGGTCGTCCCGGAAATCATGTCGCTGAATGCGTGAGCCGCTTGTTCGTTGCTCGAGAAGCTGCTCCACAGGTTGTTAAAGCCGGCAGTCGTGAAGTCCGACTCGTTCGGGTGTTCGCCGAACAGCTGCCAGAAGCCGCAGGCGGCATTGCCACCTTCCCAAACGACCCAGTTGAGGCTTCCGTTCGGACACCCGAGTTGATCATTGGCCCAGATCTGCCAGGTGTCGTTCGCGTCCACAGCGCTGTCGTGCTGCTCGGTGATCACCAGCGACTGCAAATAGCTCAACGCCGCCTGGTCCTGTCCCGAAGGGTGGTTCTTGATGATGCCGATGATGCGGAGAAAGATGTAGGAGCGGAGCAGGCCGCGCGCCTGCGTTTCGCTCATCTGGGCAGACAGACCCTGCGAGGCGAGCAGAGCCTCGCCTTCCTGTTCGAGATATCCCCATGCCGCCCGCGCTTCCGGCGTTTGCAACACAGGTCCCGGGTCCGGCTGTTCAGCCGCGGCACGCGACGGCGCCGCGAGCTGGACCACGAACGCGATCGCCAGCGCTAGTGTCACCACGGTCGCGATCCGCGATACCCAACCCTGCCGGCCACACGTCAACTGCACAGCCCAACCCCCGATCCGATGCCTCCAGCGCCGGGCGCTGATCGGCGGCGCGACCCTAGCACACATCGGCCGCGACTGCCGCGCGTTCGGCAACGGGGGCGTCTCCGCAGCGGCGCAGCGGCAGATCGCTGCTCCGCGCGAGTCGCTCGCGGCCGGCGCGGGTCAGGCGGATCACGATGGTGGCAAGCTGTTCCGTTTTGAGGGAGAACGTTGCCGAGCACGACCTTTCGTTTGCTCAAGCCCTTCTCCCGGGTAGCTCGCAAGCCCGCCGCTCAGAGCCTCGTCGAGCAGGTGGCGTCGCCGACTTCGACGCGGACCGCATCTCCCGCCGCGGACGGGCCAGCGTAGAGATACACGTCTGCGTAGCCGGCGCTGTTCGTGTAGTAGCTCGCGGTTTTGCCGTCGCCGCTAACGGTCGCGTCCTGATCGGGCTGATTGGACTCGACGTACACGTCGTAGTCGTTGTAGGTGTTGTTGTGGTCGGCATTGGCGGAGCACCATCCACTCCGTGTGGGCTGGGCTGGTTTCGGTTTCGGCGCGGGTGGCGCGGGCTTCCGCGCCAGTGCGATCCAGTTGCGGGCGATGGAGTGCTGCGCCTGGGCGAGCGTCATTCGCTCCTCGCAGACAGCCCGGTTGAGCTCATCCTCGACGGCGTCCTTGGGATTCGGCGACGCGCCGGGCTCGGGCCATAGGTTGCGCGGGTCGTTCGTCGCTCCGCCCAGCTCGAGCGGCACGAAATGGTCGTACTCGTAGTCGGAGGCGGGGCCACGCGCCCCGTAGGCGCTCATGTTCGCGAACTTCTCGGGCTCGGTGATGCGCTCGGGCGGCCGGACCGTCGAGGTCCATCCGCTCCGGCAGATCGTGCGGCCGATCGTCGCCTGTGTCACCTGTGGGTTCAAAGTGCCGGGCGTGCATCGCGGGTCTGGGCGCGAGTACTGCCCGGAACCGATCGCGTGGCACGACCGCGCCGGCGGCTGCGGCTGCACCACGTTGTTGCTCGCGGTCGAATAGAGCAGCCCGGACGAGGAGCGCGCGGCGATGCCTGCGCCTGTGAGCAGCAGAAGACCGGTACCGAGGGCGGCGCAGACCGCGACTCGCCTCACGGCCACCATGCTACTCGGCTCGTCCTCGCAGGCGCCACCGCGTCGCGGTAGCACTGCTTTGCTGGTGAGCGAGCGTCCACGCGACAACGCGGCGGCGTCGCCGGATGCGTCGATTGCGACTTCGGGAAGGATGCTGAAGCCGGCCGCCGCTGGATCACCGACGCGCAGATCATCACGGCTTTGAGGATGGGTCTGTACGATCCAGGGAACAGCGGGGGCTCGGGACGGTCAGCCTGGAGGGCGTGGTTCTCTGCCCACGACATCCGATCGAGGAGGATTGGTCGTGCGCCATCTGTCTAGGAACTTGACGCTCGTCGCCGCCGTGGCGGCGCTGCTGAGCATATTCGCGGTTGCGAGTTCCGCCGCAGCCGCCGTAACCGTCACAAAGATCTCACCCACAACGGGCCCCGAGGTTTCCGAGATCGCCGTCAAGATCAAGGGAACTGGCTTCAGCACGACGCCCGGGGCGACCACCATCGACTTCGGCGCCGACCCGGCCAGCGATGTCGTCTGTGCCACGACGAAGTCGTGCACGGCGGTCACGCCAGCCTACTTCGGTGCTGAAGCGGTCAACGTTACCGCGACCGTTGAATCTGTCAACATCGATCAACACGGTCCCCTTCACATTTACGACCTACTCGCCGCCGGTCGTGAAAATCGTGGCCGCCAAGAAGGGGCCGCAGTTTTCAAAGAAAAAGCTCAGGGACCGCTACCCCGGCATCTTCGCGTTTGGAAACGTTTACTTGAACATCGAAAACTCGACGAGCGAAGACCAGACGTTCACGGGGCCGTCGGGCACGGTGACGCTCGAAGCAGGTTTCGACGAGGGCTACAATTTCCCCGTCAATGAAAGCGTGCCGTACGTCTTCGAACTGACGACAACAAGCCCGAAGAAGATACTCACGGTAGCTACGAAGACCCCGAAGTAAGCGTTCGGCCGCTGCGCCTGCCGGATCGCGCGCCAGCCGCGGTCCATCAGGCGCAGCGGCGTGCCTCTCCATCCGCCGACGTTTGGCGATCGTCACGCTCCGTGATCGGGCTTGCGAGCGTCTCTGCGGTTGAGGCGCAGACGCTGGCGCCGCGAGCGTTAGTCGCTTGCGCCGATCAGCCGGGCGTAGTGCGCTCGACCGCGCGCTCGCGGGCGGGGCGCTGCTCGAGGCGCGCCAGATACTCCGTCAGGTTCGCCGGAAGCTCATCCGCGATGCCGATCCGCTGCGTGAACGCGAGCGCGCTGCCGACCAGGAGATCAGCCACGCTGAAGCGCCCGCCGACCAGATAGTCCTCGCCCTCGAGGGCGCTCGACACGGCGTCCGCGGCCCGGTCAAAACGCCGTCGCGCGGTCGCGGCGCGGTCGGGATCGCGCTGGGCGTTCATGGCGAACTCGATCAGCGGCGGCTCGAGCTCGGCTGGAGCGAAGATCGTCCACTGGTAGAGCAGCGCCCGCTCGTGCGTGGCCGGTGCGGGAGCCAGGCCCGCGTCTGGATGCAGGTCGGCGAGATGCAGGCAGATCGCGGCCGATTCAAAGACGAATCCGTCATCGTCCTCCAGCACGGGCACGCGGCCCAGGGGATGGCGGGCGCGGTGCTCCTCGCTCTTGCCCTCCTCGATCGTCATCATCGTGACCTCGTAGGGCTCGCCGAGCTCCTCGAGCATCCACGCGACGCGGATCGGGCGCCCGGCATGCTCGCGGTGATACAGGCGCATCATGCGCGCCACGATAGTGCTCGGCGCGCGAGACCGTCGACTGCTCCCGGGCGACGCCAAGTCAGCGCCTGACGATGGTCAGGCTCAACGTCTTGGGAGGCGAGGCGCCGGCGCTGTCGACGGCGGTGAAGATGGCCTGGTAGCGCCCGGGCGCGAGCGCCTTGCCGCGGACACGCCCGCTGAACGTCACCTTGTTCGGCCCCGCGTGCGCCGAGCGGGTCAGCGTCGCAACGGTGATGGTCCTCGTGCAGGGGGGCTTGTGGCGCAGCCTGCGGCTGGGGGCGCGACAGCTGCGACCGACGCGACGGCCGCGCTTCTTCGTCTGGATCGCGATCTTGACCGTCGCCTCCTGGTCGAGCTGGAATGAGAAGACGGTGCCGCGCTTGTGGCGCTTCGCCGCGGTGGCCCCGGTCAGCGGTGTCGAGGAGGGTCCGACGCTGAACGTCGAATTGCTCTCGCTCAGCGCTGAGATCGTCGCCTTCGTGGGCGGCGCCGTCGGTGGGACGGCGCTGAAGCTCGCGGTCACGCTCTGATCGGCACTCATCGTCAGCTGGCAGCTGCCCGCGCCGCTGCAGCCCGCGCCCGACCAGCCGGCGAACGCCGACCCAGCCGCGGGCGTGGCCGTCAGCGTCACCTGCGAGCCGTCGTCGAACGGGCCCGAGCACGTCAAGCCGCAGGCGATGCCCGGCGGCGAGGACTGGACGGACCCTGAGCCCGTGCCGGTCTTCGCGACGCTCGCGGTGAACGGGTCGCCGAGCGCGCGGAACAGGAGCAGGTTCCCGAAGGGGACATTCTCGATCGGGCCCGCTGCCACGACGCGGCGGTCGGGCTCCAGTGCGATCGCATCCGCTTGGGAGCTGGACCCCTCGGCGATGCCTACGACGCCGCCTGTGCCGAACGTCGGATCGAGCGCGCTGTCGACGGCGCCGCTGCCACCGTTCGCGTCCAGCCGCCAGATCACCGCTGTGTCCGGTTCTTTGCCCGCCTGGGAGAATCCCGCGAGGAGAATCTTGCCGTCGGGCTGCAGCGCCATCGCTGTCGCGTCGGCGTCGCCTCCGTCTTCGATCGCGGCGATGCCGTCGGTGTCGAATGTCGGGTCGAGCGCGCCATTCGTGAGGCCGGCGCCGCCGTTGGGCAACAGCCGCCACACCATCGCGTCGTCGCCGAGTGGCCCGCCTTCGGTGCTGCCCGCCATCACGATCTTGCCGTCCGGCTGCACCGCGACGGCGTTGGCGGTCTCTTTGCCGCCGTCGTCGACGTCGGCCTGGCCGTCGGTGTCGAACGTGGTATCGAGCGCGCCCGCCGCGGTCAGTCGCCACACGACCGCGTCGGTTGGGCTCGTCGCGTCCGTGGTCGATCCCGCGATCACGATCTTGCCGTCGGGCGCGAGCGCGATCGCGTTCGCCGAGTCGTCATGGGCGTCGGAGATTTCGACGGTGCCGCCGCTGCCGAATTCGGGGTCGAGCGCGCCGTTTGCCCTCAGCCGCCATACCCCGACCTTCTTCGGCGGAGATGACCCCTCGATCGTTCCCGCGACGACGATCTTTTCGTCCGGCTGGATCGTGATCGCGTCCGCGAAGGTCAAGGTGCCGGTATCGATCTGGGTCGTCCCGGTCGTGCTTTCACCGAACGTGGGGTCGAGTTCGCCGCTCGCCGTCAGCCGCCAGACGGTCGCCTCCGCGCCGCCGACGGTATCGCTGAATCCGACCACGACGACCTTGCCGTCTGGTTGAACCGCGACACCGGCGCGTCGTCACCGGCTCCGATCCCCCCGGGCCTTCGATCCGCACACACCGATTATCCACAGCTAGGCAGGCGCTCGCAGTCCGGTGGCGCCGAGCGTGCTCGGCGAGGATTCGCCGACCCGTGAGTTGCTACGCCGCGGCCGGCGCCAGCCGACGTGGGCGGTGGCGCCGCCAACGGTTCGCCAGCGTTGCGCCGAGCCAGGTTCCGGCCGCTGCGACGCGGTCGACTGCTCGAACCAGTCGGTCGCGCCGGCTGATCTCTGACGGCGCGACGTAGATGTCGTTGGGCGCGAGGCGTCTCCAGAGCACATAGCCTCGCTGTCGCATATACGCGCGATAGCGCTTCTCGCCGAACAGGTTCTCGATGATGAGCACGCGCGGCGTGAATCGAGCCATGTCGAGACCATCCAGGACCTCGAGCTCCCAGCCCTCGACGTCTACCGAGACGATGTCGATGTGCTCCACGGCCGGCGCGAACTCCGCGAGCAGCGTGTCCAGACGTCGCAGGTCGACCTTGATCGTCTCGATGCTCAGCGCTGAGGTGGCGAGTTTCGCGTAGGACTCCTTGATCGCGAGTGACGAGTACGCCTCGAACGAGGTGCTGCCTCCTTCGTAGTTCTCGCCGTGGTTGTCAACCACGGAGAAGTCCACCGCGTCCTCGTCGTGATCGCCGCACGCGTACTCGAGCACCTCGTGGCCCAGGGCGCGGTGGGCCTCGCAGAACGCCGGGTTTGGCTCGACTGAGACGATCTGCCAGCCGTCGCGGCGGTAGAGGGCGCTCAGCGACAGATAGCCCGGTTCGGCGGCGCCGACCTCGACAAGAACTCCAGCGGCCTGCGCGGGAAAGAACCGCGCTCGAACCTTCCTGTCCACATCCCCCTCTGCTCCTGGCACGGCGTCGTCGACCGGCAAGCGTTGCTCCTGTCGTCCGATGGTGCGGCGGATCCTAACTCCGGCCCTCGACGTCTCCGCAGCGCCGAGACCGTTTCGCGCGGGTTTTGTCGGCTGGATCGCCGTGATGTGTCCCAGCGGAACGCTTCGGCTCGGCTGAACTATCGGCCGAAGTCGCTCGCCGCGCGCCGCCCGCCGCCCGCGTCGGCTCAGCGACGCCGTGCCGAGATCACCCGCGCCACGCGGAGGTTCCCTGGTCGATCGCAAGTACGGTCATCTGTCTGTCACGCTGCGTCATCGGCCGGCCTGGTCGAAGCTATTCCAACGGCCCTCCGCGCCGGCTCCTAGAATCACGGCCGTGAAAGGAGCCTCGACGTGCCCCGCATGACGGAGCCGGAGTGGAAGGAGTTCCTCGCCGCGGGCACGCGCACGGGCAAGCTCGCGACGACGCGGCTGGACGGCCGCCCGCACGTCGTGCCGGTCTGGTTCGTCCTCGACGGCGAGGAGCTCGTCTTCAACACGGGCGCGGGCTCGGTCAAGGGACGCTCGCTCGCGCGCACGGGCTGGGCGAGCATGTGCGTCGATGACGATCGGCCGCCGTTCTCGTTCGTGACCGTCAGCGGGCCGGTCACGATCAGCACCGACCCCGAGGAGCTGCTCGAGTGGGCGACGCGCATCGCGGCGCGCTACATGGGCGAGCAGCGCGCCGAGGAGTTCGCTCGGCGCAACGCAGGCGCGGGCGAGCTGCTGCTGCGACTGCGCGCGGAGCATGTCCTCGCCCTCAGCCGCGTCGCCGACTGAGCCGCGAGCGTCGCGGGCGCCGTCGCGGCGGGCAATCCGGTCATGCAGATCCTCTACTTCGCCTACGGCAGCAACATGGATGAGCTCAACATGGGCGTGCTGTGCCCATCCTCGCGCTGCGTCGGTGCGGCTCGCCTGGACGGCTACCGGCTCGCGTTCCTGCGCCGCTCGCAGAAGACCGGCTCGGGCGTCGCGGACGTCGTCGCGACGGCCGGCCATGCGGTCCACGGGCTCCTGTACGAGCTCGATCACGGCGATGTCGCGGCGCTCGATGAGAAGGAGGGGCTCGGCAGGGCCTACGCGCGCGAGTCGCTCAGCGTGACCCTGACGGTCGATGGCTCGCTGCACGAGGCGCTGATCTACATGGTGATCGCGAAGGAGCCCGCTGAAGTGCAGCCTTCGCACGAGTACCGCGAGCGGATGCTCGCCGCGGCGCGGCGACGCGCCTTCCCGCGCGACTACGTGACGATGCTCGAGGAGCTCGCCCGCGAGCCGTGAGCCGTCTCCGGCGCGCGATGTACCGTGTGCCGGTGCCCACCGATGCGACGCCGGCGCCCGACGCGACCGAGCGTGGCCCGGTTCAGCGCCGCCGCAGCGCGACGACAGCCGGCATCGGCGCGCTCACGCTGGGCGCGCTCGGCGTCGTCTTCGGCGACATCGGCACGAGCCCGCTGTATGCGCTGCAGACGGTCTTCACCGCCGACGCGCACGCGGTCCACACGAGCCACGAAGACGTCTACGGCGTGATCTCGCTCGTGTTCTGGACGATCACGATGGTCGTCTCGGTCAAGTACGTGACGTTCATCATGCGCGCGGACAACGACGGCGAGGGCGGGATCATGGCCCTGACGGCGCTCGTCGAAGGGGTCAAGGTGCGCCGCCGCGCGACCAAGCTGACGCTCGTCACGCTCGGGATCCTCGGCGCGTCGCTGTTCTACGGCGACGGCGTGATCACGCCGGCGATCTCGGTGCTCTCGGCGGTTGAAGGGGTCAAGGTCGCGGTCCCCGGACTGTCCTCGCTCGTGCTGCCGATGACCGTCGCGGTGCTGACCGCGCTGTTCCTGATCCAGCACCGCGGCACCGAGCTCGTCGGCAACCTGTTCGGCCCGGTGATGGCAGTGTGGTTCGCGGCGCTCGGGCTGATGGGCTTCGTCGAAGTCGCGCAGCACCCCGGCGTGATCCGCGCGCTGTCGCCCACCTACGGCGCGCAGTTCATCCTCAACCACGGCTCGGTGGCGTTCATCGCGCTCGGCTCGGTCGTGCTCGCGGTCACGGGGGCCGAGGCTCTGTATGCGGACATGGGCCACTTCGGGCGCTCGCCGATCCGCCGCGCGTGGTTCTGGCTGGTGTTCCCCGCGCTGACGCTCAACTATCTCGCGCAGGGCTCGCTGCTGCTGCGCTCGCCGAGCGCGATCTCCAACCCGTTCTTCCTGCTGTTCCCCTCGTGGGCACAGCTGCCGATGGTGCTGCTCGCGACGGTCGCCACGGTGATCGCCTCACAGGCTGTGATCTCGGGCGCGTTCAGCGTCACCCGCCAGGCCGTCAGGCTCGGCTTCCTGCCGCGCCTGACGATCCGCCACACCTCCCAGTCGCACGCCGGCCAGGTGTACGCCCCGGGCGTCAACGCGGCGCTGTTCGTCGCGGTCGTGGCGATCGTGATCGGCTTCGGCTCCTCCGCTGCGCTCGCGTCCGCGTACGGCGTCGCGGTGACGGGCACGTTCATGCTCAACACGATCCTGTTCCTCGCGGTCGCGCGCCTGCTGTGGCACAAGCCGAAGCGCTGGATCGCGTCGTTCGCGGCCGTCTTCCTGACGATCGAGGCGACGTTCTTCGCGGCCAACCTGACGAAGATCGCGCACGGGGGCTGGCTGCCGCTGTCGATCGCGGCGGTCATCTTCACGCTGCTGATGACGTGGCGCCAGGGCCGCGCGATCGTGACGGCCAACCGCACCAGCGAGGAGGGCTCGCTGCACGAGTTCATCGAGCGCCTCGACCGGCGCGAGCTCCCCGTCCAGCGCGTCCCCGGGACCGCGGTCTTCCTGAACGCGAACGCGACGACGACGCCGCTCGCCCTGCGTGCGAACGTCGAACACAACCACGTTCTGCACGAGCGCGTGATCATCGTCTCGCTGGAGACCCAGCAGGTTCCGCACGTGCCCGACGCCGAGCGCTTCGTCCACGACGACCTCGGCCACAGCGCGGACGGGATCACCGGCCTGACCGCGCGCTACGGCTTCCAGGACCAGCCGCATGTGCCCGCGCTGCTCGCACTTGCGGTCAAGCGCCACCTGCTCGAGCGCACGATCGATCTCGACGATCTCTCCTACTTCCTCTCGCAGATCACGATCGTGCAGACCGACGCCGCGGGGATGAGCTCGTGGCGCAAGCGGCTGTTCCTGACGATGGCCCACAACTCGGCCAACCCGGTGCGCTACTTCTGCCTGCCGGACGAGCGCACGGTGACGATGGGCGAGCGGATCCCGCTGTGAGCGGCGGCTCGCGTCGCCGCCGGCGAGCGCCGGCGCCGAGGGCTGCGACAATCTCAGCTCGTGCGTCGCCGCTCTCCGCTCCTCGTCGTCGCGCTCGCGCTCGTGCTCGCCGCATGCGGCGCAGGCGGTGTCGCGCACACGAACGGCGCCGCCGGCGGGGCGGCGCGCGCCGTCGCCGCGCATCTGCGCCTGCGCAAGGTTGGAAGCTTCGAGGAGCCGATCTACGTGACCGGCGCGCCGGGCGATGCGAGCCGCGTGTTCGTGCTGCAGAAAGGCGGGGAGGTGATGCTGCTGGTCGGCGGGCACGTGCAGGCGCGCCCGTTTCTGAACATCGCCGCGCTGGTCGAAGCGCAGGGCGAGGAGCAGGGCCTGCTGGGGCTGGTGTTCGCTCCCGACTACGCGAGCAGCGGCGTGTTCTACGTCGACTACACGGTCCCCGGCAACGACATCGAGATCGCGCAGTACCGGCGCTCGGCGGGCAACCCCGATCTCGCGGAACCGAGCAGCGCGCACGTGCTGCTGCGCATCGATCACCATCGCAACACCAACCACAACGCCGGCCAGCTCGCGTTCGGCCCGGAAGGCGATCTGTACATCGGCGTCGGCGACGGCGGCAGCGAGGACGACCCGGAAGACAACGGGCAGAACACCGACACGCTGCTCGGCAAGATCCTCCGCATCGCGCCGTCGGCGGACGGCGGCTACGCGATCCCGCGCGGCAACCCGTTCGCCGGGCAGGCGGGCAGGCAGCCGGCGATCTGGGCCTACGGCCTGCGCAACCCCTGGCGCTTCTCCTTCGACCGCGACACGGGCGCGCTGATCATCGGCGACGTCGGGCAGGATCTGCAGGAGGAGATCGACTATGCGCCCGCGGGCACGGGAGCCGGCGCGAACTACGGCTGGAGCGTGTGGGAGGGCGATCGCCGCAACAAGCCCGGGCGGGCCCCGCACGCGGTCTTCCCGGTGCTGATCGCGCGCCACAGCGACGGCTACTGCGCGATCATCGGCGGCTACGTCGTGCGCGACCGCACGCTCGGAAGCCTCTACGGCCGCTACCTGTTCGGCGACTACTGCCGCCCGCAGATCGAGTCGGCGATCCTCGGCCATGGCGGCGCGCGCGATCTGCGCGCGACCGGCCTGAACGTCAGCTCGACCTCCTCGCTCGGTGAAGACGGCGCCGGGCACATCTACATCAGCTCGCTGAACGGCCCCGTGTACCGGATCGTGAGCGGCTGACGGTCGCGGGCTGCGGGAGCTCATCGCGCGCGACGGCCGGCTCCTCAACAGCCCGTGGCGATCGCCCGCCGCGCGAGGCCTGTGACGAAGCGTGCAGCGCGAGCGTAGTTACGGTGATGGGCGCTCCGAGATCCCTCTCTGACCAACGTTCGCCGGCGACCGGCGCGGGCTCTGCACGCCCGCGGGGCGGCGCACTGGACCAGCGAGCATTTGATGCACTCTTCCGCGAGTGCGCCGGTGATGTGCACGGATACGCGCTGTCGCTGCTCGGTGATGCGGCGGCCGCGGAGGACGTCACGGCGCTCGCGTTCGAGCGCCTCTACCGGGCGCGCTCGCGCCTGGACCGCCGGCGCGGGACGCCGCGCGCGTGGCTGTTCGCGATCGCGCGCAACGCCGCCCTCGATGAGCTGCGCGCGCGCCGGCGCCGGCCAGAGCAGCAGCTCTCCGACGCACCCGCGGCGACAGCAGACGCGGCCGAGGCGCTCGCCGACGTCGAGCGTCGCGCGCGCGTTCACGATGCGCTGCTCGGATTGCCCCTGCGTGAGCGCGAGCTCGTGCTGCTGAAGTTCCACGGCCAGCTCACGAACGCCGAGCTGGCGCGCGCGCTCGGCATCAGCGAGTCAAACGCGGGGACGCGCCTGCACCGTGCGCTGGGGACGCTGCGTGCGCGCAGCGCCGGTCTCGACGGGCGCGAGGACGTCGCATGAGGATCATCAACTTCCCGATCGGCGCGGCGCAACGGGTGCAGGAGAGCTGGAGCGCCGAGCTCGAGGCGGCCCTGTGCGGCGACGGCCAGGGGCCGGCGGCGGACTCCTGGCGGGAGCTGCGCGCGGATGTGCGCTCGCTGGCGCCGCCACCGGACCCCGCGCTCGAGCGGCGTCTGCGCGAGGAGATCGACCGCCGTACCGCGCGGACGCGCCCCCGCGCGGCCGTCGCGCGCCTGCGCGATCTCGCTCGCCCCGGTGCGATCGGCGCGCTCGCGGCGGCGCTGGCGACGATCGCCGTGGCGCTCGTGCTCGTGCAGCCGGGGGGCCACCGCGCGACGCTCTCGCCGCACCTCGGCACGAGTTCCCCGGCGCAGCGGATCGGGCCTGCGAAAGGCACGACGGACGAAGCGCTGAGCTCGAGCGGGGGTGCGCGGGCGGCGGCGGTCCCCGCGGCGAGCGCGCCGCAGGTGCTCGAAAGCCCGTCTGCTCCGGCCGCGGCGCCCGGCCGCGTCCAGCAGCTGTCGGCCGCGCTGAGCCTCGCGACCACGCCCGCGAACGTGCAGTCGACCTCCGACGGCGTCTCGCGACTCGCGGTCGCGGCGGGCGGCTACGTCGCCAGCTCGCACGTGCAGGTCCAGCAGGGCAGCGGCGAAGCGAGCCTGACGCTGCATCTGCCGAGCACGCGCCTCAGCGCGACGCTGGCGTCGATCGCGCGCCTTGCGCCGGTGCGCTCGGAGAGCCAGTCGCTGCAGGACATCACCAGCAGCTACGACGCCGCGCGCCAGCGGCTCACCGACGCGAGCGCCGAACGGGCCGCGTTGCTGCGGGCGCTCGCGAAGGCGAGCAGTGCGGGGGAAATCGACAGCCTGCGCGAACAGCTCAGCCAGGCACGCAGCTCGATCGCCCACGATCAGGCTGCGCTGCGCGCGGTCTCACAGCGCGCGAGCAACGCCGAAGTCGAAGTGACGGTGCTCGGCAGCGCCCGCGCCGAAGGCGGCGGCCTGAGCGTGCACCGCGGCCTGCATGACGCGGGCCGCGTGCTCGGCGTCGCGCTCGCCGTGCTGCTGATCGGCGCCGCCGTGCTCCTGCCGCTCGCGCTGCTGATCGCCGCGCTCGCGTTCGCCGGCCGCGCCTGGCGGCGCTACCGGCGCGAGCACGCGCTCGACGCCTCCTGAAGCTCCGGCGAAAGGGCGTCCGCGGCCGTTGCCATGCTGGCGTTCAGCGCCCCGGGGCTCAGGGGCGATCAGACGGCGCGACGCGCTTGCCCGAGGAGGCTTCGATGAAGAGGTTCGAGCGGATCATGCCGTCGCCGGCGATGGCCGTCGCCCTGACGGCGCTGTTCGTCGCGCTCGGCGGGACCGGTTATGCGACGGTCGCGATCTCCGCGCGCGACGGTGCGTCCGCGGCGAAGAAGAAGCCCTCCCAGGCCAGCCGCGAGCTGGCGCTGATCAAGGCGTATCTGAAGTCGCACAGTCGTCCCCAGGGCACTTCTCGCGAGCGCGGCGGCGAGCGCGACGAATGCGACGAGCGCCGTCCACGCGGCGAGTGCGGACAGCGCCACCACCGCGGCCAGCGCCACGAGCGCGCTTCACGCGGCGAGCGCCGATACCGCGACGAGCGCCGCCGGCGCGCCGCCGACCGGCGCCGCGGCGGGCGTCCTTTCGGGCAGCTATCCCAACCCCGCCTCGCTCCGTTGCCGGCGATCCAGCCGATCACGACGTTCGTGCACGGCTGGGGCAACGCCGGCATCCCGGACAGTCCGGCCGGCTACTACAAGGACCCGTTCGGAATCGTCCACCTGACCGGCGCGATCTCGGGCGGCACGGTCGGCCAGGTCGCCTTCGTGCTGCCCCCGGGCTACATCGTGCTGGGCAACTTCGCGGCGGCCTCGACGAACGGCTCCAACAAATCCGAAGGCCCGTGCGTGCTCGCGCTGGAGAACGCGGCCGGTGAAGAGATCGTCGACACGGGCTGCAACAACACGCTCGTCAGCCTCGAGGGCATCACCTACCGACCGACGTTCTAGGCGCCTGCGCGAGAGCCGGCGCTGCGACGTCGCCCCGCTACAGCGAGTGCGCGCTCGACGCCGCCTCAGCTCCGCGACGAAGCCGGCGATCAGCTCGGCGAGGACGCCGGGCTGATCCTCGGGGACGAATGCGCGGCTGTCGGCGATCGTCTCGATCCGCGCGCCGGGGATGATCGCGGCGAGCCGCTCGGCGGTGCGCAGCGGGAACATCAGGTCGTCGGGCGCCCACGCGAGCAGCGTCGGCAGCGGGCGCTCGCCGAGGCGCTCGGCCGCCGCCAGCGTGTCGCGCTTGTCGATCGCCTTCAGCGTCGCGATCATGTCGGCGCGGATCGCGCGCTCGCGCAGCGGCGCGGCCCACGCGGCGGTGACCTCGTCCGGCGATCGGGCGGTGGCTGAGCATGCCGAAGCCGAGCTTCGAGTGCGCACCCGGGCGGAGCGCATCGCCTGCGCGATCAGCCAGTAGGCGCCGGGCACGTGCGCGAGCAGCTGCAGCGGGCGCAGGATCGGCGGCAGGAAGTTCTCCAGGCAATCGCAGTTCGTCAGCACGAGCCCGCGGATGCGCTCGGGGCGCTCGCTCGCGAGGATCTGCGAGATCGCGCCGCCGGTGTCGTTGGCGACGATCGTCACGCGCTCGAGCTCGAGCGCGTCGAGGAAGTCGCCGATCAGATGCGCGATTCCGCGCGGTGAGCGGTCGGCGCCCGCGAGCAGGGCGCTGCGGTGCGAGCCGAGCGGCCAGTCCGCCACGACGCAGCGGTGCGCGTCGCGTCAGCGACGGCGTGACGTTGCGCCACAGGCGTCCGTCGACGAGCAGGCCGTGGACGAAGACGAGCGGGTCGCCTTCGCCCTCGTCGCGGTAGTGGATCGTGCCCTGGCGCAGCTCGACGCTCGTGTTCATCGTCCTCGGTCTCCTCTATCGTCAGCAGTTACGTACATGCTGCACGTAACTTACATACAGACTGTATGAATGTCAATCGGCAGACGGCGCGCTCCGCATCGACGCGGGCAAAGCTGATCAGGGCGGCGCGCGCGCTGTTCGCGCGCAACGGCTACGCGGGCGTCGCGACCGAGCAGATCGTGCGCCGCGCGGGCGTCACCCGCGGCGCCCTCTACCACCAGTTCCAGACGAAGGAGGACCTGTTCCTCGCGGTCTACGAGCAGGTCGAGCAGGAGCTGACCGAACGCGTCGTCGCCGGGCTCGGCGCGATCGACAGCCCGCTCGCCGAGCTGCGCGCGGGCGTGCGCGGCTTTCTCGAGGCCTGCCGCGCGCCCGAGGTTCAGCAGATCGCGCTGATCGACGCTCCCGCGGTGCTCGGCTGGGAGCGCTGGCACGAGGTCGCTGAACGCAACGGGCTCGGCCTGTTCGAAGCCGCGATCGCCGCGGCGATCGCGGCCGAGGAGATCGTGCCGCTGCCGGTCGAGGCGCTCGCCCACCTGCTGATGGGCGCGCTCGATGAGGCGGCGATGCTGGTCGTGCGCGACCCCGATCAGGCCGACGCGGTCGCCTCGACGTTCGCGCGCCTGATCGACGGCCTGCGGCTCGCGCCGGCGCCCGCCTCGCCCTAAGCCTGGGCGCCCTCGAGCACGCGACCGGCGCCATCGGCGGAGGGCGCCTCGAGCTCGAGTTCCTCCTGGTGGGAGTGCTTGGGCACGAGGAAGCCGGCGCACAGGCACACGAGCAGGAAGCCGGTGGCCATCACGAACGTCTCCGTGAAGCCGGTCACGGCCGGCTCGCCGTTGATCGTGTGCGCGGCGATGAACGTCGCCGAGAGCTGGCCGCCGAGCGCGCCGCCGAGCGTGCGCATGACGGTGTTCATGCCGCTCGCGACGCCCGTCTGGTGGCTCGGGACGGCCTGGATGATGAGGTTGCCGAGCGCAGCGAACGCGAGCCCGATGCCGACGCCGAGCAGGCCCGCGGCGAGCAGCAGGTCGTAGGGGTGGCTGTGTTCGATCGCGAGCAGCGCGAACGACGCGGTCGTGAACGCCGTGCCCCAGAGCAGCGCGGCGCGCGAGCCGAAGCGCGCCGAGATACGCCCCGCGTACAGGCCCGAGGATCGTCATCCCGATCGTCGAGGGCAGCAGATACAGGCCGGAGACGACGACCGAGGCGCCGAAGCCGAAGCCGGTGCTCGTCGGCAGCTGCGCGAACTGCGGGAAGACGATGAACGAGGCGTACATCCCCGCTCCGAGCAGGAACGCGGCGAGGTTGGTCGTCCACACGCCGCGGATGCGCATCATCGTCATGTCGATCAGCGGGTTGGCGCTGCGCACCTCGACTGCGATCCACGCGCAACAGACGGCGAGGCCGGCGGCGATCATGCCGAGCGTCTTCGGCGAGCCCCAGCCCCATTCGGTGGTCTGCGAGATCGCGAGCAGCACGGTCGAGAGCCCGATCGTCATCAGCGTCGCGGCGAGCCAGTTGACCTTGCCCGGCTGTCTGATCGGCGATTCGGGGATGTAGCGCCACGTGGCGAACGCGGCGATCAGCGTCGCGACGAGCGGGATCCAGAACAGCCAGTGGTAGTTGAGGTGCTCGACGATCACGCCCGAGAGCACGATCCCGATGCCGGCGCCGACGCCGAGGATCGCCGACAGCAGCCCGATCGCGCCGGCGACCTTCTCGCGCGGGAACTCATCGCGGACGATCCCGAACGCGAGCGGGAAGATCCCGCCGGCGGCGCCCTGGATGAAGCGCGCGACGATGATCACGCCGAGCGAGCTCGAGACCGCCGCGAGCAGCGTTCCGCCGGAGAGGATCAGCAGCGTCAGGAGCAGCAGGCGCTCCTTGCCATACATGTCGCCGAGCCGGCCGAGGATCGCGGTCCCGACCGACGCCGAGAGCAGATACGCGGTCAGCAGCCATGTGATCCCGGTCTCGGTCGTGTGCAGTTCGCGCTGCATCGTCGGCAGCGCCGGCACGACCGAGGAGCTGAGCATCGCGTAGGCGACGCCGCCGAGCGAGAGCACGGCGAGGATCAGCGTCGGGCTCGTGCGGCGGGGGCTCGTCGAGGTCATGCGTGTCCGATCTGGGGAGGTCGGCGTCGTAGCGGCGGGGAGCTTCCGGGGCGTAGCCGACTACAGTAGCGGAATGAGCATTCCGGTCCCGCCCGAGATCGAGTCCGGCGCGAGCACGGCCGCGGAGGCGTGCTGGTCGGAGCTCGACGCCGAGCACAAGCGCGCGACGCTGCTGCGCACCGCCGGTGAGGTGTTCGCGCGCGACGGCCTCGGCGCGCCGATGGGGGCGATCGCCGCGGCCGCGGCCGCGGGCATCGGCAGCGTCTACCGCCAGTTCCCGTCCAAGCGCGATCTGCTCGCGGCGCTCGTGGTCGAGCGCCTGAGCGAGATGGAGGGAGATGTCGATGTCGCGCTCGCGAGCCGCGAGGGCCCGTGGCCGGCGCTGACCGCGGTGCTGTGGAGCTTCGCCGAGCGCCAGGCCGCCGATCACGTCTTCGCCGAGGCGATGGCGACGGTCTCCGAGCACCCGGACGTCGAATGCGCGCTCGCACGCACGATCGTCGCGATCGAAAGACTGCTGGCTGCCGCCCGCGCCGACGGCAGCCTGCGCGCCGACGCGACCGCGCTCGACATCCGCCTGTTGTTCGCGGCGACGCGAGCGGCCGCGCAGCTGGAGCCCGAGGCCTGGCGGCGGATGCTCGAGCTGGGGATCGACGCGCTCGTCGCCGCCGCGCCGAGCGCGTAGGGTCTGCCGCCGCGCGCGACCGCGGCGGAGCGATGCGATTCGCGCGCGTGGAGCTACCCCTGGCCGCGCGCGATGCGGTAGATCGTCCCGGTTTCCCAGTCGCCGAGCAGCAGCGAGTCCTCGGCGGCGAGGATCACCGCGAGCGGTTTCGCGATTCCGCTCACAAACGGCGCGACCGTCCCCGTGTAGCCGGCGCCGCTGCGAGTGAGGCTGACCTGCTGGACCTTGCCGGGCGACCACTCGGGGACGATCGCCGCCGTGCCGACGCTCGCGCCGAGCTCTCCCGTGACGATCGCGACGCCGCCGACCGCGGCGTGCTTGTCGAGCACCGCGATCGGTCGCGGCACCCCGGCGCAGACCGTCCCTCCCTGCCCGTAGCAGCCCGGGAAGCCCCAGCTCTCGCCTCCACGGACGAGCGCGAGCCAGTCGCCGGGGGTGCGCGCGCCGAGGTCATCGCGCTGGTTCATCGTCACGAACAGGTCGCTCGTGCCGGGGAAGTAGCTCAGGCCGAAGGGTGCACGGATGCGCCCGGCGAGGAGCCGCAGGTCGCTCCCGTCGGGGCGGAAGGAGACGATCGCCCCGGACCACTTCGACGTCGGCGTGCAGTGGTCACAGGTCGCGGTCACGCCCATCACGAAGCGGCCGTTGCGAGCCATCACCAGCAGGTTGTTCTCGCCGCCGGCGACCGGGCCGTCGAGGATCTTCACGTGCGTGCTGAAGCGCGTGCCGTTGAAGCCGCCGAAGGCATCGACGCGCCCGACGGAGGCGACATACAGCTCATCGCGATACCAGGCGATCCCGAGCGGGTCATCCAGTCCGCCGATCACCTTGAGCGCCCGTGCGCCCGGCTTCGCGATCACGTAGACGCCGTCGTGCGCGTGCGCTTCCAGGCCGGCGGCGGTCAGCCACAGCCGCCCCTGCGGGTCGAATGCGAACGCCGCGGTACTCGGCGGGCCGTGCGCATAGACGCTCGCTGAGAGGCCCGCGGGGCCCTTCAGCCCGGCGCCGATCGGGACGAGCGCCGAGCTGTGCGCGCTCGTCCCGGCAGAGCCGCAGCCCGCCAGCGCGAGCAGCGAGCCGGCCAGCGCGAGCTTCAGGCTGCGAGTGCGGATGCTGCGGCTGCTACTGGTAGCTGACTTCCGGGGAGGGGCCGCTGTAGCCGGCGCCCGAGCTCGAGCCGGGCGGGGGTCCTTCGTAGGAGCCGCCGCTGGAGTGCGAGCCCATGTTCGGGCAGGGATGCCCGTTCGGCGTCCCCGACTTCGGCGTCGGCGCGGGCGTGCTCGGCGTCGAAGTGGTCGGCGGCGCGGGGGTTTGGGTCGAGGTCGTCGGTGCGGCGGCGGCGCCGGCGATCCCGGCGATCGCGCCGCCGCTGGCAAGCACGCCGATCACGATCGCGGCTCTGAGCAGCTTTGAGATGTGCATCGGGTCGAGCCTCCTGTCGTGGCTGGATGGTGCTTTGCGAAGACTTGCACGCCGACCCTAAGCGTAGCCGCATTGTTCTGTAGGGATCGTGTAAGAGCCCGTCTCTCGCGCCGCTCAGCCGGCGTGCTCGAACAGCTGCACGAGTCGCGCGCGGCAGAAGGCCCACTGCTTGCGGTTGCGTTCCTCGTCGGGATGCAGCGTGTCGAGCAGCGCGAGGCCGCGGACGGTCGCGACGGCCATCTCGATCAGGCCCTCGAAGTCGGCCTGCGCGGCGAGGTCGGGGAACAGGCGGCTGCCGAGTTCGAGTGTCTGGCGGTCGAGCTCGTGCTCGACCTCGAGCAGGTGCGCGCGCAGCTCGGCATCGGTGCGCGCGTCCGACCACAGGTCGAGCGCCGCCTGGAAGCGCGGGTTGGCGTAGATGCTCCACAGCAGGTCGAGCCCTGCGGCGACGCGCTCGCGACCGCTCGGCAGTGCGTCGGCGGCCATCAACATCTCCTCGGTGCGGCGTCGCGAGAGATGCTCGATCGCGGCCGCGACGAGCGCTTGGCGCGTCTGGAAGTGGTGCAGATGCGCGCCGCGCGAGACGCCGGCGCGCTCGGCGACGCGGCTGGTGGTCGTGTTCGCGTAGCCGTCCTCGACGAGCGAGGCGATCGTCGCGTCGAGCAGCGCCTCGCGGGTCGCGGAGGAGCGCTCGGCCTGGCTGCGGCGCGGCGGGCTGGCCTGCGGGATCGAGGGGCTCGGCATCGGTCGCCGGATGGTAGCCGAACTTGCGTTCGTGAACGAATGTATTTGTGGTAGCGTCCGCCGCCCCCTTACGACCAGAGGAGTTTCGACCATGGCAGCTACCGAGGCGTTGGTGTTCGACGCCATCCGCACACCGCGCGGCAAGGGCAAGAGCAACGGCTCACTCCACGCCACCAAGCCGGTCGATCTCGTCGTCGGCCTGATGCACGAGATGCTGATCCGCAACGAGCGCCTCGACCCCAACCGCGTCGACGACGTCGTGCTCGGCTGCGTCTCGCCGGTCGGCGACCAGGGCGCCGACATCGCGAAGACCGCCGCGATCAAGGCCGGTCTGCCCGACACCGTCGCGGGCGTGCAGCTCAACCGCTTCTGCGCCTCGGGCCTGGAGGCCGTCAACATCGCCGCCCAGAAGGTCGCCTCGGGCTGGGAGGACCTCGTCTTCGCCGGCGGCGTCGAGTCGATGTCGCGCGTGCCGATGGGCTCCGACGGCGGCGCCTGGGCGATGGACCCGGAGACCAACTACGACACGTCGTTCATCCCGCAGGGCGTCAGCGCCGACCTGATCGCGACGATCGAGGAGTTCAGCCGCGAGGACGTCGACGCGTACGCGACGCGCTCGCAGGAGCGCGCCGCCAAGGCGCAGCAGGAGGGCCGCTTCGCGGACGCCGTGATCCCGGTCAAGGACCTCAACGAAAACACCGTGCTCGACAACGATGAGTTCATCCGCCCGGGCACGACGGTAGAGACGCTCGGCAAGCTCAAGCCGTCCTTCGAGGCGATCGGCGACATGGGCGGCTTCGACGCGGTCGCGCTGCAGAAGTACCACTGGGTCGAGAAGATCAACCACGTCCACACCCCCGGCAACTCCTCGGGCATCGTCGACGGCGCGTCGCTCGTCGCGATCGGCAACGAGCAGACCGGCGCCGACCTCGGCATGAAGGCGCGCGCGCGGATCCTCGCGACGGCCGTCTCCGGGGCGGACCCGACGATCATGCTCACGGGCCCGGCGCCGGCGGCCAAAAAGGCACTCGCAAAGGCCGGCCTGACGGTCGATCAGCTCGACCTCGTCGAGATCAACGAGGCGTTCGCGGCGGTCGTGCTGCGGTTCGTCAGGGACATGGACCTGGACATGGAGAAGGTCAACGTCAACGGCGGCGCGATCGCGATGGGCCACCCGCTGGGCGCCACCGGGGGGATGATCCTCGGCACGCTCATCGACGAGCTCCATCGCACAGGCGGCAGGTATGGGCTGGCCACGCTCTGCATCGGTGGCGGCATGGGCATCGCGACAGTGATCGAGGCGATCTAGACATGGCAGAGTCGACAACCATCACCTACGAGCGCGGCGATGACGGCATCGTCCTGCTGACGCTCGATGACCCGAACCAGTCGGCGAACACGATGAACGCCGACTACATCGCCTCGATGGGGGCGACGGTCCAGCGCCTGGAGGCGGAGAAGGACGAGATCACGGGCGTGATCATCACCTCCGCGAAGAAGACGTTCTTCGCCGGCGGCGACCTCAACGATCTCAAGCGCGTGACGCGCGAGCAGTCGGCGGAGTTCGCCGCCGGCATCCGCGAGGTCAAGGGCCAGCTGCGCAGGCTGGAGACGCTTGGCAAGCCGGTCGCCGCGGCGATCAACGGCGCGGCGCTCGGCGGCGGCCTGGAGATCACGCTCGCCTGCCATCACCGCGTGATGCTCGATGACCCGAAGGTCAAGCTCGGCTTCCCCGAGGTCAAGCTGGGGCTGCTCCCCGGCGCCGGCGGCGTTGTGCGCACGGTGCGCATGTTCGGCATCGTCGATGCGCTCATGCAGCTGCTGATGCAGGGCCAGGAAGTCCGCGCAGCGAAGGCCAAGGAGATGGGCCTCGTCGACGAGGTCGTCGCGACGCGCGAGGAGCTGATCCCGGCAGCAAAGGCGTGGATCGCCGCCCAGCCCGAGGACGAGCCGACGCTGCAGCCGTGGGACGTGAAGGGCTACAAGATGCCCGGCGGCGTGCCTTCGAACCCGAAGCTCGCGCAGAACCTGCCGGCATTCCCGGCGAACCTGCGCAAGCAGCTGAAGGGCGCGAACTACCCGGCTCCGCACCACATCATGGCGGCGGCCGTCGAGGGAGCGCAGGTCGACTTCGACAGCGCGATCGAGATCGAGGGCCGCTACTTCACCGATCTGGCTACCGGCCAGGTCGCGAAGAACATGATCCAGGCGTTCTTCTTCGACCTGCAGCAGGTCAACGGCGACCGCGGCCGGCCGGAGGGCATCGAGCGCTTCGCGCCGACGAAGATCGTTGTTCTCGGCGCCGGCATGATGGGCGCGGCGATCGCGTACGTGAGCGCGAAAGCCGGGATCGAGGTCGTCCTCAAGGATGTCTCGCTGGAGGCGGCCGAACGCGGCAAGGGCTACTCGCAGAAGCTGATCGAGAAGGCCGTCTCGCGTGGGCGCACGAGCGAGGAGGACGGCGCGAAGCTGCTCGGGCTGATCACTGCGAGCGCGGACGCGGCTGACGCCGCGGGCGCGGAACTTGTGATCGAGGCGGTCTTCGAGGACCCCGCGGTGAAGGCCCAGGTGTTCGCTGAGATCGAGCCTCACCTCGCCGCAGACGCGCTGCTCGGCTCGAACACCTCGACGCTGCCGATCACGCAGCTGGCCGAGGGCGTCTCGCGCCCGGCGGACTTCATCGGGCTGCATTTCTTCAGCCCGGTGGACAAGATGCCGCTGCTGGAGATCATCCGCGGCGAGCAGACGAGCGATGAGACGCTGTACCGCGCGCTCGACTTCTCCAAGCTGATCCGCAAGACGCCGATCGTCGTCAACGACTCGCGCGGGTTCTTCACCTCGCGCGTGATCGGCACGTTCATCAACGAGGGCATCGCGATGCTGCTCGAGGGCGTTCCGGCGCCGTCGATCGAGCAGGCCTCATCGCAGGCCGGCTATCCCGCGCCGGTGCTGCAGCTCTCCGACGAGCTCAACCTCAACCTGATGCGCAAGATCCGCGTCGCCGCGCAGGCCGCCGCCGAAGGCGACGGCGGCGCCTGGGAAAGCCATCCCTCGACGACGGTCATCGACCGGATGCTCGACGAGTTCGACCGTGGTGGGCGCCTGGCGGGCAAGGGCTTCTACGAATACGGCGAGGACGGCAAGCGCGGCCCGCTGTGGTCGGGGCTGCGCGAGGCGTTCCCGCCGGTCAGCGACCCGTCGTCGATCGTGCTCAAGGATCTCGAGGAGCGGATGCTGTTCGCCGAGGCCCTGGAGACCATCAAGTGTCTCGATGAGGGCGTGATCGAGTCGGTCGCGGATGCGAACATCGGCTCGATCTTCGGCATCGGCTTCCCGGGCTGGAGCGGCGGCGTGCTGCAGTACATAAACGGCTACGCGACCGCCGGGCAGACCGGCCCAGCGGCATTCGTCGAGCGCGCCCGCGAGCTCGCGGCGCGCTACGGCGATCGCTTCGAGCCGCCGGCGTCGCTCGTCGAGAAGGGGGAGCGCGAAGAGATCTACGAGGACAGCGGCGCGCTCGTCGCCTAGCGCCCTCCCGGCGCACCGGTCCCGGCGGATGCGGCTCGCCGCATCCGCCGGCGCATGCGGCGAGCGGCCCGCTCGACCGACGCCGCGGAGCGGTCGGGGCGATCGCCGAAGCCGACATACAGGGTGCGCGTCATCGCGAGCATCTGGCTGATCATCTCCTCGGCTGTGAGCACGCGCGCGAGGACCGCGCAGATCATGCCGTGCGCCGCGCTCCAGATCTGCGTGGCGAGCGACTCCGGGTCGGCCGCCGTGAAGCGCCCCGCGTCGATGCAGCGGGCGATCGCTCCCACCAGCTCCGCAAACGTCGCGTCGGCGGCCGCCCGGCGATCCTCGGCGCTCGCGGGGTCGAGGAAGATCGCGCGGTACAGATGCGGCTCGGCGAGCGCGCCTTCGCAGTAGGCCCAGCCGAGCGCGGTCAGGTCGGCCGCCGGGTCGCTGCTGCGGCGCACCGAGCGCATCTGCGCCAGCAGGCGCGCAAAGCCCTCCTCGCAGACGGTCCGCTGCAGCTCCTCGATCGAGCCGAAGTGGGTGTACACGGCCATCGTCGAGGTCCCGACCTCGGCCGCCAGACGCCTCGTCGTCAGGCCGCGCCTGCCCTCGCGTGCGAGCAGCAGCGCGGCCGTCTCGATCAGCGCGGCGCGGATCTCCGGGTCGGGGGCCTTCGGGCTCAGCCTTGACAGCTTGCCATAGCGGCGTTATGTTTGCTTTTGCAGAACGCCGTTATGCAACGAAACCGAGAGGAGCATGATGCCTGCACAGTCGCCGGAGGAGCTGCACCAGCTGTTTGCCGCGCGCGCCAACGGGGGCGACCTCGATGGCATGCTCGCGCTGTATGAGCACGAGGCGGCGTTCCTCGCCCCCGACGGCGACAGCGCCCGCGGCTGCGAGCAGATCCGCAACCGCTTCAGCGAGCTGCTGTCGATGAAGCCGCACATCGACAACCTCAGCAGCCGGATCGTGCGCGCCGGCGACATCGCGCTCCTGTGCAACCGCTGGAGCATGGAGCTGGAGCTCGGCGGGAGCACACCGGCAAGCGTCGCGGCGCAGAGCACCGAGGTCGCCCGCCGCCAGGCCGACGGCAGCTGGCTGTATGTGATCGACGACCCGGCCTCGATCACCGCCGCGCCCGCGTAGGCAGGCGCATGTCGCGGCGGGGCCGCCCCCCGGCAACGGCGCGGCGCTGACGCGGACGCCGCCTGCGCCGCCGCAACCCGGACCCTCCCATAGGGTTTCGGGTTCCCCGCGCGATGCTCTTCCCAACCGTCCAGTTCGGGATCTTCTTCCCGATCGTCCTAGCCATCTCGTGGGCGTTGATGTCGCGCCCGCGGCTGTGGAAGCCGTTCATCCTGCTCGCCAGCTACGTGTTCTACGCGTCGGCCAGCTGGAAGTTCTGCTTCCTGCTCGGCGGCATCACGCTCGGCAACCAGCTCGCCGCGGTGCTGATCTCGCGGACCGAGGACGAGCGCCGGCGCAGGTGGCTGGTGGGCGGCGCGGTCACCCTCGACCTGCTGACGCTCGGCGTCTTCAAGTACTACTCGTTCTTCGCCCAGCAGCTCGCCGACAGCTTGAACCGTCTCGGCCTCGGCATGCCGCTGCCGCTGCTGACGATCGCCCTGCCGGTGGGCGTCAGCTTCTTCACGTTCCAGGCGATCTCCTACGTCGTCGATGTCAGGCGGCGCGTCGTCGCGCCGGCGAGCCTGATCGACGCGGCCGTCTACCTGAGCTTCTTCCCGCATCTCGTCGCCGGCCCGATCGTGCGTGCGCGCGAGTTCCTGCCCCAGCTCGCCGGCCCGCGCGACCCGGACCGCGTGGCGGTCGGCTCGGGGCTGTGGCTGATCGGCCTCGGCCTGATCGAGAAGGTCGTGCTCGCAGACTACCTCGCACGCTCGCTCGTCGACCGCGTGTTCGCCGTCCCGCAGGCCTATGCGGCGCCGGACATCGCGCTGGCCGCCTACGGTTACGCGGCGCAGATCTACTGCGACTTCGCCGGCTACACGAACATCGCGATCGGCCTCGCGCTGCTGCTCGGCTTCATCTTCCCGCAGAACTTCCGCAGCCCCTACCGCGCGACCGGCTTCCGCGACTTCTGGCGGCGCTGGCACATGACGCTGTCGCGCTTTCTGCGCGACTTCCTCTACATCCCGCTCGGCGGCAACCGCGGCGGCACGCTGCTGACATATCGCAACCTGATGATCACGATGGTGCTCGGCGGGCTGTGGCACGGTGCGGCATGGACGTTCGTGCTGTGGGGCGCCTACCAGGGCCTCGGCCTCGTCGCCGAGCACGCGCTCGGCGGCCGGCTCCGGGCGCCCGCGTGGCTGAAGTGGTTCGCGACGCTCAACCTGATCGTGTTCGGCTGGATCATCTTCCGCGCCGAGAGCCTGTCGTTGCTCGGGACGCTCCTCGCACGGCTCGTCACGCCCGGGCCGGCGACGCTCTGGACGGCCCCGGTGCTCGGCGCGATCGTGCTCGTCATCGGCTTGCAGCTGCTGCCCGAACAGCCGCTCGAGCGGCTGCAGGCGCGCTTTGAGCGGCTGCAGCCGGTGGTGCTCGCGCTCGGGCTGGCGCTCGTCATAGTGTTCGCCGCGGCAACCGTGCCGAGCGGCGGCGTGCCGCCGTTCATCTACTTCCGCTTCTGACATGAGCCAGCCCCCACCGCCAATCGACGACAGCATGATGAGCCGTTTCGACCGCTTCGGGCTGCGGCGCTTCCGCGGCCCGCGACGCGGTCGTGAGCGTGTTCATCGTCGCGGTGCTGCTGATCGTCTTCCAGGGCGCCTCGATCCGCAAGGCCGCTGAGGAGATGAAACCCGGGATCGGACGCGACGCGATGCTCGTCGTCGGCGACCCGGCCGGCTGGATCGCCGATCGCCTGCCGCTCGCAAGCGTCAGCAGCGCCGCGACGGGCTGGCTTTCGCCCGAACAGCCGGAGACGAGCGGCCCCGGAGCGTTCACGGCGAAGGACACGGCGCGGTCGCGGGGCAGATCCCGACGGTCACCCCCGACGCGTTCGCCCCCGCGACGATCGGCGCGAAGGCTCCCGCCAAGCGCGCCCTGCACACGCTGCTCGTGACCGGCGACTCGATGTCCGAACCGCTCGACGACGACCTCGCCCGCGAACTCGATCCGAAAGGCGTGCACGTGATCGAGGACCCGCATCTCGGCACCGGCATCTCGACGACGTTCCTCGTCAACTGGGGCGCGCTCGCGGTCTCGCAGGTCAAGCGCTACCACCCGGACGCGGTCGTGATCTTCATCGGCGCCGACGACGGCTTCCCGATGGCGGGCGCCGGATGGCAGGGAAGTCGAATGCTGCAGCGCGGAATGGGCGGCGATCTACGCCAACCGCGCGCGTCAGATGGCGAACACCTACCGCCAGGACGGCGCGGCGCGCGTCTACTGGATCACGCTGCCGACGCCGCGCGAGGCCGCGCGGCAGACGATCGCCCGGGTCGTCAACGCGGCCGTCGAAGTGGCGGTGCAGCCGTGGGCCGCCCAGGTCCACATCATCAACACCGTGCCGACGTTCACCCCCGGCGGCGTGTACCGCGACTCGATGAGCGTCGACGGCAAGCCGACGATCGTGCGCGAGGCCGACGGCGTGCACCTCAACGAAGCCGGGTCGAGCCTGCTCGCGAGCATCGTGCTCGGGCAGATGGGACAGGAATTCACATACTGAGGCGATGCGTGTGCGCTCCAGCTCCGAAGCCGCGCGCCTGCGTGTGAGCCGGCGGCCGGCGGCTGCCGTTCTCGGACTGCTCGCGGCGCTCGCACTCGGCACGGGCCCGGCGGCGTCGGTCGCGGCCGGCCCGGCGCCGAGCTCGACAGCGGCGATCTGCAGACAGCTGCGCGCGAACTCGGGTGCGCTGCGACTCGGGCACGCTCGCAAGCACCTGAGCGTGCTCGCTACGGGCGATTCGATGATCTATCCGATCCTCGAAGAGCTGGCTGCGTACGCGCCGCGCGGGATGAAGGTGATCCCCGAACGCCACGATGGGACCGGTCTGACGACGAACACCGTCAACTGGCATGCGCTGGCAAAACAGCAGGTCGCGCGCTTTCACCCCGACGCGACCGTGATCACGCTCGGCGGCCGCGACGGCGGCATACCGCTGCCGGGCGCCCATCACACGTTGATCGAATGCTGCGGGAACGCGTGGCTCGAGGCGTACGGCGCGCTCGTGCGACCGCTCGTGCGCGACTACCTCCGCGGCGGCGCCGGGCAGGTCTTCTGGCTGCTGCTGCCCGCGCCGCGCGAGCGCCTGCGCGCGCCGTTCTATGAAGCTGTCAACGACGCGCTGCGCCTGCTCGCGCCGGAATTCCATGGCGCGATGCACCTGATCCCCGTCGACACCGTGATCACGCCGGGCTACGAATTCAAGGAAACGATCAGCTTACCAGGGGCTGCAGATCAACCCGCGCAACCCGGACGGCATCCACCTCGACCACGCGGGCGCGTGCGTCGAGCGCAGCCTCGTCGTCGAAGCGATGCTGCAGGCGGGGCTGCTGAGCCGCTGATCGCGCGCGGCCGGGCCCGCCCGCCGGCGAGCGCGGGCGCCCGCGGCTAGGTGAACTGCGTGAACTGCTGCTGGACGATCTCGTGGCCGCGCGTGCAGGTGGCGCGCGCGTCGAACTGGACGACGATTTTCGCGAACCGGTCTTCGCTGCAGCGGAAACCTTCCACTCCGCTGCACTTCCCGGTCACACCGCCGTGCTGCGTCCGACAGCGGTAATAGGAGCGGACCAGCTTGAGGCCCTGCGAGCAGCTCGTGCCCCTCACGCTGAGGGCGGTCAGGTAGGTCGGGCCGGAGCCCTGTTCGTGGCCCTTGATGGCGCAGTTGCTGGCGGCGAGGGCACGCGGACCCGTCGGCGACCCGAGCGATGAGCCGCTCGCCGACAGCGACAGCACGCCGGCGGCGACGAGCGCCACGGACACGAGCTTCGAGTAACGGGCTGCTGATCGCATCTGCTCTCTCCTTCGGACGTTTGACCGGTCGCGGCGATGATCGCAGCCGGGCGCACCCGCGACGCACGCCCGTCATCTGCGCGAACCCATCCTCGCGCCGCGAGTTGCGCAGCGACGCTCGCGAACACCGCGCGCGCATCGGGCCGACGCTAGAGTCGACCGATGCGCACCGCCGTGCTCGGCCTGCTGCTCACCGCGGTGCTGGCCCTGTCCGTCGGCCGCGGCCGCGCAGAGCAGCCCGCCGGAAATGCTCATCTACATGCCCTACGGGCTGATCCACTCCATCCACCCGGCGGCGGAAGTTGACGGCTACGTCGCTGAAATCGACTCCTACGGCATCGGCCAGGTGATCTTCGCGATGCCGCGGTTCAAGAGCACCGGCACGCTCAAGGTCCCCAGGCACAACGCCGAAATGCTGCGCCTGTGGGCCGCCCCGGATCGCGCCTATGACGGCGAGCATGCGGCCGCGCTCAGCCTCACGGAGGTCTTCAACGCGAAAGTCAAGACGAACGGCAAGGGCTTTGACCTCGAACTACGCGGCAACGCGCGCAAACGTCGTCGCGGCGGTCGAATCCTCACTCGCACTCGGCGTCGCGGGCGTGCAGCTCGACCTCGAGCCCTACCCGGTCGGACCCGGCTTTCCACTGCTGCTCGAAGAACTCGACGCGATGTTCGCGCGCGTCGGCTTTCACGGACGCCTGTCGATCACGACGCCGGCGACGATCTCGCGATGGACACCGGAATACCTGCAGCGCGTCTCCGCGCTCGTCACGCAGGTCGACCCGCTGTACTACGACAGCGAATCGAGGACCGCGGCCGCGTACGAATCGTGGACGAGCGCGAGCCTCGCGTACTACAGCGCGAACGTCTCGCCGGGCACGCGGATCGTGCCCGTGCTGCCCTCCTACTCGACCGACCCGTGGCACATACCGGCCGTCGAGAACATCACGACCGCGACGAACGCGCTCGCCGGTGCGCTCGCCGGCGGCAGCCGCGTCAACGGCGCCGGGATCTGGTCGGGCTGGGGTTTCCTGATGAACGAGGAAGGCGCCTACGAAGGCAGCGCCGATCGCGCCGAGTGGCTCAGCACAACGCTCGGCCTGCCGTTCTCGCCGTGAGCTGCGGGGCTCCTCGCGAGCGCCCCAACGACCTATCAGCTGTCGGGCACGGCGGCGGCGAGGACGCGCGGCGCTTCCAGCGACGGCCAGTGCGCGACCTGCTCGAGCGCCACGAACGGCGCGCTCGGGCAGCCGCTCGCGGATCCGCTGTGCCATGTGCGCGCCGGAGACGGGGTCGAGCATCCCCCACGACGAACGACAGCGGCACGTCGGTCTGCTCCAGCGCGGCGACCCAGCGCGCGCCGTGGGCTTCGCGGTCGCGTCATGTAGCGAATCAGCAGGTGCATGATCTGCTGCGCCGCCGTCGCGGCTCATCGTCTGCCAGATGTCGGCGCTGTCGCGGGCGGCGTCGAAGCCCGCCGCGAATGTCGGCGCGAGCCCCGCGACGAACAGCTCCTCGTTGATCATCGCGCTCACCTTCGGGCCCTGCTCGGGGTCGAGCAGCGCCGTCTGCGTCGGCTGCGGGCGATGCAGGTCGGGGTACAGGCCGCCGTTGAGCAGCAGGACGCGCCGCAGCTCGACCGCGAGCGCGCCCTCGGCGCGCCGCGCGAGCAGCTCCTCGGCGACGGAGACCGCGTAGTCGTGCGCGATCACGACCGTCGCATCGATGCCCTCGTGCGCCCACAGCGCCTCGACGAGGTCGGCCTGCTCGTGCAGCGAGTAGTCGTGCTCGGCGCGGCTTCTCCGACGCCCCGAAGCCGAGGAAGTCGGGCATCAGCAGCGTGCGCCGCGCGCCGAGCAGCGGGCGCGACGGCGGCCCAGTCATAGGAGGAGCTCGGGAAGCCGTGGAGCAGCGTCGCCGACGGCCCGCGGCCGAGCCGACGCACGAAGATCGAGCGCTCGTCCGCGCCGAGCGCAAGCTCGACGTGCTCGCCGGCCGACCACCATTGCTCGACTCCGCTCACGCCACCATTATCGTGGCTGACCGTGTCGAACCTCGACCGCGTGCTCCATCGCTCCCACGAACGCTCCGGCGCCGCCACCCCCGACCAGCTGACGGTCTTCGTCCGGCGCCTCGGACTGCTCGGCCTGACCGCGGCCTGGCTGCTGTTCCTGGGAGCGGTCGGTCTCGCTCTCAGCGAGCATGTCGACCTCTGGTACTCGTTCCGCTGGGCGCTCGACACGACCGCGACCGTCGGCGGCTTTCCGCAGCCGCACTCGACCGCCGGGCAGATCGTCGTCGTCCTGCTGACCGTCCTGGGCGTCGGTACGCTCTTCTACGCGCTCGCCACGGTGACGGAGTTCTTCGTCGCCGGGCATGTCGGCGACCTGCTCGCCGCGCGGCGCATGCAGAGGATGATCGACTCGCTCACAGACCACCACATCATCTGCGGGTTCGGCCGCGTCGGGCGCCAGGTCGCGCGCGATCTGCACGCGGCGCAGGCCTCCTTCGTCGTCGTCGATGCCGACAATCGCAACCGCGCCCGCGCCGAGGGGCTCGGCATCAGCTTCATCGAGGGCGACGCGGCGGATGACGTCGATCCTGCTGCAGGCCGGCATCGAGCGGGCCTGCTCGCTCGTCGCGTGCGCGGACTCCGACGCCGAGAACGTGTTCATCACGCTGACCGCGCGCGAGCTGCGGGCGGACATCCCGATCGTCGCCCGGGCGGCGCGCTCGGACACCGAGAAGAAGCTCAAGCGCGCGGGCGCCGATCGCGTGATCTCGCCGTACAAGGCGAGCGGCACGGAGATGGCGCGCCTCGCGCTGCACCCGCAGTTGAGCGGAATCATCGACGTCGACACCGAATACCGGATGGAGGAGATCCTCGTCGGCGGCGGTTGCGAGGGGGTCGGGCAGACCGTCGGCGACATCCGCGGCGGCTCGATGATCGTCGGGCTTCGTCGCGGCAGCGAGTTCCAGCCGCAGCCGCCGGCGGAGATCGCAGCTGCTGGTCGGCGATGTGATCCTCGCGATGGGCACGCCGACGACGCTCGAGCGACTCGAGCGCCGTGCTCGAGTCGAGTTCCGCCTAGCCACTGCCAGCGCGGCAGCCGCGCGCGCGGCGAGAGGACTAGGCTCCGGGGCATGCGCGCCCACCACGTCCACATCGAGCACAGCTTCGCCAAGCCGCCCGAGCGCGATCTTCGACTACCTCGCCGAGCACGAGAACCTCGCCGAGGTCTTCGGCGCGAAGGTCACGCGCCTGCGCGACGGCGAGGACGGCGAGCGCAACGGCGTCGGCTCGGTGCGCGAACTGCAGATCGGCCCGCTGCCGCCGTTCGAGGAGACGGTCACGGAGTTCGTGCCGAACGAGCGGATCGTCTACCGCATCACCAAGGGCAGCCCGCTGCGCGGCCACGTCGGCGTGATGACGTTCGACGCCGGGGTCCGGCGGCGGCACCCGCTTCGTACTACGACATCCGCCTCGCCTCGCCGCCTCCCGGGCGTCGCGCTGATCGTGCGCAGCCGGTTGACGCGCTCGATCAGGCAGTCGCTCGACAAGGTCGAGCGCGACGCCTGAGCGGCGCTCGCCGCCCGCCGGCCGGCGGGCGATGGGCGCTCCTCAGGGCCGCCTGCTCAGCCGCGCCTCACGATCCACGCGAGGCGCGCGGACGGGGGCATCTCCTTCGACGCCTATCGTGCTGGGCTCGTGTCTGCCGCAACCTTCTCCGCCGAGCTCGCCCGCGACGAGGCGGTTCTGCGCTTCCCCTACGACGACGGGCTGCGCCGGCTGCTGCGCGCGATTCCGGGCCGCCGCTGGGACCCGGCGCGAGCGCGCCTGGTGCGTGCCGCTCGGACCCGACCAGGCCGAGGCGCTCGCGCGGCTGTTCGCCGGGCTCGCGCACCAGCCGCGAGGTGAGCGACCGAGCTCGAGCGCACGATCGCGCGCCGCCGCGCGCCGGCGCCGGCGCGATGAGTGCCTGGTCGACCTCGCGCGGCCGGATGAGGACTGGTGGCTGAGCTTCGCCACGGACAGCGCGCCCGAGCAGGTCGCGGCGCTGCTCGAGCATCCCGACGCGCGCGAGCTGCCGGCGATCGGGCGCGCCCTCGTGCCGCTCGACGACCACGCCGCCGGCGTCTCGAGGACATCGCCGCGCGGACGGCCGGGTGCGTCTCAGCGAGCTTGCGCAACGGGCGCTGCGCGCACGCGATGAGCCGCGCGAGACGGGCCGCAGAAGGCGGGCGCCGACGCCGCCGCAGGCCGCCGAGGGCCGCGCTCACGACGTCGAGTTCCGCCGCGATCGCCGCGGCGAGCACTGGATCCTCGTCAGCGGCCGCCACGCGGCGCTCGCGCGGGTGCTCGCGGCCCGCGCCGGGCTGCGCGCGCTCGAGGGCCCGGCGGGATCGCGTCGGGCTCGCCGCGGTCGAGGATCGACGCCGAGCCGCTGCGGCGAGCTGCTCGAGCAGCTCGAGGACGTCAGCGTCGCGCCGCGCGTGTCCGCCTGGCTGCAGCGCATGAGCACGTGGAGCGGCAACATCGAGGTCGACGGGCCCGGCCGAGCGCGCCCGTGTTCCTGCTGCTCGGCGACGTCGAGCGCCTGCCGCGGGGCTGCGCGAGCAGGCGTCGCGAGACGCCGGGTGGCGCGACGGTACCGCTGACGCTCGAGCTTGGCGCGTGATCGAGGCGCAGCTCGAGGGCTGGCTCAGCCGCGGCGCGAAGCGCTGCGTCGCCGGCCTGATCGACGGCCGTCCCGCGCCGCCGGCGGTGCTCGAGCTCTCCGACGCCCACGAGCAGCCGACGTTCGTGCTCGCGCCCGGCCACGACGCGAGCCGGCTCGAGGCGTTCGCGGCGCTCAGCGGCGCGCTGCGCCGCGCCCGCGGCGGCGGCGTCGAGCGCGAGCACGCGCACCTGCCGGCGATCCGCGCCGACCCGTTCTGCGTCCCGGAGCTCGATCGGTTCCTCGCCGACGGCGAGATCTGGGTCGACGCCGCGGCGCGCTCGGCGCTGCAGGAGATCCGCGAGCAGCACGCGCGCGCCGCTGGCCTCGTCGCGCTGTCGGCGGCGACCGACGCGGAGCTCGAGGTGCGCGGGCTCGGCGGCGAGCTGAAGCCCTTTCAGCGCGCCGGCGTGAGCTATCTGCTCGAGCGCCGCCGCGCGTTCCTCGCCGACGAGCAGGGCCTCGGCAAGACGATCGAGGCGCTCGCGACGCTCGAGGCCGACGGCGCATATCCCGGCGATCGTCGTCTGCCCGGCGAGCCTCAAGCTCAACTGGCTGCGCGAGCTCGCAGCGCTGGCTCCCCGGGCGCAGCGCGCAGGCGCTCTCGGGCAACGGCGGCGGCGAGCCGATCGCGCGCCGCGGACATCACGGTCGTCAACTACGACATCGTCGCCGCGCGGCTCGAGCGGCTCGCCGGGCTCGCGCCGCGGGCGCTCGTGCTCGACGAGTCCCACTACTGCAAGAACGCCGGCGGCGAAGCGAACGCAGGCCGTCGCAACGGCTCGCGCGCGAAGTGCCGCGCGAGGGCTTCGTGCTCGCGCTGACGGGCACGCCGGTGATCAACCGCCCGGCCGAGCTGATCTCCCAGCTGCGCATCCTCGGCCGACTCGAGGAGTTCGGCTCGGGCGCCAAGTTCGGCGCAGCGCTTCCGCGGCGCCGACGCCCATCTGCGCCTGCACTGGCATCTGCGCGCGCGCTGCTTCGTGCGCCGGCTGAAGCGCGACGTGCTCCCGCAGCTGCCGGCCGAAGACGCGCGCGATCGTCCCGGTCGAGCTCGACAACGAGGCCGAGTACCGGCTCGCCGAGCGCGACCTCGTGGCGTGGCTTCGCAGCCAGCCGCTCGACCTGCGCGAGCTCGACGCGAAGGTCGCGGCGGCGCTTCGCGCCGAGCGCCTGGTGCGCCTGAACGCGCTGAAGCTGCTCGCCGCGCGTGGCAAGCTCCACGCGGCGCTTACCTGGATCCACGATTTCGGCTCCTCGGGCGAGCGGCTCGTCGTGTTCGCCCACCACCGCGAGATCCAGCGCGCGCGTGCTCGAGCACTTTCCCGCGGCGCTGCACATCCTCGGCGAGGACAGCCAGCCGCGCGCGCGATCGACGCGCTGCAGGCCTTCCAGGCGCCCGACGGCAGCCGACAACCAGCTGATCGTCTGCTCGGTCGAGGTCGCCGGCCACGGCATCACGCTGACGCGCTCCTCGAACGTCGTGTTCCTCGAGCTCGACTGGACGCCGGCCAAGCACGACCAGGCCGAGGACCGCTGCCACCGCATCGGCCAGCAGGACGCGGTCAACGCCTACTACCTGCTCGCGGCGGGCACCGTCGATGAGACGATCTCGACGCTGCTCGAGCGCAAGCGCGCGGTGATCGGTGCGGTCACCGACGGGCGCGAGGAGGACGAGGAGGGCCTCGCTCGACGCGCTCGTGCGCGAGCTGCGCGGCGACGCCCTACCGGCACCTGCGCGCCGTCGCCTGGAGCTACACCGCGGCCGCTAGGGCCACAGTTCGAGCGCGTCCATGATCGTTTCATAAGAGCTTTCGGTGACGCGCGCTTCGCCTTCGATGAGCTGTTCTTCGACCTGCCTGCTGCGGCGGGCGAGCGCCTTCGCCGACGCGCTCTCATAGCGCGCCGAGCCCTTCGGGATGCAGGCCGATCGCGACCCACGCCGGTTCGAACTTCGCGTCGAACTGGACCGTGCTCGCGGGCAGCGCGCCGAACCCGCCGGAGCCCACGCGCGCACGTCGGCGCAGAGGTTCGGCGGGGCCAGGCCGGCGACCGTCCTCAGCTTCGCGGCGTGTTCGTGCGCTTCCTTGCTCAGCGCGCCGCTGCTCCAGTGCAGCGCCGTCACCGTGCGCACGTACGCGAGCGCGGCGGGCACGTCGATTTTGTACGCGGCGATGACGATCGCGCCGATCACCTCATAGCTCATGTGCGTCGAGTTCGTGTCCTGGGGCGAGTTGGCGCCCGCCTGCGGGCATTCGCGGCGGACCTTCGCGAGCACTTCGGTGAGCGGCGCGTTTTCCGAGGCGGCGAGGTGCGGATCTGGCGACCTGCACGAGCTTGAGGTTGGCGCGCAGGTAGGCTTCGGTCGCGCCGCCGTCGCCACCCGCGCCGAGCGCCGCGCGCGGGGCCGCGGCGTGCCCACGCGAGCGCGAGCGCCGCGATCGCGCCGAGGCGTGCTCGAGCGCCCGTCATGTCACCTGGAGGGTACGCGATCGGGCCGCCGCGGGCGCACCTCCGCCCGGCCGCGGTCGCGGGCGAGGCGGCGCGGAGGCTGCGCCTCGGCTGCGCGGCGCTGCTCGCTGCGCGCCGGTATCCTGCGCTGTCGCGTGTGTCTGGGCCGCGCGTTCCGTCTGCGCGCGCACTGATGACGGAATGGATGATGCGCTGCACTGGCATCTTCGCTGGCGCCGCTCGCGTGCGCGCTCGCGCTCGCCGCTTGCGGAAGCGCCTCCGCCGGTCGGCTCGGCGTGTCGTCGACGAGCGTCTCCGCGCGGGCCGCGGCGTCCGAACCCGGTGGCGGTTTCGCCCGAGCCGGGCACGCCGGACGCGTCGCCGGCCTCGCAGATCAGCTTCCTCGGCGGCGCGGCACGAAGGTCTCCGCCGTGCACGTCCTCGGCTCCAGCAGCGGCGCCCACGGCGGCGTGGCCTGCGCGCCTACTCGACGGGCACCGGCGAGAGCTTCCTGCCGGCGCACGCGTTCGCGCCCGGGGAGCACGTCACCGTCAGCGCGAAGGTCACCGGCGCCGGCACGCAGCGCGACGGCGCAGACGAGCTTCACCGTCGCCAGCCAGGCGCCCGTCGACGAGAAGGAGTTCGCCGAACGGCCGGGCGACCCGCCGCGGTCCAGCACTACCTACTCGCGCCGACGCTGACGCCCTCGAGCGGTCCACGTCACGACCCCGGCGCAGGCCGGCGCGAGCCCCGGCGACTTCTTCCTCGCGCCCTATCAGGGCGAGGGGGCTCCCGGGCCGATGATCGTCGATCAGGGCGGCGACCTGGTGTGGTTTCACCCGCTCCCGGCGGGCATGACGGCGACGAACTTCAAGGTCCAGCAGTACGAGGGCAAGCCGGTGCTGACGTGGTGGCAGGGGCGGATCATCGAGGTCGGCTTCGGCCAGGGCGAAGACGTCATCTACAACACCTGCCTACCAGCCGGTCGCCGACGTCCGCGCCGGCAACGGCTACCACGCCGATCTCCACGAATCCGCTGACGCCCGACGGGACCGCCTGGATCGACGCGTTCGACCCGTCGACATGAACCTGTCCTGGCGCCACGGCGCCCAGACGGCATCCTCACCGACTCCGTGATCCAGGAGATCGACGTCAAG
>CAWHAB010000014.1:0-39514 GCA_963827105.1 uncultured Solirubrobacteraceae bacterium | reverse complement strand
AGAAGGGCTGGGATGCGCGGGCTGCTGCGCGGCGCAGAGCCGAAGGCAATCGTAATACCACGCCCGCCGAAGGGGATCACCGGATGGCGAAAGCGCGCCCGCGATCTTTCGACATCAGGCCAAAGTGCCCCTCGCACGCGGCGAGCGCGCGGTTCTCGCGGCCGCGAGACGGAGCACGCCTAGTGGCGTTTGACGATCACGGTCCCGGACGGGCGCGCCGCGCGTTCTTCGGCGGGCGTGCTTTCCGGGTAGGCGCCGACTTCGACCGCGCCGGTGTTCGGGTTGACGTGGTTGTTCGGGGGCGCTGAGGCGACGTGGACGATGAACGAGCCGCGCACCGGGCGCCCGGCCGCGTTGACGGCGCGCGCCTTCCCGGACAGGCCGGCGGCGACGATGAAGTGCACGACGTGCAGCCCGGACTTGACCGGCGTCACCTTCCACAGGAACGTGCGGACTTGCCCGCTTCGAGCGGTCCCAGCGCCCAGGTGTTCACGTAGGCGGTCTGCCCGCCGCCGAGCTGGGCGACTTCCTGGCTCTGCACGGGCGGGTGCGCGACCGGCCCGGGCCCCGTTCGATTGCCCAGATCGGGCGCTTGGCGGAGGCGAGTTCCGGAAACTTGGAGAGATATTCGAACGAGTCGATGGTGACCGCGAGGTTCTGGATCGTGCTCGTGCCGGTGTTGCGAACGCGAGCGCCATCAGCACCGGCCGCGCGATCGTCTGCCGCGCGGGAAGCTCGCGTGGACGATCCGCACCGGGAAGTTCCCCTGCGGTTCATCGGCGTCCTGGCGGGTGCCGCCGCCGCAGCCTGCGAGCAGCGGAGCGCGAGCGCGAGCGCGCCGCGACGAGCATGCGGGAGTCGCACGTCGCGAGCGCGACGCGGAACCACCCTGAAGACTCTCCGCCTCCCCCTCACGATCGCGCCACGATACCAGCGGGCGTCGCGCATCGTCACGGCTGGAGCGCGCGGGGCGCGCCGCTGGCTGTTGGCGTACGCGTGGCGCATCGCGTAGAGTTCGTGCGAGCACCGATTCGCACCCTAGGAGGGGAAGGCAGAGATGGTTCGCAGCGTCGCCGAGCGGGTCTCAGTCCCGGCGCGGCACGTGCTCGAGGAATTCGGGGACATGATGATCCTGACGGGCAGGACGATCTGGTCCGCCCTGCGCCCGCCGTACCCGTATGGCGGCGAGCTCGTCTCGCAGTTCCTGTTCACGTTGCAGCTCGTCTGGCTGCCGCTGCTGATCTCGACGGTCGCGATCTGTTACGGCGCGCCGGGCCTGCAGGCGGCCGATTCCTCAACCTGATCGGCGCGCTCGATCGTCTCGGCGGCTTCTTCGTGCTCGCCGCGATCCGCGAAATCGGCCCGTTCATCACCGCGATCGTCGTCGCCGGCGTCGCCGGCACCGCGATCACCGCCGACCTCGGCGCGCGCAAGGTCCGCGAGGAGCTCGACGCGCTGCAGGTGCTCGGCGTCGACCCCGTCAAGAACCTCGTCGTGCCGCGCTTCCTCGCGCTGATGATCGTCACCGGCCTGTTCGACATCTACGCCGTCCTGTTCGGCCTGTTCGGCGGGCTGCTCGCCGAGCTCGTCAACGGCGGCACGCTCGGCCCGTTCTGGAACACGCTGTTCGAGAACTCCTCGGTCACCGACCTGTGGGGCTCGGTGCTGAAGACGACGGTGTTCGGCGCGATCATCGCGATCGTCTGCTGCTACAAGGGCATGACCGCCTCCGGCGGCGCCGAGGGCGTCGGCCGCGCCGTCAACGAAGCCGTCGTGATCGCGTTCCTCGGCATCGGCGCGTTCAACTACGTCTTCACGCAGACACTGCTCGCCACGCATCCGCAGATCCTCGTGATCAAATGAACGAACTGTTCGCGACTGCCCCGCGAATGGCTCGCGGCGACCGGCGAGATCGCTCGCTTCACGAGCAACATCGTGCGCGACGTCTACAGCCTGCGCGTCTTCAGCTTCTTCGGCGAGACGCTGCGGCAGTCGGGCATCCTGATCATCTACTCGACGCTCGTGATCTGGAGCCTCGTGTTCATCACCGGCCTGAACACGTGCGGGATCGAGGCCGCCTACTTCAACGAGGCGACCGGGACGCCGGCCTACGCGGGCGTGTTCGCCGCGTGGTGCAACCTGCGCGAGGCCGTGCCGATCGTGTTCGGCTACATGATGGCCGCGAAGGTCGGCACGGGGATCGTCGCGGAGCTCGGCGCGATGCGCATCTCCGAGGAGATCGACGCGCTCGAGGTGATGGGGATCAACTCCGTCACGTTCCTCTGCGCGACGCGTCTGCTCGCCGCCTGGATCGTGCTTCCGTTCATGTACATCGGCGCCGTCGGCGTCGCCTATCTCGCCTCCTATATCGCGATCGTGCATCAGGTGGGGTATGTCTCCTCCGGCGGCTATCTGTTGGTGTTCTGGCAGTTCCAGAACCCGACCGACTATCCTGTTCAGCGTGATCAAGGGCATGACGATGGCGACCGCGATCGTGCTCGTCGCGTGCTACTACGGCTACAACGCGAGCGGCGGGCCCGTCGGCGTGGGCCGGGCGACGGCGAAGTCGATGGTGCTCAACCTCGTGCTTGTTAACGTGATCAGCATGATGGGGACGCAGATCTTCTGGGGCGGCAACCCGCGAGCCCCGATCGGGGCTGAGCTGATGGCCGACGAGCGGCCGAGCCGCAGGCCTCGCCCGAGGTCTCATACGAGCAGATCGCCCATCACGACGCCGCGCTCGAAGCCGACGGCGAGGCGCCGTTCGCGCCCGCCGAGCCGGCTCCCGATCAGTCCGCGGTCGGCTACGTCGAGCGCTCCGGGCCGGCGCGCGCACGCGAGGCCGAGCAGGAGGCCGACGAGTACCAGTACCACACGGGCGTGATCCGCCCGACCTCCGCGCCGGACGCGATCGAGTTCGTCGAGGTGCACAAGTCGTTCGGGCGCAACCACGTGCTGCGCGGGCTGAACATGGGTCTTCCCGAGGGCAAGATCTCGATGATCATCGGCCCGTCCGGCACCGGCAAGTCGGTCTGCATCAAGCACATCGTCGGCCTGCTCTACCCCGACGAGGGCGACGTGATCGTGCACGGGCAGTCGATCCCCTCGCTCGCCGACCAGGATCTGTTCGAGCTGCGCAGGAAGTTCGGCGTGCTGTTCCAGGACGGCGCGCTGTTCGGCTCGCTGAAGCTGTATGACAACGTCGCCTTCCCGCTGCGCCAGCACACCGAGAAGGGCGAGGATGAGATCGCGGAGATCGTCAACCGCCGCCTCAACGAGGTCGGCCTGATGAACGCCGGCGAGAAGATGCCGAACGAGCTCTCGGGCGGGATGCGCAAGCGCGCCGGCTTCGCGCGCGCGCTCGTGCTCGAACCGGACATCGTGCTGTTCGACGAGCCCGACTCGGGCCTCGATCCGGTGCGCACCGCGCTGCTGTGCGAGCTGATCAAGGAGGTGCACGCCGAGCACGGCGGCTGCTACGTCGTGATCACGCACGACATCATGAGCGCGCGCCGCGTCGCCGAGCACATCTCCGTGCTGTGGAAGGGCCGGATCGTCGAATCCGGTCCCGCGGAGGAGCTGTTCGCCTCGGAAAACCCGTTCGTCCGCCAGTTCCTCTCAGGCGAATCAGCGGGCCCCTTGGGCATGGAGTAGCTCCGGCAGCAGCCGTGCGGCACTAGCCTTCAGCGATGAGCTCCTCGCGCATACTCGCGGCGCTCGCGGGTGCTTCGGCGCGGCGGCCGCGGATCGTGATCGCGATCGCGCTCGTCCTCGGCCTCGGTGCGGGCGCACTCGCGCTGTCGCTGCGCCCGACCGCGGCGACGAGCACGTTCGTGTCGGCCTCGAGCGGCAACTACCGCGCCACCCAGCGCTTCTACAGGAGCTTCGGCGAAGAGCCGGTCGCGGTGCTCGTCAAGGGCGACGTGCAGCAGCTCGTGCTGAGCTCGGACATCGACCGCCTGGCCGGGCTCGAGGGCTGCCTCTCGGGCAACGTCCCCGCGGCCGCGCTCGCCGTCGAGGGCGGCGCGAGCAGCCCCTGCGGGAGGCTCGCGCGGGCGAAAACCGTCAAGGTCGTGCTCGGCCCGGGCACGTTCCTCAACGAGGCGGCGAGCCAGAGCGACGAACTGCTCGCGACGCAGACCAAGAACGCGGCGGCGCGGGCGAAGCTGGCCGAAAAAGTCGTCTTCAGCTCGGCGCTGAGGAGCGGGCGCTCGCGATCGGAAGCGCGCTACCTGGGCGAGCAGGCGAGCAAAATCACGATCGCGCGCTTCCAGGAGGTGCTGGCGAAACTCGCGCTCGAATACGGCCTCACCTCGCAGCCGAGCATCGACAACGCGAACTTCGTCTCGGCGGTCGTGTTCGACTCGAGCAAGCCGGCGGGCACGCCCAAGCAGCGCTTCGCCTACCTGTTCCCGAGCCGCGACGCGGCGCTCGTCTCGGTGCGCATGAAGGCGGGGCTCTCAGAAGCACAGCGCAACAGCACGATCGCGCTGATCCGCGCGGCGGTCGCGATGCCGCAGTGGCACTTGCAGCACGGCGAGAGCTATGTCGTCACGGGCGAGCCGGTGATCGTCTCCGATCTGACGCGCTCGATCACGCACTCGATCGAGCTGCTGCTGATCGCGGTGCTGCTGGTGATGGCGGCGACGCTCGGCCTGATCTTCCTCGGCCGCCCGCGGCTGCTGCCGCTCGCGCTCGCGCTGCTCGCGGCGGCGATCACGTTCGGCGCGCTCGCAGCCGTCGGCGCGTCGCTGACGATGGCCTCGATCGCGGTGCTGCCGGTGATCGTCGGCCTCGCCGTCGACTACTCGATCCAGTTCCAGTCGCGCGTCGGCGAGGCGCTCGCCGAGCCCGGCGCCGCTCCGGGACGCGCGCAGCGCCCGGCGCTGATCACGCGCGCGGCGGCGCTCGGCGCGCCGACGCTCGCGACGGCCGCCGCGGCGAGTGCGGCGGCGATGCTCGTGCTGCTGCTCTCGCCCGTGCCGATGGTCCGCGAGTTCGGCGTGCTGCTCGTCGTCGGTGTCGCGATCGCGCTCGCGTGCGCGCTCAGCGTCGGCGCCGCGGTGCTCGCGATCGTGCGCCCGGCGGGCGCGGGCGGCTCCTCGCCGGCGGGCGTGCCGGCGCCGCTGGATGCCGCGTGGCGGGGGGCGCGCGAGCTGCTGCTCGACAACCCGCTCACGCGGCTGATCAAGCGGATCGCGCTCGGCGGCGCGGTGCGGCGGCCCTGGCGCGTGCTGTGCATCGGCCTCGTGCTCGCGCTGCTCGGCTGGGGCCTTGACTCGCAGACTCATGTCGAGACCGACATCACCAAGCTCGTGCCGCAGAACCTCAGCTCGCTGCGGGCGCTGAGCACGCTCGAGCAGAGCACCGGCGTCGGCGGTGAAATCGACCTGATGCTCAGCGGCAGCAACCTCGCGAAGCCGGCGACGATCGAATGGATGAGCGCGTATGAGAGCTCCGTGCTCGCGCGCTTCGGCTACAGCGAGGCGCGCGGCTGCGCGCACGCGCGGCTGTGCCCGGCGTTCTCGCTGCCCGACCTGTTCTCCGGCAAGTCCAACAGCAGCTCGGGGGCCCCGCCGAAGCTCACCCAGCAGCAGGTCAGCGGCCTGCTCGCCGCGATCCCGCCGTATTTCTCCCAGGACGTGATCACCCCCGACCGGCGCGTGGCGACGCTCGCGTTCGGGATCCGCCTGATGGGGCTCGCCCAGCAGCAGCAGCTGATCGACAAGATGCGCGCGAGCCTGCATCCGCCGAAGGGCGTCAGCGCGAGCCTCGTCGGCCTGTCGGTGCTCGCCGCCCAGTCAGGGGCGCAGGTCGCCGATCCGTGGCGCCGCCTGGAGACGCTGCTGGTCGGGCTCGCGGCGGTCGGGCTGGTCCTGCTGGCGGCGTTCCGCGGCGACCGCCGGCGCACGCTCGTGCCGCTCGCGCCGGTCGCGCTCGCGACCGGTTGGTCGGCGCTGATCCTGTTCGCCGTGCGCGTCCCGCTGAACCCGATGTCGGTGACGCTCGGTGCGCTCGTGATCGCGATCTCGACTGAGTTCAGCGTGCTGCTGGCCGAGCGCCATCGCCAGGAGCGCCGCGCGGGCTACGACACGATCGAGGCGCTGCGGCGAAGCTACCGGCGCACGGGAGCCGCGATCGCCGCCTCGGGGATCACCGCGATCGCGGGCTTCGGCGTGCTCGCGCTGTCGGACATCCGCATGCTGCGCGACTTCGGGCTCGTCACGCTGATCGACCTCAGCGTGTCGCTCGCCGGCGTGCTGATCGCGCTGCCCGCGGCGATCGTGATCGCCGAGCGCGACGAGCCGCTGCGGCTGCGCGGCCGCGCGCACGCCCGCTCGCCGCGGCTGGCGCGCCCGCTGCGCGGAGCGGCGAGCAGGATCGGGCGCGGCGCGCCGGGCGCCGCAGGGTCGGGGTCTCCGCATGAGCCCGCCTGAGCGGGCGCAGGTCACGACCCCGCGCTACGGGCTCTATGCGGGGCTGTTCCTGCTGCTGATCATCGGGCTGCTGATCCTCAACTCGCTGCTCGCCAAACCGGCCGGCACGACCGGGATCCCGCCCGGGCAGCGGCTGCCGCCGTTCGCCGTGCCACTCGCGCTGTCGAGTCTCGTCGGCGACGCGAACATCGCGACCCGCGCCGATCAGGGCTCGGCCGGGAACGTGCCCGCGTGCAGCGTGCGCGGCGCGCGCGTGCTGAACATCTGCGAACTGTATGAACGCGGGCCGGTGGTGCTCGCGCTGTTCGTCGACCTCGGCTCCTGCCCGCGGGTGCTCAGCGAGCTGCAGTCGCTCGTGCCGGTGTTCCCGGGCGTGCGCTTCGCGGCCGTCTCGATCAAGGGCGACCGCGGCTCGCTGCGCCGGCTCGCACGCTCGCGCGGGCCGGCGGTGCCGCTCGGGATCGATGAAGACGGCGCGCTGGCGACCCTCTACAAAGTGCTGACCTGCCCGCAGCTGACGTTCGCCTATCCGGGCGGCATCGTGCAGAGCAGCGCGCTGCTCGGCGCCCCGACGGAGGCGGTGCTGCGCGCGCGCGTCAGCGCGCTGGTCGACCGCGGCGCGCGCGCGAGGCTGGCGCGGAGCCGGCGCATGAGCGGCGGCGAGGAGCCGCTGCTCGGCTGGCTGGACGCGGAGATCGAGCGGGAGCTGCCGGAGCTCGCGCTGCTCAGCACGGATGCGCAGATCGCGCGCGAGGAGTCCGCGACGGACCTCTCGCCGCCGGACATTCTCGCGCGCCTGCGCGCGCTCTCAGACCGCTTCCGCGGCGCCCGCGCGGTCTCGATCCGGCGCGAGCCGGTGCCGGCCGCCTACCGGATCTTCTTCCGCCACATCGGCCTCGATCCCGATGTCACGCACACGCCGATCGAGGCGGCCGTGCTGGAGCGCATGCTGCGCGGCGGCTTTCTCAGCGGCGGCCTGCTCGAGGACGTGCTGCTGATCGCGCTGATCGACACCGCGGTCGCGGTCTGGGCGCTCGACGCGGAGTCTGTCGAGGGGCCGCTCGGGATCCGCCCGAGCCGCGCCGGCGAGCGGCTCGGCGACGGCGGTGAGGGGCACGAGCTGCCCGTCGGCAGCCTCGTCGTCGCCGACTCGAGGAGCGCGCTCGCGAGCCTCTTCGGCGAGCCCGCCGCGGCGCACCGCGCGGGCCGCGCCACGCGCGCGCTGAGGCTGTACGCGATCCAGGTTCCGGGCGTCCCGAAGATCTATGTCGAAGAGGCGCTGTGGGCCTCCAGGAGCGCGCTCGAGCTCTCCTGAGCGGGCCGCCGCAGGCAGCTCGGCGCTCTCTCCGCGCTGGTAGAATCGGGCTCTGCGGTCTGCGGGAAGGAGGCGTCGTGCAGCGGTACGAGCAGCAGCTGATCGGTGGTGAGAGGCTCAGACGATGTCCGCTCGCGAGCGCTCGCAGGCGGCGCCCGGCAGGCCTCGCCGCAGCAGCTTCACGAGTCCGCGCAGCGCGCGGCGCGGGCGTCGCTGCGCAGCCAGATCACGCGGCTCGAGCGCGAGCTCTCGCGGATCGTCGCCGAGCGTTTCCCGCACATCCCCGCGCACCTGCGGGTCGCCGGCGCAGGCGACGTTCGGCCCGCGGCTGCTCGACCTCGCGGCGCTCGAGCGCTCACGCGACGAGCTCGCCGGGCGCGTGCAGGAGCTGCGCAGGCTCGCGCGCGAGCGCAGCGAGCATGAGCGCCGCGCCCGCGAGCAGCTCGAGCTGATGAAGCTCGAACCGGCCCGCTACAAGTTCGCGCGCCTGCCCGTCAAAGATCTCGGGCAGGGCGGCTGTGCCGTCTGGGAGGTGCGTCCGCGCCTCGGACTGATCGGCATGCTCGCGGGCTGGTGGCAGCTCACGCTCTCGTCAGGCTGTCCGTTACCCAAGGGGTTGCGCTCCATGCGCGACCCCGCTCTGCGGCCCTGAGCATCTCCGCGAGCGTACGCTGCTGGCGCTCGGTCATCGAGCCGATCGTCTTCTTCTCCGACATCGGCACCTGCGCGAGGAACTTCCGGCAGCGTGTCTGTCCCCAGCGGCGCTGGCTCATCAGGAGGTCGGCGACAGCCATGCTCTGCGCCTCCCATGGGCATTCGAGGACCACATCGGCAACGTCGATCTCGCCGATCGCCACGCGTCGCTTGAGCTCGGCGCGCGCGAGGCGCACCTTGTTGGCGCGCTCGAGGGCGCGCATGTACTGCGGACCGGCAGGGGCTACCGTCGCTGTCGCGTTCATTTTCGGGCACTCTCCCCGTTGCCGCCGCGAGAGCGTGCGGCGGCAACATGTTCTCGATTTTTGACCAGTGGGCGCGCCCCGCGATGGCCGTACCGGACCGACCCGCGACCGTCCGCAGTCGCGGACCCCCGACAAACAACCCTCCCGACCGCCGTTCGGGGCGAACCCCGAACGGCCATGCAGAGCGCTTCTGGAAGCTACGGGAGGACGGGGTGCGCGGTCAACACCGCAACCGCGCTTCGTGCGCTAGAAGCGATCTTTTTCGTCCGCGCCGGCACTTGTGAAAATTTGGACAAGCAGCCAGTCGGCAGCCGGCGCCGGCGCAGTCAGCCCGCGTGCGCCGCCGGCAGCGGCCCGTGCTCGGCCTCGAACTCGCGCTTGACGCGCGCGAAGATCGCGAGCGCGCGCTCGAGCGTCGCGGTGTCGTGCGTGGCCATCACGCTCGTGCGCAGCAGCGCCCCGCCGGGCGGCACCGCGGGGTGCAGGGCGGTGTTGACGAACACGCCGGCGTCATACAGCGCGCGCCACAGCAGCGCCGTCTTCCAGTCATCGCCGACGAGCACCGGGATGATCGGCGTGACGATCGCCGGGCCGCCGTCGCGTTCGCTGAGCCCGGGCGCGTGCGCCTGCAGGTGCTCCTCGCCCGCGAGCGCCTGCGGCGCGACGACCGCGAAGCCGAGCTCGTGCAGCCCGTCGCGGAAGAAGCGCGCGTTCGCGAGCACGCGCTGAAGCAGCGCGTCACCGTCCTCTGAGCGCAGCACGCGCAGCGCCGAGAGCGCGGCGCCGACCGCGGCCGGCACGGCCGATGCGGTGAACAGGAACGCGCGCGAGGCGATGCGCAGATAGTCGATCACCTCGGCGGGGCCCGCGACGAAGCCGCCGCAGGAGGCGAGCGACTTGGAGAACGTGCCCATCCGCAGGTCGACGCGGTCGGCGACGCCGAGCAGTTCCGCTGCGCCTGCGCCGCGCGCGCCAAGCACGCCCGCGCCGTGTGCCTCGTCGACCATCAGGCGCGCGCCGTAGCGCTCGCACAGCGCGCAGATCTCGCCGAGCGGCGCGATGTCGCCCTCCATCGAGAAGACGCCGTCGACGACGACGAGCACGCCGCCACCGTCGCTCTGCGAGCGCTCGAGCATCTTCTCGAGTTTGTCCAGGCGGTTGTGGCGGAAGGGGCGCATCTTCGCGCGCGAGAGCAGGCAGCCATCGAGGATCGAGGCGTGGTCGCCGGCGTCGACGATGACCGTGTCCGAGGCCGACAGCAGCGTCCCGAGCGTGCCGACGTTGGCCTGGTGGCCGGTGCTGAACACGATCGCGTCCTCGGTGTCCATCCACTCGGCGATCTCGCGCTCGAGTTCGAGGTGCAGCGGGATCGTGCCGTTCAGCAGGCGCGAGCCGGTCAGCCCGGTGCCGTAGCGGTGCAGCGCGTCCTCGGCGCCTGCGAGCACCCGCTCATCGCCGGTCAGGCCGAGGTAGTTGTTGGAGCCGAGCATGATCCGCTCGGCGCCCTCCATCTCGACGACCGGCATCGCGGGGGAGGTGAGGACGTGGAAGTAGGGCAGCACGTCGGCCTCGCGCGCCGCGGCGAGCACCTCGGAGCGCTCGTGGTTGCGGGTCTTTGCGAAGACGTCGATGGAGGTCTGCATGTAGGGTGCCTCCCCAGTGAGCGTCGAAGTTAGAGCGGTGTCCGGTCGGCGGGACCTCAAAGAGTTCATCGACGTCCCGTTCCGCGTTCATGCTAACCATCCGCTGTGGGTGCCCTCGCTGAAGCTCGAGCGCTGGGTGTTCCTGACGCGCAAACTGAACGCGTTCTTCACGCACGGCGAAGCGGAGTACTTCCTCGCCTACCGCGACGGGCGCATCGTCGGGCGCATCACCGCCCAGGTCAACCACGCCTACAACGAGCAGCAGCAGAAGAAGTGGGGCTGGTTCGGCTTCCTCGAGCTCGAGGACGACCAGGAGGTCGCCGAGGCGCTGCTGGCGGCCGCTGAAGGGTGGCTGCGCGAGCGCGGCATGGAGCACATCGCGGGCCCGGCCGACTTCGCGATGAACAACGAGAGCGGCGTGCTGATCGAGGGCTTCGAGCTGCGGCCGATGATCGTCCAGCCGTGGCACCCGCCCTACTACCAGCAGCTGATGGAGCGCGCCGGCCTGAGCAAGGCGATGGATCTGCTGATGTGGAACCTCGAGGTCGCAGATCGCGCGAAGGTGCTGCCGGTGATCTTCGAGCTCGCCGAGAAGGTCGAGTCCGAGCACGGCATCCGCGTGCGCCCGATGCGCCGCAAACAGCTGCGCAAAGACCTCGACGCGTTCGCCGACATCTACAACGCGGCGTGGTCTCAGAACTGGGACTTCGTGCCGTATTCGAAGAAGGACCTCGACGCGTTCGCGCAGGAGATCCACCTCGTCTTCGACAAGCACTGGTGCTTCATCGCCGAGCGCGTCGACAGCGGCGAGGTCGTCGGCATGGCGATGACCTTCCCGGACGTCAACCAGGTGCTCGAGAAGATGAACGGGAAACTCCTCCCGCTCGGCTGGTGGTACCTGCTGCGCAAAGGCAAGATCACCGACCGCGTGCGCGTCGGCTTCCTCGGCGTCAAGCCCGAGTACCAGCACACGGGCGTCGCCGCGAAGCTCTACGTCGAACATTTCGACGCCGCCGCGGTGCGCCCGCAGAAGGGCGGCGAGATGGGCTGGATCCTCGAGACGAACACCGCGATGAACCGCGGCATGGAGGCGATGGGCGGGCGCATCGTCAAGCGCTACCGGATCTACGAGCGCCCGTTGTAGCCCGCGCCGATCGCTGCCTCTACACTTGGCCCGGTGAGCGAGCCCGCAGAGCGCGATCAGAACACGGACGCGCTCCCCGCGCTCCTCGATCAGACGCGGATCATCAGCGCGCGCCCGGCGCCGGCCGCGCTGCCCGAGCGCGCGCCCGGGCTGGTGCTCCCGGCCGTGCAGGCGGCGGCGGTCGCGGCCGGCGGGTTTGTCGTCGGCGCCGCGGTCGTCGGTCTCGCGCAACGGCGCCAGCGCCGCTCGGCCGCGCTCGGCAAGGGACGCGGCGGGCGCAGCGTCGGCGGGCGCGGGGCGAAGGGCAGCGAGCTGCTGCAGATCGTCGGCAGCCGCTCGCTGCTCGTCGACGTGCACCTGCTCGGCGGCCGTGGCGGCGATCGCTGAGGAGACGCGCCCGCGCCGGCTCCTCGAGCTGCGCGCGGAGGTCACGCCCGCCTCGCCGTTTCGCCTGCCGCGGCTGCTCGGCGCGGATCGCATGCTCCGCCGCCGCGGCGGCGTGCTGGAGCGGCTGCTGCATCACGGCGAGCTGCCGGTGCGCGTGCGCGTCGTGCAGCCGCAGCCGCGGCTCGTGGTGTTCGGCGCGCACGCAGCCACGCGCGAGGCCGCGGCCCACGGCATCGCGCGGATGCGCTTCGCGCTGGCCGTCGATGATGAGCTGGGCGGCTTCCTCGCCGCGTTCGCCGGCGATCCGCTGATCGGCGCCTCGCTGCGGCGGCGGCCGTGGCTGCGCGTCGGCCGCCGCCCGGAGCCGTTTGAGGCGCTCGCCTGGGCGATCTGCCAACAGCTGATCGACTACGACAGCGCCGCCGCGATCGAGCGCCGCCTGCTCGCGCGGCTGGGGCGGCGCTGGCCAGGCGAGGAGCCACGCGCAGGGACGCTGCGCGACCTGCCGGCGACGGCGGTGCTGGCGGGGACCGCGCCGGCGCTGCTCGAGTCCTTCGAGCTCGGCGGCGCCCGCGCGCTCGCGCTCGTGCGCGCCGCGCGCGAGGTCGCGAGCGGGCGCGTCGACCTGCACGACCCCGCGCACGAGCGCGGCTGGCGGCGGCTGCGGGCGATCCCGGGCATCGGCGCGTGGACGGTCGAGATGCTCGCGCTGCGCGGACAGGGCCGCTACGAGCAGCTGCCCGCGGCTGACCTCGGCCTGCTGAAGCTCGTCGGCGTCGCGCTCAGCGGCGGCGATCCGCGCGCCCGCGCCGAGGAGCACGAGGTGCGCGAGTTCTTCGCCCCCTACGGCGAGTGGGCGGGCCTCGCCGCCGCGCACATGCTCGCGCTGTGAGCCCTCACCGTCAGCTCTCGCCGAGCGGCAGGTGGTAGCGGCGCGAGCGCGGGTCCTGCTCGAGCAGGCCGACCGCGAGCAGCGTGCTCAGGTAGCGGTGCGTGGTGCTCGGGCTCATCTGCAGGCGCTCGGCGACATCGGTCACGGCCGTCGCGCTCCCGTCCGCGGGGAACGAGCCGAGCACGAGCAGGCCGAGCAGCAGCGAGCGCGACAGCCGCGGGCTCTCCGCGAGCTGGCGGTAGGCGGAGCTGTGCGCACCCGCGCTGCTGAGCGGACGCAGGCGCCCCGCGACGTCGGTCCCCTGCGACGCCTGCCGAACGACCCGGTCGACCTGCGCCCGCGTCAGCTTGATCGTGACCTCACCGCCGGTCATCGGGATCCACTCCGAGCACCCAAGTGCCCATAATGTCGGCCGCGGCCGATGGCGACAAGTGGAAAGTCCAATACTTGAGTTTCGAGTAGCTCGCCAACGACGACTAGTCGGACTCCCCCTGCGCGCCGGCGCCGAGCAGGCGTCCGGCGGCGCGGCGCGTGCGCAGCACGACCATCGTCGGCGCGGCGAGCCCGCCCATCGCGTCGAGCACGCCGCGCGCGACGGCGCCGCTCGCGGGCGCGGAGGCACACGGCGCGGACAGGTAGAAGCTCGTCATCGCCGCGAGGATGATCGCGTGCTGGACGCTCTCGGGGATCGTCTCGGTGGCCTGCACCGCGCGCGCCGCGATCAGCTCAGACGCGACGCGGCCTCCTCGGCCGAGGCATAGTGTTCGACGAGGCTGTGGTGGCCTGAGGCGATGTCGGCGGGCCGGTCGATGAGGCTGTCGAGCAGCACGTGCAGCGCGCCGATCCAGGGGAAGTACGCGCTGTCGGTCGCGGCGGCCTCGCGCGCGGAGACGATCGGCTGCCCGGCGGCGGCGAGCAGCGCGAGCACCGACAGCGAGGATGCGCTGCCGGCGGCGGTCTCCCACCACTGCAGCCCGGTGCCCGCCGGCGTCGCGTTCGTCGCCCAGCGCGCGAGCGCGTGCGGCGTCTCTCCGGGCGCGCCGTGGGTGAGGCTCTGGTAGGCGATCATGCGCGCCGCCGCGCTGCGCGCGGCGTCGGCGACCGCGGCGTAGGAGGGCAGCGCGCGGCAGGCGCCACGGCAGGCCTCGATCAGGTTCCTGATGTAGCCGTTGTCCTCATCGCCGGGGTTGTGCGCGTAGTAGTCGGGGTGCTCGCCGTCGGGTTCGAGCGCGGTCAGCAGCGCGAGATGCAGCTGGTGGCCGTTGGCGACGGGGTCGCTGCTCGGCTGCTCGGCGAGCGTGTCGAGGTAGTCGTAGGCGGCCTGGAAGGCGACCGCGGCGCGCACGACATGGTGGCGCTGCTCGCGCGGGACGAGCACCGCGAACGCGGCCGCGCCTTCGAGGTTGCCGCGCTCGGCCTGCTGGGTCGCGAGCGCGAGGCGCCGCAGCGCCGGGTCGGGGATCTCCTGCGCGCGCACGCGCCAGTGCCCGAGCTCGCGCCCGACATGCGGGAAGACGCCGAGCCAGTATTTGGACGCGGTCCCGGCGAACGCGTTCGCCAACGCGAGGCGTGTCCGGTTTGGAGCAGCCATACGAATAGTTTCGTTCCCCGGTGTAACGTAGCGGGCGTCACTCCCGGAAACTTGTGCGTGCGGGCGCGCGGGCCGCTGCGAGGCCCGGCAGGGCGACGATCGCGAGCGCGATCGCGGCGAGCAGCGCGAGCGTCTCGAGCACGCCGCCGAGGTCGAGCGCGAAGGGGGCGGGAAAGCCGGTGCTGAGCCGCAGCCAGCGGCTCGCGAGCGCATGCCCGTAGACGCCGGTCAGCGCCCCGGTCGCGCAGCCGACGCCGAGCACGATCGCACCCTCGAGCAGCAGCGCCCGCCACAGCTGCCCGCTGTCATAGCCCTGGATCTTCAGCGACGCGATGCGCGCGCGGCGCTGCCAGATCGCGGCGCTGAGCGCGGAGGCGACGGCGAGCGCGGCCGCCACCAGCAGCAGCGTCGCGATCTCGCTGAGCGCGTCGAGGCCCTGGCGCGAGTCGGCCGCATACTGCGCGCGGCGCTCGTGGAAGCTCTGCACGCCGAGGCCGGGGCGGCCCGCGAGCGCGCGCCTGACGGCGCGCACGCCCGCGGCTTCGGAGACGCCCGGCGCGAGCGTCACCTCGAGCGCGCTCGGCGCGCTCGTCTGCCAGTAGCGGCGGTAGTCGGCCGCGTTGATCACGATCGCGCCCGGCGACCAGCCGAGGTTCGTGAGGATCGCGGCGACGCCGAAGCGCTCGCTTCCCGAGGGCGTCGGCAGCTCGAACGCGGAGCCGGGCCTGAGGTGGTGTTCGGCGGCGAAGCCGGCGGAGATCGCCGCCCAGTGGCGCGCGCGCAGCAGCGCGCTCGCATGTGCGCGTTCGCCGCCGAGCAGCTGGCTCGCGGGGAGCAGCGGGTCATCGCCGGCGGGGCGGGCGATCACCCACATGCGCCGTTTGCCGATGTCGAGGAAGCCGCCCTGATAGACGCGCACGGCGAGCACGCCGGGGGCGCGCGCGAGCGCGCTGCGCGGCGCCTTCGCCGTTGAAGCTGTTGGTCGTCAGGTCGTTGCCGCCGGTCGTCACCCAGATCGCGGCGGTCGAGAGGTATTCGCTGAAGTTGGCGTCGAGCCCGCGCACGAGGTCCGCGCGCGCGCCGCCGATCGCGACGTTGCCGTAGACGGCGAGGGCGGCGACGCCGGCGAGCGCGACCGAGCGCACGGTGATCGCGCGCAGCTCGGAGACGACGATGATCAGCGCGCTGCTGCGCACGCGTTCACCGCTCCAGCGCAGCGCGCGCGCGACGCCGGCGAACAGGCCCGGGAGCAGGCACAGCGTCGCGAGCGCGAGCGCGACCCCGCCGACGATCGTCAGCGACGGTTCGATCAGCACGAGCACGGTGATCAGCGCGATCGCGCTGATCCCGATCAGCGCGAGCAGCGGCGCGGTCCGCGGCGCGAGCACCTCGCCGCCGCCGCTGGGGTCGCGGAAGACGGCGTCGGTCGGGCGGCTCGGGCGCAGGTCGAGCGCCGGCGAGATCGACGCGAGCATGCGTCGCGAGCACGCCGCAGGCGAGCGCGAGCGCGACCGCGCCTGCGTGCAGCACCTCCTGGCTGCCGATCGGGAAGGCGGTGATCAGATAGGCGGGGATGCGGTGGAAGAACGTGTGCGAGAGCAGATCGCCGAGCAGCACGCCGACGAGCGACGCGGCGACGCCGAGGACCAGCGCCTGGAAGCCGAGCAGCACGAGCACCTGGCGCCAGTCATAGCCCTGGATGCGCAGGTCGGCGACGAACCGCCGCCGCTCGGGGACGGTCAGCAGCATCGCGTTGAGCGCGAGCAGGAAGCCGACCATCACGCTGATCGCGGCGAACAGCGACGTCGACTGGTCGTTGGGCGCGGCGGCCGCGTCGAGCAGGCGCAGCTCGTTGTCGGCGGGGACGACGTCGATGCGCCCGGCGGCGAGCGACTGCAGCTCGCGCGCGACCTCGCCGGTCGGCGCCGGCGCGCGGCTTGATCAGAACCTCGCTGACCCGCCCGGAGAGGCCGGTGAGGCGCTGTGCGCTCTTCAGCAGCGTGACAGCTATCGGGCTCGAGGAGAGCACGCCGAAGGACGAGCCGCCGAGCACCGTCGCGACCCTGATCTGCTGCGCGGCGCCGCCGGCGAGCACGGTGATCGTCTGGCCGGCTTCGGCGCCGATCGCGCGCGCGACGCTCGCGGGCAGGACGAGCCCGCCGGCGAGGTGAAAGCCGCCGAGGTCGCGCGTGTCGAGTCCGCCGAGCGCGGTCACGGACGGCCCGACGCCGAGCAGCTGCACCGAGTCGCGCCCGCCGGTGCCCTGCAGCGCGACGTTCTCGCGCAGCGCCGGCGCGGCGACCGCGACGCGCGGGCAGCGCGCGCGCGGCGCGCGCGAGCGCTTCGTCGAAGCCGCCCGCGGAGCGCGCCGCGAGCTCCAGCTGCGCGGAGCCGATGACGCGATGCTCGAGCGCGCCCGGCGGAGCTCGTCAGGCTCGAGTTCGCGACGAGCACGCCGAGCACGAGCGCGACCCCGACGGCGATGCCGCTGCCGGCGAGCAGCTCCTGCACGGCGTGCGAGCGCAGCCTGACGGCGTAGAGGTGCAGCAGCATGCTCAGGCGGACCCCCGCGATCCGGGGGTTGACGATGCTCCTCACGACGTGGTCGCTGCCGCGTCCGCATCCGTTCCGTCGGTGAGGTGCCCGTCACGGAGCGTGTGCACGCGATCGACGAAGCGTGTCGCGTCCGGGTCATGCGTGACGAGCAGCGCGGGGATCCTGCGTTCGTGGCAGATGTCGCGCATCAGCGTGAGCACCTCGTGGCTGCGTCCCGAGTCGAGGTTGCCGGTCGGCTCATCGGCGAGCAGCAGTCGCGGCTCGTTGACGAGCGCGCGCGCGATCGCGACGCGCTGGCGCTCGCCCATCGAGAGCTGCTCGGGTGTGTGCTCGGCGCGCTCGCCGAGGCCGACGCGCGCCAGCCACGGCAGCGCCTGGCGTCGCGCCTCGCGCAGCGTCGCGCCGCTGCCGGTCAGCTTGATCGTGGCGTTGTCGAGCGCGGAGGTGTGGGGCATGAGATGAAACGACTGGAAGACGAAGCCGACATCCCTGCGGCGATACAGCGCGCTCTCGCGTTCGGAGAGCTGACCGACATCCTGCCCGTCGAACAGGACGCTGCCCTGATCGGCCGTGGCGAGGCCGGCGGCGAGCAGCAGCAGCGTCGTCTTGCCCGAGCCGCTCGGCCCGTACAGCGCGACGAACTCGCCGCTGGAGATGCTCAGCGAGACGCCGTCGACGGCCTTGACGGTCTCGACGCCGCTCGAGTAGTGCTTGACGACGTTGCGCAGCTCGAGCGTGCTCACCGCCGCGGCGGCTTCCGCGCCGGCGCTCCTGCGCACGGGCAGCTGCACGACCGTGCCCTGCTGCTCGCTCGAGCACAGCTCGCCGTCGGAGATCGACATCAGCACCGCGAAGCCCTGCAGCGCGGCCATCTCCTCGGAGGCGACGAGCAGCGCCATCCGCCGTTCGCGCGCGGCCGCGCGCAGCAGCGCGTAGAAGCGGTCGCGCTCGCCGAGGTTCGGCATCGGCGCCGGTTCGTCGAGCACCAGCAGCCGCGGCTCGCGCGCGAGCGCGCGGGCGAGCATCACGCGCGTGCGCTCGCTCAGCGACAGCGACGACGTCTGCGCCTCCGCGCCGGAGGCCGCGATGCCGACCTCATCGAGCACGCGCAGCGCCCGGCGGCGGGCTTCGCGCATCGTCAGCCCCTCGCTGCCGAGTGCTGTCGCAACATGGTCGACGACGCTCTCGCGCGGGCTCGCCCGCCAGTCGTCGGCGGCCATGAACGCGATCGCCCCGCGCAGCAGCCGGCCGCGCTCGGCGGGCGTCATCTGCGCCATCTCGCGCCCGTCGAAGCGGACGCTGCCGGCGTCCGGCAGCTCGATCCCGGCGGCGGTCCGCAACAGCGTCGACTTGCCCGCGCGGCGCGCCCCGTACAGGCCGACGGCGGCGCCCTCGTCGATCTCCAGGCAGACGCGGTCGAGCACGACGATCTCACGCCCGCCGTCGGGGTAGCGCTTGCTGACGTTCGCGAATGAGAGCAGCGGCGTCATCGCGCGGGGCGCTACTGGTCGCGCTCTAGGAACTCGTTGATCCGTCGCCGTGTGCGGGTCGCCCAGTCGAGCTCGGTCTGCAACTGTGCGTAGACCGCATCGCGCGTGCAGTCCATGCACAGCGCGGCCCACGAGCGCGCCTCGCCCTCGGTCGGGCTGACGAGATGCGCGAGCACGAGGCACTCGTGCTCGTAGGCCTTCAGCGCGAGCAGCAGCGGCGGCGCGTCCTCGCGGCGCGCGACCGACAGCTTCGCCTGCACCCCCAGCCGCACCGCCTCGCGCGGCAGCAGCGTCTCCATCCACAGCGTCAGCGCCTGCGAGGTCTCGGCGGTCGGGTGATAGACGAGGTGCGTGCGCCTGAGATTGCTGCGCTTGGGCTCATCGCGCGAGACCGCCAGCCCGGTGTTCTCGAGCTGCTCGAGCAGCCGGTAGACGTCGTTGGTGTCCACGCGCCAGGTCTCGCCGAGGCGCGCCGCGAGCCGGTTTGCGAGGTCGCCGCCGTGGCCCGGGCGCTCGAGCAGCAGCCCGAGCAGCGCGCCGCGCAGCGGCGTCGAGGGGCCGCGCATCCATCTCGTGTTTTCCGCGCTCGCGTTCGCCCCGGCCATCGCTCTCCTGGTTTCCTCGCCGCAAAGTTGGCCGGCTGGACAATAGCTGACCGTCATGGCTCTTGCGGAACGATTCCGACATGTTGTCGCCAGCGAGCGCCACCGCAACCGCGCTGCTCGCCGGCTGCGTGTGCCCGCCGCCGGCGGCGCCGGGCGAGCCCGCCTGAGCGCATGGCGGCGGGCGCCGCTCAGATCCCTTCGCCGGGCAGGAACTCGTTCGTGAACGGCGGCAGCCCGCCGCCGGGGTCCGATTTGAGCAGGCCGTGCGAGAACATCCAGCTGCCGAACGACGCCCACGCGCTCGGGTCCTGCCAGCCGAACGGCCGCGACGGGTCACTCGGCTGCGCCGCGGGCAGCGTCTGCCTGATCGATTCCAGCTGCAGCTTTTCTTCGAGCGAGGGGTTCGCCCTGATCAGCGTCGCGGCCGCCGCGGCGGGGTTCGCGCGGACCTCGCGCTCGCCCTGCGTGAGCGCCTGCAGGAACGCGCGCAGGTCCTGCCCGCGGCGGCGCGCCTCGTCTTCGCGCACGACCAGCACGAGCTCGTTGTAGGAGGGCACGCCGGCCTGATCGACGGGGATCACGACCGGGTGCTTGTGCGCGAGGCGCAGCTGGATCGCCTCGTAGTTCCAGAAGCCGCCGAGCGTCGCGTCGACCTGGCCGGAGAGCATCGCGGGGATCAGGTTGAAGCCGACGTTCGTTTCATGCACGCTGCTCGGGTCCACGCCGGCGTGCTGCAGCGCGGTCCGCAGCTCGGCCGCCTGGTAGGCGATCCCGGCGGTGCCGACGCGCTTGCCGGCGAGGTCGGCGACGCTCGTGATGTGCTTGTCGGGCAACGCGATGATCGACGTCAGCGGGCGCTGCACGAGCGCGCCGATCGAAACGAGCTTCAGCCCGGCGTCGCGCGCGAGCAGCACCTCGGGCTCGTAGGAGATCGCCATGTCGACCTTGCCGGCGGCGAGCAGCTTGAGCGGTTCGGCGGGGTCGGCGGGCGTGATCGGCTTGACGTCGAGGCCGACAGCGCGGAAGTCGCCGTGCGCGATCGCCGAGTACAGCGCGGCGTGATCGGCGTTCGGGAAGAAGTCGAGCATCACCGTGAACGACTTCGTCGCGGGCGCGGACAGCGTGTCCTGCTTGGCGCCGCACGCGCCGAGCACGAGCGCGGCGGCGAGGCACGTCGCGGCGAGCAGGCGGCGGGCGCGCAGCGGCAGCGCGTCTGAGCTGGTCAACTGATCCCTCCTCGGGGTTGGATGCTCCACGGCGCCAGCCGGCGCTCGGCGAGCGCAAGCGCATGGAAACAGCAGATCGCGAACACGAACAGCAGCGCCGTGCCGGCGTACGCGCGCGGTGTGTTGAAGCTCGAGATGTCGGTCACGATCTCGCGTCCGAGCCCCGGATAGGCGCCGGAGGTGGGCGTCGTCGTCTCGGCGATGAACGCGCCGATGACACCGATCGCGAGCGCGATGCGGGCGCCGCTGAGCGCCCCCGGCAGCGCCGCGGGCAGCTCGGCGAAGCGGAACGCCTGCCAGCGCGACGCGTCGAGCGTGCGCAGCAGCTTCGGCTGCTCGGGATCGACCGCGCCGAGCGCGTCGACGGTGCTGACGAGCACCGGGAAGAAGCAGATCAGCGCGATCACCGCGAGCTTCGGCGCGAGGCCGAAGCCCCACCAGAAGACGAGCGGCACGGCGATCACGGCGATCGGGATCGCCTGCGAGCCGACCGCGAGCGGGTAGGCGGCGCGGCGCAGCAGCGGCGAGAGGTGGATCGCGACGGCGAGCGCGAAGCCGCCGATCAGCGCGAGCGCGAGGCCGAGCACGACCTCCTCGGCGGTGACCTGGAAGTTCCGCCACAGCACGCCGTTGCTGCTCCACAGTTCGCTTGCGATCAGGTGCGGCGCGGGCAGCAGCTCGGATTCGATGCGCGCGAGGTCGACATACGCCTCCCACGCGCCGAGCAGCCCCACGACGAGCACGGCCGCGGGCAGCGCGCGCGCGAGCCTGCGCCTCATCGGCGCGCTCCGAGCGCGAGCGCGAGCAGCGCGCCGCTCGCGCAGCGCGACGACGTCGGCGTCGGTGTGCGCGCGCGGGCGCTCGAGCTCGACGTCGATCGCGGCGAGCGAGCGACCGGGCCGCGGCGAGAGCACGATCACGCGGTCGGCGAGCAGGATCGCCTCCTCGACGTCGTGCGTGACGAGCACGACCGTGCGCGGCTCGCGCGCGAGCGTCGCGGTGAGCCATGCGTGCATCTCGCTGCGCGTGATCGCATCGAGCGCGCCGAACGGCTCGTCGAGGCACAGCAGCGGCTTGCCCGAGAGCAGCGTGCGCAGGAACGCGACGCGCTGGCGCATGCCCCCGGAGAGCTCGCGCGGCTGCGCCTGCTGGAAGCCGTCGAGCCCGAGCTCGGCGAACAGCGCCTCGGCGCGGGCGCGCGCGGCGGCGCGTGCGAGGCCGGCGAGGCGCAGCGCGAGCGCGGCGTTGTCGAGCGCGCTCAGCCACGGCAGCAGCAGGTCGCGCTGGGGCATCAGCACGGCGGGCGCGCATGAGCAGGAGCCGCCGCTCGGCGTCAGCAGCCCGCAGATCAGCTCGAGCAGCGTGCTCTTGCCGCAGCCACTCGGCCCGACGAGCGCGACGAGCTCGCCGGGCGCGGCGCGCAGCGAGACGCCGCCCAGCGCCTCGACGGCCGCGCCGCCGCGGGCGCGATATGAGAAGCGCAGGTCCTCGACGCGGAGCACCTCGTCGCCGCCCGGCCCGGGCCGACGGCTGTGCGCGCGCTTGCAGTTCGGTCGGCATTTCGCTCCCTTCGCGGGCATTACCCCACAGGTTCAAAGGGTCGGCGCCGGGGATCACTCCGGTGCGCCATCTCAGCCGGCCTGCCCGCCAGCCCCCCTGGTGTCTGCTCGTGCGCTGATGCTAGCGCGGCGCCGCGATCACCGGTCGCGTCAGCGCGCGCACGAAGTCCTCGAGCTGCGCGGTCGTCCAGCACTCGAACGCGGTGCAGAACTCCTCGTAGGCGGCGATCACCGAATCGCCGTAGTTCCAGTACAGGCGCGGCTCGGGGTTGAGCCAGAACGTGCGCCCGGCGCGCGCGGCGATCTGCGCGAACACGTCCGCGCGCGGGTCGCGCCCGTTCGTGCGCGCGTCGCCGAGCACGATCACGGTCGCGCGCGGGTGCAGATCGTCCTCGACCTGCACGAGGAACTCCGACCAGACGCGCCCGTAGTCGGTGTAGCCGGAGATGTCCGCGACGCCGGCATCGCCGGAGATACGTTCGCTGACGGCCTTGAAGTTGCGCTCGTGTTCGAAGATGTCGGTGACCTCGGAGATGCGCTCGATGAACACGAACGAGCGCATCTTGCGGAACGTGTCGTGCAGCGCATGCAGGACCGACAGGAAGAACACCGAGGCCGAGGTGACGCTTGTCGAGACATCGCAGAGCACGTAGATCTCGGGCCGTTTGGGGCGCCGCGGGCGGTACTTGAGCACGACGGGCACGCCGCCCGTCTGCAGCGACGCGCGCATCGTGCGCCTGACGTCGACGTGCGCGTGGCGGCGGTGGCCGCGGTTCTGCATCCCCTGCGTCGCCAGCCGTCGGCGCAGCTGGGCGACGACGCGGTGCACGGCCGCGAGGTCGGCGAGCGGGCCGGAGGGCAGCGCGCGGTCGAGTTCGCCGAGCGGGCGCGCCGGCGGCAGGTTGCCCGTGCGCTCGATCTGCGCGCGCTCGAGCTCGCGCCGCAGCAGCGCCTCAAAGCGCCGCAGCGCATCACGCGGCAGGCCCTCGCGGCGCGGGTCCTCCTCGGGCAGCTCGGGCTGCGGCTCGGCGCGCAGGCCGAGCGCGCGGCGGATCCGCTGCACGTCCACGCCGATCACGCCCGAGCCCTCCTGGCGGCGCGCGAACGCGGCGATCGCCATCCGCGCGAGGTCGCGCATCGCGCCCTCCGAGCCGTCGCGCAGCGCGGCCGCGATCTGCGCGCGCAGCTCATCGAGCTCCTCCTCGGAGAGCTCGCCGAGCGCCGCGAGGTCCTCCTCGCGGATGCCCTCCTGCGAGGCCGCGAGCTCGACCGCGCGGAAGAAGAAGCGCTCGAACACGAGCTCGAAGATGCGCCTGTCCTCCTGGCTCTTCGCGAGCGTCGCGGCGAGCGCCTCGCGGAAGTCCTGCTGCGAGGTCCAGCCGATCTCGCCGAGGACCGCGAACGCGTCGAGCAGCTCGGAGGTGCCGACCGCGACGCCTTCGCGGCGCAGCTCCTCGCCCAGCTCGAGTATCCGCGCCGCGAGACCCTCGAGCTGGGCCGAGCCCGGCACGGGCGCCGGCGCCTCCTGTCGCCCGGCACGGAGCGCGAGGCGCAGTCTAGTCGTTCATCAGGCGACATCGGCCGGCGCGGACAGCTTCAGCCCGACCCGATCGGCGACGACGTCCATGTCGGTGCGGTGCTTGACGATCACCGACATCGTCTCGATGAACACGTCGGAGTCGATCTCCTTGACGCCGAGCAGCAGCAGCGCGCGCGCCCAGTCGATCGACTCGGCGATCGACGGCGGCTTCTTGAGGTCGAGCTCGCGCACCATGCCGACGACCTCGACGAGGCGCCGCGCGACGGTCTCGTCGAGCTCGGGCGAGTGCAGGCGCACGATCTCGAGCTCGTGCTCGAGCTCGGGGTAGTCGAGCCACAGGTACAGGCAGCGGCGCTTGAGCGCCTCGGTCAGCTCGCGCGAGTTGTTCGACGTGAGCAGCACGATCGGGTGCGTGCGCGACTCGACGCGGCCGAGCTCGGGGATCGAGATCTGGAAGTCGGAGAGCACCTCGAGCAGCATCGCCTCGAACTCCTGGTCGGTCTTGTCGATCTCGTCGATCAGCAGCACGACCGGCTGCTCGGAGGCGATCGCGGTCATCAGCGGCCGTGCGAGCAGGAACTCCTCGCCGAAGATGTCCTCCTGGACGGCGTCCCAGCCGGTGCCGGTCGCCTCGGCCTGGATGCGCAGCAGCTGCTTGCGGTAGTTCCACTCATACAGCGCCTTCGCCTCGTCGAGCCCCTCGTAGCACTGCAGGCGCACGAGCTCGCGGCCGAGATAGCTCGCGAGCGCCTTCGCGAGCTCGGTCTTGCCGACTCCGGCGGGGCCCTCGACGAGCACCGGCTTGCCGAGCTTGGTCGCGAGATAGGAGACGAGCGCGGTCGACTCGCCGGGCAGGTAGCCCGCCGAGCGCAGCCCCTCGGCTACGGCTGTCACGGACTCGGGCGCCGGGGGCTGTTGGGCGGGCATCTCAGGGCAATGCTACTCGGCGCGCGTGCCCGGGTCCTCGAAGGACAGCTGCTCGGGAGGCGCCGGCGGGTGCGCCGCGCGCTCGCGCGCGGCGACCGGTGCAGCGGGCCGCCGCCGGCTCTGCGCGGGGCTGACGACGGTCTCGGCCTCGCTGTCGATCGGCGCGCGCGGGCGCGGCTCGGGCGGCTCGGAGCGGGGCGGGCGCGGGCCCGCGGCGCGCGTCCTTCGCGCGGGCGCCTGCGGCCGTTCGCCGGCGCGCATGCGCAAGCCGGCGAACGCGATCGCGCCGGCGGCGACGAACGCGAGGAAGAAGCCCCACTCGATCCCGACCGGCTCGCCGCCGCCGGGCGGGCGGCTGAAGACGCGGAAGAAGATCAGCAGCGCGGCCCAGCAGCCGGCGATCAGCACGATCGTGCCGTCGCCGCCGGGAAGCTGGAAATCGCGCCCCTCGGCGCGCGCGATCAGCATCGTGACGACGCCGGCGGCGACGAGGAAGATCGCGGCCTCGACGAACGAGACGTCGCCGAACGCGCTGATGCTGTGCGAGTCGATCGCGCCGGTCTTGCGGTTGAGACCCTGCAGCCCGTACCACGGCAGGAACATCGTCACGAGCAGCGCGAGCGCGGCGATCACCGCGAGCCGCTGCTCGGGCGCCATCGCGCGCCAGGCGTCGGCCAGGCGCGTCATCGTCGTTGCTCTTCCTCGCCGCTCGCTTCGATCACGATCACTCGCGCCTAGTCTAGGCAGGGCGTGAGCGGCTAGTGACGGCTCACCGTGATCGTGCCGCTCGCGGTCGCGAAGTTGCCGGCGAGATCGGTCGCGGTCAGCGTCACGCTGAAGCTGCCGCCGCTCGCGGGCGTGACCCACAGCAGCCGCGGCTTGCCGTGTTCGAGCGTCGCGCCGGTGCTCCAGACGACGTGCGTGCCCTTGCGGATCGTCATCTGCACGCTCGCGATCTTCGACAGCGAGATCTGCACGCCGGCGCGGGTCGCGCCGCTGAGCGTCTTTGACAGCAGCGCGAGCACCGGCGGCGTGTGCAGGTCGGCGCTGAAGTGCTGCGCGGTCGTGCAGTAGATCTGATCGCCGGCGATCGGCGTCGCGGTCGCGGCGGTGTGCGCGCTCTGCGGCGCAACGCCGCCGGTCGAGGGCGCTTCGCCGCCCGGCGCGGGCGTCGGCGTGGGCGTCGGGGGCGCTGTCGCGGCGGGCGTGTAGGGCTCGCCTTTGCGCGTGCGTTCGCACAGGTGCTGCAGGAATTCGCTCAGCAGTTCGTGGTAGTTGAGGTTCGATTCGCCGAACTGGTCATACAGCGACCAGCCGCCGGTGTCGTAGAACGGCACGATCGCGCGCGCGTCGGCGTCGCCGGCTTCGAACAGCGCGAGGCCGAGCGGGTCCTTGCTGATCTGCGTGTAGTCATAGAGGCCGACGTCGGCCTGGATGAAGCCGTTGAGGATGCGGTCGTTCGGCGCGTAGGTGTACTCGGCGTAGTAGATGCCGGTGGGGGTCTTCACGCGGACGCCCTGCGGCGGCGCGGTCTGGAAGATGCCGAGCGCTTCGTGGGCGGCGCTGAGGTCGGCCGCTTCGTTGAAGCGCGCGCCGGCGCGCGCGAGCACCTGCAGCGCGGTGCCCTGCGAGAGCCCGCTCGTCCACGGCGGCTGGCCGCCGTCGAAGCGGAACAGGTACTCCCAGGCGATGCCGCCGGCGCGCTTGGTCGCGAGCGCGAGGATTTCGCTGACGAGCTGGCGCAGGTTGGCGTTTTCGTGGCCGGAGTTGTAGTAGCCGTTGCCCTCGCCGAACGTCGCGAGCCATTGCAGCTCGAGGCCCTGGCCGGGGTAGTACTGCCAGATCAGCAAGCTGTGAGGGAAGCTGATCCGCTCGCCGCTGGAGAGCAGCGGTTCGCGCGTCCACCACTGGCGGTTGCGTTCGAGCGTGAGGAACAGCGCGGGCAGCCGCGACGGGATGAACTCGCCGGCGGCGGCGATCGCCTGGACGTTCGCGAGCACCGCGCCGAGCTCGACGCGGCGCGTGCCGCTCAGCTTCGCGAGCGCTCCTTTGGCGGCGACATACGTCGCGTAGTCCTGCTGATAGACGCTCGTCGTGATCGCGCCGGCGCGCTCGAGGCCGAGCAGCGCGGCGGAGACGCTCGGGCCGTGCACGGCGGCGGCGCTTGCGCGCACGCGGATGTGAACGGGGCCGAGCGACGCGCGCGCGGGCGTGCCGGCGGCGCTCTCGGCGAGGGCGGGCTGGGTGCTCGCGACGGCCGCGCCGAGCAGGCCGAGGGCGAGCACGGCAAGCAGCTTGGCGCGCACCGCGCGGATGCTACGCTCGATCGCCGCCGTGGCTGCAGGGACCCTTGCAGTGGCTGGCGTTTTCAGTGACAGCACACACCAGCAACACATCGCCCCCCGCGGCAGTTGCGTCGCGACGCAAAGCTTTGCCCGGCGCGGCGGGCGCGCTGGTGCTCGTGCTGGCGGCGCTGGGCGCGCTCGCGCTCGGCGGGTGCGCGAGCGGCGGCTCCTCCGGCGGCTCGGCGAGCGCGCAGGCGCTGCTGGCTGCGACCTTCCAGTCGCACAAGCCGATCGAAAGCGGGCGCATCGACCTGTCGCTGGCGCTGACGTCGAACGCGAGCAGCGGCGCGGCTGCGCATGCGAAGCTGCTGGGCGTAGCGCTGAAGGGCCCATTCCAGGGGCGCGGCGCGGGCAAGCTGCCGGAATTCTCGCTGCAGCTGCAGCTGCAGGCGAGCGGGCACACGCTGCAGGCGGGCGCGACGGCGACGGCGAGCGACCTGTACATCGAGCTCGCGGGCTCGTGGTTCGTGGCCCCGCCGGGCACCGCGCAGCAGCTGCAGCAGAGCTACGCGGCGACGACGCGCGCATCCTCCTCGGCGCAGAGCCGCGCGACGTTCGCGGGCCTCGGCATCGAACCGGGCGAGTGGATCGCGGACCCGACGATCGTCGCGGGCGCGACGGGCAGCGAAACGACGCACATCAGCGGCCGGCTCGACGTCGCACGCTTTCTCGCCGACGCGCAGAAGATCTCAGGCGCGAGCGGCGCGCTCGGCCTCGGCGCGGGCGCGGCCGGCTCGGCGCTGCCCTCGAGCGGCGGGCTCGCGGCGCTCGCCGGCGCGCTGCGCTCGGCGCGCGTGGACGTCTACACGGGCACGAGCGACCATCAGCTGCGGCGCCTGCTGTTGAGCGCCCAGGTCGCGGCGACGCCGCAGGCGCGCTCGACGCTCGGCGTCAGCTCGGGCGCGACGCTGACGCTCGATCTGCGCTTCGCCGAGCTGAACAGGCCGCAGACGATCGCCGCGCCGGCGAACCCGCGCCCGATCTCCGAGCTCGTGCCGGCGCTGCAGCAGCTGGGCTCGGCGCTCGGCGCTGCGAGCAGCTGAGCGCGCGCCGCGCGGGGCGCCGGCCGGGCGGGGCGATCACCGCTCAGTCGCGGTCGAGTTCGAGCTCGTCGACGCCGTCGAGGTCGTCCTCGTCGTCGTCTTCGTCGTCCTCGTCGTCTTCATCGTCGTCGTCGGCGAGCAGTTTGCTGGCGTCCTGGTAGGTCAGCTGGAAGCGCTCGACGACCTCGTCGCGCTTGTTTTCGTCGATCGGCGTGTCCTCGGCGATCAGCACCCAGTCCTCGCTGTCGAAATCGTCCATCTCGAACAGCTCGTGGCTGATCTCGGGCGAGTCGTCGACGACGATCATGATCTCGGTCTGCGGGTTGAAGTAGGTGCCTGGGCGGAGGGTCAGCTCGTCGAGTTGAAAGCGGCGCGCGTTCTTGGTCATGGCGCGTTTATACCCGACTGCGGGGCGGGTGCGTTCACGGGTCGAGCTCGGTCAGCGTCCGCGTCACCTCGGCCTCGACGTCGAGCGGCTCGAGTCCCTGGCGCGCACGGCGGTCGTTGCGCGCGAGCACGAGCTGGCGCACCTCTTCGACGAGGCCGTGGTCGCGTTCGCGCGGTTCGCTCGCGACCGTGTCGGCGCCGCCGAGCAGGCGCGCGACTTCGGCGTCGATGTCGAGCGGCGGCTTGCCGGCGCGCTCGAGCCGGTCGCTGCGCGCGCGCAGCATCTGGCGGACCTCCTCTTCGCGCTCGGCGCGCGAGGCGGGGGAGTCGGGCGGCTCGGCGCGCGTGCCGCGGCTGTAGTCGCTCTCGGGCGTCAGCCCGCCCTGGCCGATGCGGTCATAGAGGCTGCTCTGGCGGCGGCCGCCGAGCAGCGCGAGCCCGATCACGAGCGAGAACAGGATCGCGCCGAACACGACGATGCTGAGACCGTTTTCGGCGAAATCGATCGCGACGAGCGCGAAGCTGCCGGGCACGCTCGGATTGTTGCCGATCGCGCCGCGCTTCGCTACCCTGGTTATCGCCGTTGACTGACCAGTCAATCTATAGCTAACAGCCGCCCCGTTAAGGAGATTTCAAGAATGGTCGATTTCACGCTCACAGACGAGCAGAAGAATCTGCGCGAGATGGCGCACGACTTCGCCATGCGGGAGATCCGCCCGGTCGCCTGGGAGTACGACAAGGACGGCACGTGGCCCGCGGACATCATCAAGAAGGCCTGGGAGGTCGGGCTGATGAACTCGCACATCCCCGAGGAGTACGGCGGCTCGGGCGCGAGCTACCTCGACGGCTGCCTGATCGAGGAGGAGCTCTCGTGGGGCTGCTCGGGCATCCAGACCTCGCTCGGCTGCAACGGCCTGGCGACCGCGCCGATCGGCATCGGCGGCTCGGAGGAGATCAAGAAGAAGTACCTCGGCATGCTCACCGAGGAGCCGAAGCTGGCGTCGTTCTGCCTGACCGAGCCGGACGCCGGCTCGGACGTCTCGGGGATGCGCACGACGGCGGTCAAGAAGGGCGACAAGTACGTCATCAACGGCTCCAAGTGCTTCATCACGAACGGCGGCTACGCGGACTACTACACGGTCTACGCGAAGACCGACAAGGACGCCGGGCACCGCGGCATCTCGGCGTTCGTCGTCGAGCGCGACTGGGGCGTCGTCGTCGACAAGAAGGAGGACAAGCTCGGACAGCGCGCGTCGAACACGGCGACGATCTCCTTCAACGACGTCGAGGTCCCCGCTGAGAACCTGCTGGGCGAGGAAAACGCGGGCTTCAAGCTGGCGATGATGACGCTCGACCGCACGCGCCCGGGTGTCGCGGCGATGGCCGTCGGCATCGCGCGCGCGGCGTGCGAGTTCGCGGTCGACTACGCCAAGGAGCGCAACCAGTTCGGCGTGCCGATCGCGATGCACCAGGCGATCCAGTTCATCCTCGCGGACATGGCGACGGAGATCGAGGCGTCGCGCCTTTTGACGTGGAAGTCGGCGTTCATGCTCGACAACGGCGAACGCAACACGCTCGTCTCCTCGCACGCCAAGCGCTTCGCCGCGGACACCGCGATGAAGACCGCGACCGAAGCCGTGCAGGTCTACGGCGGCTACGGCTTCATCAAGGACTATCCGGTCGAGAAGCTGTTCCGCGACGCGAAGATCATGCAGCTGTACGAGGGCACCTCGCAGATCCAGCGCCTCGTGATCGCGCGCGAGACGCTGCTGCCGCGGCGCGCGGAGACGCCGAGCGCGGTCCCGGCCTGATAGGAAGCTGATGTTGTCGGCCATGCCGCATGCGGCATGGCCGGAGGGGCCGCATGCGGCCCCTCCGCGGGGCGTGCATGCACGCCCCGCCCGGCCGATCGGAGATCGGCCGGCATGCGCACACCGGGCCGGGCGCTGAAATAGTCACTGCGAAGCAGAGGAGACGCAAGCATGTTCGTGTCAAAGGCGGCAGTCGTCGGCGCAGGAACGATGGGCGGGCAGATCGCGCAGACGATCGCCGCGGCGGGCATCGCGGTGGTGCTGAAGGACATCGACGACGCGCTCGTGCAGGCGGGCCTCGATGAGGCGCGCGCGGTGACCACCGCGCAGGTCGGCAAACTCGCGAAACGCGGCAAGCTGACGCCGGAGCAGGCGGAGGCGCAGATCGCGGCGATCCTCGCGCGCATCGAGGGCACGACCTCCTACGGCTCGTTCGGCGACGTCGACTTCGTCGTCGAGGCGGTGCCGGAGCAGATGGCGATCAAGCAGAGCGTGTTCGCGGAGCTCGACGCGGCGACGCCGGGGCACGCGATCCTCGCGTCGAACACGTCGTCGCTGTCGATCACCGAGATCGGCGAAGTGACGCTGCGCCCCGGGCAGGTCGTCGGCTTCCACTACTTCTACCCCGCGTCGATCATGCCGCTGGTCGAGATCGTCGAGGGCGAGGACACGGCGGCGGAGACGGTGACCGCGGCGGTCACGTTCGCGCAGGCGATCCGCAAGCAGCCGATCACGTGCGCGGAGGTGCCGGGCTTCGTCGTCAACCGCATCCTCAACTCTGCCAGCGCGGAGATCTGGCGCGAGCAGGAGCAGAAGGGGCTCTCGATCAAGCAGATCGACGAGGGCCTCGCGGGCGCGGGCGCCGTGCCGATCGGCCCCTACCGGCTGATCGACCTGCTCGGCCTCGACACCGTCCTGCACGTCGCCGAGCACCTGCTCGAGTCCTACGGCGAGGAACGCTTCTTCGTCGCGAAGGGGATGCAGAAGCTCGTCGCCAACGGCAAGCTCGGCGCGAAGAGTGCCGGCGAGGGCTTCTACGCGGCCGACGGCAGCGCGAACCTCGCCGGCGAGAACGAGCCGGACATCGCGGAGCTGACCGAGCTGCTGTCGCTGAAGACGCTGCTCGAGGCATGTCTCGTGCTCGAGGAGGGTGTCGCGACCCACCGCGACATCGACTTCGGGATGATGGCCGGCGCGGGGATGGATCCGCGCCGCGGCATCCTGCCGCCGTTCATGGCCGCCGACCGCGAGGGCCTCGACACGATGCTCGAGCGGATGGAGAACGCGCAGGAGCGCGACGGCGAGCGCTTCGCGCCGCCCGCGATCCTGCGCCGCCTGGTCGCGCAGGGCCGCCTCGGGCAGAAGAGCGGGCAGGGCTTCTACCCCTACCCGCAGCCCGACGCCGAGCAGCCGGCCGAGGTCGTCAAGCTCGAGACGCGCCCGCACGGGGTCGCGATCGCGTGGCTTGCGAACGGGCAGATGAACTCGATCTCGCCGCAGGTGATCGAGGATCTGCAGAAGGTCTGGGCGCAGGTCAGGGCCAGCGGCGTGCGCGCGCTCGTGATCGCCTCGGCGAACCCGTTGCTGTTCTGCGCGGGCGCCGATATCAAGGCGTTCACGACGATGGATGAGACCTCAGGCGCGGCGCTCGTCGACGGCGCGCACACGCTGTTCAGAGAGCTCGGCTCAGAGGGGGTCGCGACGATCGCGGCCGTCAACGGGCTCGCGTTCGGCGGCGGCTGCGAGCTGGCGATGGCCTGCGACGTGCGCATCGCGGCGCGCTCGGCGCTGTTCGGACAGCCGGAGATCAAGCTCGGCATCGTCCCCGGCTTCGGCGGCACGCAGCGCCTGCCGCGGCTCGTCGGCTCCAACAAGGCGCTCGAGATGAACCTGATCGGCGATCCGGTCCTCGCCGAGGAAGCGTTCGAGCTCGGCCTCGTCAACCGCATGGTCGAGGACCACGAACTGCTCGACAGCGCGCTGCTGTGGGCGCGCAAGCTCGCCGCGCAGGCGCCGCTCGCGGTCGCGCAGATCAAGCGCGTCTCCGGTGCGGCCGACCTCGACGACGGCATCGCCGCGGAGAAGCGCGCGTTCGCGGCGGTGTTCGCGAGCGCCGACGCGCAGGAGGGCATCGCCGCCTTCCTCGGCAAACGCGCGCCCGACTTCAAGGGCGAGTGAGCGGCGTGCCGAGCTCGACCGTGGCGAGCGTCGACCCGGCCGTGAGCAGCGAACGCGCGCGCCTGGCCGAGCTCGTCGCGCGCGCCGGCTCGGTCGTCGCGCTGACCGGCGCGGGCATCTCGGTGCCGTCGGGGATCCCCGACTTCCGCTCAGCGGGCACGGGCCTGTGGCAGGACGTCGACCCGATGGAGGTCGCGCACATCGACGCCTTCCGGCGTGACCCGGTGCGCTTCTGGGGCTTCTACGGCGAGCGCTTTGCGACGCTCGGCGAGAAGCAGCCCAACGGCGCGCACGAGGCGCTCGTCGAGCTCGAGCGTCGCGGCTCACTCGACGGCGTGATCACGCAGAACGTCGACATGCTCCACCGCCGGGCCGGCAGCACCGAGCTGGTCGAGGTGCACGGCAGCATCGCCAGCTGCTCGTGCCCGGACTGCGGCGGTGAGATCGCGCTCGCGGAGGTGCAGTCGCGGCGCGCGAGCGACGCCGAAGGCGTACCCGCATGCGCGCTCTGCGCCGGCCCGCTGAAGCCCGACGTCGTGCTGTTCGGCGAGCTGCTCCCCGCCGCCGCGCTCGAGCGCGCTCGCGAGCTGTGCGAGCGCGCGGACGTGCTGCTCTGCATCGGCTCCTCGCTCGCGGTCCACCCGGTCGCGACCTTGCCGCTTTCGACGCACGAGGCGGGTGGCGCGGTCGCGATCATCACGCAGGGGCCGACGCCGCTCGATGAGATCGCCGCGGTGCGCCTGCACGGCGATGTCGTCGAGGAGCTGCAGGGGCTCCTCGACGCGCTCCGCTGACCGCTGTTCTCGAGCTCAGCGCGCGGGGGCGAGCAGGGTTGCGAGCGCGGCCGGCGTGTCGGCCAACGCGTCGGCTCCCGCGTCACGCAGCTCGTGCTCAGAGCCGATGCCCCAGAGCACGCCGATCGCGGGAATCCGGTGGGCGTGAGCGGCGAGGACATCGTGTTCGCGATCGCCGACCATCACCGCGCTCGCGGAGCGCGTGAGCGTGCCGAGCGCGCGCCCGACGGTGACCGCCTTCGGCTCGTCCTCCTCGTCGAGCTCGGGGCCGACGACGGCGAGGAAGCAGTGGCGCAGGCCGAGCGCGTCGAGCAACGGCTCGGCCAGCGCGCGCGGCTTGGAGGTCGCGACGATCAGCGGCAGGCGAGCCGCGAGTTCAGCGAGCAGCTCGCGGACCCCGGGGAAGACGGCCGTCTCGCCGGCCGCCTGCGCGCGGTAGCGCGCGCGATAGGAGTCGACGCAGGGCTGAACCAGCGCCGACTCGGCGACGAGCGTCTGGAAGGTGCTGTGCAGGGGCGGTCCCAGATACCGGTGCAGCTCGTGCGCCGGCCGCGGCGCCAGCCCGTGCTCGGCGAGCGCGCCGTTGACACAACGCGCGAACGGCACGCGCGAGTCGGCGATCACACCGTCGAGATCGAAGAGGACGGCGTCAGCCGGCGCCATCCCCCGGCTCACTCCGGCATCCGCGCGATGATCAGCAGGTACTCGGCGCCGGCGCGGAAGCCGCCGTCGTCGGCTTCGTTGGCGTCGGTGTAGAGCGCAATCAGCTCCTCGCGCAGCGGCTCCCAGCGGCCTTGCGGCTCGAGCGCGGCTTTCGCCATCAGCGTCGGTCCGAGGATGCGCTCGTTGTGCTCGAACCAGGCCTGCGGCGATTCGTGCTCGAAGGCGACGTGGTGGCGCTCGAAGCTCAGCTCGGCGCCGGAGTCGGCGAACAGCGAGCTGACGTGCTCTTCGACGCCCCACGTGACCGGCGGCTTCAGCTCGGGCGGGGGCGCCGGCAGGTAGGAGCCGATCGTCCTGAACATGCGCCCGTTGAGGCCCTCGGGCGTCCACGCGCTGAGCACGATGCTCGCGCCCGGCCGCGCGACGCGCGTGAGCTCGTTCGCGGCGACATCGTGCCGCGGCGCGAAGATCACGCCGAAGCACGACGTCACGCGCTCGAAGGAATCCGCGGCGAACGGCAGCTCCTCGGCGTCGCCCTCGACGAAATCGATCTCCACACCCGCTTTGCGCGCGCGTTCGCGTGCGACCTCGAGCAGCTTCGGCGTCAGGTCCAGGCCGGTGACGCTCGCTCCGGCGAGCGCGGCCGCGAGCGCGACGTTGCCGCTGCCGGTCGCGACATCGAGCAGCTTCTCGCCGGGGCGCGCGGCGGTCGCCGCGACGTGCGCGCCGACGCTCGCGATCGTGCGCGAGATCTCCGGGTAGTCGCCGATCGTCCACATCCTCCGCTGCCCGTCCTTGATGCCGCTCACGTCGACGCTCATCTGTGCCCGCCTCTCATCGCTCGGCGCGCTCGAGCAGACGTCTGCCGAGGTCGCGCTGTGGGTCGATCCGCCAGCGCTCGGCGACGCCCGTGAGCTCTTCGTCGAGCCCCCAGCGGTCGGCGAGCGCCGCTCCGTCATGTTCGACGCTCGCGCCCTTCAGCGTCATCGAGCCGGTGTTCTCGCCGATCGCGCGGATCTCGCGCACCTCCTGCGTGCTGAGCGGCGAGGCGGCGCCGACGGCGGCGAGCTCCGCGCGCTTGTCCTCGACCGGCCGGGCGCCCGCGCCGGACTCCTGGATCAGCGTCGGCGCGACGCAGCGCACGGACGGGTGCGCGAGGTTCCACGCGCAGGCCAGCTGCAGCATGCTCAGCCCGTGGCGCTCGGCGTACGGGCGCATCTGCTCGAGGCGTTCGCGGCCGGCCTGCACCCAGCCGTCGGGGCGGAACCTGCGGTGGTCGTAGGGGGCGAACGCGTGCCCGGCGAGGACGTCGTCGTGGAACAGCCCGCCGTAGTCGACGACGCGCGTGATCAGGCTGACGTCGTGCGCGGCGGCGGCGTCGAGCACGAGCTCGCCGGGCCACGGCTCGAGCGGGTTGAGGATGATCATCGCCCAGTCGATCAGCGCGGAGAAGCGCTCGAGACAGTCGATCAGATCTAGTGTGAAGCCGTTCGCGGGCCCGGGCGCGACGCCGAGCATGCGCGTCAGCCCGGCGTCGCGGACCGCCTCCATGCCGCGCCAGACGCTCTCGCTGGAGTAGCCGGTGCGGTCGGGGTTGTGCAGCAGCAGCAGATCGAACTGCTCGACGCCGCAGCGCGCGAGGCTGCGCTCGGTCGCCATCCGGATGTAGTCGGCGTAGGCGTCCTCGCCGCGCAGCCGCGCGTCGGTGAAGCGCGGGAAGCCCTTCGCGCCGTCGCGCTCGCCGCTGTAGAAGTCGTGGCCGATCGCGCCGATCAGGCAGTAGTCCTCGCGCGCCAGCGGGGCGAGCGCGGAGCCGAGCACGACATCGGCCTCGCCGCTGCCGTAGGTGTCGGCGCTGATCACCGTGTCGATGCCCGCGCCGGGGCGCAGCAGCGCGCGCAGGCGCGCGTCATCGAGCGGCTCGCCGAAGTGCATGAAGCGCCCGCCGCTCCAGGTGCCGATCGCGGTGCTCGTCGGATCCATCGTCACTTGAGACTAAACCCAGTCGCCGAACGCGCGCGCAGCGCCGCTTCGAGGCGCTCGAGGCCGTGCGTGATGACCTCCTCCTCGGGCGGATCGCGCGCCTCGTGCTCGCCGCGTCCGTCGCGCTCGAGCGGACGCGCGCGCTGCGCCTGCGCGGCGACGCCCGCGTGCAGCTGCTCGAGCTCGTCGATGCGCAGCGCGAGGTCCTGGCGACCCTCGCCGCGCAGCTCGGGGACGGCCGCTGCAAGCGCGTCGTCGAGCTCGAGCGCGGCATGCGCGAGGCGGCCCTGGTCGAGGTCCTGGCGCGCGCGCAGCGCCAGCTCCTCGCACAGCAGCGCGTTGCTGCGCGCGCCGAGCAGCGCCGCGAGGCGCTCCTGCGGGCGCAGCGCCGCCGAACGCGCGCGGCTCGCGCCGGGGCGCGCACGCGGGGCCCGGCGCCGCGCCTTCGCGGGCGCCAGCTCGCGCGCGTGCATCCAGTTCCCCGATGCGACCTGTTCGCCCTCGCCCCAGCCGGCCCTGATTACGAGCGCCTGGCTCGGGGCAACCTCGTGGATGTGCGGATCGGCGGAGGCGATGCGGTGCAGGTAGAGGACGCGGTTGACGACCGCGACGGCCGCGAGCACGTCGCGCTCGCGATCGAGATCGTCGAGCCACGCGCGCGCCTGGTGCTCGGCCGAGAGTGAGATCGGGTCGATGACCGTCACGCGCGAGGTCGTCACCGGCGCCGGCTCGGAGCTCGCCGGCGTGCTCGCGCCGCGCGCGCCGAGGCGCCCGCGCAGCGAGGCGATCTGGCCGTCGCCGGCGGCGCGCCTGGCGGCGAGCGTGTCGAGCACGACGACCCGCTCGGGCTCCGCGTCGGGCTGCGCGCGCAGCAGATACCGCCCGTCCGCGGGGCCGAGCTCCCACGGGAACTCGAGCTGGATGAAGATGAACAGCCGCACGGGCATCGCTGCACCGTATCCTTCCCTCCAGGGCCAAGGCCCGAAACCATCCTCGGGGTCGCATGTGGCCCCGCGATCCGACAGCCGGGAGCAGGGATGTCCGACGCGAGCAATGTCGCCCGTAATCTGCGTGAGCGCCTCGGCGGCACGACCGAGGAGCGGCTCGGCAGGGCCTTCTCGGAACTGCTCGAGAACCCGCTGCTCACCGGCGCGATCGGCCGCGCATTCGACGCGCGCGAGAAGGCGGCGCAGGCACAGGAGGTCGCGTTGAGCGCGCTCAACATTCCCTCGGCGGCCGACCTCGAACGGCTGACGCGGCGACTGCGTTCGGTCTCGCATCGCCTCGAGGGCATCGAGGACGGCGTCGACCGGCTCGACCGCGGCGTCTCGGCCGGCGGCGTCGAGGCGCGGCTGTCGGCGATCGAGGCTCAGCTGCGCGCGATGATGGGCAAGCTCGACGCGTCCGCCGACGCGGCCAGCCGCCCGCGCGCCGCCGAGGCTCGCAACTCCACGGCCGCGGCGCGAACCGGGCCGCGCAAAGCGCCGGGCAGGGCGAAATCTGCGGCGAAGACGAAGGCCGCGGCGAAAGCAAACGCGGTCGCGAAAGCGAAAGCCGTCGCGAAGGCGAAACCGGCGGGCGGCGCCGCTCGCGCGAAAGCGCCCGCGCGGGCGAAGCCGAAGCGCGCCTGAGTCAGCGCGCGAGCGCGACGAGCGCCGCGGCGCCCATCGTCTCGGCGCTCTCGCGCAGCGACTCCTGATCGATCCGGCGGCGGGTGCCGGCGGCGTCGAACGTGTCGCTCACCGCGAGCACGCACGCGACCGGCACGCCGGCGCCCGCGCCGAGCGCGAACAGCGTCGCTGCCTCCATCTCGACGGCGAGCGCGCCGTCGCGCGCGGCGCCGGGCTCGCGCTCGTAGAACAGGTCGACGCTGACGACCGTGCCCGCGCGAGCGGCCGGCGCGGCCCGCGCGAGCGCGTCGCTGAGCGCGCGATCGGCGCTGATCGCGGCGCCCGCGCCGAGCGCACGCGAGGTGCCGTCCGCACAGATGCTCTCGCGCGCGATCACCAGCTCGCCGAGGCCGAGATCGGGCGCGAGCGCGCCGCAGGTGCCGACGCGGATCACGCGCTCGGCGCCCAGCTCGATCAGCTCGCTGAGCACGATCGCCGCGGACGGTCCGCCCATGCCGCTCGCCTGGATCGTCAGCGGCTCACCGTCGGCGGCAGCGCCGGTGTAGCCCCACAGGCCGCGATTGTGGTTGAACATCAGCGGCTCGCTCAGCAGCGTCTGCGCGAGCACGAGCGCGCGCCCGGGGTCGCCCGGCAGCAGCACGCGCTCGGCGAGCGGCGCGGTCGGGTGCAGATGGATGGCCTGGCGGTGTGACATCGGCGGCGACTTTAGACTCCCTCCCATGGGAATGCCCTTCGCGTCACCAGCCTGAGTGGCCGAGCCGACAGGTGATCCCTTGAGCGCCGAGGACGAGCTGACGCTCGCGCAGGTCGCCGCGCGCGCCGGAGTCTCGCCGGCGACGGTCGGGCGCTGGGTGCAGAAGGGCCTGATCCCGGGCTACAAGGGCAGCTGGACGCCGTCCGCGGCGGCGTACGTGCGCGTGGTCGCGCGGTTGCGCGCGCGCGGGCACTCGCTCGAGCAGATCAAGCGCGCGAGCGACAACGGCCAGCTCGCGAGCGGCCCGCTCGAGAACCTGCTGAGCAGCTCCGGTCCGCGGCGGCCGCTGCGCGAGGCGGCGCGCGTCAGCGGCCTCGACGCCGGGCTGATCGAGCGCGTGTACGCGACGATGGGGCTCGGCCCGCCCCCGCGCGAGGGCTTCTCCGACGAAGACATCCAGATGTTCGGCTACGCGGCGGCCGTGCTGCAGGCCGGCTTCCCCGTCTCGGCGTTCCTGCAGCTGATGCGCGTGTACGGGCAGGTGATCGCCCAGATCGCCGATACGGAGGTGCGCCTGATCCACCTCTACGTACACGAGCCGCTGATGCGCGCGGGTGTCTCGAGCGTCGACATCGCCGAGGAGATGGAGGGCCTGACGCGCGACGTGCTGCCGTTCGCGGCGCCGTTCATGAACTACCTGCACGGCCGCCTGCTCGCGCAGTTCGTCGAGCAGGACATGATCGGCCACATGGAGGCGGACCTCGGCGAGGACGCGCTCGAGGAGGGGCGGCTGCGCGTCGCGATCGCCTTCGCGGACCTCTCCGGGTACGCGCGCCTGACGGTCGAGCGCGGCGATGAGGTCGCGGTCAGCACCGTCGAGCGCTTCGTCGAGGCGGTCGCGCAGGATCTGCCGCTCGACGCGCGCGTGATCAAGACGCTCGGCGATGAGGTGATGGTCGTCGGCTCCGACGCGGCGGCGCTGACCGCGTGGGCGGTCGCACTGCAGGCGCAGGTCGCGCCGGGCGACCCGCCGCCGCGGATCGGCATCCACTACGGCGAGGCGCTCTACCGCGACGGCGACTACTTCGGGCGCGAGGTCAACCAGGCGGCGCGCGTGGTCGCGCGCGCGGGCGGCGGCGAGGTGCTCGTGACGAGGCCCGTCGTGGACGTCGCGGCGGGCGTCGACGGGCTCGTGTTCAGCCGCATCGGCGAGGTCAAGCTGAAGGGCTTCTCCGAGCCGACCGAGCTGTTCATCGCCGCCGCCCGCGAGGGCTGACGCCGGTGATCTGCGAACAGGTCCGCGAGCTCGTCTCAAGCGGCGGCATGTTCGCGCGCGACCGCGCGGTCGTCGTGATGCTCTCCGGCGGGCAGGACTCGACGTGCCTGCTCGATGTCGCCGTGTCGCTGCTCGGCGCGGCCGCCGTGAGCGCGTTGCACGTCAACTATGGCCTGCGCGAGCAGGCCGACGCGGAGGAGCGCCACTGCGCCGCGCTGTGCGCGCAGCTCGGCGTCGAGCTGCAGGTGCTGCGCGCGCGCGGGGCGCCCGCGCCGACGCCGCCGGACGGCGGTGCGGGCGGGCAGGGCGCCGAGGCCGCGGCCGCTCGGGGGCCCGCGCCGGTCGCCGGCAACATGCAGGCGTGGGCGCGCGAGCTGCGCTACGCGGCGGCGCTGCGCAGGGCCGAGAGCAGCGACGCGCTGATCGCGACCGGGCACA
>CAWHAB010000013.1:0-232306 GCA_963827105.1 uncultured Solirubrobacteraceae bacterium | reverse complement strand
TCCGAGCGCCGGCATGCCAAGTTTGCCGAATACCAGGGCATAATTGGCGAGAGCATTGAAGGCGACCGCGAGAAGACCTGCGATCAGCGTCGGGCGTGGCCGCTCAAGCGCCGAGAAAATGCAACGTGCGGTGATGAACAGAAGGTTTGGCAGCAGGCTCCATTGATAGCCGCGCATATAAGTCCCGGCGTCGCGCGCGAGATCGGCAGGCTCGCCGATCGCGAGCAGTATATGTTCCGTTTGCCACAGATAGAGCCACGCGATGGCGGAAAACGCCACGGCTGACAAGAGCGACTGATGTGTGGCGCGCCTCAGCGACTCGCCGCTCCCGCCAGCACCAATCTTCGCCGCTGCGATCGGCCCGAGCGCCGCGACAATGCCGAGCCCCAGCAACATCACCGGCTGATAAACGTTGAAGCCGAGCGCCCCGGCGGCGAGCGCGCGCGGCGAGAGGTGCCCAAGCATGATGAAGTCCGTCGCGGTCATCGCGTAGATCGCGACATTGGCGAGAACGATCGGCCAGCCGAGCGCGAGTGTCGCGCCGAGTTCGCGCCTCAACGGGCCTCGCGCGGCTGCAGCTTTCGGCGGTCGCGCGACGGCGCTCACGATCGGCGGTCCCTATTGGAGGGGCGCGGTGTTTACCGGAGGCAACCAGCCGACGCAAATCCGTTGGACCTGCCTAATGGACAAAATCAATACCCTAGTTCTTCGGAGCGGCGGGCGAAATCGTTATCCAGCTTGTCACCCGACCGTTTGAGCAATCCAGTCCAGAGTTTCAGCCAAGCGCTCGCCCATCGCGAGATGGGCAGCGCCTTCGACGCGCCAGAAATATTTCGGCGGATTGGCGAGCCCGAATAGTTTCTCGCCGAAGCGGATGGGCACGACGGCGTCCTTCGTGCCGTGCACTATGAGCGTGGGCGCCTTGACCGAGCCGATCAGCAGCTCGTTACGGAACGGGTCACGGAGCAACGCGTGGACCGGGGCGAACCAGTACGTGGCGGCCGCGACGTCGACAATCGACGAGTAAGGCGAGTCCAGCACGAGCGCGCCGACCGTGTGGCGGGCGGCGAGCGCGACGGCAACCCCTGATCCAGCGCTCGCCCAGAGGCACGATGCGTTTCGGCGCGACGCCGCTCGCGATTGCCTCCGCATAAGCCGCTTCTCCGTCAAGCTCGAGTCCGCCCTCGCTCGGGGAGCCCGTAGAGCTCGCGTAGCCGCGATACTCGATCGCCAGCAACCCCATGCCCGCCTTGGCTATGGCGCGAAAACGTTCGACGCGCAGGTCAAGTCCGCCCGCATTGCCATGAAAATAGAGGATCAGCGGACGCCCTCGCTCGGGTGGGATGCGCCATGCGAGCAGAACTTTCCCGATCCTCGGTCTCCAGACGAAGGATCTCGGCTTTGAGTCCGATCGTCGCCGGGTCGACCTCCGCGGCGTCACATCGGAACAGAATTTTGCGTTGGCCGAAGAAAAGTCCGACGACCAGCGCGGCGTAGAGCGCCACGCAGGCCGCAAGGGCGATCAGCATGGGCGCCAAGCCCGGGAGTTGCGTTAGTGCTGCAGCGCTTTCACGATCGCGTCGGTCATCTTCTTCGCGTCGCCGAACAGCATCAGTGTGTTGTCGCGGAAGAAGAGTTCGTTCTCGACGCCGGCGTAGCCCGAGCCCATGCCGCGCTTGACGAACAAAACCGTCTTCGCCTTGTCAACGTCGAGAATCGGCATGCCGTAGATGGGCGACTTGGGATCGGTTTTGGCGGCTGGATTCGTGACGTTGTTGGCGCCGATCACATATGCGACGTCGGCTTGCGGGAACTCGCTGTTGATGTCCTCAAGCTCGAACACCTCATCGTAGGGGACATTGGCCTCGGCCAACAGCACGTTCATGTGGCCTGGCATGCGGCCCGCGACAGGATGGATCGCGTATTTGACCTCGACGCCGTTCTTCTTGAGCATGTCCGCCATCTCACGCAGCGAGTGCTGCGCTTGCGCGACCGCCATGCCATAGCCGGGGACGACGATCACCTTGGACGCGTTCTTCATCATGAAGGCCGCGTCTTCCGCCGAGCCCTGCTTGACCGGACGGGTTTCCGTTGCGCCCGCTGCGCTGGCGACCTCGCCGCCCATCCGCCGAGGATGACGGATATGAAGGACCGGTTCATCCCCTTGCACATAATGTAGGACGAAAATCGCGCCGAAGAGCCGACCAGCGCGCCGGTGATGATGAGCGCCAGATTGCCGAGGGTGAAGCCGATACCCGCAGCAGCCCAGCCGGAGTAAGAATTGAGCATTGAGATGACGACCGGCATGTCCGCGCCGCCGATCGGAATGATGAGCAGGAGGCCGAGCGCGAACGAGACAAGCGCGATGAGCCAGAAGAACGAGGGAGACTGCGTCGCGTAGAAAAGCGCGATCAAGAGGACGAGCGCGACGCCGAGTCCGCCATTGATGACGTGGCGTTGCGGTAAAAAAATCGGCGCGCCGGACATGCGCCCGTCGAGCTTGAGGAACGCGATGATCGAGCCGGTGAAAGTGATTGCGCCAATCGCGAGGCCAAGCGACATCTCGATAATGCTGCCGGGATGAATGATGTCGCCCTCTTCGATCCCGAAGGCTTCGGGGGCGTAAAAAGCGCCGGCGGCGACCAGCACGGCGGCCAGGCCGACCAACGAGTGGAACATCGCCACCAACTGGGGCATCGCCGTCATCTGCACGGTGCGAGCGCGCCACGCGCCGATGCCGCCCCCGATCGCGATCCCGAGAATGATGAGTAGCCAGGAGAACCCACTCGACGGCGGACGAACCGCCAGCGTCGTCAGCACCGCAACGCCCATGCCGGTCATGCCGAAGCGGTTGCCCTGACGCGAAGTCGCGGGCGATGACAGTCCTCGCAACGCGAGAATGAACAAAATGCCGGAGACGAGATAGAGCAGGGCGGCGATGTTGGCGTTCATCGGCCTCAGCCCTTCTTCTTGTACATCGCCAGCATGCGCTCGGTGACCAGAAAGCCACCGAAAATGTTGATCGAAGCAAGGATGAGCGCAATGAAGCCGACGAAGCGGGCAAACCCCGATCCGCTGTCGACTGCGGCCACGCCAACCGACAAAAGGGCGCCGACGACGATGACCGAGGAAATGGCGTTGGTCTCGGACATCAGGGGCGTGTGCAGCGCCGGAGTCACCGACCATACCACGTAGTAGCCGACGAAGACCGCGAGCGCGAAAATCGCGAGCCGAAAAACGAATGGGTCGATCGCTCCGCCGGAAGCGGCGTGGCCGGCTGCAGCGAGCTGGTCGCTATGAACTTGCGCAGCTTGGGCGGCCTGCCGCGCGGCGTCCGCAGCGGCCCTAAGCTTTTCAATAGCGGCGTCGAGGTTGTCCATCAGGTTCTCCGGCGCTCAGAAAGGCGCAAGGATATTATTTAGGCATGAAGCTGGTGTGCACGATCGCGCCGCCGCGGGTAAGGCAGGTCGCCTTCACCAACTCGTCGTCCCAATTGACTGCGACCGATTTGGTCTCTTTGTCGATCAGCGTTTCGACGAAGGCGTAAAGGTTGCGCGCATAGAGCGCGGACGCTGAGGCTGGGATCCGCGTGACGTTGGAATAGCCAACAATCTTGACGCCGTTGTCGCTGAACGTCATTTCGTTAGGCCGGGAGAGCTCGCAATTTCCGCCGCGCTCGACGGCGAGGTCGACGATGACCGACCCGGCGCGCATCGACTTGATCATTTCGGCGCTGACGAGGCGCGGCGCGGGGCGGCCGGGGATCAGTGCGGTGGTGACGACGATGTCCTGTTTCGCGATATGCGAGGCGACCAGGTCAGCCTGCTTGGCCTTGTAGGCGTCCGACATTTCCTTCGCATAGCCGCCCGCAGTTTCGGCCTGCTTGAACTCCTCGTCTTCGACGGCGACAAATTTCGCGCCGAGCAACTCCACTTGCTCTTTGGTCGCCGGACGCACGTCCGTGGCGGTGACCACCGCGCCGAGGCGCCGGCCCGTCGCGATCGCCTGCAGACCGGCGACGCCGACGCCCATGACGAACAGCCTCGCGGCTGGAACCGTGCCTGCTGGAGTCATCATCATCGCCAAGGCTCGACCATATTCGGCAGCCGCGTCTATCACCGCGCGATAGCCTGCCAAGTTAGCCTGGCTCGACAGCACGTCCATAACCTGGGCGCGCGTTATGCGCGGCAAGAGCTCCATCGCGAAGGCCGCAATTCTGGCCCTCGCCATCGCCTCAACCGCGTCGTGATGGCCATAGGGGTCCATCGTCCCGATGACGAGCGCGTCCGGCTTGAGACGCTCGATTTCGCTGGCGTTCGGCCGTCGAACCTTCAACAAAACGTCCGCGCGGAGCGCTTCCTCGGCAGAGACGAGACGCGCGCCGGCTGAGACATAATCGGCGTCTGGAAACCCGGCCTTCGCGCCCGCGCCGTGCTCGATTGCAGCCTCAGCGCCCAGGCCGATGAACTTTTTAATCGTCTCCGGAGTCGCTGCGACGCGCGTCTCACCGGGATCTGTCTCTGTCGGCGCTGCTATCAGCATCAACTTCCCCCGAGACCATCGACATGCGGCGCGAAAGCGTTTGCTCGGCGCACCCCCCGCAGCGGCGGCAGATCGTTGCTATCGGGACAGACTAGATCATCAGCCTCCGAGCCGCAACGCGAATGGGGGCCACGGAAACGGGAGCCTGGGGGGCGACGGCGTATGGACGAGCCCAGCAGGAATGGGAGACGGATAAGGCTGCGTTCTCTTGCTGACGCAGCTGCGTCAGGCCCGCGCCACGGCTTCGGCCAACCGATCGTTGGTCTTGTCGCGCACTTCCAGCGTCTCGAATTTGAGGAGTTCAGCCTCGGCTTCCTCCTGTTCGGCTTTGGCCTCGTCGATCTGGCCCAGAAGCTCTGCGATCGAACTCCTGAGGTTGTCGCGTCGGACCGACGTCGCCCGAGCGTAGGTCGGATACGCGAAATGAGTGGGGTCCGTGATGCCGGCGCGCTTCTCTTCGTTGGCGATTTCGCGATCGAGGTCGCCAATCATGCGGGTAAACTCCGCAACCATCATCTCGATCTGCCCAACGCGGCGGCGCTTCGCGTCGAGCTGAAACCGTTTCAGGCGAATAAGCGTGTCCCGCGATTCATCCCAGCGAACTCCCAAACAAATCCAACGCGAGAGGATGTCACGATCCTCTGGTCACGATTACGAGACGGCTGGACGATGCATGACGAAGGTTTCCGCTTTCTTACGTCACGCGGACTGCGAAGTTCCGGCCGCTTGCCGCCGAAGCCGACATCGGTGTCCGGACGAGCATGGGAATTGGTCCGCTGTGGGACGTTAGCGATTCCTTTACACAGAGTCGTTAACAATCAGGCCCAGGCGCAGAGGGAACGGGTCGAACAAAACTCGTCCGCTGTTCCACGGTGCAGCAATGAATTTAAACCCGATATCCGAACCGCAGAGTTCTAGAATCTGTTAGATGCGTTTGTTGATGTGATACATTAATTTTTATGCGCATAAAATATCGTTTCTTATCAATTTGTTACTAATGTCACTGTGCAGGCGGTTAGGGGACTTGCGCAAATGAATTATGGTTTGTTAACCAATGGCGGTCAGTGTTCAATTCGAATCGGCCCGAGGTCGCGGCAGCGAAGTTTGGGCACGAGTGCGACGTACATAACCGCGGTCATGAAGCGACGGGCGAGGCGGGGAGCCTAACATGCGGGTACTTTTGATCGAAGACGATACGGCGACCGCACAGAGCATTGAACTGATGTTGAAGTCGGAGAACTTCAACGTCTATGTCACCGATCTGGGTGAAGAAGGCATCGACCTCGGCAAGCTTTATGATTACGACATCATTTTGCTGGACCTCAACCTGCCCGACATGTCCGGCTATGAGGTGCTACGCTCGCTGCGGGTCACCAAGATAAAGACGCCTATTCTGATTTTGTCCGGCATGGCCGGCATCGAGGACAAGGTCAAAGGTCTTGGCCACGGCGCCGACGACTACCTCACTAAGCCGTTCCACAAGGATGAACTCGTCGCTCGGATCCACGCTATCGTGCGTCGTTCAAAAGGACACGCGCAGTCGGTCATCATCACGGGCGACCTCACCGTGAACCTTGATCAGAAGACAGTCGAAGTCGACGGCGCGCGGTGCATCTCACCGGCAAAGAATACCAAATGCTGGAACTGCTCTCGCTCCGCAAGGGCACCACGCTGACCAAAGAGATGTTTCTCAACCATCTCTATGGCGGGATGGACGAGCCGGAGCTCAAGATCATCGACGTCTTTATTTGCAAATTGCGCAAGAAGCTGGCGACCGCGTCGAGCGGACGCAATTATATCGAGACGGTTTGGGGCCGCGGGTACGTCCTGCGCGAGCCCTCCCCGAACGAGGACCGCATTCCGGCGTAAAGATCCGGTCACCCACCTATCGCGGCAGCACCGTCGAGCCCATCAGGGCCTCGTCGATCGCCGCCGCGCATTGCCTACCCTCTCGAATGGCCCACACGACCAGCGACTGGCCGCGGCGCATGTCGCCGCAGGCAAAGACCTTGGACTTTGAGGAGGCATATTGCTTGGTGTCCGCGAGCACATTGCCTCGCGGATCCAACGAGACGCCAAGTTCGGCCAGAAGGCCGTCCTTGACTGGCGACACGAAGCCCATTGCGAGCAGGATGAGGTCGGCTGGCAAAGTGAACTGGCTACCTGCAATCGGCTTCATCTTCTCATCGACACGCACGCACTGAAGACCGGTGACGACGCCGTTATCGCCCTCGAAGGCGACCGTATTCACCGCGAAGTCGCGTTCCGCGCCCTCTTCGTGACTGGAAGAGGTGCGAAGTTTCAGCGGCCAGTTCGGCCACGTCAGCATTTTGTCTTCGAGTTTCGGCGGCATCGGCATAATCTCGAGCTGGGTCACCTTAAGAGCGCCCTGGCGGATCGAGGTTCCAATGCAGTCTGAGCCGGTGTCGCCGCCGCCGATGACGACGACCCGCTTGCCGGCGGCCACGATCGACGCGTTCGTGCCGATCGGCTCGTTGGACACCCGACGGTTCTGCTGTGGCAGGAAATCCATCGCGAAATGAACGCCGTCGAGATCGCGGCCTGGGATAGGCAGGTTGCGAGACGACTTCGGCTCCGCCTGCTAGCGCGATTGCATCGTACTGTTCAACCAGGCTTTGACCCGTCACCGTCATGCCGATGTGGGCGTTGTAGTGGAACGTGACGCCCTCCGCCTCCATCTGCTTGACCCGCCGGTCAACATGGCGCTTCTCGAGCTTGAAGTCGGGAATCCCGTAGCGGAGTAGGCCGCCGGCTTTGCCGTTCTTTTCATAGACATGGACGTCGTGGCCCGCGCGCGCGAGTTGCTGCGCGCAAGCGAGACCGGCGGGACCGGAACCGATGATCGCAATCTTCTTATCCGTCTTATGGGATGGGGGTTCAGGCTTGATCCAGCCTTCAGAGAACGCGCGGTCAATAATCGCGCATTCGATGGTCTTGATTGTGATCGGCGTGTCCTGGATGTTCAGGGTGCACGACGCTTCGCATGGCGCTGGGCATATCCGTCCGGTGACTTCCGGAAAGTTGTTGGTTGACAACAAATTCCGAGCGGCCTCGGCCCAGTCGCCGCGATATGCGAGGTCATTCCAATCGGGGATCTGGTTGTTGACCGGACAGCCGATGTGACAATAGGGAATGCCGCAATTCATGCAGCGCGCCGCCTGATTGCGCGTGGCCTCCTCGCTCAACGGCAGAACGAACTCGCGGTAATGACGGATTTGGTCGGAGGCCGGCGCATAACGCCGGTCCGCGCGATCAATCTCCAAAAACCCTGTGACCTTACCCATCTTGCTGCCCCAACGCTCAGTCGCTGCGCCTGACTCCGCGGGCCGAGCTCCGGTCCGCGTCCATAAGGCCCTTGCTTTCTCTTGCAAGGACTTTGCCGCGCTCGGCGACACGCGCTACGACCGATGGTCGGCGCGCCTCTCCTCCGGCCGCCGCGGTTGGCTTACTCTCCCGCAGCCAGCATCGGTGGCCCGCTTTGGGCCGCGAGTTCAGCCAGCGCGCGCCGATATTCGACCGGCATCACCTTGCGGAATTTCGGGAGATAGGCATCCCATTCCTCCAGGATGCTCCGCGCACGGGTCGAGCCGGTGTAGCGCGCATGGTTGGCGATCAACTGATGCAGGCGCTCCGCGTCGAACCGGCTCATGTCGCGCATCACGTCGACTTTTCCGTGATGTTCAAGATCACCGCCCGAATGCAGATGGCGCTGCATCACTTCCTCCTCGGCGGCGACCGCCTCGAGGTCCACCATGGACAGGTTGCAGCGTTCTGCGAACGTACCAGCCTCGTCCAGGACGTAGGCGATGCCACCCGACATGCCGGCAGCAAAGTTGCGCCCCGTCTCGCCGATGACAACCACAACGCCGCCGGTCATATATTCGCAGCCGTGATCGCCTGTGCCCTCGACAACGGTGATCGCGCCGGAATTGCGCACGCCGAAACGCTCGCCCGCCACGCCGCGGAAATAGCATTCGCCGGCGGTCGCGCCGTAAAGTACGGTATTGCCGACGATGATCGACGCCTCCGGCGTCAGCTTTGTAGCTTCCCGCGGTGGGTAGACGACGATTTGGCCGCCCGATAACCCCTTGCCGACGTAATCGTTGGCCTCTCCCTCCAGTTCGAGAGTGACGCCCTTGGCGAGGAAGGCCCCGAAGCTCTGCCCCGCGGCGCCCTTGAACTTGATGTGGATCGATTCGTCGCGCAGGCCGGCGTTACCGGATTGTTTGGCGATTGCGCCTGACAACATCGCCCCGGTCGATCGATCGGCGTTGCGGATGGAGAGGTCGAGCCGCACATGCTTCCCCCTTTCGACCGCGTCCTTGGTGTCGGCGATCAGGCGGCGGTCGAGGACGTTCTCGAGTTCGTGATCCTGAGGGAGACTTCGGTAAATGGTGTCTTCCGGCCAGGGCGTTGGCTTGAAGAAGAGGCTCGAAAAGTCGAGCCCCTGCGCCTTGGCGTGTTCGTTGACTTTGTTCCGGTCCAGCATCTGGCGCTGGCCGATCATCTGGTCGAACGTCCGGTAGCCGAGTTCAGCCATCAACGCGCGGACGTCCTCAGCGACGAAAAAAAATAGTTGATCACGTGCTCCGGCTTGCCGGTGAAACGCTTGCGCAGGACCGGGTCCTGCGTCGCGACCCCGACGGGACAAGTGTTCAAGTGGCACTTTCGCATCATGATGCAGCCGGCGGCGATCAACGGAGCCGTCGCAAAACCGAACTCGTCCGCGCCCAGAAGCGCGCCTATCACGACGTCACGGCCGGTGCGCACGCCGCCGTCGACTTGAACGGCGATGCGAGATCTGAGACCGTTCATCACCAGCGTCTGGTGAGTTTCCGCGAGCCCGATCTCCCATGGGCTTCCCGCATGCTTGATCGAGGTTAGCGGCGAAGCTCCAGTGCCGCCCTCGAAGCCGGAGATCGTGACGTGATCAGCCTTGCACTTGGCAACGCCCGCCGCGACCGTGCCGACGCCGATTTCGGAGACCAGTTTGACCGAAACCTGGGCCTCGGGATTGACGTTCTTGAGGTCGTAGACGAGCTGCTTCAAGTCTTCGATCGAATAGATGTCGTGATGCGGCGGCGGCGAAATGAGGCCCACTCCCTGGGTGGAGTGGCGAACCTTTGCGATCACGGCGTCGACCTTGTGGCCGGGCAATTGTCCACCCTCGCCGGGCTTTGCGCCCTGCGCCATCTTGATCTGCATCATGTCGGAGTTGACGAGATATTCCGCCGTCACCCCAAAGCGGCCGGAGGCGACCTGCTTTATGGCGCTCCGCATCGAGTTGCCGTTGGCCATCCGCTTGTAGCGATCGGACTCCTCACCGCCTTCCCCAGTGTTTGACTTGCCGCCGATCCGGTTCATTGCGATAGCGAGCGTGGTGTGTGCCTCGCGTGAGATCGAGCCGTAGGACATCGCCCCAGTCGCAAAGCGCTTGACGATCGAGGCGGCGGGTTCGACCTCATCGAGCGGAATGGGCGCGCGCCCCTCTTCCTCGGCGGACTTGATCCGGAACAGCCCCCGGATCGTGAGCAGCTGAGCACTTTGCTCGTTGAGTAGTTTGGCGAAGGCGTCGTAGCGGTCACGGGCGTTGCTGCGCACGGCATGCTGCAGCAGTGAGACCGTTTCCGGCGTCCAACTATGGGTCTCTCCGCGCACCCGGTAGGCATATTCGCCGCCGACTTCGAGCGCCGTGCTTAGAACGGGCGAGTCGCCAAAAGCGTCGGCGTGGCGTCGCTGCGTCTCCTGCGCGATTTCGGCGAGACCCGCGCCCTCGATCGAGGTCGCGGTGCCGAAGAAAAATTCGTCGATTAACGCGCGCGACAGCCCTATGGCGTCGAAAATCTGTGCACCGCAATAGGACTGGTAGGTCGAAATACCCATTTTCGACATGACCTTGAGGAGACCCTTGTCAACGGACTTGATGAATCGCTTCACCGCCTCATAGCCGCTGATCGGATCAGGGAGCTCTTTGGCTATAGCCGTAAGAGTCTCGAAAGCGAGATAGGGGTTGATCGCTTCGGCACCGTAGCCCGCCAGACACGCGAAGTGATGGATCTCGCGCGCCTCGCCCGTTTCGACAACGAGGCCAACGGACGTGCGAAGTCCCTTGCGGATCAGGTGATGGTGCACCGCCGCCGTCGCCAGAAGCGCCGGAATAGGGATACGATCCGGACCAACCATGCGATCGGAAAGAATGATGATGTTGTAGCGGCCATGCACCGCGGATTCCGCACGCTCGCAAAGCCGCTTGAGCGCTTCGCCCATACCGGCCGCGCCCTTCTTCACCGGATAGGTGATGTCGAGCGTTCTGGTGTCGAACGCGTCTTCCAAATGACCAATGCTGCGGATCTTCTCGAGATCCTCATTGGTCAGGATCGGCTGCCGGACCTCAAGGCGCTTGCGCCTTGCTGCGCCATCAAGGTCAAACAGGTTGGGCCGCGGTCCGATGAAGGAGACGAGGCTCATCACCAACTCTTCGCGGATCGGGTCGATCGGCGGGTTGGTCACCTGAGCAAAGTTTTGCTTAAAGTACGTGTAGAGCAGCTTCGACTTCGACGATAAAGCTGAAATGGGCGTATCCGTGCCCATCGAACCGACTGCCTCCTGGCCGGTCGAAGCCATGGGCGCGAGCAGGATCGTCAGATCTTCCTGCGTATAACCGAAAGCCTGCTGGCGATCGAGCAGCGGCACATCGGTGCGCAAAGCGCGAGGCTCGACCGGATTGAGCTCCTCGAGCACGATCTGCCCTTCGCGAAGCCAGACGCTGTAGGCCGGGCCTGCGACAACTCTGTTTGATTTCCGCGTCCGACACGATGCGGTGTTGCTCGAGATCCACGAGCAGCATCTTTCCCGGTTGCAGGCGCCACTTGGTGACGATGCTCTCTTCTGGCACCGGTAGGACGCCCATTTCCGACGCCAAAACGACAAGGTCATCGTCGGTGACGGAATAGCGCGCGGGTCTCAGGCCGTTGCGGTCGAGCGTCGCGCCGATTTGGCGCCCGTCCGTGAACGCAACCGCTGCTGGGCCGTCCCACGGTTCCATCAGTGCGGCGTGATATTCGTAAAAAGCTCGCCGCTCCTCGTCCATGAGCGGATTTCCGGCCAGGCCTCCGGAATGAGCGTCATCATCGCGTGGCTGAGCGAGTAGCCGCCCTGAACGAGGAACTCGAGCGCATTGTCGAAGCAGGCTGTGTCCGATTGGCCTTCGTAGGAAATCGGGCACAGCTTCGATATATCGGCGCCGAAGAGTTCGGAGCTGACGCTCGCCTGACGCGCAGCCATCCAATTCACATTGCCACGCAATGTGTTGATTTCGCCGTTGTGCGCGACCATCCAGGCTCCATCGGATGGGCGATCTCGCTCGCCAGAAGGCGCCCAAAATCATGGCGGGCAAGCGTGTTCTCAGATACGTCGTATGTGATCGTGTTTGTGATCGCTCTACTGGAGGCGGCTTCGCGGACACAACATTAGGGTGTCGGGCCGCACGCTCTAGCAATGGGGCAGCGCGAGTGCCGGACGACGGGGAGGTCGTGTCGCTCGGCTCGGGACGTCTGACGATGAGCGCGTCGAGCTGGGGCCGACGTGGGATCGGTGGGCGATGTCTTGGACACGCGAAAGCCTCTCTAACGGGTACTCGCTATGCACCGGGTCATCAAGGCCGTTCGCGGCAACATCGTCGCGTGGGTCGCTCTATTCGTGGCTCTCGGCGGCGTTGTGCCAACTATTGCGATTGCTAACTGTCCGACACCAACAAAACCGCCCCATTGCTGGGAAGCAGGAATCGAACCAACAAGTGGCGCATGTGCCACATACCTCAAAGAAAGAGAACAAGAAGGAGCGGCCTATGTTCAGTGTAAACGCGAACTCGCCGAAGTACACGAAAAATCCGAACGGGAACGCCACGAAGCAAACGAAAGATACGAACGCGAAATCCAAAAAGTACACGAAGAAGAAGCAGCATACGCACACCAAGCAAAACGGCAGGCAGAAGAAAGATCTGCGCGAGAACATCCTGCGCCCACGCCCACGCCTTCGAGTATCACAATGTTTGCATCTAGCAGCAGCGTGAAGGTCTCTAGCGGCACCGGCACGATCACAGCAGGATGCGGCGCTGCCAGCAACGAAACCTGCACCTTTGCGCTCACGTTGGTTGCGACCGTCCACGGTGCCCACGCCAGTGCCGTCAATCATGTCACCGTTGGCGCGGTGACGGGTAACGTGCAGGGCGGCAAGAGCGGGAAGCTCACGGTCAAGCTGAACTCGCGGGGACGCGGCTACCTCAAACACAACAGCCTGCGCCTTGAAGCGACTGGCATCGTCAAGAGCACGGCTGGCCTAGTAACGAAGATTAGTCGCCAAATAACGATCAAGAAGAAGTAAGGGCAGCTCGCCTCAGAGGGATACCTGGCGGGTCGAGGCCGGCGATTCATACGGTTGCCGCCAGTCTGCTCGGCATGATCTCGCCATCGGGCCAGTGGGACGGCACGGGATCGCGGGCGACAATGAACACGCTGAGCCCCCCGGTGAAGTCGTGCCGGCTTGCTCGGGCCGTGGTCCTCGTATCCCCATGTGAGCGGCCGGGATGGTATCTCCAGCGATGCCCGAGACGACGTACTGGCGATGCATGGCTGAGCCTCCCGGTTGGGTATTGATGTGACTGAGCGCTCTGGCGTGTTGCCATGCGCTTCGCTGAGGTCGTATGCCGCCGGCAGACGATGTCTGCTGGCCAGGTTTTAGAAGGGGTGTGCTTGCCAAGAACCATGTGCCTCAGCAGCAAGCTGGCCGAGGCACGTCGCGGGCCAGAAGGGCACCGAACAGCCGCGTTACAGCCCCATCCCCCTTACCCCCTTCCCCGGGCACTCCGACTATGCGGGGGAGGACCCCCTATTAGCGCTTCGATGGCCTTCTCATGGCGGTCTGAGACCCGCTGCGATCAGTGGATACGAGGCGCCTCTCCGATGGACGTCGAGGAGCACAAGGCGCACCGCCTGCCGATGTGCTCGCAGCGCGGCGCTCGGTCGTCCTCGTGAGGTCGGGAACGCTTCCGCGCAGCGGTCGAGGTCAAGGCCGGCTGCCTCGGCTGTCGATTCGATCCGACCACGGACGCCGGCCAACGTCCGCAGCGGATCGTTGTGGCGTAGATATGCCTGCGAGATCGGGAGCGCTTGACGCGCCGAGACCGTCCCCTTGCGGACTGTCACGCGGTCGATGTCCCGCGGCTCTGCGGCAACTTCCGACACCGGCGCCCGTAGAGGCTTGCCTCCGGGCTCTTTTCTTCCAGCTCAGGCGTCGGCCCGCTGCCGAGCTGGGCCTTCATGCCGTGGCCTGTCGCCTTCTGTGACGGCTCGCCGACGACGTCCGTCATCCCATCCCAGTCTGCGCGCGCCTCGCCCTCCGTTCGGGGATTCGATCGACGGTCAAATGCCGCCGCCAGCCGGCGCTGATCGTCTGTGAGCGGTGCAGCGGCCTTGCGGAGCGGATCAATGCCGACAGAGGCCGCAAGCTCGCTCCGCAGCGTCTCGACCGCATAGGAGCCATCCTTGCGGCGCTTGCCGTCGAGGTCTAGTGCGGGTGCCGTGATCTCGTCTCCGCGCTTTGTCCTCGTCCGCGGCCGGTGCATCGTTGTCTCGCCTTATCGGCCCGGCGGGGGAGAGGTGTCCATGAGTCTGCCCGGCTGCCGCCCGGTCCGTGGTCTAATTTGCTCAACGCATCCCCAAGGAAAGAATCTTCCGTGATCGTGGCGCCCTTCCCCTGGTAGGCCATCGCTAGGGCACGTGCCTCGTCCAGGGTTGCCCGCCTCCCGATCGGGACGCGCGTCGCTCGCGATGACCCCGGAGGAGTCGGCACGTGAACAGTGAACACCTCTTTTGTGTCATACATGTGCGGGGCTCCCTTGATCGGCGGTTGACCGCCAGCGCGAGAAAATCACGCCGCGGCTTTCAAGTATCGAAGCGCGACGCGCGCCAGTAGCGAGCTGAGCGTTGTGCCCTCCGCTTCAGCGCGCGCTCGAAGGCGTGCCGCGTCATGCGGTCGCAGGCGCGTCGAGATCGGCTGTGTGTGCGTCGAGTTGACCTTGCTCATGCGGGAGCCTCCTCAAGTAGTAGGGCTTCGATCCTCGGGCGGAGAAACAGCCGGCGCCGGCCGATCTTGCGACTTGGGATCGTCGACGCGCCCAATGCTCGACCGTGCTGCGAGGCACGCCCATGAGGCTGGCGACCTCGGCCGCGTTCATCACGTCTGCGGCTGTGAGCGGAATGCCGGTCACGTTGCGTGGGAAATGCCGTGGTCGCCCTGGGCGAAGTCATCGGGTTTGCCGCCAAAACCATCCGGCCACCGACGTGCTGGCGCGCGGCGTCGATGTCCTCGATGGCCATGTACTCGTACGCTTGCTCGGCGTACCGCCAAAGCCGTCAGCGAGATATGTGGTCCATTCGAGAGGCGTCATTCTCGGGCGCAATTCGCGCAAAGCACGCCCCGCGCTCACCTAGTTCTGCCGCCTTCTGGAGGTCCCGCCGCATCCTCGTCACGTTGCGCCTGATGACCCGCATCCTCACGGCATGTCGGGAGCTTGCGAAAGAGATGCTGTTGCGATAGCGGCAACTCCTTGGTGGAGAGTTCGTCAAGTCGCTCGCCAACGATCTTCTCTACCTGGGCGGCCGTAGGCTGCCCGTGGCGCTCGAGAGCCTCTTGCCACGTCTCGGCCATCTCGTCAGGGTCGTCGGCGAGGGCGGACAGCTCGCGGGCGATGCGCTCATTCGGCGGTATTCCCCCCTTGGGGACTGGGCGACAAGTAGGCCAACGATGCGGCCGGCGTCAAGCATTCTGTAGGCAGCGCTCTTGCCCATGTCGAACTGAGTAGCGCAGTATTCCGCCCACGAGGAGTAGCCGAGGGCGACGTGTGCGCCGGCCGCGTAGAGCGAGGAGAAGCTCGACCCAGAGCGCCGCTGCGTCGGCCTTGACCTCATCTGTCAGCGCGCGTGCTCGGGGCGGCGACAGGTCAATGACCTCGGTCAGCGGAGGCGTGTCGATCTCGGTGGTGGGGTTCGTGGGCATAGTTCAAGCCTGACGTTCGGTTGTGCAGCAGCCTCTAGGAACGATCTTCCTCGTACTCAGCCGCAACTAGAAAGCTAAGCGCGAGGGAAGCAACAGCTATGAGCACAACGCTAATCGCGTCCATGGCCACAACTCGCACGCTAAGCGCTAGGGGTGCAACAGCTATGGGCACAACGCTAATCGCCTGTACTGCCACAACTCGAACGCAACGCGCGGCATGGCGGGCAACTTTGGGGTGCGGAGTGCTCACGCTTTTAACGGTACGGGCGGGTTAGGTAGCAGCTCGCGGCGTGCGGCGATTGGCATTCGATGCCCCCTGGCCAGTGGCCGCGGTGAGCGTCACGCCCCGTATTCCGAGGTCCGTTTGGTACACCGCTTTGGTACACCGCCTGCGGGCCGCGGTCGCTCTACCGTCCCCAGAAACACGAAAACCCCCGGATTTCCAGGGCTTTCGCTCGAAGCGGATGAAGGGATTCGAACCCTCGACCTTCGCCATGGCAAGGCGACGCTCTAGCCAGCTGAGCTACATCCGCGAGGTCCGCGCATTCTAGCCCCCGGGGTGGCCCAGCGTCCAGTCGCGCAGGGATGTCGATCGCGGGGACATGCTCTAGCCTGAGCCGTATGCGAATTTTCGGTCGTGACAAGACAGCGATGGTTGAGCCGCCGGCGGCCCTCCCCGGCCGCGAGCAGGAGATGCGCGTCCCCGAGCGCCACGAGGTTCTCGGCACCCCGCTGCAGGGGCCGTTCCCCGCCGGCGTCGAGACGGCGATCTTCGGAATGGGCTGCTTCTGGGGGGCCGAGCGGATCTTCTGGGAAGCCGATGGCGTCTACACGACGGCTGTCGGCTACGCGGGCGGGATCACGCCGAACCCGACCTACGCGGAGGTCTGCGGCGGCATGACCGGGCACTCCGAGGTCGTGCTCGTCGCCTTCGACACGGCGATGACCAGCTATGAGGCGATGCTGCAGCTGTTCTGGGAGGGCCATGACCCCACCCAGGGCATGCGCCAGGGCAACGACATCGGCACGCAGTACCGCTCGCTGCTGATGTGGAACGGTGAGGCCCAGCGCCGGGCCGCGGAGGCCTCGCGCGAGATCTACCAGCAGATGCTCTCGGCCGCCGGCCACGGCACGATCACGACCGAGTTCGCCGAGACCAACGGCGAGCACCCGTTCTACTACGCCGAGGACTACCACCAGCAGTACCTCGCGAAGAACCCCGGCGGCTACTGCGGCCTCGGCGGCACCGGCGTCTCCTGCCCGATCGGCATCGCCCGCTAGCCGTGTTTTAGCGGAACTCGTGCCCGTCGCCGTGCGGGATACTCACAGTCATGCCCGAGCAGTCCGCGACCCCCGACCTGGTCGCGCTCACGCGTGGCTTGTGGGAGGCCGCGAGCCGACGCGACCGTGACGCGGTCATGGGCTTCTTCGGCCCCGAGGCTGTGTGGGAGACGACGCTGGTCACCCTCGCCGGCGCCGCGGCGATACGCGAGCGCTTGGAGGAGTGGTACGGCGCTTTTGACGAGCTCGAGCTCGAGCTCGAGGAGATTCTCGATCTTCGCAACGGCGTGACCTTGACCGTGGTCACCCAAAGGGCCCGCCCGGCTGGGAGCGGCAGCAGCGGCGGTGAGTACATGCAGCGGCGAGAAGCTTTCGTCGGCGTCTGGGAACAGGGCAGGGTCACACACGCAACGACCTATCTCGACCTCGACGAGGCCCGTGCCGCTGCCGAACGTCTCAGCGAGTCCAGAGGGCAGGCGTGATGAGTTTCGCTGCATCCTCCTAGCAGGGCCCAGCGCAGCTTCGCACCCGGATCGGAAGCATCTGATCGCGCAACGACAGGTGGCCCCGCCGAAGCGGGGCCACCGGATGAGACGCTCGTCCCGAGCGGCGGGGGCGTCCTCCCGTTGGACGCCCCCGTGCCCGGTTTGAGTTGCGCGTCCTAGGCGCCCGCCCCGGCCGGAACCGCACCGCCGCCTGGCTGCCACGCGGGTGCGTGCGGGCCGCCGAGCGTCGGCACGTCGGAGGGGTACACCTCGTTGCCGTGGATCGCGTGATCGCCGACCTCGAGCTCCTCATCGGTGAGGCGCAGCGGCACGAAGATCCCGACCAGCTTCAACAGGATGAACGTCATCACCCCGCTGAACACGATCACCCACAGGCCGGCCTCGGCCTGCCAGCGCAGCAGCGTCCAGCTGCCGTGCAGCACGCCCGCTTTACCAGGCAGGTTGCTCGCGCCGCCGCGGCCGATGTACTCGACCACGCCGGGGTCCGCGAACACCCCGACCAGCAGGCCTCCGCAGAGACCGGCGATTCCGTGTGTATAGATCACCCCCAGCGTGTCGTCCACGCTCCGGAATATTGGCGCTCGACTGAGGAAGCGGATCGAGAACCAGACGATCGTCGAGGCGATCACACCGATCCCGATCGCACCCCACCCCGTCACGAACCCGGCCGCCGGTGTGATGCCGACCAGCCCCGTGATCATTCCGTTGACCGACCCGATCAGCGACGGCTTGTCGCGGAAGGCGTAGTCCCATCCGATCCACACGAGCATCGCCACCGCCGTGCAGAGGTTCGTGTTGAGAACCGCCGCCGAGGCGTCTGCGCCCGCGTAGTAGGAGTCTCCCCGTTGAAGCCGTTCCAGCCGAGCCACAGCAGACCGGCGCCGGCGGCAACCATCAGCAGGTTGTTCGGAGCATCGATCTCGCGATCTCGTTGCAGTCGTGGACCGATCACCGCCGCCGCCACGAAGCCTGAGATGCCGGCCGCGAGGTGGATGACGTAACCACCGGAGTAGTCCAGCGCGCCATGGAAGGCGAAGTAGCCGCCGCCCCAGAGCAGGAACGCGTTGACCGTGTACACGAACGTGATCCACAGCAGCACGAACGGGATCCACGCCTTGAAGCTGATCCGCCCGAGGACCGAGCCGAGCATCAGGATCGGCGTGATCGCTGCGAACACGAACTGGAAGTACACGAGCGAGGCCTCCGGGAAGTGGAACGGCGGGCCTTCCGTGATCGACGGAATGATCGCCTGCCCCTCCTCGGCGCCACTCGACAGGACGGTTCCGGACTTGCCCCACATGCTCGCGAGGAAGCCATGACCGCTACCGATCGGCGTGCCGAAGCCCATCTTGAACGCCCAGCACGACCACGCGACCATCACGAGCGCGAACGCGACGAACGTGAGCATCATGCTGTTCACCGACCAGCGCTTCTGCATGACGCCGCCATACAGGACCGCGAGGCCCGGCAGGCTCATCAGCCCGACGAAGGTCGCAGCACTCATCTGCCACGCGTTGTCACCTGCGTTAAGCCAACTTGGATATGCCAGCCAGGACATGGGCCTCCCGTTTCCTACGTTGTGGGTATGGCGAACGCGGTCGCGCCCCATTTAGACGGCCGCCGCGCACCAATGACAGTCCGCGTATGAAATCCGCCAGCCGCGGCTGCCGGTAGGGCCATCCTGGCCAACTCTTGGCCGGCCCCTTTCGACATCTGTCGATACGCGCCCGAAGAGGGCTCTAGGACGGCGCTTTGAAGGGGAATCCCGCGCGCACGCAAGCCGCGCGGAGCTCCTCGGTGATGCTGTGGAAGTCGCCCGACGCGCAGATCCGCCGCGCCTGTGCGCCGCATCCGTGCAGGTCCGCACCGCCGAGTGTGCTCGCGAACGTGACCCTGACGCAGTCCGCCGGTTCGGGAGTGCTCCCCCGCAGCGCCGATATGCCGAGGCCGACCACGGCGAGCGCGACGCAGCTGAGCACGACCGCGACGATCCACTTCTCGCGCCGTCCCCAGTGCAGCGGCTCGGACAGGCGTCGCGCCTGCTGATACATGACCATGGCTACAGAAGGCTACTTGGAAGGGGCTCGCGCGGGCGACAGCGCCGTGCTCGGCGTCAGCCCGAGGCCGCGTCCTCGGGCTTGAACGCGAGCGCCGCCGAGTTGATGCAGTAGCGCTGGCCGTCCGGGCCGGGCCCATCGTCGAAGACGTGGCCGAGGTGCCCGCCACAGTTGCGGCAGATCACCTCCGTGCGGCGCATGAACAGGCTGTTGTCGGGGCGCAGCTCGACCGCTTCGGCGACCGCCGGCTCGGTGAAGCTCGGCCAGCCCGTGCCCGAGTCGAACTTCGTCTCGCCGCTGAAGAGCATCGCGTCGCACGCCGCGCAGCGGTAGTCGCCGGACTCCTTGTTGTAGACGTACTCGCCCGTGAACGGCGCCTCTGTGCCGGCCTTGCGCAGCACCTCGTACTGCTCCGGCGTCAGCTGCTCACGCCATTCCTGATCGGACTTGACGACGTGCGGCTCGCTCGATGACATCGACACTGTTTTAGCAGCGATCGCGTGCGCGCGCCGCCGCGCCCGCCGAGCCGCTCGAGGAGCGCCGCGCGAGCGCATCTCGCGCGCACAGATGCGCTCGATCGTCCAGTGGCCGCGCCGCCTGTTATTATGATCCTTACGTTCACGTCAGTTTTGCGAGAGACAGCGTCAGGAGTGCTTGAGATTGACCGTCACAGCAGCGCGATCTGAGAGCAGGCAGCGCCGTTTCGGCGTCGCCGCCGGCCACGAGAACTACAAGTGGTGGGCGCTCTCCTGCACCAGCCTCGGGATGCTGCTCGCGGCGACCAACTCGGGCACGCTGATCATCGCGCTGCCCGACCTCGAGCGCTCGCTGCACGCGAGCCTGCTCGCGCTCGTCTGGGTGATTCTCGCGTACCTCATCGCCGCGACCGTGCTCGTGCTCACAGCCGGGCGCCTCAGCGACCTGTTCGGGCGCAAGCGAGCGTACGTCGGCGGCTTCGTCGTGTTCGCGCTCGCGTCGCTCGGCGCCGGCTTCTCCCCAGATGCGACCGTGCTGATCCTCTGGCGCATCCTGCAGGGGATCGGCTCGGCCTTCCTGTTCGCGAACGCCGCCGCGCTCGTCACCGACGCGTTCCCCAAGGAGGAACTCGGTCTCGCGATGGGCGCCAACACGATGGTTGCAGCGATCGGGCTCGTGCTCGGGCCGGTGCTCGGCGGCGCGCTCGTCGCGATCTCCTGGCACTGGGTGTTCTGGTTCAACGTGCCGTTCGCGCTCGCCGGCGCCGCGTGGGGCGCGCTCGTGCTGCGCGAGCTCGCCAAACCGGACTCGATCCGCGGCTATGACGTGCTCGGCACGAGCACCTTCGTCATCGGCCTCACCGGGCTCGTGCTGGGCGTCTCCAAGGGCGGGCTCAGCGGCTGGAACGACCCCGTCGTGATCGCCGGCATCGCCGCCGCGGTCGTGCTGCTGCCGCTGTGGGTGCTGATCGAGCGCCGCTCGCGCGCGCCGATGCTCGACCTGCGGATCTTCCGCAACCGTCTGTTCGCCGCCGCCAGCGCCGCCGCCTTCATCAACGGGCTCGCGCGCTTCGCGCTGATGTTCCTGTTCGTCTTCTACTACCAGGGCGCGCAGGGCAACACGCCGATCACCGCAGGCATCAAGCTGATCCCGCTCGCGCTCGGGATGCTGATCGCCTCGCCGCTCGCCGGCATCTACGCCGATCGCCACGGCTCGCGCGCGCTCGCCGCGATCGGCATGCTCGTCAGCGCCTGCGGGCTCGCCGGCATGACGACGCTCGGCGTCCACAGCCCCTACACGCAGAGCGCGCTGTGGCTGGCGATGGTCGGCGTCGGCTCGGGCATGTTCAACAGCCCCAACACCGCCGCGATGATGGGCACCGTGCCCGCCAACCGCCGCGGCATAGCCGCCGGCGCAAGGACGCTGCTGCAGAACACCGGCGCCGTTCTCTCGATCGCGTTCGTGATGGCGATCGTCACCTCCGCGATCCCGAAAGCGACGCTGTTCGCGATCTTCTCCGGCGTCTCAAGCGGCCTGTCGGCGGCGAAGCTCGCGCCGTTCATCGCGAACATGCACACCGCCCTGTGGGTGCTCTCGGCGGTGTCGTTCATCGGCATGTTCGTTTGCCTCCTGCGCCCGCGCCACGTGAGCGTCGAGGAGGATGCGGACACGTCGCAGATCCCGCTCGAGGCGATCGCCGAGCTCGGCGTCGGCGCGGTCGAGCCCGAGCTCGAGGATCAGCGCGCCGCCGCCGCGCACGCCCCCTCCCCCGCTCCGCTGCAGGCGAGCACGCGATGAGCACGCCACCCGACAGCGCGGCTGCGAGTGCTCCCGCGCCGAGCGGCGAGAGCCTGCGCATCGGCGACGTCGCGCGCCTGGTCGGCACCACTCCGCGCACGATCCGCTACTACGAGGAGATCGGGCTGTTGCCCGAGGCACCAGCCCGTCCCTCCGGGCGCCACCGCCTCTACACCCACGAGGAGGTCGAGCGCCTGCGCGAGGTGATGCGCCTGAAGGATCTGCTCGGCGTCTCCCTCGATGAGCTGAAGACGCTGCTGACCGCCGAGGAGGCGCGCGCGGAGGTGCGCGCGCAGCTGCGCGCGCAGGACGTCGATCCGACGCGCCGGCGCGAGCTGCTGAGCGAGGCCCAGGGACACATCGACCGCCAACTCGAGCTCGTCCGCCATCGCGCGCTCGAGCTCGGCAAGCTCGAGCACGAGCTGTGCGAGACGCGCAAGCGCGTGCGCCGCAGGATCCGCGAGCTCGACGCGCACGCCGCCGGGCAGTTCGCTCCGCCACCCCCGCTCGAGACGACGGGCGAGCCGCGGCCGTGAGCGTCGCCGGCGAGCAACCGGCGCTGCTCGTCGACGACCTCGTCGTGCGCTTCGATCAACTCGAAGCCGTCGGCGGCGTCTCCTTCGCGGTCGCTCCCGGCGAGGTCTTCGGCCTGCTCGGTCCCAACGGCGCCGGCAAGACGACGACGGTGCGCGTGCTCACGACGCTGCTCGCGCCGAGCGCCGGGCGGGCGCTCGTTGCCGGCTTCGATGTCAGCCAGGAGCCGCTCGCGGTGCGCGCGAGCATCGGCTACATCCCCCAGGCGATCTCCGTCGACGGCGCGCTGACCGCGTATGAGAACCTCGACTTCTATGGCCGCGTGACCGGCGTCCCCCGGCGCGAGCGCCGCGAGCGAATCACCGAGGTGATCGACGCGATGGAGCTCGAGCCGATGCTCGCGCGGCTCGCGCGCACGCTCTCCGGGGGGATGCTCAGGCGCCTGGAGATCGCGAGCGCGCTGCTGAACCGCCCGCAGGTGCTGTTCCTCGACGAGCCGACCGTCGGGCTCGACCCGACCGCCCGGCGGATGGTGTGGGAGCGCCTGGAGGCGCTGTGCGAGCAGGAGGGCACGACAATCCTCGTGACCACGCATCTGATGGAGGAGGCCGAGCGCCAATGCGACCGGCTCGGCGTGATCGACCGCGGGCGCCTGGTCGAGCAGGGCGCGCCGGCCGAGCTGATGGAGCGCCACGGCACTGACAGCCTGGAAGAGGTGTTCGCCGCGGTCACCGGGCGCGCGATCGTCGACGACGGCAGCGAGGATGAAGGGAGGCTCGCCGATGTCCGCGCCCAGCGCCGCGTCGCCCGCCGCCTCGGCTGAGCGCCTCCCGCAGGCCCTCTCGATCGGCCCGCTCGCGCGCATGGTCGAGGGCACGCTCGCGATGGCGCAGGCCGAGCTGCGCAAGCTGCGCCACGACCACCTCGACATCGTCACGCGCTCGGTGCAGCCGCTGCTGTGGCTGTTCATCTTCGGCACCGCGCTCAGCCACAACCGCACGCTGACTCCCGGCGACCTCGACTACCGCGCCTACATCGCCCCCGGAGTAATGGCGCAGGCGGCGATGTTCATCGCGATCTTCTACGGCCTGTCGGTGATCTGGGAACGCGATGTCGGCCAGCTGCAGCGGCTGCTCGCGACGCCGCTGTCGCGCAGCTCGATCGTGCTCGGCAAGGCCGCCGGCGCGTGCGTGCGCGCGCTCGTGCAGGCGCTGCTGCTGCTGATCGTGCTCGCGGTCGCGCAGATCGGCGTGCGCTGGAGCGTGCCCGGGGTGCTCGGCACGCTCGCGATGCTGATGCTCGGCACGGCCGCGTTCGCGTGCATGTCGATGCTGCTCGCCGCCGTCGTCAAGGAGCGAGAGCGCTTCATGGGCATCGGACAGCTGATCATGATGCCGCTGTTCTTCGCCTCGAGCGCGCTCTACCCGCTCGCGATCATGCCCGCCTGGCTGCGCGTGATCGCGCGCGTGAACCCGCTCACCTACGAGGTCCAGGGGCTGCGCCAGATGCTCGTCGGCGTCGGCGGCGCGGGCGTGCTGTGGCTCGACTTTCTCGTCGTCGCAAGCTTCTTCGCCGTGATGCTCGCCGCCGCCACGCGCGCCTATCCGAACGCGATCCTGTGACCCGGACGGCGGTCTCAGAGACGACGACATCCAACCCCGCCGGGGCCCAGCGAGCACGTCGGCGGCTGCCGATGCCGCGCAGATCTCCGCGCCGCGGGAGAACTCCGATTACGCCTTCGTATAGTGCGTGACGTGAAACGCGAGCGCGGGTAAGGAGGCGGCGATGGAGCGCAAGTGGTGGACGCTGATTGCGGTCGCGGTGGCGATCTTCATGCTGCTGCTGGACATCACCGTCGTCAACGTCGCGCTGCCCGACATCCAGCGCTCGCTGCATTCCTCCTTCGCCGACCTGCAGTGGGTCGTCAACGCCTACGCGCTGACGCTCGCGGCCTTCCTGCTGACCTCCGGGTCGATCGCCGACCTGATCGGCCGCAAGCGCGTGTTCGCCGCCGGACTGGTCGTGTTCACCGGCGCCTCCGCCTTCTGCGGCCTGTCCGACAGTCCGTTGATGCTCAACCTCGCGCGCGCCGTGCAGGGCGTCGGCGGTGCGATGATGTTCGCGACCTCGCTCGCGCTGATCGCCAACGCATTCCACGGCAAGGAGCGTGGCACCGCGTTCGGCGTGTTCGGAGCCGCAACCGGCGCCGCGGTCGCCGTCGGCCCGGTTGTCGGCGGCGTGATCACCTCTGCGATCGGCTGGGAGTGGATCTTCTTCATCAACGTCCCGATCGGCATCGCCGCCGTGTTCATCACCGTCACCCAGGTCGCCGACTCGCGCGACCCCGACGCGACCGGCGTCGACTGGATCGGCCTCGTGACGTTCTCCGGCGCGCTGTTCATGCTCGTCTACGCGCTCGTACAGGGCAACGAAAAGGGCTGGGGCTCGACCGAGATCGTCTCGCTGCTGGTCGGCGCGGCCGTGCTGCTCGGCGCGTTCCTGGTCGCCGAGGTCCTCCAGCGCCGCCCGATGCTCGACCTGACGCTGTTCCGGCGGCCCGCGTTCACCGGCGCGAACATCGTCGCGTTCTCGATCTCCGCATCGTTCTTCGCGATGTTCCTGTACCTCACGCTCTACATCCAGGACGTGCTCGGCTTCAGCCCGGTGCAGGCGGGACTGCGCTTCCTGCCGGTGACGCTGCTGTCGTTCATCGTCGCCCCGTTCGCCGGCAAGCTCAGCGTGCGCGTCCCCGTGCGCCTGCTGCTCGGCTCCGGGCTCGCGCTCGCCGGCCTCGGGCTGCTCGCGATGACCGGCATCGAAGCGAGCTCGACCTGGACGGTCCTGATCCCCGGCTTCATCCTCGGCGGCGCCGGCATCGGCCTGATCAACCCGCCGCTCGCCTCGACCGCGATCGGCGTCGTGCCACAGGAGCGCAGCGGCATGGCCTCCGGCATCAACTCGACGTTCCGCCAGGTCGGGATCGCGACCGGCATCGCCGGCCTCGGCGCGGTCTTCCAGCACAGCGTCACGCACAGCACCGCCGCCGCGCTCGCGACCAGCGGACGCGTGCATGAGATCACCGTCGCCGCGCACGGCCAGCTCGGGACGCTGCTCGAGTCCGGCGAAGTCACGCAGATCGCACACAGGCTCTCTCCGGCCGCGCGGACCGCGCTCGATCACGCCTACAAGGTCGGCTTCACCGACGCGTTCACGACAATCGCGCTGATCGCCGCGGGGATCGCGCTGATCGGCTCGGTGCTCGCGTTCGTGCTGGTGCGCAGCAAGGATTTCGTCAGCTCGGGACAGGCGCCGACTGTGCAGGAGCACGAGCCGGTCGCCGCCGCCGCTTGAGACGCGCGCCGCACGCCGACACGACGCCTGTGCCCCGTTCGCGCAGGACACGCCGGCCGGCTGCGCCGGCCCTCGTAGAAATCGTCAGTGGTGCTCGCGCTGCTGATATCCCGGGCAGGCGAGCACCGGCAGCCGCGGATAGCGCGGATAAGCTGGATCGTGGCGCGAGCGCAGGCACAGCGAGAACGTCGAGCCGCGCGTGTTGCGCACCTCCTGCTGGTGCACGCACGTATCGCACAGCCCCGCGCGTGCGCCGCCGGCCCGCACCTGATTCGGCGGATCTGCCATCGGGGCAAGCCTAGAGGCGCAGCGGCCGCCCCGTCCGTGCTCCCCATGCGATAATCGTTGACTGCACAACTATGAACACGTTCTACAGACTCCTCGGTTTCCTGCGCCCGTACAAGCGGGGACTCGCGATCTCCTGGCTGCTCGCGAGCCTGGCGATGGTCATGAAGGTGCTGCTGCCTTATCTGACCGGCCTCGCCGTCGAGGCGATCAAGCACGGCACGACGCACACCCGCCTGCGCGAGTACACGCTGCGCGCGCACGATCGCCACGAACTGCTCGTGCTCGCGCTCGTGATCGTCGCCGCGGTGCTCATCGGCTGGGTGCTCACCTATTGGCGGCGGATGATCGCCGGGCGGATCTCCCTCGCGATCGAATTCGACCTGCGCGAGCGCCTGTACGCGCACCTGCAACGGCTCGAGTTGAGCTTCTTCGACCGCCAGCAGACCGGCCAGCTGATGTCGCGCGCGACCGTCGATCTGTCCGCCGTACGTTTCTTCCTCGGCTACGGGCTCGTGTTCATCCTGCAGTCCGTGCTGACGCTCGTGCTCGCCGGCGTCGCGATGATCGTCATCAACCCCAAACTCGGCGTGATCGCGATGGCGCCCGTGCCGTTCGTCGTGTGGATCTCCCAGCGCTACGGGCGCACCGCCCGGCCGGCGATCCAGGAGGTTCAGCAGCGGATCGCCGAGCTCACCGCGGACGCCGAGGAGAACATCTCAGGCGTGCGCGTCGTGAAGTCCTTCGCGCGCGAGCCGCGCCAGCTCGAGCGCTTCCGCCACAGCGTCGCGCGCGTGTTCGACCAGTCGATGATCGCGACGCGCCTGGAGGCCAAGTTCAACCCCGCGATCGGCTTCCTGCCCCAGCTCGGGCTCGCCGCCGTGCTGTTGATCGGCGGGCAGGCGGTGATCGACGCACACCTCACGATCGGGCAGTTCACCGCCTTCTACCTGTACCTGAACATGCTGATCAGCCCGATGCGCTCGCTCGGCGTGACGCTCGGCCTCGCCCAGCGCGCGACCGCCTCCGGGCAGCGCATCTTCCAGGTGCTCGACCGCGAGCCGCGCATCGTCGACGCGCCCGGCGCGCAGCCGCTGCCGAGCGGCAACGGGCACGTGCAGATGCGCGGTGTGACGCTGCGCTACGACGAACACGACGACTTCGGCGCCGTCTACACCGGCGAGCGCGCGCAGGCCCAGGAGGTCGCGGGCTTCTCCCAGCCCGCGCGCGCTGTGCTCAGCGGCATCGACCTCGACATCGCCGCCGGCAGCACCGTCGCGCTCGTCGGCGCGACCGGCTCGGGCAAGACGAGCCTCGTTGCGCTGATCTCGCGGCTGTATGAAGCAAGCAGCGGGCAGATCCTGCTCGACGGCACCGACATCCGCGAGGTCGAGCTGCGCTCCCTGCGCCAGGCGGTCGCGGTCGTCAGCGACGACCCGTTCCTGTTCTCCGCGAGCGTCGCCGAGAACATCGCCTACGGGCGCCGATCGGCGAGCGCTGCCGAGATCGAGGAGGCGGCCCGGCGCGCGCAGGCCTATGACTTCGTGATGCGCCTGCCGCAGGGGTTCGACACGCGCGTCGGCGAGCGCGGCCTGTCGCTGTCGGGCGGGCAGCGCCAGCGGATCGCGATCGCGCGCGCGCTCGTCGCCGACCCGCGCGTGCTGATCCTCGACGACGCGACCTCCGCGGTCGACGCCTCGACCGAGCAGAGCATCAAGCTCGCGCTCGATGAGGCGATGGCCGGGCGCACGACGTTCGTGATCGCCCACCGCCTCTCGACGATCTCACTTGCCGATGAGATCGTCGTGCTCGACCACGGGCGCGTCGTCGCCCACGGCGATCACGACGAACTGCTCGTCGCCTCCGACCTCTACCGCGAGATCGTCGAGAAGGGCCTGCCGGACCAGATCTTCCTGACGCAGAAGCCACTCGAGCGCGAGGTCAGCGGCCTGTGAGCCCGGTCGTCAGCCGCGGCGGCGGCGGTGGCGGGCGCGGGCCCGGCGGCCCGCAGTGGGACGGCGAGCGCGCCAGCAAGGGCACGCGCGGGCGCAACCTGCGCGGCCTGCTCGCCCTGATCAAGCCCTATCGCGCACGTGCCGCGCTGACCGTGCTCGCGCTAATCATCGGCACCGCCGCGACGCTCGCGCCGCCGCTGCTCGCGCGCGCCGCGATCGACGAAGGCATCGAACAGCACGACACGCGCAAACTCGTGATCGTCGTGATCGCATTCCTGATCTCGGCGCTGCTCGTGTGGGTGATGACCTACGTGCAGACCTACCTCGTCGGCTGGGTCGGGCAGCGCGCGCTCGCCGACCTGCGCATCCGCATCTTCACGCACCTGCAGACGCTGCCGATCGGCTTCTACGAGAGCCGCCCCGCGGGCGTGCTGATCTCGCGCATGACCAACGACGTCGAGGCGCTCGACAGCCTCGTCACCGACTCCGTCGTGACGCTGTTCCAATCGGGGCTGACGCTGCTCGGCACGATCGGGATCCTGCTCTACCTCGACGTCAAGCTCGCGCTGATCACGTTCCTCGTGCTGCCGCTGCTGCTCGCCGGCTCGCTGTGGTTTCGGATCGTCTCCGCCGGCGCCTTCCGGCGCACGCGCGAAACGATCGGCGCGATCACCGCCTCGCTGCAGGAGACGCTGTCGGGCATCCGCGTCGTGCGCAGCTTCGCGCAGGAGCCCGAGCACAAGGCGAGCTTCACGCTGCTCAACGACGACAACCGCGACGCCAACATGGTCACCGTGCGGCTCAACGCCGCCTACTTCCCGAGCGTCGAAATGCTTTCCGGTCTGGCCGTCGCGGCGATCGTCCTCTACGGCGGGCTGCAGGCGATCAACGGGCACATCACGACTGGCACGATCGTCGCGTTCGTCGCCGCGCTGTCGAACCTGTTCGAACCGATCCAACAGCTCTCCCAGCTGTATGCGACCTACCAGTCCGGGATGGCCGCGCTCGAGAAAATCTTCCAGCTGCTCGACGTGCGCCCCAGCCTCGAGGACCGGCCCGGCGCGCTCGAGCTCGGGCGCATCGACGGCGAGGTCAGCTTCGAGGACGTCTCCTTCTCCTACACGCCCCGCGCCCCGAAGGGCAGCGCCGGCGAGGGCGCGGCGACGACGCGCGAAGTGCTCGCGCTCGACGACGTCAACCTGCTGATCGCGCCCGGTACCACCGTCGCGCTCGTCGGCGCAACCGGCGCGGGCAAGTCGACGATGGCAAAGCTCGTCGCGCGCTTCTACGACCCGACCGCCGGGCGCGTCCTCATCGACGGGCACGACCTGCGTGAGGTCTCCAGCAGCTCGCTGCGCTCGCAGATGGGGATCGTCCCGCAGGAGGCGTTCCTGTTCTCCGGCACCGTCGGCGAAAACATCGCGTTCGGCAGGCCGAACGCCGAGGACGCACAGATCAGAGCCGCCGCGGCCGCGGTCGGCGCCGAGGAGTTCATCTCGGAGCTGCCGCACGGCTATGACACCGAAGTCGGCGAGCGCGGAGCGCAGCTGTCCGCCGGCCAGCGCCAGCTGATCGCGTTCGCCCGCGCGCTGATCGCCGACCCGCGTATCCTCGTGCTCGACGAGGCGACCTCGAACGTCGACCTGCACTCCGAGGCGCGGATCGAGGAAGGGCTGCGCCGGCTGCTGATGGGCCGCACTTCGATCGTGATCGCGCATCGTCTCTCGACGATCCGCCAGGCCGGGCGCATCGTCGTGCTCGAGCACGGCCGCATCGCCGAGCAGGGCACACACGATGAGCTGATCGCCGCCGAGGGCCGCTACTACGAGCTGTATCGCGACTGGGCGACGCAGGCCGCCGCGTGACGCGGCCAGCTAGGCTGCAGCGATGAAGAAACTGCTGGAACTGCTGCTCTGCATCCTGCATCCGCTCGCCGTCTTGCTGATCTGGATCAACCTCCTGTTCTACCGTCGCGAGCTCGGCTTCATCGCGCGGCTCGCATGGGGTGTCGCGGTGATCGTCCCGTTCGTGCCGTTTCTGTACACGCTCACCGGCAACGACTTCATCTAAGCGTCGCCGACGCGCCGCCCTGCGGTAGAGCGCGTCCCCGCGAGCCCGCGCTGCCTCCGCGCGTGCCCGCGGAAGCGTAGGCTCGAGCGCACCACGCCAACGACACAGGGAGCCACCATGGCCGTCATCCGCATCGCCACGCCGCCGCAGCTCACGGCTGAGGTCTACGACGCCGTCAACGCCAAGGCCGGCGTCAACAGCGATCCGCCCGCCGGGCTGCTCGCGCACTGCGCGGGCGAGATCGACGGCGTCTTTCAGGTCATCGACGTGTGGGAGTCCGAGGCCGACGCCAGGCGCTTCGACGCCGAGCGTCTCGGCCCGGCGATCAACGAGGTTGTCTTCGCGGGCGATGCGACGCAGTCCCCCGACCCCGCCAACGCGGCGCCGCCTGCGCTCTTTGAGCTGCACAGCCTGATGCTGCCGTGAGCTCCGCGGCCCAGCTGGGCCGCGGAGCCCTCACCCGCGCGGTGAGGACGCCCGGGGAAAGGTCGCGGAGTACGATCAGGCGACGCCCGGCTTTTCCGTTCGCTTGGGTCCGTTATCGACCAGAGGAGAGCAACATGCCGCTAGGACGCCGTCGCCCATTGGCGCGGGACGCCGCGATTGGGGCTGTCGCCTACAAACGCGGTGCGCGCGGAGCACAGCAGGCCGAGCCCGAGGCACAGGCCCCCGCCCCGCCGCCGCCTGCCGCGGCGCTCGACCCGACCGCCGAGAAGATCAACCAGCTCGCCGAGCTGCACGCGAGTGGAGCGCTCACCGACGAGGAGTTCGCGGCCGCCAAGGCAAAGGCACTGGGGATCTGAAATGCGCAAATCGAAACGGTTCGACCGTCAGATCGACGATCTTCTGCTCACCACCGCGACCACGCTGGGCATGATCTATGCCCGCCGGCGAGTCCGCCGTGCCGTCCCGAAGGTGCTGCTCGGAACCGGCGTCCTCGCCGCCGGCACCGTCGTCGCCGCGACCGCGATCGGGATCGGCACGCTCGGCGTGGGCGGCGCCGCCGCCGTCTGGTATCGCCGTCGCGCGAACGCCGCCGGCGCAGCGAACGACTGGCAGGCGCCACCGGCCGCGCCGCGGACGAGCTTCGTCGACTCGCGCCCCGAGGAGACGGCGCCGATCGCCGCTGAGTAGGCCCTCGCGTAACGGCTCTCAGCCAGCGCGCCGCAGCGCGTGAGCGCTCCAACGCGGGCACGCCCGAGAGCGCAACCCTCAACGCCATCGACCTGACGCGCAGCGCGTTCGCGTCCGCCAACAGCGGCGACTGTGACGCGATGATGCGCTTCTACGGTCGCGATTCGGTCTGGGACGTCTCGCCGTGGGGCCTCGGCACGCATACCGGACCCACCGCGATCCGACAGTTCTTCGAGGACTGGATCGGCGGCTTCGACGAGTATTCGGTCACCGTCGAGGAGCTCCACGCGCTTGGCGGCGGCGTCGTCTATGCGATCTCGGTCCAGCATGGCTGGGCAGCTGGCGGCGTTGGCGTTCTGCGCCTGCGATCCGCGCCGGTGTTCGTCTGGGACGGGGACGTCGCGATCCGCGTCACGCACCACCGCGACATCAAGCATGGTCGCGCCGCCGCCGAGCGGCTCGCACGCGAGCGGGGGTAGGAAGCGCGCGGCGAGAGCGTGGCTCCCGCCCGGGACGCGCGGGCCTCACGACGAACCGCGCGCGGGACGCTCGTTCAGAAGCTTGCCGGATTCGCATGTCACCTGCGCGGGCAGCGTCGCGACCGCTTTGTTCCAGGCCAGCGTGCATTCGCTCGCCCCGGATACCGTCGCGGTGAGCGTCCGCGGCCCGCTTGCCCTCCGCACTCCCAGAAAACGGCACACGACCGTGGAATCAACCATCTAGGCCGGCCCTCAGGCATCGCACCGTTCGACGCGCAGCTTCGCAACGAACCCTCGGAGCTGATCGTCGGTCGCCTGCCCGACCCACGCAACCTGCTCGCGGCTCATGTCACCCGGGTCCTCGGCCATTTCCCAGAGCCGTTCGCCGCTGACCTGCTCGCCGGCGGCCTTCGCCGCCCAGGACTCCTCGCGCAGCAGTTCCACGAGCCGCCCTATCGTCGCCATCAAGGACCGCCTTCTCGATTGCCTTTCGCCAGTCGCCGGCAGCGGTGCTGCCTGCGGCCGCCCTCGAGCTGAACCACAGCCCGCTTCCACCGCTCCAGGGAAGTCACGCCGGGAGCATAGCTTCGGTGACCGCCGCTGAGGTACGAATCCGGGCGCGAATGGCCCATCTCATGGCCCACGCCCGCCTTGGAAACGCGAAACGCCCCGCGAACACGGGGCGCATCGGTACTCCGGGACAGGGACTCGAACCGCGGGCAGCCCTATGCGGCGATCCCCGCTGTAGAGCCAAATCTGGCGAGAATCGCCGCCCTAGGCGGCTCGGGTTCGTCAGATTGTTCGGGTTCGCCGCTCGACGAGCTGCTCGAGCGCGTGCGGCGCGCACAGGACGGACGGCCACCCCGCAGCGATGAGCGGGCCCGTGGCCTTCCGAGCTGCGGGGCGTGTGAACCCGACGTGCGCTGGACGCCTACGACTCGCCACTGACCGTCGGCGCCGCGAGAGTGCGTCACGTCTTCGTAGCCGCTCTCGGCAGAGCCCGATGTCGGACGACCGCGATCCTGGTCTCGGCGTCAAGCATCGCGGCGCTCTCCTTCGCGGCCTGAGGCGTCTGGCCGAGCCAGAGGAATGCCTGCTCGAGCGGGTCAGCAGCGGTCATAGGTGTCTAGGCGATTCGTCATGGGCTCGGCGCCCGAGAGCGCACAGACAAGCTAGGTGCTCGTTCGGACATGAACGAGCGGAGCCCGCCGCGCTGACGCGCCGACGGGCTCCAAATCCATGACCGCCGCAAGACGACCGCCGCGAAGGCTACCCGCGAGCGCGGCGTCGCTACTGCGCCAGTAGGTCGAGCGCCTCGCGGTTGCGCTCGACGGCCTCTGCGAGTCGCTGTTGGAAGTCCTTGTCGGCGCGGCGCTTCGCGATGCGGTCGTCGATCGCGTCACGAATGACCTCAGAGACAGAGGTCCCGTCGGCCATCGCGACTGCCTCAAGTCGCTTCGCCTGCTCGTCGTCGAGTCGGAGGCTCTTAGTGGTCATGGCTGCCTTTTCGTCGGGTTCGGGTATGTACTGCACTCTAACAGAGTCATGTACAATATCGGACGTAATACATATGGCCGTAGGGCTGATATACTTCTTGCATGGTTGAGATCGAGGATTTCCTGCTCGCGGCGCAAGCCGTCCTCGACGTCGACGCCGAGCGCCTGGCGCGAGTCGCGAAGCTCCCGCTCGCCGAGTCTGCGCTCGCCGCGCCCTTCGCGAGCTATCGCCGCCACGACTTCTACGAGCACCCAATCCAGCGCGCCGCGATCCTCGCCTCGCGCATCATGCGCAACCACCCCCTCCCCGATGGCAACAAGCGCGTCGCACTGATACTCACCGACCTCTACCTCGGCGAGCACGGCTACACGATCACAGCGAGCCAACCCGAGCTCGCCCGCGCGTTCGAGAAGGTCGCGTCACGAGCGATGACTGAGGACTACTTCGCGATCTGGCTGGATGCACACACAGCACGCTTGCCCACTGACTAGCGCTTCGGGCACGAATCCAGGCACGAGCCGTCCTTGAAACGCGAAACGCCCCGCGAACACGGGGCGCATCGGTACTCCGGGACAGGGACTCGAACCGTGGGCAGTGGATCGCGCAATCCCTGCGTCAGAGCCAAATATGGCTCCAGTGCAGGCGAAACGTCCGATCGCTCATCCGGCCGAGTCCGGCTGAATCCGCCCGAATCAGTACACGACTGGCCCAAGATTGGCCCGAGCTTTCACCCCACGAGCCTGAGCGCCGGACGCTTCCCGTCGCCTGCCAGATAAGCGTTCGCGGCAGCCGCCGCCTCATCCAGCCCGCCCGGCATCAGGTGGCCGTAGGTGTCGAACGTCATGGCAATCGTCGCGTGGCCCATGATGACGCTCAGCGCCTTCGCGTTCACGCCCGCGGCGATCAACAGCGACGCGCACGTGTGCCGCGCCTCATGCAGCGTGATCGGCTGCTGTGCGTCGTCTCGCACCTTGGCGAGGATCGTCCTCGGACCATCCGCTTCCTCGTTCGGGACTTCCTGCCAGCCCCACGCCACGAGCGCGTTCCGCCGGATGGTTTCCGGGTTGAAGGGCTCGGCGGCGGTCCTGCCGAACACCAGCGCGTCGCTAGAGCCTTCGGTGCGGAGCTTGTGCGCGGCCAGCTCCCCCGCGAGCGGCTCGAGAATCGGCACCCGCCGGTTGCCCGCAGCACTCTTCACCTGCTGCTCGCGCTCGATCGCATCCCAGCCCCGCGAGATGTGGATCACGCGGGCCGCCAAGTCGACGTCGCCCCAGCGCAGCGCACGCAGCTCCCCGCGCCGCAAGCCGGCGTAGAACGCGCACGCCCACAGCGCCCGCTCGCCCTCAGCGATAGCAGCGATGAGCGCCGCCGCCTCGGTAGGGTCGGCGATCCGCTCCCGCCGACCATCGGGCCGGCGTAGCTCAAGCCGCTCGGTCGGGTCGGCCGTGACCTCTTCGTCGCGGATCGCACGCCGGTAGATGACGCGCAGCGGGTCGAGCGTGTTCTGCACGGTGCTCGCGCTCAGCCCTTCGCTCGTCAGCCGGTTGGCGAGCTCCTGCACGTCGCGGCGCTCGACATCCGACAGGCGCATGCCGCCCAGCGTCGGCAGTAGACGTTTGTTGAGCCCGACCCTGTAGCCCCGGAGCGTCGCGGGCTTGTAGCGGGTGCCCGATGCCGTCGGGATAGAGCCGTCGCGGGCGCCGGCCATGAACGCCTCGGCGGCCTGCCGGACGGTCATGGACGTGGGCGCACGGAGCTTGCCCTTGTTCGCCGCGGCGAGCTTGTCCGCCCGCCAGACCTTCGCCGCCGCCTGCGTCGGGAACGTCTTGCGCAGCTTGCAGTCGTCGCGCTTCGAGTAGACCTCGGCACGCCACGGACAGTCGCAGCGACCTTTGCCGTTGCAGCCGTTGCCGTGGCGTTGACGCACTCCGGTGGCCATCAGCAATCACCTCCAGACGATGCCGCGGTGTACGGTGCCGATTGCATGGGAGCTTAACCTCCTGTGTCATGCCCCCGGCCGCGACCACGGTGCGGGGGCGCTTTGCAGATGCTCGGCACGCTACTCCCCCACTCCGACGCTTTCGGCGTGCCGGTCAAGCCAAGCCTGCAGCTCGCTGACCGGGATCAGCTTGCGGCGCCCAAGGCGCACAAGGCGCACATCGGGCTCGATATGCGCGCGCCAGGTGTCCCACGACACGCCCAGCGCTTCGCACGCCTGCTCGACGCTGAGGGCGAGGGTGGGCGCGCTCTGCTTCCGGGCCGCAAAGGTGACTGCCATACGTGGGGATATTGGGGCCATCGCGGTTACAGACCCCAACCTGCACGGACCGGCCAAGAGATTACGTGAAGAACCGGCGCGGGCGCGACATTGGCGCGCACATCTCAAACGCCCTCGATGGGCAAAGCCGCGCGGCAGGCCACAAGCCCCTGACACCTGCGCTTCGCTCGGTCAGTCGCCCGCACCACCAACGAGTCATCCCACCACGAAGCGCTCGACGCGACCCCGACGGTCGACGCGTCTGGCTGCGCCACCACGCGCGCCTCGGCACGACAAAAAGCCCGTACAGACAACATGCACGGCTGTGCCGTGGCACAGCGAGCGCTGTGCGAATTGCTTGGCCGGTTCGGCGCGTTGAGGGTCATCACCCGTGTGATGACTGCGGCGAGCATAGGTGCGTCTCGGGGCGGTGGGTACGCGCGCTACCTGGAGAGCAAGACGGTGGAGCCCGAGCGCGGGGACTACTACCTGACCCCCGATGGGGAGATGGCGCAGGCCCCCGGCCGGTGGCTGGCCGATGCCGAGACCCTGGAGAGGCTCGGGGTTGAGCCCGGCGGGCCGGTGGAGGGCGCGGATTTCATCGCGCTGATGGAGGGCCGTCACCCTGGCAGCGGCCGGTGGCTTCGTCCGGAGGGTGCTGGCGGCGGCCGGGGCGGCGGGATCGACGTGACGTTCAGCGCACCAAAGTCCGTCTCGACCGTGTGGGCGCTTGGTGACCCGTGGCAGCGCGAGCAGATCGAGCAGGCCCACGGCCGCGCGGTCGAGCAAACGGTCCACCACCTGCGAGAGCAGGTGCCCGTCGTGCGGCGTCGCTACAGCGGCCAGGTCGTGGAAGAGCACGCCAAGGACGTGATCGCCACCGAGTACCGACACACCACCGCCCGCGGAGTCCAGGGCGCCCGGGCCCCAGACCCGCAGCTGCACAGTCATGTCGTGATCACCGGCGCTGTCCGCGAGGACGACCGGATTGTGGCGGTCGCGTCGCGGCCGATCTTCCGCTCCGCGCGGGAGCTGGGCGCGTTCTACCGCTCGGCGCTCGCCGAGGAGCTCGTGCGGGAGGGATATGCGATCGAGCAGCGCACTGGCAAGGATGGCCGGTACTTCGAGATCGCGGGTGTCCCCCGCGAGCTGTGTGAGGCGTTCTCCGGCCGCAGTCGTGAGGTCGCTAGGGCGGCGGAGCGCTTCCGTGCCCGCTACGGCCGAGCACCCGAACGCGGCGAGCTGCGCAACCTCGCACTTGAGAACCGCCGCTCCAAGGAGCTGACCACATGTGCGGACCTACAAGGAGTGTGGACACAGACCGCCCGCGATCACGGGTTCGGCCCCGATGAGGCGGTGCGGTTGATCGGCGCATCCGAGCGCCCAAAGGCCGAGCGCGCGATCGAGGATCGGGTCGAGGCGAAGCTGACCGAGCAGCACGCCGTCTTCCAGGAGCGCGACCTGCGCGCAGTCGTGCTGGAGCAGGCCGCCGGAGAGATGGCACCGGATCAGGCGCTCGCTGTAGCGCGGGCGATGGTCCGCGACCGGCGCGTGCTGAGCCTGGAGGGCGGGCGGATGACCACCCTGGCGGTTCGTGCGCAGGAGCAGGCGATCGAGCGCCGCGCCACACAGCTCGCCAAACCCGCAGGCCGAGACGTCGGCGACATTGCACGCAATAACGCCGCCCTTGAGGTCGCCGAGCGCGTCGGCGGGCCGCTCAGCCGCGAGCAGCACTACGCGCTCGAAGTCCTCACGGGTCCCGAGCGTGCCGCGGTCCTCGTCGGCCCCGCCGGGACCGGCAAGGGAGTGGTGATTGACGCCGCCGCCCGCGCGGAGCAGACCGCCGGACGCGAGACGATCGGGGTAGCCGTATCCGGGTCCACCGCAGAGCGGCTCGGCGCGGACAGCCCCGCGCTCGCCGGGCAGACACTCACCCTGGACTCGCTGGTCGCCCGCGCGAACACGGGAGCCATCCACGTCGGCAGGGACACGACAGTGATCCTGGACGAGGCGGGGATGGTCGACCACAAGCGCCTGGACGCCCTGACCGGGCTCGTGGAGCGCTCCCTGGCGAAGCTGATCGCTGTCGGCGACGGCAAGCAGCTCCCCTCGATCGGTCCCGGCGGCATGTTCGACCGGCTCACCGGCGACGCGCCAACCGCCGAACTCGCAGACATCCACCGCACCAAGGACCCCGCCGACCAGCGCGCGTGGCAAGCCCTACGCGCGGGGGAACCGGAGCGCGCGATGGCTCATTATGTCTCGCGCGGCCAGTTGCACCTCTCCGATACCCGCGACCAGGCGGCCGAGCAAGCCGTACAAACATGGGGCGCACTCACAGAGGGGCGCGATATCCGCCAGGTCGCGTTGATCGCCGACGCGGCGAACACGGAGATCGACCGGCTCAACGCCCGCGCCCAACACCTACGAGCAGAGCGCGGCGAACTCGGAGACCACGAGATCGCGTTGCCCGGCGTCCACTACGGCCTACGCGAAGGCGACCTCGTCGCCTTCACTGCGCAGCACCGCCCCCGAGGAAAGCCACGGGTCGAGAACGGCACCCGCGGCCAAGTGAGCGCCATCCACGAGCGAGGCGTGACCGTCACGATCGACGGATCGCAGCGCAGGGTCCAGCTCGCCGGCGAGGATCTGGACTCGCTGAGGCTCGCCTACGCGCAGCATGTCTACCGTCAGCAGGGCGCGACCGTCGAGCGCTCCGTCGTGCTGACCGGTGGGTGGCAGACCAGCAAGGAGACCGCCTACGTCGAGGCCACACGCGCCCGCCAACGGACCGACTGGTTCATCGCACGCGACGACCTCGGCGCCGAAGGACAAGACGCCCAGCGGGTCATGCGTCTCGCAGGCGCGATGCGCGCCAGTCGAGCGCAGACACCGTCGCTCGCCTACCCCGAGCTGCCCGACCGCGACTACGGCACGAACTTCCACCGCCCGCTCGCGCCCAGCCGCACCAGCCGCATACCCGGGATCGTCCGCACGATCAACCGCATCGTCAACCCACCAGCACAGGAACTAACACGATGAGCCAACGAGTCCAAGTCGTCCTATCCGACCCTGTAGCCCTCCAGCCACGCGAGCTCGCGGCGGGAGCGGACACGCCCACCGTCACGCTCGCCGCCCAGTCCGTCCGCAACCGCGTCGCGCTCGCCGCCGAGGATGGCAAGATCCGCCCGCTGCGCTCCTCGCCGGTCTTCTTCGGCGGCAATGAAACCAAGCAGGCGTGTCGCTGCCTCTGCGGCAGGCTTTCGTCACACGCTCGCCGACGCCTCCGGAGGTTTATGGTCGCTGCCACGCGCTGTAAGAGCCGGTAGAACATCGACTCTGAGTCAAAGTGCGCATTGCGACCACACGTCGCAAGGAAACCGAATATCTTCAACGTGTGGGGCGAATTACGGCAGGTGCGCTTGCGGCCTTCGGACTCATCACAGCGAGCGCGTGCCTCTTAGGAGCAGGGGCGCTCGCGAGCACAGAACCGCAAGGCACGAAGAGTTGGGACGCGGCCCCCGGGGCCGGAGTCTCGCTGGTTCCTCTACTCTCCGGCGGACAAGCGGGGTCGTGCATGCAGGTCACGACCCGCACCGTCACCGCGACCTCGACTCAAACCAGCCGGGCCTGCCCAAGCCCCTCCACGTCTACCAGTCCGATCTACGCCGAGACCTGCGACGACGGCAGCAAAGAAGAAGGCTCCGTCGTATTCCTGCTCACGACGAGCGAGGTCGCCTCCGTCTCGATCGAGGGCGGCGCACGCGTTCCCACGGCCACCAACCCGACCCTCCCCGATGGGCTTCGCGCAGCCACCCTGCAGCGGGCCGGCGACGAACGTGTGCCCGGCCTCCAAAGGCACTGCCCCGCGGTGGCGGCGTTCGACGCGAGCGGCGCGACGATCCCGATGCAAGGCGACGGCGCGGGTATCCCCATGACCTCGGAGCTGCCCACCACGATCTGGGAACACCCCGGGCGCCCACCGCGACACCCGTGCAACCTTGACGCGACCCGACTGCGGCGCGGGACCGTGGCTTGGGATGGCACGGTCGCGAGGCGCATCACGCCCGTCCGCGGGCTGGTCGGCCACGCGCTCCTGTCTTGCGCCGACACCATCTACGTCCACCAGGGCGGCGAGTACATCACGGCGGCGATCCTGCTCGACGCCGCGGACCCCGGCCGCACTCCGCCGCCGCTGCCCGGTATGCGCGCCCTCGCCGGGCATCCGGGGACCTTTCTAGCGCCCAGCTCGGAAGGGACGATTCTCGGGCGGCGCATCCCTCACGCCTGGCTCGTGGCCTCCGAAGAAACACCGCAAGGGCTGGCCGTACCGCTTGCCCTGCTCGAGCATCTACGCGCGACCATCCAGCTCTAGTTTCGCCAAATCCCCTCCGAGGGAGTGGCGAGACTCGATTTTTGGCTTCGCAGAGCCATAAATCGCCGTCGCCTGGGTTGCCGGTACCTCACTTCTCGGCCGATCCCACGCCAATCTGCGGAGCGGATGATCGGGCCCGTTGAGGCCGATGACGCTGCCTACCGACTGGTTCTCAGAAGAACCGGTCGAAACAGCCGACCACGAACTCGACATGGCCGAGGAGGGCTTCGACATCGGGCATGGAGAGGTAGCCGTCGAGGCCGCCGAAAAGTATGTTGAGGGGCGGCTGGGGGTCTATGTAGATCTTGGTGTTCGGCGGCCGGGGCATGAGGGTCACACGCCCGAGCTTTACGGTGGTCGGATCACCCTTGTAAAAGATTTCGTCCTCGCTAGCACCCTTGCGAGGCCCTTTGAGGAAGGTGTGATGCATCTCCACCCCACTGCCTGGTACGGGGCGTGGATCGAGGGTGTACTCGGGCATAAGCGGTGGCGTGATGTCGGCGAACAACGGCACGATGAGCCGGTGCTTGTCGCGGTTGGAGATCCACTGCAAGACGGCGAGGTAGTTGTTGCCGGGATCGCCTCCCGGATGTGGCTGGTGCCTCCCCATCTCGCGGGAGACCTTCTTGGAGACGAACGGGAGCACTTTGGCTTTGGCGAACTTCCCCGGGGTGAGCGTGATGGGGAACTGGATGGATGGGGCCTGCTCGTCGGTCGGTTCACGTCCGAGGTGCTTGCAGGCAAGCTGCCACGTCGTGAAGTCCAGGGCTCCGCGAGCGCAGTGGATGACATCGCCGAGGATGAGGCTCAGGTTCGGCAGCGGCTCCGGGCGCGTCTTGGCGTAGACGACATGGTGCCCCTCGTCCGGGTCATAGTCCACGAGCACGCTGTGACGGCCGGTGTCTCGACCGAGCTTCGTGGCCTGACGCTTGAGGTTCGCAAGGTGCGAGCGTGCGCGCTTTAGCTTCTCCCGTGCATCGTCCAGTGGATCGGCCACGCTGGCGAGCGTACCCCTTGTCACGCTGCGAGCGCCAACCCCCGTTCCCGATTCAGCACGCAGGTCAACTGCGAGAGGACGTCCTTGCCGACCTGCGAGTTTCGCTTCTTCAACTCCGCGACCACGCGAACGATGCAGCCTTGCAGCAGGGTCCGTGTGCTCGCGCAGCTTCGCCGTGAAGCGATAGCAGGCGTACTTCGACGGCACATCGCCGCCCGGGGCGATCACGGCCGCGAGCGCGGGGTGCTCCCGCACGAGACGGTCCGCGTCCACGTCGGGAGCGCATAGAGGGCCTTCGCCAGCGCCATGCCGATCATGGCCCTGAGCGGGTAGCCGGGACGCCCCGTTTCGCGGGTCGCTTGAATCTCGTCTATGCGGCGGGAGACCTCTGGTGACGCGAGGATGTCCGAGAGGTCTTGGACGTAGGCTGAGGGGATGGGATTGGCGGGGTTGCGCCACCATCGGCGCTTTCCGCTCCTGCGGGGCGCGGGCCTACGGTCCCGCCGCACGTTGGGCGGCACGGGAGGCGAGGTCTTGATAGCCGCTATGTGCGCGCTCGTTACTGCGGTCTTGCAGGGCTTGTTGGGCTCCGTGTCCGTCGGGAGTCTGGCGCTGGCGGCTACGCTGGGGGCCGCAGGTGGCCTGCTGCTGGTTCGGGGCGGCGCGTCGGCCGTGGAGCTTGTGCGCTACTCCCGATCAGGGGGTGTGAACAAGGATTGGAAGGCGCTTCCGGGGCGAGTGAGCGATGCCGGGGTGTGGTTCCGGCTGGTCTGCACGGCCCCTCGCGCGGTCTTTGACCCGGTTTCGACGCTCGGATATATGGAGGTTTTTATTACAGGCCCCAACGGAAAGAGCGTGCGCGTTCTCAGCGACGATCTTGACCGGTACGGTGATCGCGTCCTCGCGCCCTGCCCATTCGCCGACGAAGGGGAGTACGAAGTTCGCTGGTACGCCTCCACCAAAGGCGAAAAGCTCTACGAGGTCACTCGGACCAAGTTCCCGCGTCTCGACCATCCGCGAGGACCAGCGGCATGAGCGCCACGGGAGTAGCCTGACGCGCGATGGACGAGCCGCAATTGAACGACGACGGGACCAAGACGTGCCCTCAATGCGCCGAGCATGTCCAGGGCGCGGCACTCGTCTGTCGATTCTGCGGCCATCGCTTCGACGAGGAGCATCCCGCCAAAAACGAGCGGATCGACGCCAGCGAGCGGGAGGGAACCACCCTGGTGCCTCTTGGCTACCTGTTTGCGGTGCTCGTGCCCTTCGTCGGACTGGTCTTGGGCATCATCGCCGCGACGCGCTCCGCACTACATCCCCGCAAGCACGGGCCGTGGATCATCGCCGTGGCGACGTTGGCGTTCCTCGGGTGGGGGCCGTGATCTACGCCGAGGTTCATTCCTCCGAACACCATGCGGCGGTGCAGGCCGAAGAAAAGGTCGAACGGTCGCGGCAGGAACAGGCGAGCCAACAGGCGACGGAACGATCGGAAGCACTGACAAAGGAACAGGAAGCCAGCGAGAAGCAGTACTGCGCGGAACACCCGCACGCAGGCGAACACATGGCGGGCGGCTACCACTACTACGAATGCACGGCCGCTTCGGAAGAACCGTAGCTATGCGGCCACCTGAGTTTCGCTGTTCGTTTCGCCACTCCCTCGGAGTGGCCCCAATTGCTATTGCGTGACGATGGAGCTGGCGTTGGAGCCCGCTGCAGGTGCCCTACGACGCACCCCTCGAACACTTCAGGGACGGCCTGCGCCTCTCAGCCACCATCGATGGCTTCGGGCTCGGTTGAGGACTTCTGTCCACCCCCAGCCTCCGCAACCAGGCCCCGCGCCCACTGGACCGCGGCGGTCGCCCACCTCGACGCCGTCTCACGCTCGACAGCGTGCACCGTGTCATCGTCATAGCGCAGGCCAGCCGCGTAGGGCGTCAGCAGGTCTGCACCATCCATCTCTCCCGGTAGCGGTGCGCCCGCTTCCCTGCACAGCTTGGCCAGACCACTGATGTCATGAATGAATGGAAACTCCACACCGCGGGCAGCAAGCACGGCCTTGAGCGCCTTCTCGACAGCCTGCTGGGCGTGAAAGCAGACCAGCACATCCGCCACTTCGTTGATCGGCAGCATCGCCCTGGCCCCGGCCGCGTCCGTGTCAGCGCGACGAAGAAGCTGCTCTGCAAGATCCTGCTTGCTGGCCATTAAGCCGCCAGCTCCCTGCCCTCGGCCAGCGCCGCGTGGATCAGGCTCCCCCTCACATCCCGCCACTCCTGCACCCGGTACTCACTCGCGACGATCACGTCCGCGGCCAGCACCAGATCCCCAGCACCCTACGCAGCCGCACCGACTCCAACGCGGGATTCTCGACCTCCGGCTCGATCACCAAGAAGTCCAGATCGCTGTCCCGCGTCAGCTCCCCACGCGCAGCCGAGCCGAACAGGATCACCCGTGAGCTCGGTGGCGCCGCCTCTGACAACCGACGGCCAGCCTCAGCTATCAACGCATCGTCAAGCACGCGCTCACGATACCCGGCTCCGGGGCACACGCCCACGCTGCGACCACACGACTGGCCCAAATCCTGGCCCGAGCAACCCCCTGAAACGCGAAACGCCCCGCAAACACGGGGCGCATCGGTACTCCGGGACAGGGACTCGAACCCCAATCTCCCGGACCAGAACCGGGCGTCACTGCCAATTGGACTATCCCGGACAGTGTGGCTAGAGAATAGCCATTCCCGCAGATGCTTCGTCGAAACCCGCGTGGACCTAGTCGCTGCGTCCGACGAGCACGACGACCTGCGCGACCGATCCGAACATTTTGCGTTCGCCGGCGCCCAGCGGGCCGGGCGCGGACGCGTGGAGTGCACGCGCTACGTGCCTGGCAAGTGTGCTTGCGCCGGCGGCGTAGAGCACACTGTCGTGTGCCCGCTGTCCGAACACTGCGTTGCCGAGGTCCAGTGCGCCGACGGAGGGCATGCTCGCCTTGATCCGGGCCGCGACGCTCGCCAGGCGCGGCTTGCTGGCAGAGGGCGAGCTGACGAGCCCCGTCTCGTCCACCAGCAGGACCGGCGCCGGGACGCGCGCCGCCACAGCCGGCAGGTCGACGGTGCTGAGAGCCTTGCCCATGTGCGCGTTCACGCTTCCGCCGTAGACGCCGCCGACCGCGGGGAACGTCGCGCTACCGCTCTGGAGGCGCACTTCCACCGATCCCGTACCCGGCGGGGCGAACCCTGACAGGAGCCTGTTGCCCCCGCGCTCGGTTTCGACAGGCGGACTGGCGGCCGACAGTTCGAGTTTGTCCTCGCAGGTGGAGCTGTCTATCGACAACCCGACGTAAACGAGGATGCACACTTCCGCTGGGTATTCCGCGTATTGCGCCCCGGCCTGGGCTGTGCCGTACGGCGGCTGCCCTTCGCCCTTGTCGTCGCATCCGGCGCCCGGCACGACCCACCATGCCGCCGTGCTCGACGCACCCCACAGCCTCGCGTAGCGGTACCACGCATACGCAAGCGCAGACGTCCAGGGCGTTGAGGTGCGTTCCATTTCCCATGATGGCAACACCTCCTTCGACCAGCGCGCACTGCCCAGAAACGGAAGCAGGTCGTCCACCCGTGATTCCGGTGCCCCCGAGGCTTCGTACGGGTTGCCACCGGTACAGACATCCGCCGACGCGCGCGTCGCCCCGGCAAAGGCGAGCGCGAGCATGACGAGCAGCGCGATCGTGCCAGAGCGTGTGCAGCGCAGCAACAAGGCGCCGACTGTACAGCACACGTGCGTCGTACCCGCCAGCACCGGCCGCGCCGCGCGCGGCCGCGCTCAGAACGCGGCGGGGTGCCCGTTGGGCGCGAAGAACGCCGTGATCGCCTCCTCGAGGCCGGGGTCAAGCACCAGCAGCACCTCGTCGCCGGCTTCGATCACGGTGTCGGGCTTCGGCACGAAGCCCGCTTTTCCGCGCAGCACGGAGATGATCAGGCTGCCCTCGGGGAGGTCGATGTCGCTGACCTTTTCGCCGACCGTCGGCGCGTCGGCGGTGACCTCGAGCTCGATGATCTCGAGGCGCTCCTCTTCGAGCGCGAGCAGGTGCACGAGCCCGTAGCGCGGCACCTCGTGCTCGATCAGGCGCAGGATCAGGTCGGTCGCGGAGACCGCCGGCTGGATGCCGAGGAAGCGGAAGTGATCGTGGTTACGGGGGTTGTTGACGCGCGCGATGATGCGGTCGCAGAGGTACTTCTCCTTGGCGACCTGGCAGACAAGGATGTTGTCCTCGTCATCGCCGGTGACCGCGATCACGAGGTCCGCGCGCTGGATGCCGGCGCGCTCAAGCACCCACAGCTCGGTCGCGTCGCCGTACTGGACGGCGTGCTCGAACTCGTCCTCGTTGGCGAGATAGCTCGACCGCGAGGACTCGATCAGCGTGACCTCGTGGTCCTTGCTGATCAGCTCCCTGGCGAGGTTGCGCCCGACCTTGCCGGCACCGGCGATGATCGCGTACATGCGGCGCTACACCGTCGCCGGCTCGAGCGCGCGCTGGAACATCTCGATCGCGTGCTTGGTCGGGGAGATCGTCTGCAGTCCCTGCTCGCCGTACCAGTCGGCTCGCGCGGGGTCCATCACGCGCACGATCGACTTCTCGACGCCGAAGCGCTTCTGCGCGATCTGCGCGATCACGAGGTTCGTGTTGTCGCCGGCGGTCGATGCGATGAACACATCCGCGCGCTCGATTCCCGCCTGGATCAGGGCGTCGGTCTCGAGCGCGGTGCCGACCGTGAACTGGCCGCCGGAGTCCTCCCAGGTCTTGCTCTGCCCCGCGTCGAGGCGCTCGTGCGAGAGCGGGTCGGCGTCGAGCACGGAGACCTCGTGGCCGGCGGCGAGCGCGGACTTCGCGACGGCTGCGCCGACGCGGCCGGCGCCGACGATCAGAACGAACATTGGCTGGATGAGTAGACCATAAGGCGCAGATTAGACGATGGAGGCACCGTCCCGATGCGCCCGCCGGGCCAGCTCGACGGGTGAGTCGCGCGCGCCGGGTGCGGTGACGATCACGCGACAGCCGGCCTTGCGCACGACGTACTTGGTCACGTCGCCGACGAATCCCTCGAGCGGGCCGCCGTGGCCACCGAGGCGACCGCCGCCGCGGATCAGCGACGGTTCCTCCGCGCCGAGCACGATCGCCTCGACGCCACGCCGCCGCGCCTCATCGACGATCGCGTAGCCGGCACGCCGCGCGCGCACGGTCGCGGTCGCGACCTGCACGCCCGTGTACTCCTCCCCCACCGCCTTCGCCCGCGCGAGCCGCTCGCGCGCGTGCTTGATCTGCGCTTCCGGCAGGCCGGCGTCGAGCGGCAGCGACATCGGGATCACGAACAGCCACAGCGCCTCGATCGTCGCCGCGTCGATCGCCGCCTCGTCGGTCTGCTCGCCGGAGACGAGCAGCGCGGCGGTCTGCACGATGTCGTCGTCGAGGTCGGTGCCGAACAGCGGCACGAGCACCGAGCCGTACTCGCGCTCGCTCGCCGGCTCCGCACTGAGGATCTTCGGCGAGACGGTCACGCGCCGCAGCAGCGAGGTTTCATCGGCGCGGCGGTAGATCACATACATCGCGATCCCCGCGGCCATCCAGCCGAGGCCGACATAGCGAGCCGGTTCGTGCACGACGAGCACCGCGACCGCGCCGGCGGCCGAGACGAGCGCGCCGAACAGCGCCGGCAGCGGCAGCTCGCCGCCTCGAAAGCTGACCGACAGCGGGATCTTGTACGGGCGGTCGCGCGCCGGCTCGGTGTAGCGCAGCCGGCAGATCGACAGGTGCGCGATCGTGAATGCGACCATCGCGCCGAACGCGTAGATGCCGATCAGGAAGTCGAGGTTCTCGGGCGCGACGAGCGCGGCGGCGATCAGGCCGGCGAAGATGATCAGCACGTACGGCGTCGAGCGCACCGGGTGCAGGCGCCCGAGGCCGCTCGGGATCTGGCGGTTGGTCGAGAGTGAATAGGCCAGGCGCGAGAGGCCGAGCATCGCCGAGTTCGCGGCCGCCACGAGCGTGACCGCGGCGAGCGCCGCGACGACGTACATCAGCGTCTGCGCGAGCCACTGCGGATGCACCTGCTTGACGATCCCGATCATCGGATCGTCGAGGTAGCGCGTCGCGAGTTCGGTCTGGCCGTTGCTGACCGGCAGCGCGCTGACGGCGACGAGGCCGATGCCGACGTACAGGAACGTCACGGTCGCGGTCGTGCTCGCGACGAAGCGCTTGAGCCCGGCGCGGCTGATCCGCACCTCGCCGGCGAGCCCCGATGCGGACTCGAGGCTCGTGAACGAGATCACCGCGATCGTCAGCGCGAAGATCAGGTCCGACCACGTCGGCGCGCTGCCGAGCTGGATCGAGTTGGCAAGCGCGTGCGGGTCGAAGAACAGCGCGAGGCCGAGCACGACGATGAAGCCCTGCAGCGCGAGGTCGCCGACGAGCAGCAGCCCGACGCGGCGCGCGCGCCTGCCGCTGAAGCCGCGGATGTTGCTGAGCACGACCAGCGCGATGAACGCGAGCGCCAGGCCGAGCGCCTCGCCGCGGTTGCCGAGCGGGCTCCAGAACGTCTTCAGGTACTGCGTCGCCGAGTAACACGTGACGGCGATCAGGATCACGTAGTCGAGCAGCATCGCCCAGCCGGCGACGAAGCTGACGAGCTCGTTGAACGCGTAGCGCGCGAACACCGTCGAGCCGCCGCGGTCCTGGTGCAGCGAGGCGCCCTCGACGTATGTCATCGTCGTCAGCGCGAACAGCAGCGCGGCGATCAGGAAGACGAGCGGCGTGAGGCCGAGCGCGTGCCCGGCGATGACCCCGAGCGAGAAGTAGATCGCGCTCGCGAGCGAGGAGTAGACGATCGTGAACAGGATCGGCGAGCCGATGCTGCGGCGCGCGATCACGCGCGAGCGGATCGCCAGCTCGGACTGGCTCTCGCCGTCGGGCCCGCGCTCGCTGCTCACGCCCTGCGACCGCGCCTGAACTCGATGTAGCCGCGTCCGCAGCCGGCCGCGGTGAACAGCAAGCCGAGCAGCAGGCGCGGCGAGAGCACGCCGCCGTGCCCGTCGAGCGCCTGTGCGATCAGCGCGACGCCGATCGCGACCATCGCCAGCGACAGCACCAAGGTGCTGATTCGGTGCAGCTGTCGGCCGTTCATCTCATCCTGAGCTTATTCCCGTGCTGGCGGAGTCGTTCCGGGTGCGCATGCTGGCCGATCTCCGATCGGCGGCCGGACAGTGCATGCACTGTCCGGTGAAGCCGCGCATGTGCGGCTTCTCACATCAGGTGATCAGCGGAATGATCAGGATCGCGACGATGTTCGCGACCTTGATCATCGGGTTGATCGCCGGGCCAGCGGTGTCCTTGAAGGGGTCGCCGACCGTGTCGCCGGTGACCGACGCGGCGTGCGCTTCAGAGCCCTTGCCGCCGAACGCGCCGTCCTCGATCAGCTTCTTCGCGTTGTCCCACGCGCCACCGCCCGCGGTCATCATCACCGCGAAGAAGAAGCCGACGACGATCACGCCGATCAGCAGGCCGCCGAGCGCCTGCCTGTCGATCAGGCCGATCACGAGCGTGAGCACGATCGGCAGCAGCGACGGCAGGATCATCTCGCGCTGCGCGGTCTTCGTGACGATGTCCACGCAGGTCGCGTAGTCGGGCTCTTCGCTGTAGTCCATGATCCCGGGGTGCTCGCGGAACTGGCGGCGCACCTCCTCGACGACCGCGCCGCCGGCGCGGCCGACCGCCTCGATCGACAGCGACGCGAACAGGCAGACCATCAGGCCGCCGAGGATCAGGCCGATCAGCACGGGCGGTTCGTTGATGCCGAACGACACCGCGAGGCATAGTTTGCCTCGTGTCGCATGCGTGTTTTCGAGTTCTTTCTGGAAGCCCGCGAACAGGACAACCGCCGCGAGCACCGCCGAGCCGATCGCGTAGCCCTTGGTGACCGCCTTGGTCGTGTTGCCGACCGCGTCGAGGCGATCCGTGACCTTGCGCACGTCCTCGGGCAGGTCGGCCATCTCGGCGATCCCGCCCGCGTTGTCGGTGATCGGGCCGAACGCGTCGAGCGCGACGATCAGTCCGGTCAGCGACAGCAGGCCCATGACCGCCACGCCGATGCCGTAGATGCCCGTCATGCCCCCGCCCGCGAGCTTCCACGCGCCGAGGATGCCCAGCACGATCACGATCGCCGGCAGCGCGGTCGCCTGCAGCCCCGAGGAGAACCCCTGGATGATATTCGTGGCGTGGCCGGTGATCGACGCTTTCGCCGTCTTCTTGACCGGTGCGAAACGGGTCGACGTGTAGTATTCCGTCAGTCCGAACAGCAGCGCCGTGACTGCGATTCCGATCAGCGAGCACAGGTAGAAATGCCACCAGGTCGGCGTGTGCACGTGCGGGTTGTAGACCTTGAAGTTCAGCCCGCGCATCAGCCAGTAGGTGATCGGCGCGAACGCCGCGGCCGCGATCACGCCTGAGACCGCAAGGCCCTGCAGCAGCGCGCGCTCGACGTTGTCTGTTTTCGTGCGCACCGCGAACGTGCCGATGATCGACGCGAGGATCGCCGCGCCGCCGATCACTAGCGGGTAGAGCGACACTCGCGTTGCTTCCGCGACGCCGAACGTGAGGACGCCGAGCAGAATCACCGCGACGGCGGTGACCGCGTAGGTCTCGAACAGGTCCGCGGCCATGCCCGCGCAGTCGCCGACGTTGTCGCCGACGTTGTCCGCGATCGTCGCCGGGTTGCGCGGATCATCCTCGGGAATCCCCGCCTCGACCTTGCCGACGAGATCCGCGCCGACGTCTGCGGCCTTCGTGAAGATGCCGCCGCCGAGCCGCGCAAACACCGAGATCAGCGAGCCGCCGAAGCCGAGGCCGATCAGCGCGTCGACGGCCGTCTTGGGGCTGTCGTTGAAGAACGATGTCAGCGCGCCGTAGTAGCCGGCGACGCCGAGCAGCGCGAGCCCGACGACGAGCAGGCCGGTGATCGCACCGCCGCGGAAGGCGACCTGCAGCGCGGAGACACGCCGCCGCGCGCCGCCTCGGCGACGCGGGCGTTCGCGCGCACCGACACGTTCATGCCGATGTAGCCGGTCGAACCGGACAGCACGCCGCCGATCAGGAAGCCGCATGCGACCGCGATGTTCTGGATGAAGATCAGCGCGATGAACAGGAACACGCCGACGATCGCGATCGTCGCGTACTGACGGTTCAGATACGCGCGCGCACCCTGCTGGACGGCCAGCGAGATGTTCTGCATCTTCTCGTTGCCCGGCGAGAGGGCAAGCAGGGAACGCGTCGTCACGAGGCCGTATACGACTGCACATGCGGCACATACGAGGGCGACGACGACCCCATGGTTCGTCAGAAAGCTGCTCAACAGAAATCCTCCGCGGTCTTGGTTGCGTGCCGCGCGAGGATCTGTCGCGCGCACATTTGTCCGCCGGAGCGCTCCGAGCGAGCGCCTATCCGGTACAAACGCGGGCGGAGTCTATCGTGCCGGCCCCTCAGGTGACTCCCAGCGGCGCCGTGCGCGCTCCGCCGCGCCGCGCACGCTCACCGCCCCGGGACCCACAGCCTGCCGCTCGCCTCGGCCGGCCCCGGGCCATCGCCCGCCGCCGGCTGCTCCGCCGCGGGCGCCGCGGGCGCCTCGCCGGGCGGCGCCGCCGGGACCTCCGCGGTGCCCGGCTGGACCTCGCGCGCGTAGGCCATCTGCAGCCGCGAGAGCGCATCGCGCAGCGGCGCGAGCTCCTGCGGGATCGTGCGCTCGAGGATCGCCACGAGCGCGCGCGCCGCGTCGATCGCGTCGCGCACCTGCTCGAGGTCGCGCGGCTGGGCCTGCTCGCCGTGCGCCTCGCCGCCGAGCCCGAGCCGACGCGCGCCGACGTTCAGCAGCGAGACGACCGTCTGGGCGATGATGTCGGTCGCGGTGACGCGACTCAGTTCCGCCTCGTAGGCCGCGCGCAGCTCCTCTTCGCTCGGTTGCCCCGCCGCGCCGGCCGAGCCCGCGGGCTGATCTGTCTCCTCTGTGCTCATACCTTGATCTCCTCCGAATACGTCTCTCGTGTCTCGGCCACCGACATCGCGAAAACCTCCTCGCGCGTCGCCCCGCTGTCGATCATGCGCCGCTGGCGCTGGGCGCCGTTGAGCTCCGGGAAGGCCAGGTCGATCCCCAGCTCGGCGCGGACCGGCGCGGTCCACTCGCCCAGGCGCTCGATCACCGCTCGCGCCGGGTACTCCTGCGCGCGCTGCAAATCGATCAGCTTGCCGTCGAGGCCGAAGCGGATCGCGCGCCACATGTTCTCCTCGATCAGGCGCGGCGCAGGATCCTCGAACGGGACGCCCTCATCGACGTCGCGCGTCGCCTGCGCGATGCACGCGACCATCAGCGCGGCGAGCGCGTCAGACTCCTGCGCCGTCGCCTGCACATCGCAGATCCGCACCTCGACCGTGCCGAAGCTGAAATGCGGCCTGACCGACCACCAGACCTGCGTGAACTCGACGATCGAGCTCGTGCCCATCAGGAACTCGATGTACTGCCGGTACGCGCGCCAGCCGCCGAACGCGTCGGGGATCCCGCAGCGCGGGAAGCTCTTGGTGAAGCTCTGCGTGCGTGCGGACTGCAGGCCGCTGTCGCAACCGTCGATGTACGGCGAGTTGGCCGACACCGCGAGCAGCAGCGGCAGCACCCCGCGCAGCCGGTCGCAGACGCGCACCGCGCGGTCGAGATCGCGCACGCCGAGGTGCACGTGCAGGCTGAAGGTGTTGTTGCGCTTGGCGACGTAGCGCAGGCCGTCCTCGACGCGGCGGTAGTGCTCGGTGTCGATGATCGGCTGCTCGCGATAATCGGCCCACGGGTGCGTGCCGGTCGCTGCGAGCGCGGCGCCGTGCGCGCGTGCGTGCGCGAACAGGCGCCGGCGCAGCTCGCGCTGTTTGTGAAGCGCATCGTGCAGGTCGCGCGCGCGACCGGAGATGATCTCGATCTCCGAGGAGATCAGCTCGCCGGTGATGCCCTCGAACAGCACCGGATCGCTCTGCGCCGCCGCGCGCAGCTCCTCAAAGCGCGGCGCCAGATCGAGCGTCTCCGGGTCGAGGATCGCGAACTCCTCCTCGACGCCGACCGTGAAGTCCGATGACTCGGCGAAGGTCTCCGCTGCTCGGTCTAGATCCAGGCTCATCATCTCGTGCGGTTGCCTCTGTCCAGTGTGACGCGCGCGCGGCGCCTCGGGGCCTTCAGGTCAGATAGAAGTACAGCGCGTAGAGCAGATCGACTGCGGGGCTGGAGGTGTGAACTGTGACCTCCGGCGGCACGTCCAGCAACGACTCCGAGTAGTTGAAGATGATCTTCACGCCCGACTCGACGAGCTCGTCGGCGAGCCCCTGCGCGGCCTGGTTGGGAACCGCCAGCACGCCCACGACGATTTCCTCCTCTTCGACCACGTGGCGCAGCTCGTCGATGTGGCGGACGACCTGGTTGCCGACTTTCGTGCCGACCTTGGTGTCGTCGTTGTCGACGATCGCGACGACGCGAAAGCCGTGATCGGCAAAGATTTCCGAGGACGCGATCGCCTTGCCGAGGTGCCCGGCGCCGATCAGCGCGATGTTGTGCTGGCCGGCCGTGCGCAGGATCTTGCGGATCTGCGAGACGAGCGCCTCGACGTTGTAGCCGACGCCGCGCTTGCCGAACTTGCCGAAGCCCGACAGGTCGCGCCGGATCTGCGTCGAGTTGACATGCGTGTAGTCGGAGAGCTCCTGCGAGGAGATCGTCTCCTTGCCCATCTTCTTGGCCTGCGTGAGGACCTGCAGGTAGCGCGACAGCCGCGCGGCCACCCCCAGCGAGAGCCGCTCCGCCGCGATCGCACCCGCTCCCCGGTCGGCCTCGACGGCGCCGCTGATCGATTCTCCGTAGCTCATCGTCGTGACTCTAGACGCTCGCGCACAAGTGTCTCCTGCACGATGTATTCACACAGCTCCTCGCCGTCCAGCTCGACGACCGGGATTCGGTCGAAGTACGCGCGGTGGAGCGCGTCCTCGGTGGTGATGTCGCGCTCGCGCAGATCGAACACGAACTCACCCTGGATGCGCCGCAGCGTCAGGATCGCTTCGTCGCAGAGGTGGCAGTCGGGCTTGGAGTAGACGGTGATGACCGGCGGCTGCGAGCGATCGGGCATGGCGGCAGTCTCGCTGTTCACGCCCGTGCTTCGCCGCTCGCATACGCGTCGAGCGCGAGGTAGCACGGGTAGGTGAGCCGCTCGCAGTAGCGCGCCGCGCTCGCGATCATCGCCGCGTTGTCCGTGCACAGCGCGCGTGTCGGCACGTGCAGCGTGACATCGAGCTCGCCGAGGCGCCGGCGCAGCTCACCGTTGGCCGCAACACCGCCGCCGAGCGCGAGCCGGCCGATCCCGGTGCGCTCCAGCGCACGCTCGGCGCCCCCCGCGAGGCTCTCGACGATCGCCGCCTGGTAGGACGCGGCGAGGTCTGCCGCGCGCGCCGCGAGATCGGCCTCGGAGAGCTCGCGCAGCGCATACAGCAGCGCCGTCTTGACGCCCGCGAAGGAGAAGTCGAGCCCTTCCGCGAACGCGGTGCGCTGCGCGCCGCGCCCGCCGCGCGCGCGCTCCCCCTTCGAGCCCGGGAACAGGAACGCCTCGGGATCGCCGTCGGCCGCGAGCCGCTCGAGCGCCGCGCCGCCCGGATATCCGAGCCCGAGCATGCGCGCGCCCTTGTCGAACGCCTCCCCGGCCGCGTCGTCGAGCGTGCGCCCGAGCACCTCGAAGCCGTCGTGCTCGCAGACGTGCGCGAGCAGCGTGTGCCCGCCGCTCGCAATCAGGCACAGGAACGGCGGCTCGAACGCACCGTCGCCGGCGTCATCGCCGCCGAGCAGGAAGTTCGCCGCGACGTGGCCCTGGAGGTGATCGACCGCTGCGAACGGCAGCTCGCGGGCGGCGGCGAGCGCCTTCGCCGTGGACAGGCCGACGAGCAGCGCGCCGATCAGGCCCGGGCCCTGCGTCGCCGCGACCAGCTCGACCTGCTCGAGGCCGATGCCGGCGTCGCTCAGCGCGCTCGCGACGATCACGTTGATCAGCTCGAGGTGGTGGCGCGAGGCGATCTCCGGCACGACGCCGCCGAAGCGCGCGTGTGCCTGCTGGGAGGAGATCACGTTCGAGCGGATCGACCCATCCCAGTCGACCACCGCCGCGCACGTGTCGTCGCAGCTCGTCTCCAGCGCGAGGACCGTCATACCGGCCCGGGGTTCGGCACGTCCTCCAGCGAGCCCTGCAGCGTCGCCGGCGTGCGCCACATCACGAGCGCGTCCTCGCCGTTGTCCTGGTAGTAGCGGCGGCGCATGCCCGCCGCGCGGAAGCCTTCGCGCTCGTACAGGTGGATCGCGACGCTGTTCGAGCGGCGCACCTCGAGCGTGAAGCGCGCCTCCGGGTCATCGACGAGCGCGTACAGCTCCGCGAGCAGCGCCGAGGCGAGACCGCCGCGCTGGTGCTCGAGGTCGACGGCGATGTTCATCACGTGCCAGACGGTGTCATAGCGCGAGCAGACCATGTACGCGAGCAGGCGCTCCTCCCCGCCCGCGCCGCCGTGATCGGTCGCCGCCAGGCAGATGCCCGAGGGCTTGGACAGCTCGAGCACGAACATCGCAAGCGACCACGGTGTCGGGAACACGCGCCGCTCGATCTCGATCACCTGCGGCAGGTCCGGATAGCTCAGGCGCCGGATCTCAAACGCCGGCGCAGCATCGACACGGCGCTGCGCGCTCATCTCCTCACCCCGTCGCCCGCAGCGGCCGCGTCGAGCGCGAGCTCCGCGTCGGGCCGGCGGCGATAGTCGGGCACGACCTGCGCGTCGCCCTGCGGCGCCGCGACGAGCTCGCCGAGCTCGCAGATCGCGGCCGCGCTCACGCGATGCAAGCGCGACTCCTCGCCCACCATCTCGACACCCGGCAAGGCGAGCTCATCGCGGAAGCGTAGCGCGCCGTCGCCCAACGCCAGCCAGCGCGACGGCGTCCCGTCCAGCGCCTCCTCGGCGCGCGCAAGCAGCCCTCCCAGCTGCGCCGGAGCGAGCGCGAGCGCCGGCACGAGCTCGCGGGCGAGGCCGTCCTTACCGCGCTGATATGCCGCCGCGAAGACCTCGCCGCGACGGGCGTCGATGACCGCCAGCAGCAGCTCCGCGCCGAGCCCGTCCGCGCCGCGAAGCTCGGCGCCGTACGCCGCCTGCGCGAGCGCGCGCAGGCTCGAGACGCCGACGACGGGAACCTCGAGCGACTGCGCGAGCGCGCGCGCGCTCGCGATGCCGACGCGCAGGCCGGTGAACGTCCCCGGCCCGACCCCGACGGCGATGCGCGTGAGCGCCCTCCAGCCGATGCCGGCGTCGAGCAGCAGCTCGCGTGCCAGCTCGAGCAGCCGCGTCGCGTGGCCCGGGTGCGCCCCCGGCGGCGGGTCATCGCGCGCTTCGCTCGTCGCGCCGCCGTCGAGGCGCAGCGCGGCCGTGCTCGCGGACGTCGCCGTGTCGAAGCCGAGCACGATCATCGCGGCCGACCGTCCGCCGGGCTCGCAGCGAGCTCGTCGACCTCGACGCGGCGCCGATCGCCGCCCTCGTGGCTGAGCGTCACGCGCAGGCGCGCGCCGGCGAGCTCGGCGGCGCCGTCCTGCGGCCACTCGACGAACGCGATCCGCCCCGCGCCGAGATAGTCGCTGAGCAGATCCGGGTCCTCCTGCTCAAGACCGGCCAGGCGGTAGAGGTCGAGGTGGGAGACCGTCACGTCGCCCGCGCGGTAGCGATGGGCGATGCTGAATGTCGGGCTCGTGACCGGGTCGCTGACGCCGAGCGCGCGTGCGGCGCCACGGACGAGCGTCGTCTTGCCCGAGCCGAGCTCGCCGCTCAGCAGCACGACGTCCCCGTCCGCGAGCAGGCCCGCCAACTCGGCACCGACCGTTTCCGTCTCTGCGGGGCCGGCGGTCTCGACGCTGCGAAGGATCACCCGGAGAGCCTAGAGCCTGCCTGGGGCTGATTCGCCGCCCGCGAGCGAGGCCTTAAATTGACCGACCCGCGGGAGAATGGGGCGCGGGCCGGTCGTTACTCCTGGAGGGATGGAGACAGAACCTGTATCGGCGCCTATTCCGGCCGACTTGAGGCCCTGTGGAGTAATTTTCGTTCTTTTGGAGTATATCCCTGTTTTGCTGGGAATGTTGCGCCGGACATGTGTCTAGAACAAACCGAGCTGATCGCGCTCGGATGGGGCCGCTGAGGACTCCGCCGGCGGCTGCAGCGGCGGCAGCGGCTCGGGCTGCGGCTCGGGCACCGGTGCGGCGCTCGCCGCGATCTGCTGCGCCGCCGGCTGCTCGGGCGCCCCGAGCGCGAGCAGCGCGGGCAGGCGCGCGAAGTCCTCGCGCAGCGTCTCGAGCATCCGCGGCGTGTACAGCGCGGCCGCCGGATGGAAGATCGGGTACAGGCGCACCGCGCGCGCGCCGAGCACGAGCACCTGCTCCTGGCCGTGCAGGCGCGTGATCCCCGTCGGATCGCCGCGCAGCAGCTTCGTCGAGAAGTTGCCGAGCGTGCAGATCACCGCCGGCTGGATCAGCTCGACCTTCTGCAGGAGGTAGTCATGGCAGTTCTCGAGCTCGCTTGGCAGCGGGTCGCGGTTGCCCGGAGGCCTGCACATCAACGTGTTCGCAATAAACACATCCGTACGCAATAGTCCAATCTCGTCCAGCAGCTTCTCGAGCAGTTTGCCCGCGCGCCCGACGAACGGGACGCCCTGCTCATCCTCGCTCGCGCCGGGCGCCTCGCCGATGAACATCAGCTCCGCATCAGCGTTGCCGGCGCCGAACACGACCGTCCTGCGCGTCGCGGCGAGCTCCGGGCAGCGCTCGCACGATCGCGCCCGCGCGAGCAGCTCCTTCAGCACCTCGCGCCGCTCGGCAGGCGTCTGCTGATGCTCCGCGGAGGACATCGCCCGGGATGGTAATTGCTTCGCGCGGAGCCGCGCGGGCGCGGGCGGGCAATGCTCGCCACCATACGCGGCCCGGCGCTCGCGATCCCCGTCAGCGATGATGCCGCGATGACCGCGAACGCCGAGCACTCGCTCACCGCGCCGTTCACCGCGGTCGTCGTCGCGCTGCCGCAGCCGCCCGACGCACATGTCGCTGCAGGCACCCCGCTCGTAGTGCTCGAGGCGATGAAGATGGAGCACGAGGTGCTCGCCGAGGCCGACGGCGTCGTGCGCGCGCTCGCGGTCGCGGTCGGCGACGCCGTCGAGGAGGGCCAGCTGCTGCTCACGCTCGAGCCCCGCGACGCGCCGCGCGACGCCCAGTCAGAGGCCGCCGAGCAGCGCGACGGCTCAGAGCGGGCCGACCTGCGCGCCGTTCGCGAGCGCCATCAGATCGGACTCGACGACGCGCGCTCAGACGCGGTCGCACGCCGCCACGAGGGCGGCCAGCGCACCGCCCGCGAGAACCTCGCCGACATCGTCGACGACGGCACGTTCGTCGAGTACGGGCCGCTGCTGTTCGCCGCGCAGGAGCGCCGGCGCTCGCGCGAGGAGCTGATCGCGCGCACGCCCGCCGACGGCCTCGTCGGCGGCATCGGCGAGATCGACGGCCGGCGCTGCGTGGTCATGTCCTACGACTACATGGTCCTCGCCGGCACGCAGGGCATGCGCAACCACGCCAAGAAGGACCGTCTGTTCGAGATCGCCGCGCGGCGGCGGCTGCCGGTCGTGCTGTTCGCCGAGGGCGGCGGCGGGCGGCCCGGCGATGTCGACATGCCGATCGTCGCCGGCCTCGACTGCCGCGCGTTCGCGCTGTTCGCGGCGCTCAGCGGCCTCGTCCCGCTGATCGGCATCGCCAGCGGCTACTGCTTCGCCGGCAACGCCGCGCTGCTCGGCTGCTGCGATGTCGTGATCGCGACCGAGAACTCGAGCATCGGCATGGGCGGGCCGGCGATGATCGAGGGCGGCGGACTGGGCGTGCACGAGCCCGGCGACGTCGGGCCGATCGCGGTCCAGCACGCGAACGGCGTCGTCGACCTGCGCGCCGCCGACGAGCGCGAGGCGGTCGCGCTGGCCAAGCGCTACCTGTCGTACTTCAACGGTGCGGCGGAGCCCGGTGCGGTACCCGATCAGACGCTGCTGCGCGAGACGATCCCCGAGCAGCGCAAGCGCATCTACAAGGTGCGCAGCGTCCTCGAGACGCTCCTCGACGAGGGCTCTGTGCTCGAGCTGCGCGACGGCTTCGGCGCCGGCATGGTCAGCGCGCTCGCGCGCCTCGACGGCCGCCCGCTCGGGGTGCTCGCCAACGATCCCACCCACCTCGGCGGCGCGATCGACGCCGACGACGCCGACAAGGCCGCGCGCTTCCTGCAGCTGTGCGACGCGTTTGAGCTGCCCGTGCTGTTCCTCTGCGACACGCCCGGCTTCATGGTCGGCCCCGACGCCGAGCGCACCGCGACCGTGCGCCATTTCTCGCGGCTGTTCCTGACCGGCGCGAACGTGACCGTCCCGACCGGGACGATCGTGCTGCGCAAGGGCTATGGCCTCGGCGCCCAGGCGATGGCCGGCGGCGGCTTCAAGGTGCCGCTGTTCACCGTCGCCTGGCCGACGTCCGAGTTCGGCGGCATGGGCCTCGAGGGCGCCGTGCGCCTGGGCATGCGCCGCGAGCTCGACGCCGTCGCGGACGCGGATGAGCGCGAGCGCCTGTTCGAGCAGCTGCTCGCGGCCGCCTATCAGCGCGGCGAAGGCGCCAACATGGCCGCCTACGGCGAGATCGACGACGTCATCGACCCCGCCGACTCGCGCCGCTGGATCGCGACGCTGTTCGACGAGGACACCCCCGGCTGGCGCGAGCGCGCGGGCAAGAAGCGCCCCAACGTCGACGCCTGGTAGCCGGCCGCTGGCGCCTGCAGTGGATGCACAGCTCGGACGCGGCGATCCCCAACATTCCGAGGACGTTGGTCGACGCCGTGTAGAAGTAGACGACGTCGTTGCGAACCTGCTCCAGGCCGTAGCCGATGCCTTCGTCATAGCCGATGTATGCGTGGTTCGCGAACGTGATCGACACCGTGTGTTTTGGAATCTGCGGGAGCCAGGGAAACAGCCCGGCGAGGTTGCGGTCGTGCTCTACAGGAAGCGGTCGTACACCGCCAGCTCGTCCAGGCCGCCGCCGCCTTCAAGCGTCGGGTTGGCTTCGCTCGGCGGCGCCGGGTTGAACTGGCAGGTCGTGAAGTAGCTGCCCGCCGTCGTGCTCCGTTCCCCGGCGTGCAGCGCACCGCCGAGCAGCGGACTTTCGCTCTCTGCCCCCGGGAAGTCGCTGATCGTGAACAGGGCCTTGCAGCTTCGCTGTGCAAGCATCGGCGCGACCTTCGGCTTCGGCTCGTTCTCGCGCTCGCCCCGGGTGCGAGTAGCATCGCCAGCCCCAGCGCCAACACCAAAGTCGCCCGGCCTGCGAAGCGCGCGATCAATGCCTCCTTCGACAGTAGCCGTCTCGCGCGAACGACCATACCACCGCTCGCATCGACGTTCTCGGGGCGCTAAGGACGGTCGCACCCACGGCCGATTAGTCCGTATGGCCGAGTTGGACGAGCCTGCGGGGCAGGTCCCCGAACAGCCGCTGTTCGGCGGCGAACCTCCGCGACCCGAGTACGACAGCAAAGTCATCGCGGTGATCGTGATCGGCGCCCTGGTCGCAGTCCCCGCACTGCTCTCGCTGCTCGGCAGCGCCGCGGTGTCGCTCGACGGATCCAGCGGCCGATCCTCGGTCTCCATCGGCTTCGACCTCGCCTATCTGGCGCTCGGGGTCGGGCTGATGATGCGCAGGGAGCTCGCCCGCCAGGTCTACCTCGTGCTGGCGACGATCGGGCTGATCTTCCTCGGCATAGCTGCCCTCGTCGTGATCGCCGGGGGCGCCGGACACATCTCGCTTGCCGAATTGCTTCCGGGGTTCCTGCTGACCGTGATCCCGATGTACTTCCTCACGAGGCTCGACGTCGCGAAGCTGTTTCACTGACCCGACGCACGCGGGTCGTGCGGAGCTCGACCCGCGTGCGCGGCCGCTTGACAGCAGCGCGGCGACGCGTAGGGTTTCAGCCATGGGAATCCGACGCGGCATGCTGATCACCGTGCTCGTGCTGCTGCTGCTGATCGACGCCTCGCTGATCCCGATGGCCTTCCTGATGGTGTTCCTCGGCGGCGTGTTCACGTTGAGTGTGCACGGAGTCCACGCCGGCTCCTGGCTGCCGACGATCGTGCTCTCGCTCGCGCTGATCGGCGGGCTCGTCTGGCTGACGGTCATCGTCGCGCGTGCCGCGCTGCTCAAGCCCGGGACCGCGCAGCAGAACTAGGTCAGGCTTGCGCCGCGCGCGCTCATCGCCGTCTGCGCGTCCACGCACGGACCGCGGCGATGTCGCCGAGGACCAGCAGGACGAGGACGATCGTGAGGATTGCCGCGGTCATGGGAAGCCTGCTCCCACAGTAGCTACCGGTTCGAGGTCGGGCGACTCAGCGTCGCCTGCGACCAGGCAGGATCGAATTCAGCCAGTCGAGCAGCGCGCCCAGTAGTTGCTCGACAAGCTCCTGCACGCTACGCGCCGACCTCCACGTCTGCACAGCGGCGCTCGCCGCGGTCAACCGTCAACATCAGTCCCCGTCCGCGGACAGGAAGCAGGCCGCGAGATCAACCTCGTGATCCTGCCCGCACGCCGGACACTCCTCGATGACGACGCCGGGGAACGACATCAGCCCGAGTTCCTCCAATGAGTCGGCTGTGAGCGGCAGGCCGATCGTCTTGCCGGTCGGAGGGCACGTGAACGAAACCTTTGACACGCCAGCCGAGTCTCGCAGAGAGACGGGCCGCGGCGCAGCTCTGTGATGCTGGACACACATCGCGCTTTGCCCTTCCCCGGCCGCCGAGGCGGCTGTATCATTCGAGCCAGGCCGTCATCGAGCTCGCTCGGGGTGGACCTGGATTGCAACCGTCTCAACATCTCAAGTCGCGCCGGTATCCGCAGGGAACTGGACCGAAACCGATGAGCAAAGACACCCGACCCTCGCTCTGCGCATGAGGACCGTGCGCACCGTCGCCGCGCTGCGCTCGGCGCTCGCACCGTCGCGTCGCGAGGAGCTCCGCATCGGCCTCGTGCCGACGATGGGAGCGCTCCACGACGGCCACCTGTCGCTGATCCGCCACGCGCGCGAGCACTGCGATCTGGTCGTCGTCTCGCTGTTCGTCAACCCTGCGCAGTTCAACGAGCGCTCTGACCTCGAACGCTATCCGCGCGATGAGCTCCTCGACGCTGAGCTCGCCGCGCAAGCCGGCGCGGACGTGCTGTTCGCGCCGTCGGTCGAGGAGGTCTACCCGGCGGGCTTCGCGACGAGCGTCGAGGTTCTCGGCGTCAGCGAGCGGCTCGAGGGCGAGACGCGCGGCGCCGAGCACTTTCGCGGTGTCGCGACGGTCGTCACGAAGCTGCTCTGCATGGCGCTTCCCGACGTCGCCTACTTCGGCGCGAAGGACGCACAGCAGGTGGTCGTGATCCGCCGCCTCGTCAGCGACCTCAACCTGCCGATCGAGGTCGTCGCACTGCCGATCGTGCGCGAGCGCGACGGCCTGGCGATGTCGAGCCGCAACGCGTTGCTCGACGCCGATCAGCGCGCGCGCGCTCTCGCCCTGGCCGCCGCGCTCGAGCGTGCACGCCTGCTCGCGGCCGATGGTGAGCGCTCGGCCGCCGCGCTGCTCGAAGGCGCGCGCGCGGCGATGCGCCCGTTCGAGGTCGAGCCCGAGTACCTCGCGCTCGTGCATCCCGCGACGCTCGAGCCGCTGCGGAGGCTCGACGGCGAGGCGCTGCTCGTGATCGCCGCGCGGCTCGGCGCAGTCAGGCTGATCGACAACACGACGCTTTCCCCGCAGCTCGCAGCAGACTCCGTACAACTCGTCCCGGGAGGGGTGGCCGCAACATGCAGCGTGTGATGCTCAAGTCGAAGATCCACCGTGCGACGATCACCGACTGCGACCTGCACTACGTCGGCTCGATCACGATCGACCCCGACCTGCTCGAGGGGGCCGACATGCTCGAGCACGAGCAGGTGCATGTCGTCGACGTCGACAACGGCGCGCGCTTTGAGACCTACACGATCGCCGGCGAGCGCGGCTCGGGCACGATCCGCGTCAACGGCGCCGCCGCCCGCCTCGTGCACCACGGCGACACGATCATCGTCATCTCCTACGCCTCCTACGACGAGGCCGACCTGCAGCACTACGAGCCTCGCGTCGTACACGTCGAGGCGAAGACCAATCGCATCATCACGATCGACGACGCGGTGGCGACCCTGCTCTCCTGAGCGGGCGTCAACCGGGCGTCAGAGAGGAAGCACAATGTCCAGCCGCCCGTCCATCCAAGCCCCGTCCGACCCCGGCCGTCTGCCGATGACGCTGCCGCTGCTGCTCGAAAAGAAGCGCCTCGCCGAACCGATCGTGATGGTCACCGCGTATGACTACCCGAGCGCGCGCGCGGCCGAGGCAGCCGGCGTCGACCTCGTGCTAGTCGGCGACTCCGCTGCGACGACCGTGCTCGGGCACAACGCGACCACGCCCGTCGACCTCGAGGACATGCTCGTGCTCACGCGGGCAGCGCGCCGCGGGCTCGCGACGCCGCTGCTGATCGGCGATCTGCCGTTCGGCTCCTACGAGATCTCAGACGAACAGGCGATCACGACCGCGATGCGGATGGTCAAGGAGGCCGGCTGCGACGCCGTCAAGCTGGAGGGCGGCGGCGAGTCCTCCGTCAGCCGCGCCCGCGCGATCATCGGCGCGGGCATTCCCGTGATGGGCCACGTCGGCCTGACGCCACAGACCTCGACGGCGCTCGGCGGCTGGAAGGCCCAGGGGCGCACCGCCGGCGCCGCCGTGCGGATCGCCGCCGAGGCGCTCGCGCTGCAGGCTGCCGGCTGTTTCGCGCTCGTCTTCGAGGCGATCCCGAGCGCCGTCAGCGAGGAGCTGCTGGGCCTGCTCGAGATCCCCGTGATCGGCATCGGCGCCGGCCCCGCGACCGACGGCCAGGTGCTCGTCTTCCATGACCTGCTCGGGATTCGCGACGGGCTCGGCGCGCGCTTCGTCAAGCGCTACGCAAACCTTCAGCAGGAGATGAACGACGGCGTCAGCGCCTACGCCGAGGACGTGCGCATGCGCCGCTACCCCGGGCCCGAGCACACCTACTCGATCGACCCCGCCGAGCTCGCAGAGTTGCACGCGCAGCTCGCGGCGGCGAGCGCCGAACCCGCCTAGCGCCGGCCCGCGCTCAAGACTCGTGACCGCCGCGCACCCCCGAGCGCGCGGCGATCGCCGCGTCGATCTGCGCCGCGACGCTCGGCATCGCGTCGGTGATCTCGCGCAGGTCGCGCGCGGTCATCACGATTGCCGTCAGCTCGCTGGAGGCGATCACCGTCGCGTTGCGGCGCGCGTCGTGCATCGCGCCGATCTCACCCGCGAACTCGCCCGGCCCCAGATGCGCGATCGGCTGACCGCCGCGACGCACCTCCGCGGTCCCCGCGCGGATCAGCAGGAACTCGTGGGCGAACGTGCCTTCGTCGATCAGGCGTGTGCCGGCCGGCACGACGATCTCATCGGTCACGCTTGCCAACCGGCGCAGATCCGCCGCTGATAGCTGCGCGAACAGCCCGACGCTCTTGAGCTTGGATTCCTCCACGTGCGACCTCCGTCTGTCTGGAGTCTAGGCCAGCGGCTCGCCGTAGCGCTCCAGGAACGCGAACTCAGATACCGGTCTGCGGCTCAGTTGCCGCGGCCAACCGTCCGCGCGGTGGCCGACGCCGACGTGCGCCGCCAACGCGACATCCTCGGGGATGGCAAGCATCTGCTTGATCGCCGACTCGGCGGGAACGAGCAGCGTCGTCATCGCCGCGCCGAGGCCCTCCGCGCGCAGCGCCAGCAGCAGGTTCTGCACGAACGGGTAGATCGACGCGCCGCCGACGATGCTCGGGCGCTCGAGCTCCGCGTCGGTGATCGCCAGATCCGCGAGGCGCACGCCGATCAGCAGGTGCACGGGCACGCGGTCGAGCTCCCGTGCATATTCATCGGCGCGCCGCACCATCCGCAGCCGTGCCGGATCGGCGCCCTGCGGCTCGGCGAGCATCCGCGCGCCGCCCGTCAGCTCGAGATACGCGCGCCAGCGCGGCAGGTACAGGTCGCGCAGCGCCGTGCGTCGCGCCGCGTCCTCGACGACCACCACCCGCCAGCCCTGGCGGTTGCCGCCGCTCGGCGCGAAGCGTGCCTGCTCGAGCGCGCGCGCCAGCAGCTCGCGGGGCACCGGATCGGCGGTGAAGCGCCGCGTGCTCGGCGCGCAGCGCATCGCCTCATACAGGTCCATTGCGCAGACGCTAGCCGCTTTTGTATTCGACCTGCCGCAGCACCTTCGCCGGCGCGCCCGCCGCGACCGAGAACGGCGCGATGTCGCGTGTGACGACGCTGTTCGCGCCGATCACGCAGCGCTCGCCGATGCTCACGCCGCTGGTGACGACGACGTTCGCTCCGAGCCAGCAGTTGTCACCGATCCGCGTCGGGCCCTTGCTGGTGAAGCCCTGCCACGTGATCGGCCGCTCGGGGTCGTCGTAGCGGTGGCTGGCGTCGGTTACGAAGCAGCCGTTCGCGAGCATGCAGTGCTCGCCGATCTCGACGAGCTCCTCAGCGGCGATCATCACGCCCTGGTTGAGGAAGCTGCCCGCGCCGATGCTGATGCGCGCGTCTCCCGGCGCTGTGATCCAGACGTTCGGCTCGAGCAGCACGCCCGCGCCGACCTGCAGCCGTCCCTCGCGCAGCGCTTCGAGCACATCGCCGTTGAGCGGCCAGCGCACGAACGCCTCGCAGCGCATGAACCGCCAGTGGATCTGCGCACGGTTCCACGGCAGCGAGGAGCGCTCATACCAGCGCCACTTCTGTGACCACAGCCGCGCCTGCCGGGCGAGATCGCTCATCGCGGGAGAGCTTCGCAGGTGCGCGAGCCCGCCCGTCCGCACGCCGGCTGCGCCTAAGCCGCGACCTTCGGGCGTCGTTTGCGCTGCGGCGGTTTGCCGCCGCGTGCGGCCGGGCGCTTCGCCGGCGTCAGCAGCTCGGCGAGGAACTGGCCGGTGTGCGAGGCCGGCTCCGCGGCGACCTCCTCGGGCGTGCCGACCGCGATCGCCATGCCGCCCTCCTCCCCGCCCTCCGGGCCCATGTCGATCAGGCGATCGGCCGACTTGATGACATCGAGGTTGTGCTCGATCACGACGACGCTGTTGCCCGCGTCGACCAGTCGCTGCAGCACCTCGAGCAGCCGCTGCACATCGGCGAAGTGCAGCCCCGTGGTCGGCTCGTCGAGGATGTACAGCGTCGTGCCGGTCGCGATCTTCGACAGCTCGGTCGCGAGCTTCACGCGCTGGGCCTCGCCGCCGGAGAGCGTCGTCGCCGGCTGGCCGAGCCGCACGTAGCCGAGCCCGACCGCGTTCAGCGTCTCCAGGCGCCGGCGCACCTTCGGGATGTGCTCGAAGAAGCTCAGCGCCTCCTCGACCGGCATGTCGAGCACGTCGGCGATGCTCCTGCCCTTGAAGCGCACCTCGAGCGTCTCGCGGTTGTAGCGCTTGCCGTGACACTGCTCGCACGGCACGTAGACGTCGGGCAGGAAGTGCATCTCGATCTTGATCTGCCCGTCGCCGCGGCAGACCTCGCAGCGCCCGCCCTTGACGTTGAAGCTGAAGCGCCCCGGCTTGTAGCCGCGCGCCCGCGCCTCCTGCGTCTTCGAGAACAGGTCGCGGATCACGTCGAACAGGCCCGTGTAGGTCGCCGGGTTCGAGCGCGGCGTACGCCCGATCGGCGACTGGTCGACCGCGATGATCTTGTCGAGCTGCTCGAGGCCGTGGATCGCGCGGTGCGCGCCGGGGCGCTTGCGCGCGCGATGCAGGCGGCTCGAGACGGCCTTGAAGAGGACGTCGTTGACGAGCGTCGACTTGCCCGATCCCGACACGCCGGTGACGCACGTCAGCACGCCGAGCGGGATGTGCACGTCGATCTCCCTGAGGTTGTGCTGGCTCGCGCCGAGGATCTCGACGTAGCCGCTCGGCGTGCGCCTGCGCGCCGGCAGCTCGACCGTGCGCGCGCCCGAGAGGAACTGACCGGTCAGCGACTCGGCGACCGCTTCGACCTGCCTGGCGGTGCCCTGCGCGACGATCCGCCCGCCGTGTTCGCCCGCGCCCGGGCCCATGTCGATCAGGTGGTCGGCCGCGCGCATCGTCTGCTCGTCGTGCTCGACGACGATCACCGTGTTGCCGAGGTCGCGCAGCCGCTCGAGCGTCCCGATCAGCTTCGTGTTGTCGCGCTGGTGCAGGCCGATCGAGGGCTCATCGAGGATGTACAGGACTCCGACGAGCGATGAGCCGATCTGCGTCGCCAGACGGATCCGCTGCGCCTCCCCGCCCGACAGCGTCGCCGCCGCACGCTCCATCGAGAGGTAGCCGATGCCGACGTTCTCGAGGAACTGCAGGCGCTCTGAGATCTCGCGTAGGATCAGCCGCGCGATATGCCTGTCGGTCTCTGAGAGCTCGACCTGCTCGAGCCACTCCAGCGCCCGCCGCGCCGACAGCGCGCAGAAGTCCTCGATGCGTGTGCCGCCGACGAGCACCGCGCGCGACTCCGGGCGCAGCCGCGCGCCGCCGCACGCCGGGCACGCGCGCAGCGACATGAACTCCTCGATCTTCTCGCGCGTCCACTCCGAGTCGGTCTCGCGGTAGCGCCGCTCGAGGTTCCTGACGATCCCCTCAAAGCGCGTCGCGTAGGAGCGCTGGCGGCCGTAGCGGTTGCGGTAGGTGACCTGCACCGGCTCGCCGTCGGTGCCGTACAGGAACACGTCGCGCTGCTCCTCGCTCAGCTCCTCCCACGGCGCTTCGAGGTCGATGTCGTAGCGCTCCGCGATCGCCTCGGTCACCTGCTCGTAGTAATTCGAGCTGCTGCCCGCCCACGGCGCGAGCGCGCCTTCGCCGATCGACAGCGACGGGTTCGGCACGACCAGCTCGGGGTCGATCTCCATCTGCGAGCCGAGGCCCGTGCAGCGATCGCACGCGCCGTGCGGCGAATTGAACGAGAAGATCCGCGGCTCGAGCTCGACCAGCGAGGGCCCGTGCTCGGGGCACGCAAAGCGCTCGGAGAACGTGAACAGCGTGCCCGCCTCGGGTACCGCGCCGGGGACGATCTGACCGCCCGCCGCGCGCGTCCCCTTGGTCCCCTTCGCGCCCTTCGCCGCGACCGCCTCGCCCTGCTCCGCGCCCACCCTGCCCGCGCCCACGACCTCGACCTCGATCAGCCCGTCCGCGAGCGCGACCGCGGTCTCGATCGAGTCGGCCAGCCGCTTGCGCACGTCGTGGCGCATCACGAGGCGGTCGACGACGACCGAGATGTCGTGCTTGTAGCGCTTGTCGAGCACGATCGACTCCTCGAGCATGCGCACGCGATCGTCGATCTTCACGCGCGCGAAGCCGTCCGCGCGCAGCTCGTCGAGGAGCTTGCCGTACTCGCCCTTGCGCCCGCGCACGACCGGCGCGAGCACCATGAAGCGGGTGCCCTCGCCGAGCTCCATCACCTGGTCGATGATCTGCTCGGCCGACTGCCCGACGATCGGCCGGCCGCAGATCGGGCAGTGTGGTTTGCCCACGCGCGACCACAGCAGGCGCAGGTAGTCGTAGATCTCGGTGACCGTGCCGACCGTCGAGCGCGGGTTGCGCGAGGTCGTCTTCTGGTCGATCGAGATCGCCGGCGAGAGCCCTTCGATCGAATCCACGTCCGGCTTGTCCATCTGGCCGAGGAACTGCCGCGCATACGCCGACAGCGACTCGACGTAGCGGCGCTGCCCCTCCGCGTAGATCGTGTCGAACGCGAGGCTCGACTTGCCCGAGCCCGACAGCCCGGTGATCACCACCAGCGCGTCGCGCGGCAACGTCAGCGAGATGTCCTTGAGGTTGTGCTCCCGTGCCCCCGAGACCACTATCTGGTTGCTCTGCGCCATCTCCCAACCATGATACGAGGGCGAACAGATGTTCGCCCTCGTCGCCGCCCGCGGCGAGCGCTAGGAGATGCCGACTTCTGATTTGCTGACTTCGGCTTTCTTGACCTTCACGCCTTTCTGGCCACATCTCGGTCCGCCGATGTAGCGCGTGACGGCGGTCCCCGTGAAGGTCAGCGGCGAATGGGCACCGCTCGTCAGTTCGCTCGAGAATTCGAATGCGGGGCCCGTCGTGACTTCGACGTATCCGAGGTTGACGACGGTCGCGCCCGTCAGGGGCATGCTCAGCGTCCCCGTCGTCGTCGCGGGTTTCGCTTTGGGGCTCCACTGGTACTTCACGACACCGGTTGCCGGTTCGCTGCGCGAACGACTCGACATCCGTGCCGGAGATAAGCTCGAGCTGACTGAGCAAGGCGGCTGCCTCGTTGTGAGAAAGGCGCCCCCCGCCAATCCGTGGCGAGCGTCTACGGGATTCTCAGCACGCCCGAGAGCAGTGACGATTTGATTCGTGCGCTGCGCGGCGCTGCCGACTGCGTGTGACCACAGCGGTCGACACGAGCGTCCTGCCCAGGCACGACCCCAGGGCGGCGTCCTACCCCTCGATCGCTGCGTAGACCTCGTCGATCAGCTGCATCCGATCGGGCAGCTGGAAGTTCTCGGCGAGGTAGCGCTCGGTGTCGGCGCGCGACTCGCCGTTGAGCGCCATGTTCAGCGCGATCAGGCGCGCGCCGTCGAGGTCGCCGGCGGCGGCGTCCGCCGCGGGAGGCGCAGCGGGCTCCTGGATCGGCGGCGGCGCGACGGGCTGCGGCGGCGCGATCGGCGCAGGCGCGGCGATCGCTTCGTCGAGCTCGCTGTCGAACGACGCGGCGACCGGTTCGGCCTCCTGCGCGGCGCGTCCGGAGGCGGCGTCGTAGAGCTCTGCCATCCCCGCCTCGACGGCCGAGAGATCGCCGGCGAGGCGGCCGGCGCCGGCGCGCAGGCTCTCGACTAGCGCGTTGACCTCGCCGTCCATCGAGCCGACGCGCTCGAGCAGCGTCGCCGCGACCTGCGCGACCCCGGCGACGTGCGCGCGGGCTTTGACGACCGCCTGCTCGCGCGTGCGCTCGGCGTCGCCGTCGGCCGCCTCGCGGACCTGGCGGGCGCTTTCCAGCGCATGGCGCTCGATTTCCGCGGCGGCCGTCTCGGCGGCCTCGAGGATGCTCTGCACCTGGCTGCCGGCGGTCGAGGCGAGCGAGATGTCGGCGCCGCCGGTGACCGCCGCGCGCTGCAGTTCCTCGAACTCGGCCGCGAGCGCTCGCAGGTGCGCATCGACGGCGGAAGGGTCGTATCCCCGGCGGCCGATCGGGAAATCCTTGCGTTCGACTGCCTGTCGGTCGAGATCCACGGCTGGCATCCTAGGCGATGTCGCCGGTCGGGGCGTCTCTAGCCGAAGTTCCGCTGTCTGGAGCCTCTTCCGCGCGGATCTCCTGGAGGTCGCGCCGCAGCTCGCGCAGCTCGTCGCGCAGCTGCGCGGCGTACTCGAAGCGCAGATCGTCGGCCGCCGCGATCATCTCCTCCTCGAGCTCGACGAGCATCCGCTCGAGCTCGTGGCGCGGCATCTCCTTGCCTGCGCCGCGCTTGGCGGTGCGCCGTTTGCGCCCGCGCGGCACCTTCGACTCGGCCTGCAGGAACTCGGCGATGTCGGAGATCCCCTTGACGATCGTCGCCGCCGTGATCCCGTGCTGCTCGTTGTAGGCGAGCTGGATCTCGCGCCGGCGGTCGGTCTCGGAGATCGCCGCGCGCATCGCGCGCGTCTCCTTGTCGGCATACATCAGGACGGTCCCGTCGACGTTGCGCGCGGCGCGGCCGATCGTCTGGATCAGCGAGGTCTCACCGCGCAGGAAGCCCTCCTTGTCGGCGTCGAGGATCGCCACCAGCGAGACCTCCGGCAGGTCGAGGCCCTCGCGCAGCAGGTTGACGCCGACGAGCACGTCGTACTCCCCCAGGCGCAGGTCTCGGATGATCTGGATCCGTTCGAGCGTGTCGATCTCGGAATGCAGGTAGCGCGTCTTGAAGCCCATCTCGAGCAGGTACTGGGAGAGGTCCTCGCTCATCTTCTTCGTCAGCGTCGTCACGAGCACGCGCTCGTTGCGTTCGACGCGCACGCGCACCTCGTTCATCAGGTCATCGATCTGGTTCTTCGTCTCGCGCACCTCGACGACCGGGTCGACGATCCCCGTCGGGCGCACGATCTGCTCGACGATCTGCGTCGACTGCGTGCGCTCGTATTCGCCCGGCGTCGCCGAGACGAACAGCAGCTGCGGGGTGATCGAGAGGAACTCCGCGAACGTCTGCGGGCGGTTGTCCATCGCGCTCGGCAGACGGAAGCCGTAGTCGACGAGCGTGCGCTTGCGCGAGCGGTCGCCCTCGAACATGCCGCCGATCTGCGGGACGGTCTGGTGGGACTCGTCGATCAGGCAGATGAAGTCCTTCGGGAAGTAGTCGATCAGGCAGTACGGCCGGTCGCCCGGCCTGCGCCCGTCGAGGATCCGCGAGTAGTTCTCGATGCCCGAGCAGAAGCCGACCTCGCGCAGCATCTCCATGTCGTACTGCGTGCGCTGGCGCAGGCGGTGGGACTCGAGCTGCTTGCCTTCGCGCTCGAGCTCCGCGCAGCGCTCGTTCAGCTCGCGGCCGATCTCTTCGACGCCCGCCTCGATCGTGCCCTCCTTGACGTTGTAGTGCGTCGCCGGCCAGATCGCGACGTGCTCGAGGTCGTCCGCGATCAGCTCGCCGGTGAGCGGGTCGAAGTGCTGCAGGCGTTCGATTTCATCGCCGAACATCGTCGCGCGGAATGCGCTCTCGGCGTACGCGGGGAACACCTCGAGCGTCTCGCCGCGCACGCGGAACGTGCCCCGCGAGAGCACCGCATCGTTGCGCGTGTACTGGATCGAGACGAGTTTGCGCAGCAGCTGGTCGCGGTCGACCTCCTCGCCGCGCTTGAGGATCTGCATGTTCATCTCATACGTCTGCGGCGACCCGAGGCCGTAGATGCATGACACCGAGGCGACGACGATCACGTCCCTGCGCGCGAACACCGCCGCCGTCGCCGCGTGGCGCAGCCGATCGACCTCCTGGTTGATCGCGGAGTCCTTCTCGATGTACAGGTCGCGGCTCGGGACGTACGCCTCGGGCTGGTAATAGTCGTAGTAGGAGACGAAGTACTCGACCGCGTTGTCCGGGAAGAACGTGCGGAACTCGTTGCACAGCTGCGCGGCGAGCGTCTTGTTGTGCGCGATCACGAGCGCCGGGCGCTGCACCGCCTCGATCACCCCCGCCATCGCCATCGTCTTGCCGGTGCCGGTCGCCCCGAGCAGCGTCTGGAAGCGCTCGCCCGCGCGCAGCCCGTCCGACAGCGCAGCGATCGCGTGCGGCTGGTCGGCGGTCGGCGTGAAGACGGAATCGAGCTTGAAGTCGGGCATGCGCGGTAGCTCGACCCAGCCTAGCCGCTCCGTCAGCCGCCGCCGTTCACCCGAGCCCGAGTTCGCGCCCGTACGTGGCGCGGTATTCGCGCTGGGCCTGCAGCACCCGCTGGACGTATTCGCGCGTCTCGGGAAACGGGATCTCCTCGACCGTCAGCGCGTGGCCTTCGGCCTCGGCGTGTTCCTGCCAGCGATCGACGTTGGCGAGCCCGCCGTTGTAGGCGGCGACCGCGAGCATCTCATCGCCGTGGTAGTGATCGAGCAGGTAGCGCAGGTAGTAGCTGCCGTAGGCGACGTTGATCTGCGGGGTTGCGAGATCGCCGGCGGTGAACGTGTGCCCGCCGGAGAGCTTCGCGAGGTAGTAGGCGGTCGCGGGCAGGATCTGCATCAGCCCCTGCGCCCCGGCTGAGGAGGGCCGCGGTTCGAATTTGCTCTCGGCGTAGATGACCGCGGCGATCAGCGCCGGATCGAGGTGCTTCGCGCCGGCCTGTTCGCGGATGATCGCGGTGTCCTGCAATGGCAGTGCGAGGTTGTCTTCGGCGTGGTGCAGCGAGGACAGCACGACGGCGCCGCCGGCGAGCGCGACGGCGACGACGACAAACACGACGAGATTCGGCCGGCTCATCCACCTAGCTTGCCAAGCACGACCGACAGTGCGCGTTCGAGCTCGGCGACGCTGCCGTCGTTGCTGACGACGAACGTCGCGCGCTGCGCCTTCTCCTGCTGTGAGAGCTGGCGCGCGGCGCGCTCGTCGACGAGCTCGTGGCCGCGCTCGGCGGCCCGCCGCGCGCGCACCTCCTCCTCGGAGACGACGGCGATCGTCGCGTCATACAGCTCGCCGAGCCCCGCCTCGAACAGCAGCGGCACCTCGACGACCGCTGCTCGCGGCGGCGGGTTCTGCGCCCGCACGCGCTCGAGCCAGGCGGCGACATGCGCGCCGACGAGCGGCCAGATCGTCGCCTCCAGCCAGGCCCGCTCCTCGGCGCCGGTGAACGCGTGGCGCGCGACGGCGGCGCGGTCGACGACGCCTCCCGGCGCGACCTCCTCCCCGAAGCGCGCGACGACCGCCGCGCGCAACTCGGCGCCCTCATACAGCTGATGTACGACCGCGTCGCTTGAGATCACCTCGGCGCCGAGTCTTGCGAGCGCGGCGAGCGCCGTCGACTTCCCCGCTCCGAGGCCGCCGGTCAGGCCGACGAAGGGCACCGTCGCGCGCACCGCGATTGCCGCTCGGCCCCGGTCAGGCCTGCGGCGCGGGATCGGCGGGAGCCTCGGGCTCGGCCGACTCGTTGCTCGCGGCCGCGTCCACCTCGGCGGCGGGCTGCTCCTCCGCGGCGGCGGCCGGCGCGTCCTCGGCGGCCGTCTCGGCGGGCGCCTCGACGACGGCCTCGGATGCCGCGGCGGTCGCCCCGGGCGCCGGCTGCTCGGCCGCGGCGGGCGCCACTGCCTCGGGAACCTCGGCTGCGGCCGCCTCCGGCGCCTCCGCGACGGCGGCCGCGGCAGGCGCGCCGTCGCCGTCGCCGGCGTCGGCTTCGGCGGTGTCCTCGGCGGCGGGCGCGCCGCCCTCGGGTTCGCCGGGGCGCGAGACGGGAAGGATCTGGTCCTCGACGCGCTTGGCCGACAGCGACAGGCGCCGGCGCTCGGAGTCGATCTCGAGGATCTTGACGCGGATCTCATCGCCCGGGTGGACGATCTCGCGCGGGCTCTCGACGTGGTGCGGCGCGAGCTCGGAGATGTGCACGAGGCCCTCGACGCCGTCGAGGATCTCGACGAACGCGCCGAACGTGACGACCTTCGTGACCTTGCCCTCGAGCTCATCGGCGACGTTGTACGTGTCGACGATGCGCTGCCACGGGTCCTCCTGGGTCTGCTTGAGACCGAGCGAGATGCGCTGGCGGTCGCGATCGATGTCGAGCACCTTGACCTTGACGGTGTCGCCGATGTTGAGGATCTCGCTGGGGTGGTTGACGTGTGACCACGACAGCTCGGAGATGTGGATCAGGCCGTCGATGCCGTCGAGGTCGACGAACGCGCCGAAGTCGACGATGTTCGAGATCTGCCCTTCGACGACGAGCCCGGGCTGCAGGCGGTCGAGGATCTGCTGGCGGACCTCCTTGCGCTCCTCCTCGATCACCGCGCGGCGGGAGAGGACGACGTTGTTGCGTGAGCGGTTGAGCTCGATCACCTTGGTCTCGATCTTCGTGCCCATGTATTCGTCGAGGTTCGGTACGCGGCGGATGTCGACGAGCGACGCGGGCAGGAAGCCGCGCACGCCGAGGTCGATGATCAGGCCGCCCTTGACGACCTCGATGACCGTTCCCTCGACCGGCTCGCCGGACTCGGCGGCCGTTTCGATCCGGCGCCAGGCCTTCTCGAAGCGCGCGCGCTTCTTGGACATGATCAGGCGGCCGTCCTGATCCTCCTTCGTCATGACGATCGCGTCGACCTCCTCGCCGAGGTGGACCTCCTCGTTCGGATCGACCGACTTGCGGATCGACAGCTCGTTCGCCGGGATGACTCCCTCGGACTTGTAGCCGATGTCTACGAGCACCTCGTCCTTGTCGATGCGGACGACGTGGCCGGTGACGACCTCGCCCTCCTCGATCGGCCGGAAGGTCGCGTCGTAGTTGGGGACGATCTGCCCGTCAATTTCGAGCAGCAGGCCATTCGACCCGTCGACAACTCGGGCTTGAGGGTTCTCCATCACGGTTTGCACGAGGGCGAAGCGTAGCGCAGCCGTATCATTGGACGTCAGATGCCTGTCCGAGCGACGAAGCGGGGCGCGGAGCGAACCCCCTTGAATCGCGACTGCGACGTGCTTGTCTGCGGCGCGAGCTTCGCGGGCCTGGCCGTCGCCCGCGAGCTCGCCGGCAGCGGCGCGCGCGTGCTGGTCGTCGATCGCTATGAGATCGGTGAGCGCCAGACGTCGGCCTGCGCGATGCCGAGGAGCTGGATGGAAGCGCTCGAGCTGATGAGCTCGGCGCGCCAGCACTTCGACGAGCTGCTCGTGCACACGCGCTGGCGCGACTCGCGCTGGAAGCTGCCGTGGGCGTTCTCGATGTTCGACTACCGCGAGCTGTGCGCGCTGTTGTGGGAGCAGGCGCAGTCTCCGGAGCTCGAGTTCGAGACGGCGACGATCACCGGCCGCAGCGGCCTGACCGTGCACAGCGACCGCGGCGAGCTGCGCGCGCCGCTGATCGTCGACGGGCTCGGCTGGCGGCGGGTGCTCTCCTGCGCCCCGCCGATCCAGCCGCCGAACGCGCGGCTCTCGCGCGGCCTCGAGGTGCACCCGCCGGGAAGCGGCGAGGAGATGGAGCTGTGGATCGACGCCCGCTACATCCGCGCGGGCTACGGCTGGAGCTTCCCGGCCGGCGATGAGGTCCGTGTCGGCGTCGGCTCGTTCTGGCCCGAGCACCACGTCAAGGAGCCGACCGTGCGCCTCGCCGCGGAGCTCGACGTCGGCACGCTCGGCTACCAGGGCAACTGGATCCCGCACAAGCTGCGCAGCGCGGTCGAGGACAGCGTGTTCTTCGCCGGCGATTCCGCCGGGCACTGCCTGCCGTTGACCGCCGAGGGCATTCGCACGGCGCTGTACTTCGGCCTCGCCTGCGGGCGCGAGCTGCGCGCGGTGCTCGATGGCGGCCGCACGCGCGAGCAGGCGCTCGCGTCCTACGGCGCGTTCTCGGCCGCGCATGCGCGCAAATTTCGCTGGCTGCTGAACGCCCAGCGGATTCTCGGCCGGCTGACGCCGAGCCGGGCGATGACGGCGGTCGTCGCGAGCATGGAGAGCAGGCACCTGTCGGAGTGGATCTTCAGGCACTACCTCGGAATCGCACCGCCCTCGTTCGTCGGCGCGGGCGCACCGGCGCGCCCGCCCGCGGCGCGCGCGGGCGTCGCTGCGTGAGGCGCCCTAGGCCCAATCGCCGGGCGTGATCTCGAGGTAGCACATGTCGATTCGCAGCACGTCCATCGTGCGCTCGAAGACGGCGCGCCCGAGCCCGTAGCGGGCCGCGAGCGCGTGCTCGGCGATCGCCTCGCCGGCCGCCCCGAGCACCCTCGCGTGGGCCTCCAGCGGGGCGCCGAGCGGCTTGCCGCGCACGGTGCACGGGGCGATCAGCAGGCGCGCGTCGTTGTGCAGGCGCTTGACCTTGCCGGAGCCGCGCTCGGAGCGCACGTACAGCAGGCCGTGCGCGCACGCGGCCCACACCGGCGTCGGCACCGGCGTGCCGTCGCGGCGATAGGTGACGAGCAGCGTCCGCTTGCACGCACAGACCTGCTCGACCGAGCCGCGGCGCGGCTGCTCGGCGATGCGGCACAGCTCGGGCGGCGCGGTGCGCGCCGCCAGCCGCGCCATCGGCAGCGCGGCGGGCAGGCGCCGCCCGGCGACCGCGCGCACGCCGCGCCGCGCGTGCCCGGCGGCGGCGCCCGCCTGGATGTGATCGCTCATGGCGTTCCTCCCGGTAGCTCGTCAAGGACCGCTGCGAGCCGGCGGACGCCCTCCTCGATCGCCGCCTCGGCGAGGTTGGCGTAGCCGAGCACGAGCGCGCCGGTCTCGGCGGTCGGCTCGATCAGATGCATGCTCAGCGGGTAGACGCCCAGCGAGGCGCGCGCGGCGGCGCGCAGCAGCGCGATCGCGTCGACCGGCCGCGGCAGGTGGACGAGCGCGTGCAGCCCGGCCGAGATGCCGCTCACGCGCGCACCGGGAAGCAGCTCGGCGACGGCCGCGACGAGCGCGTCGCGACGGCCGCGGTTGCGCCGCCTGGCCTTGCGCAGGTGGCGGTCGTAGGCGGCGTTCTCGAGCAGCCGCGCGAGCGCGAGCTGCTCGATCGTCGAGTTGCCGAAGCCGTCGAGCATCTTCGCCTCGAGCACCCCGTCGATCAGCGCGGCAGGCAGCACCAGCCAGCCGAGGCGCAGGCCGGGCGCGAGCGTCTTCGAGGCGGTGCCGAGATAGACGACGCGATCGGGCGCGAGGCCCTGCAGCGCGGCGAGCGGCGCGCGGTCGTAGCGGAACTCGGCGTCGTAGTCGTCCTCGATCACGAGCCCGCCCGCGCGCGCCCACGCGATCAGCTCGCCGCGGCGAGCCGGCGCGAGCGCGACGCCCGTCGGGCATTGGTGCGCCGGCGTCGTCAACACGACCGGCGCGCCGACCGCGGCCAGATCGACGCCGTCTTCGTCGACGGGCGCGCCCTGTACGTCGAGGCCCGCGTAGGCGAACACCGCGCGGTGGGCCGGCAGGCCGGGATCCTCGACGGCGATCGTCGTCGTGCCGCCGCGGTGGAGGGTGCGCGCGAGCAGCGCGAGGCCGTGCGTGGCGCCAGCGCAGATGACGATCGAGTCGGGCTCTACGACGACGCCGCGCACCCGCCGCAGATATGCGCTCAGCGCGGCGCGCAGCTCCAGCGCGCCGCGCCCATCGGGATAGGCGAACGCGCTCGCGGGCGCCGTGCGCAGCACGTCGCGCAGGGCGCCCGACCACAGCGCGCGCGGAAACGATGCGAGGTCGGGGACGCCTGGGAAGAAGTCGAACTGCAGCGCGCGCGGCGGCGGCTCGGCGGCGATGCCGTCGGCGACGCCGGCGGTCGAGGCGACGAACGTACCGGAGCCGCGGTGGGAGACGAGGTAGCCCTCGGCGAGCAGCTGCGCGTAGGCCTCGACGACGAGGCGGCGCGAGACCTCGAGGTCGTCGGCAAGCGCGCGCGAGGACGGCAGGCGCGCGCCTGAGGGCAGCGCGCCGCTGCGGACGATCTCGCGGAGGCGGTCCTCGAGCTGCGCGCGCCGCCGTCCGCCGCGTAGCGCGATGAGCAGCTCCGGGCCATAACTGGTACCCGATTTTGTATCTGAATTGGTCGCTATTTGGGAACCACCATTGGCTAGAGTATCTGCCATGTCAACCGTCCGCGCAGGGCTGATCGTGTTCGCCGTCTTCAACCTCGCGATCGCCGCGCTGATGGTGCTCGTGCCGCACGTGTTCTTCACGGACGTCGGGCCGTTCGGAGCGCAGAACAACCACTACCTGCGCGACGTCGCGACGTTCTACGCGGCGACCGGCGTGGCGCTGCTGATCGCCGACCGGCAGGTCGCCTGGCGCACGCCGATCCTGTTCCTGGCGGCGCTGCAGTCGGGCCTGCACGCGCTCAACCATCTCGCCGACATCGGCGCCGCCCACCCGCAGTGGCTCGGCCCGGCCGACTTCATATCCCTCACGCTCGCGACCCTCGCCCTCGTATGGCTGACGCGCGAGTCCCAACAACCCCTGGAGGCCCAGCGATGACCCGCATCGAAGAAGTGACCGCGAGCGCGACGAGGAACCCGTTCGTGCGCCTCGCCTTCCGGCTCTCGCGGCGCGAGCTCGGGCGCGATGTCGCCCCGATCGGCGTCTACGCGCACGCGCCGCGCCTGCTGTTCGGCTACGGCATGTTCGAGCAGGCGACCGCGCACCAGCACGAGGTCGACGAGCGCCTGAAGGTGCTCGCCGAGACGAAGGCGGCGGCGGTCGTCAACTGCGAGTTCTGCTGCGACATCGCGTCCTCGATCGCGCGTGAGAACGGCATCACCGAGGCGCAGCTGCTGGCGCTTCCCAGCTACCGCGACAGCGACGAGTTCACCGCGCTCGAGCGGCTCGTGCTCGACTATGCGAGCGCGATCAGCCGCACGCCCACGACCGTCAGCGACGAGCTGTTCGCGGCGATGCGCGAGCATTTCGGCGAGCGCCAGCTGGTCGAGCTGACGAACGTGATCGCGCTCGAGAACATGCGCGCCCGCTTCAACAGCGCGTTCGACATGACCCCGGCGGGCTTCAGCGAGGGGATGGTGTGCGCGCGGCCGGAGCCCGCGGCTGTGGCGGCCGACGCGGTCGCGCAGGTGGCATGAGGGTCTTCTGCCGGCGCGAGCGGCGCGATCGGGCGTCCGCTCGTGCCGCAGCTGCTCGCGGCCGGGCACGAGGTCACCGCGATGACGCGCTCGCTGGAGCGGGCCGAGCGGCTGCGCAGCGCGGGCGCCGAAGCGGTCATCGCCGACGCGCTCGACGCGGGCGCGGTGATGAGCGCGGTTGCCGCCGCGCGCGCCGAGGCGGTCGTGCACCAGCTGACCGCGATTCCGCCGCGGCTCGATCCGCGCAAGGTGCTGCGCGACCTCGCCGCGACCGACCGCCTGCGCACGGAGGGCACGCGCCACCTCGTGGCGGCCGCGCAGGCGGCGGGCGTGCGGCGAATCATCGCGCAGAGCGTCGCCTTCGCCTACGCGCCCGGCCCGCCTGGCACCGTGCACGGCGAGCAGGACCCGCTGAACATGGATCCACCGGCGCAGTTCCGGCGCTCGGCGGCGGCGCTCGCGGAGCTCGAGCGGACGGTCCTCGGCGCGGACGGACAGGTGCTGCGCTACGGCTACTTCTACGGCCCGGGCACCTCGATCGCGCCCGATGGGGCGATCGGAACCGACGTCGCCCGGCGGCGGCTGCCGATCGTCGGCGCCGGCGGTGGGGTGTGGTCGTTCATCCACATCGACGATGCTGCGGGCGCGACCGTGGCGGCGCTCGCGAGCGAGCGGGCGGGCGTCTACAACGTCGTCGACGACGAGCCCGCGCGCGCGTCGGAGTGGATCCCGGCGCTCGCCGCGGCGCTCGGCGCGAACAAGCCACGGCGCGTGCCGGCGCTGATCGCACGCCCGCTCGCCGGCAGCTACGGGGTGATGGTGATGACGGCGGCGCAGGGCGCCTCGAACGAGCGCGCCAAGCGCGAGCTCGGCTGGCAGCCGCAGATCAGCAGCTGGCGCAGCGGCTTCCGCGAGGCGCTTGGGCGCTAGCGCGGAAGGTCGCGGAAGGGATTCTCCACGCGTACACCGGCGATGACCTGTCCGTGATTCAGATCCTCGGTCAAAATGCGCTCGCACCGGCCGGCCGCGGCCGCGGTGACGATCAGAGCGTCCCAATACGAGAGCTGCGAGGAGCGAGCAAGGCGGATGGCGGCCCTCACGGATGTAGCGTCGAGCGCGACGACATCGAGGAAGGCGAGCCACTCCACGGCGTGCTCGGCGAGGACCGGATCAAGCGGCCGTTGCAGCTTGCCCGTGGCGACGACATAGAACTCGCCCAGGACCTGCGCGCTGATCGCCAGTTGCCCGGGTTCATCCGTCGCGAGGATCTCGCGGGCGCACTCAGCCTTGGCGCGGTTGTCGTGGTCGACCGCGTAGACGAGGACGTTCGTGTCGAGGAACGCCCGGTCAGGACTCATACAGTTCTGCGCGCGTCCACGTGCGGCCGCTGCTCCCGCTACCCGCGTCACTGCGCCTGGCGAGCTCGAGAAAGCTCTCGATCGCGTCCCGCTGACTGACCGGGCCGGCCAAGCGCTCGAGATAGCCGCGAACGAGAGCGTTCACCGATGTATCCCGTTCCAGCGCGCGCAGGCGCGCCCGCTTGAGCAGGTCCGCGTCAATGGTCAGTGTCAGGTTGGCCATGGCTGAGCTGCGAGTGTAGCACGGATCCCGTGTAGCACGGCTCGCGGTCTCACTTCGCCTCCAACCAGTTGCTCCCGACCCCGACGTCGACTGCGAGCGGTGGATCGTAGTCCCAGACCCCGCACATCTCGCGCTGAACGAGCGCCGTCGCGGCGTCTGACTCCTCCGGCACGCCTTCGAACAGGAGCTCGTCGTGGATCGTCAACAGCAGGCGTGTGCCGAGGCCAGAGTCGGCGAGCGCGGCGTGCGTGCGGACCATCGCGAGCTTGATGATGTCGGCGGCGGTGCCTTGGATCACGGTGTTGACGGCGAGCCGCTCGCCGAGCGTCCGCACCTGATAGTTGCGCGCCTGCAGCTCCGGGATCTGCCGCCGCCGCCCCCACAGCGTCGTCACGTAGCGCTGCTCCTTGGCCAGCTCGATCGTCTCGGCCATAAACGCGGCCACGCGGGCGAAGCGCCCGAGGTAGGCGTCGATGAACTCCTTTGCCTCCTCACGCGGGATGTTCAACCGATCGGCGAGCCCGTAGTCGGAGAGCCCGTAGACGATTCCGTAGTTGATCATCTTCGCCTTCGAGCGCATGCCCGCGTCGATCGCGTCCGGGGCGACCTCGAAGACCTGCGAGGCGGTCGCGGTGTGCACGTCTTCGCCGTTGACGAAGATCTCCTTGAGCACGGGCTCATCGGCGGCGTGGGCAAGCACGCGCAACTCGATCTGGGAGTAGTCGGCGGAGATCAGGACATTGCCCTCCTCGGCCTCGAAGCAGCCGCGGATCTCGCGCCCGATCGGGGTGCGGATCGGGACGTTCTGCATATTCGGGTTGGTGCTCGCGAGACGCCCGGTTTGTGCGCCCGCCTGCAGGAATGTCGTGTGGATGCGCGAGCGCTCGTCGACGAGGTGCGGGAGCACCTCCAGATAGGTCTTGGCCAGCGTCGAGAGCTCGCGCCAGCGCTCGATCTTGGGGATGATCTCGTGCTCGTCGCGGATCGCCTGCAGCACTCGCGCGTCGGTCGAGAAGCCGGTCTTGCCGCGGCGCTTGCGCGACAGACGGAGCTTCTCGAACAGGATCTCGCCGAGCTGCTGCGGTGAGGAGATCAGGAACTCCTCCCCGGCGAGCGCGAAGATCGCAGCTTCGAGTTCGAGCAGCTCCTCGCGTACGCGCCCCGTGATCTCAGCGAGGCGCTCGAGGTTCAGGCGCACACCGATCAGCTCCATCTCGCGCAGCACGGCGACGAGCGGCAACTCGATCTCGCTCATGACCAGCTTGAGTCCGCGCTCGGCGATCTGCTCGCGCTGCCATGCTGCGAGCGCGAGCAACAGCAGCGCGTCGCCGGCGAGCGGATCCTCGAGGTCGCTCGCGAGGCCCCGCTCTTCGCACAGCTCGGCGAACGGGAATCGGCGTCGGGCGGGCTCGAGCAGGAACGCGCCGAGCAGCGTGTCGTGGGTGAGACCGGGCGGCACGAGCCGCAGCGCCTTCGCGTCGTGCGCGAGAACGCTGCGCTCACCGATCGCGGCGACGACCTGCTCGGGACCGTCGCAATCGCCAGCGAGCACGTCGCCGCCCGCGCGGGCGGCGACGGCGGCGGCGAAGCGCCACGGCGGGCCTTCGGCGAACAGCTCGCCCTCCGGGGTCTCGGTCTCGCGCACGACGAGCGCTAGCTCCTGATCGCCGTGCCCGCCCGCGCCAAGGTGGGCGAGGTCGCCGGGGGTGCCCGCGCGCACGAGCCCGCTCAGCCTGACGTCCGCGGGCACCGCGGGCGCGGCGACGTCGGGGTCGCCAAGGGCCTCCTCGAGGCGGCGCAGCGGGTCGCGCAGCTCGTACTCGCGAAAGACCTCGCGGACACGCGAGCGGTCAGGCTCCCGCACGTGCTCGGCGGCGACGTCGAAGTCGACGGCGACGTCGCGCTGGACGGTCGCGAGCTGCTTTGAGATGCGCGCATCCTCGGCATGGGCGAGCAGGTTCTCTTTGCGCTTGGCCCCTTTGATCGCGTCGATGTTCGCGAGCACATCCTCCAGCGTCCCGTAGCTCTGAAGCAGCTCGCTGGCGGTCTTGTCGCCGATGCCGGGGATGCCGGGGATGTTGTCGGAGGTGTCGCCCTTGAGACCGTAGAAGTCGGGGATCGACTCTGGCGCGATCCCGTAGCGATCGATGACCGCCTGGCGGTCGTAGATCTTCGTGTCGGTGATCCCGCGCGCGGTCGCCATCACCTTGACGAGTCCCTCCGGGTCGATCAGCTGGAAGGCATCACGATCGCCGGTGACGATCATCACGGGGACGGGCTGATCGGCGCGCAGCGCCTGCTCGGTCAGCGAGGCGATCACGTCGTCGGCCTCGTAGCCGTCGATTTTCACGTTGGAGTATCCGAACGCCTCGACCAGCGGTTCCATCGCGGGCCACTGCTGCTTGAGCAGGTCCGGGCGCGAGCGCCGCTGGGCCTTGTACTCGGAGTAGACCTCGGTGCGCCCGGAGGTGCCGGCGTCCCAGGCGACGACCGTAGGGCAGACGCCGTACTCGGTGACGATCTTCACCAGCATCGACGCGAAGCCGAAGATCGCGTTGGTGGGCACTCCGGTGGACGTAGCGATCGACTCGGGCAGCGCGAAGAACGCACGGTAGACGAGGCTCGGCCCGTCGATCAGGAACAGACGCCGCTCACCGGCGTTCGGGTTTGCCGCCATCGCCTGCGCACTCTATGAGGAGGCGCGCGGCGCCGTGCGCGTGAGCCCCGCAAACAGGAACAAGTGCTTGCAGCGCATACCTCCTAACATCCCGTGCCGCCAAACGACCTAGGAGCACTACCCCGTGAGCGCCACCCCAAGCGCGCAGTATCGCCTCACCATCCGCGTCAAGCTCGACGACGCCCAGGGCATCCTCGGGCAGGTCACGAGCGCGATCGGTGACGCCGGAGGCATCGTCGCGGCGGTCGACCTGGTCGAGTCGGCTGGCAGCCACAGCCTGCGCGACGTCGTCGTCGACGCCTCCGGGCGCAAGCACTGGGAGCAGATCATCGGCGCGATCAACGCGCTCGCGGGCGCGGAGGTGATCGATACCACCGACCGCACGTTCATGCTGCACGTCGGCGGCAAGATCGAGCAGCACAACAAGAACCCGCTGCATACGCGCGATGACCTCTCGATGGTGTACACGCCGGGGGTCGCGCGCGTCTGCCAGGCGATCGCCGACGATCGCGAGAAGGCCTTCCAGTACACGATCAAGCGCAACACCGTGGCGGTCGTCTCCGACGGCACGGCGGTGCTCGGCATGGGCGACATCGGACCACACGCGGCGATGCCGGTGATGGAGGGCAAGTGCTGCCTGTTCAAGGAGTTCGCCGGCGTCGACGCGTTCCCGATCTGCCTGGAAACGAACGACCCCGACGAGATCGTGCGCACCGTCAGGCTGCTCGCGCCGACGTTCGGCGGCATCAACCTCGAGGACATCTCGGCGCCGCGCTGCTTTGAAATCGAGGAGCAGCTGCAGGAACAGCTCGACATCCCGGTGTTCCACGACGACCAGCACGGCACCGCGGTGGTCGTGATGGCCGCGCTGCTCAACGCGGTCAAGCTGACCGGCCGCGAGCTGGCCGAGCTGAACGTGCTCGTGATCGGCCTCGGCGCGGCCGGAATCGCGGTCACGAAGATCCTGCTGGCGGCGGGCGTCAGCAAAATCATCGGCGCGGACTCGCGCGGCGTCCTGCACGCGCAGCGCGAGGACTACCAGTACGGGACGATGAACGCGGTCAAGCGCTGGTTCGCCGAGGTCACCAACCCCGACTGCCGCGCGGGCTCGCCGGCGGACGTGATCGACGGAATGGATCTGCTGATCGGCGTCTCCGGCGCGCGCGTGATGCCCGCCGAGGCGCTCGCGCGGATGAACAAGGACGCGATGGTGTTCGCGATGGCCAACCCGAACCCGGAGGTCAACCCCGAGGAGGCCGCGCCGCACGTGCGCATCATGGCGACCGGGCGCTCTGACTACCCGAACCAGATCAACAACGTCCTCTGCTTCCCCGGCATCTTCCGCGGCGCGCTCGACGTGCGCGCGCCGGCGATCACCGAGGAGATGAAGATGGCGGCCGCGCACGCGATCGCAGCGATCGTCGACGACAGCGAGCTGCGCGAGGACTACATCATCCCCTCGGTCTTCAACCGCGACGTCGCCCCGGCGGTCGCGGCCGCGGTCGCCGAGCAGGCGCGCAGCGCGGGCACCGCACGCGCCGGCCAGAAGGTCGGCTTCGCCTCCGGCGACACGATGACGGGAACCCGCCGACGGGCGCACATGAGGCGCTGAGCGCATGAGCGCACCGCGCGTGACGCTCACCGGAGCGACCGGCCTGATCGGCCCGTCGCTGCTGCGCGCGCTGAAGGACCAGGGGAGCGAGGTGACGGTGCTGAGCCGCGATCCCGAGCGCGCCCGCGCGAAGCTCGGCGACGTCGAGGTGCTCAGCTGGGAGCTCGAGCGCGAACCGGCGCCGGCGGCGGCGCTCGCCGGGCGCGAGGCGATCTTCCATCTCGCCGGCGCGCCGGTCGCGCAGCGCTGGAGCGCGAGCGCCAAGCGCGCGATCCGCGACAGCCGCGTGCTCGGCACGCGCAACCTGGTTGACGGGATCGGGGCGGTCGCCGACCCCGCGCGGCGCCCGCGCACGCTGATCAGCTCCTCGGCGATCGGCTACTACGGCGCGCACGGCGAGGAGCCGCTCGACGAGGACGCTCCCGCGGGCCGTGACTTCCTCGCGCGCGTCTGCGTCGACTGGGAGCGCGAGGCGGCGCGCGCGGGCGAGTTCGGCGTGCGCGTGGTACAGGTGCGCACCGGCGTCGTGCTCGACGCGAGCGGCGGCGCGCTCGCGAAGATGCTGCCGCCGTTCCGGCTCGGCCTCGGCGGCCCGGTCGCCGGCGGCGCCCAGTACATCTCGTGGCTGCACGTCGATGACCTGATCGGGCTGATGCTCGCGCGCTCAGGCCGATCGAGCGCTGGAGCGGCGCGGTCAATGCGACGGCGCCGGCGCCGGTCAGCAACCGCGAGTTCTCAAAGCGTGCTCGGCGCAGTGCTCGCCCGCCCGGCGCTGCTGCCGGTCCCGGGCTTCGCGCTGCGCCTGCTCTATGGCGAGATGGCCGAGATCGTCACCGGCGGGCGCCCGCGTCGTGCCCGCCAAGGCGCTCGTGCTCGGCTACGAGTTCCGCCGCCCGCAGCTCGAGCAGGCGCTGCGCGCGGCGCTTGCCGCGTGAACGGGAGCCGCGCCCGCGCCGCGCTGCTCAGGCCGGCGCGCCGACGCCGGCGCGCACGTCGGCGGGGCGATTGTCGGTCTCGATGATCACGCGGCAGGGCCGCTTGCTGAGCAGGTAGGCGGCGGTCGGCCCGATCCGCTGCTCGCCCGCGGGCGCGTGGAGCGTCGACCAATAGATCACATCCGAGTTGACGCGTTCGGCTTCCTCGACGAGCGCGGAGCCGGGGTTGCGCGTGCGGATCAGACCGGTGCGGATCTTGATCCCGCGCGCGCCGCGCCTGGATGCGCGCGCTCTCGAGCACCGAGCGCCCGTGTGCCTCCTCCTCCTCGAGGCCCGCCTCGAGCGACAGCTGGCTCGGTACCGGCAGCACGAACACCGCGTAGACGACCCCTTCCTCGCCGATCAGCTTGCGCGGCGCTGCTGCAGCGCCGAGGCGCTGACGTCGTCGCCGAAGATCGGCACGAGCGCGGTCTTGTACTCCAGCTCCTCGAAGTCGGCCGGACGCTCGGCGCGCGGCAGCCGGTAGGACTTGCGCGGATCGAGGCCCAGGCGATGGCGGTAGTAGAAGTAGCCGGCCATCCCGATCACCATCCAGGGGATGCCGACGTAGCGGGCCTCGGTGTGCAGCACGGTCACCGCGACCCACGCACCGGCCGTGCCGATGCCGCCGATCACCGCTGCCATCGGGATCACCGATCCTTTGATGCGCACGCCCCCAGGGGCTGCGGTACGGGCGCTCGCGGTCGGGGTCGCTGACGCGCAGCCTGACGATCGCGGCGTGCGCGGTCGTGAACGAGAGCATCGCGCCGAACGAGTAGAGGTTGCCGAGCACTTCGGTGTTGCCGTAGATGATCAGCGTGCTCGCGAGCATCGAGAAGAAGATCAGCGTGAACCACGGCGTGCGGTATTTGGAGTGCAGCCGTGAGAACAGCTGCGGCAGCTGGCGGTGCTCGGACAGCGACCACGACAGCCGCGAGATCCCGATCATGCCTGCGTTCGTCGCGATGAACAGGATCGTGGCCGCGAGCAGGCCGAGGTAGTACCTGGAGAGTTTCAGGACGGTGCCGTGCAGGCCGAGGTGTTCGACGACGCCCGAGCATCGGGTCGTTTTCGAAGAAGCCGCCGAGCGCGGTCGCGTATCCGGGTTTGGAGAAGGACTGTTTGAGCTCGTCGCTGTAGCCGACGCCGTGGTGCAGCACCGGCAGCGCCGACAGCGCGACGACGGAGATGCCGGCGTACACGCCGAGCACCGCGAGCACGACGAGGTTGACGGCCTTCGGCACCTGCCTGCCCGGGATCCTTGGACTCCTCGGCCATGTTCGCGACCGTCTCGATGCCTGTGTAGGCGAGCATCGCCAGCGACAGCGCGAAGATCAGTTCTCTCCACGTCGGCACCGTGCCGAGGTGCACCTGGTGGACCAGCAGCGTGCGGGTTGAGCACGAGCACGAAGCCGACGCACCGCGAGCAGGATCTGCGTGCAGAGGTCGAGCAGCGCGAGGACGATGTTGAGCTTCGCCGACTCGCCGAGCCCGCGGATGTTCAGCCACGCGAGCAGGCCGACGACGATCAGCCCGCCGAAGATGTCGTCGGGGTTGTGCTTGAGCGCGCCGAGGCCGGGGAACGCGCTGAGGTAGTGCGGCACGAAGAACGCGGAGATCGCGATCGTGAGGATGTAGTCGAGGCTCAGCGCCCAGCCGGCGAAGAACGAGACGACGTCGTTGAAGGCGTGGCGCGCGAACGAGGAGGAGCCGCCCGCTTCGGGGAACATCGAAGCGCCCTCGGCGTACGTTTTGGCGGTCAGCGCGAACAGCCCGCCGGCGAACAGGAAGACGAGCGGCGTCAGCCCGAGCGCGTGCGCGGCGACGAGCCCGAGGGCGTAGTAGATCGAGGAGCCGACGTTGCCGTAGGCCGTCGCGAACATCCCGGACGTGCCGACCGACTTGCGCAGGCCGCGCTCTGAGAGGCGCGCCATCTAGCGCACGCCGCTGGAGCCGCGACGGGCCGGACGGCGAGGATCTCCACGCTTCAGGCTAGGTCCGACCCGTCAAGCTCGCATCAAGAATCTGCGGCGCAGACATGCAGATTTTGAAAAGATCGAGGGCGCCATGCGGCCGCGAGCGTCCGCGGGCGCGCGGGCTGCGCCGCCGACGTCAGGCGCTGAAGCGGTAGCCGATGCCGGAGTCGGTGCGGATCAGGCGCCGCTCGCGCTCGCCGACCTGCAGCTTGCTGCGCAGGTTGGCGATGTGCGTGCGCAGCACCGGGGTCGCGTCGGCGTACTGCGGCCCCCAGACCTCGGTCAGCAGCTGGCGGTGGGTCATCAGCAGGCCGCGGTTGAGCACGAGCACGCGCAGCAGCGAGAACTCGATCGGCGTCAGGTGCACCTCGATCGCCGTCGACGCCGACGGCGTGGGCGGCGAGATCGACGACGAGCCCGTCGACCTCGACGCGCGGCTCGACCTCCTCGCGCCCGGCGCGGCGCAGCGCGGCCTTGACGCGGGCGACGAGCTCGCCGGGGCCGAACGGCTTGGTGACGTAGTCATCGGCGCCGTCGTGCAGCGCGTCGATCTTGCTCTGCTCCTCGTCGATCGCCGAGAGCACGAGGATCGGCATCGTCGCTCCACTCGCGCAGGCGCCGGCAGACCTCGATCCCGTGCAGGTCGGGCAGCAGCAGATCGACGATCGCCAGGTGCGGGCCGGATACGCGCGGCGACGTCGAGCGCCTCCTCGCCGGTCGCGGCGATCAGCACCTCGTAGCCGGCGTCGCGCAGGATCAGGCCGAGCGCGCGGCGGATCTGCGGGTCGTCGTCGCAGACGAGGATCCGCTCCTGCGCCGTCATCTCGCCGAGCGCCGCAGATCGCCAGCTGGCCCCGAGCGGCATCGACTCCTGCGCGGCGAGCGGGAACTCGACCAGGAAGCTCGTGCCCTGGCCCGGGCAGCGACTCGACGCTGATGCGCCCGCCGTTGAGCTCGAGAAAGCCCTTGTGTGATCGCGAGGCCGAGGCCCGAGCCGGGATGCCCGGCGGAGGCGCCGGGTGCGCGGTAGAACGGCAGGAAGATGCGCTCGTGCTCGCCGGGCGGGATCCCCGGGCCCTGGTCGACGACGAGCACGCGGATGCGGTCGCGGACGTTGCGCGCTCGCACCGACACCGGGCGCTCGCGCGCAGTAGCGCGCGGCGTTCTCGAGCACGTTCGCGAACGCCCGCTCGAGCTGCGCGGGGTCGCCCTGCAGGAGCGGCATGCTCCGGTTCGACCGAGAGCTTGAACACGACCGCGTCGCCGCTGGCATGCTCGATCGCCTCCTGCAGCACCTCATCGATCGAATACCACACCGAGCGCGGCTCGGCGCGCCCGGCCTGCAGCACCGACAGGTCGAGCAGCTTCTCGATCAGCCGCCACAGCCGGGTCCCGGCGTCGAGCACCTGCTCGCGCACGTCGCCGACGTTCTCGCGCGTTGGATGCTCGGCGTCCAGCGCCGTGGCCGCCATCAGGATCGCGCGTCAGCGGCGTGCGCAGATCATGCGAGACGGAGCGCAGCACGGCCGTCTTGAGCTCGTCGCTGCGGCGCAGCGCGGCGGTCTCGACGACCTCGGCCTGCAGCTCGGCGCGGTGCAGCGCGGCGCGCGAGGATCGACTCGAGCGCGCGGGACCACGCGCTCGGCGATGCGCGTCGCGCTCGGCGCCGGAGAGCGTGCCGGGCAGCAGTCAGCGCGCCGATCGGCCGCCCCGCCGCTGTGCAGCGCGAACACGAGTGCGCCGCGCTCATCGTTGGTGTGGTTCGCAGCTAGATGCTCGCCGAGCGCGCGCCGATCGCCTCGGCCAGGCGTCTCGGAGGCGAGCCGCGAGCGCCTCCTCGAGCTGCGCGCTGCCGAGCAGCAGCTGCGCCATCTCGGCCGCGAGATCGGCCTCCTGGCGGCGCGAGCTCGAGCCTCGCGGCTGCGCGCCCGGGCGAGCTCGGCGACGAGCCCGGTGGCGATCGCGACTACGACGAACGCGAGCAGCGCGACCCAGTCGCTTTCGTCGGCGAGGGTGAAGCGCCCACCGGGCGGGAGGTGAAAGAAGTTGAACGCGGCGGCGCTGAGGACGCTCGTGCAGACGCCGAACACGAGACCCCAGAACGTCGATACGACGACCACCGCGAGCACGTACAGGACGCCGAGCGACAGCACCGGCGTCGACCTGCTTGAGCGGGTAGATCACCGCGGTTGCGATGCCGACGCTGAGGAGCACGGCGAGCACGCCCTGCCGCGCGCGAGGGGCGTTCGCGACTTCAGCAGCAGCGGGGATGAGCACCGCGGAGGTCATCCAGCAGACATGATCGTGCATCGCGGCGCCGTTGCCCGGCGCTCGCGAGCGGTCATGCAGGCGTCGGCACGCGCTCCTTCGCGCGTGCTGGGGCGATTCTCGGTCTCGATGATCACGCGGCAGGGCCGCTTGCTGAGCAGATAGGTCGGCGGTCGGCCCGATCCGCTGCTCGCCCGCGGGCGCGTGCAGCGTCGACCAGTAGATCACGTCCGCAGTCGACGCGTTCGGCTTCCTCGACGAGCGCCGAGCCGGGGTTGCGCGTGCGGATCAGACCGGTGCGGATCTTGATCCCGCGCGCGCCGCGCCTGGATCCGCGCGCTCTCGAGCACCGAGCGCCCGTGTGCCTCCTCCTCCTCGAGGCCCGCCTCGAGCGACAGCTGGCTCGGCACCGGCAGCACGAACACCGCGTACACGACGCCCTCCTCGCCGATCAGCTTCGCCGCGGCTCGGCGAGCGCCGCCGCGCTGACGTCGTCGCCGAAGATCGGCACGAGCGCGGTCCGGTACTCGAGCTCCTCGAAGTCCGGCGGGCGCTCGTGGCGCGGCGCGAGCGTCGTCGTGCGCAGGTCGAGCCCGTGCTGGCGGCGGTAGACGACGTAGAGCAGCATCCCGAGCGACAGCCAGAACACGCCGGCGACGGCGACGACCAGGTGCAGGACCGTGACGATCACGAACGCGAGGCCGGTGCCGATCCCGCCGAGCACCGCGAACAGCGGCAGCTCGCGTCCGGCGATGCGCAGCGTCCCCGGCCCGCGATAGGGCCGCTTGCGGTCGGGCTGCTTGATGCGCAGCCGGATCACCGACGCGTGCGCGATCGTGAACGACAGCATCGCGCCGAACGCGTACATGTTGCCGAGGAATTCGGCCTGGCCGGGGATGATCGTCAGGCAGGCGATCGCCGCCGAACAGCAGGATCCCGATCCACGGCGTGCTGAAGCGCGGGTGCAGGCGGCTGAGCCGGTCGGGGACCTGCCGGTGCAGGCCCATCGAGTAGACCAGCCGCGAGGCGCCGATGATGCCCGGCGTTGGCGGCGATGAACAGGATCGTCGCGGCGAGCAGGCCGACGTAGATCTCGCCGGCGGACTGCAGCGCGCCGAGATGCAGGTGCTTGACGATCCCGAGCACGGGGTCGCCGGCGAACCCGCCTTCGGCCTCGCTGGTGCCGAGCAGCGTCGCGTACGTGCCGTTGGCGAGCTGGTGAACGGGCAGCGCCGAGAGCGCGACCATCGGCAGCGCCGCGTAGATCGCGAACACGGCGAGCACGACGAATTTGATCGCGCGCGGGACGGTGACGGTCTCATCGCGCGGCCTCCTCGGCCATGTTCGAGATCGTCTCGATGCCCGTGTAGGCGATCATCCCGACGGGGATCGCGACGAGGAAGTTTTTCCAGGTCGGCGCGACGCCGAGGTGGACGTTGTCGATCAGCACGTGCGGTGAGAGCACGAGCAGGATCCCGACGATCACGAGCAGCAGCTGCGTCGCGAGGTCGGTGATCGCGAGCACGATGTTCAGCCCGGCGGCCTCCTTGACGCCGACGACGTTGATGACCGACAGCAGCGCCACGACGCCGATCCCGAACACCACGTCGCCCGGGCCGTGCTGCAGCGCCGGCCAGAACAGGCCGCCGAGGTAGTGCGGCACGAAGAACGCCGAGATCGCGATCGTGATCGTGTAGTTGAGCATCTGCGCCCACGCGGCGAAGAACGACCACAGCTCGTTGAAGGCGTGCCGGGCGAAGCTCGAGGAGCCCCCCGGCCTCGGGATACATCGCGGTCGCCTCCGCGTAGGTGGCGGCGGTCAGATAGAAGATCACGCCCGTGATCAGGAACACGATCGGCGTCAGCCCGAGCGCGTAGGACGCGACGAGCCCGAGCGCGTAGTAGATCGAGGAGCCGACGTTGCCGTAGGCGGTCGAGAACAGCGCGCTCGTGCCGAGCACGCGCCGCAGTCCGTGTTGGCTCAGCCGTGCCACGCCGCGCAGCGTATATACGCGCCAGCGCGCGGCGACGCCGCGACCGCCCGCCGACGATCCGTCCGGCGCGAGTATGCAAAATCCCATGCACCAGAGGCGCGATTGCAGGAACGCGACGTATGATCCCGACGAGCCGGAGCGGACCGATCCGGCATCCGACCATGGAAACGGCGCGACGCGAAAACTACGACTCCGGCGAGGCACTTCGTCCTCGAATACGGCGAGCTGCGCTTCACCTTCAACGAGACCGACTTCTCCGAGCGCTGCGAGCAGGCGGCGCTGAAGCTCGGCTTCGTCGGCGGCCCGCTCGGCGAGGAGGAGCTCGAAGACCTCGTCAACCTCGCCGTCAACGGCGAGATCATCGAGCCGGCCTCGGCACTCGGCGAACACGTCAACGACTGCTGGCCCGAGCTGATCGGCCCGGCCGAGCGCTCGCTCGTGCACTGGCTGCGCCGGCTCGTCTTCCGCGGCGCCTGGCTCGACCAGCGCGTCAAGGAGGGCGAGCTCGGCGTGAGCTTCGACGAGAGACAGCGGCAGCTTCGTCTACGTGCAGCCGACCGATCCGCGCTCGGCGAGCAGCGGCGAGCCGATCGAGCTCGCACCCGAGCCCTCCTGGGGCCGCGTCGCCTACCGCCGCTAGCCGGACCGACGCTCTCGACAGCCCGTCCCGAGCGGTCAGCTCGCCGCCTCGCGCGCCTCGGCGCGCGCCTTGGCGATCGCCTTCGCGCCGTCCTCGCCGACGAGCAGCTCGGCGCGCAGCGTCGAGCTGCCGAGCAGGTCGAGGATCGGCTGCGCGACCGGCGACGGCGAGCGCGGCGTCGAGCGCGATCACGGTCGTCTCGCCTCCGAGCGGGCTGCTCGCCGTGGCGATCACCGTCAGCGAGCCGCCCTCGCGCAGGTTGCGCGCCGCGGCAAGCGCCTTGCGCGCGGCGTGCGGATGCAGGCCGTCGAGGCTGTCGATCAGCACGAGCGCGTGCCCGCCGCGCGCGGCGACGCGCTTGGCGGCGTCGAGCGCCCGCTCGACCGCCTGGCCCTGTGAATCGGCGGAGGCGGCGAAGCTCAGCGCCGCCGCCGGCGCCAGCGAGCCGTCCTGCCACTCGCGCGATCTCCTCCGGCCGCACGCCGACGAGCACGAGGCTGATCTCGAGGTCCTTGACGCTCTGCGAGCGCGTCGCGAGCAGGCGGCGCAGCGTCTCGGTCTTGCCGGCGTGGCGCGCGCCCACGATCACCGCGCGCGAGCCGCGGCCGAGCGGCGTGATCCACTCGATCGCCTCGAGCGTCGGATCCTTCGAGCCGAGCGCGAGCCGCTCGCTCGGCCAGGCGACCGGGAGATCGTCGTAGCGCGACGCCGTCGGCGACCGTGTCCGCGGAGGCGCCGTTGATCGTGTCGACGCGCACCAGCGACGGATAGCGCTCCGAGCGCCGCGGCGTGCGCACCGGGCCGCTGACGCGATCGCCGGAGACGAGCTCGCAGCGGCGAACCTGCGCGGCGGAGATGTAGACGTCGTCGTCGGAGGGCTCCGGCGGGTCGACGCGCAGAAACGCCGAGCCGTTGCCGAGCACCTCGACGACGCCCTCGGCGATGCGCCGCTCCGTCGGCGTCGGCGCCCTCGCCGCGATCGCCGCGCTCGCGGCGAATCCTCGCCGGCGCCGTCGCCGTCTGCCGTTGGAGCGCGCTTGCGCGAGAGCCTGCGACCGCGACCGCGACGCGAGCCGGCTTCTGGCGCTCGCGCGAGCTCGACGCGCTCGCCGGCTTCCCTCCGCGCAGTCTCCTCCGGCTCGTCCCTCGGCGGCGACGCCATCGCGACGCCTCCGCGTCGCGCCGGCGCGTCTGCCGCGGCGCGCGGCGCGCGCGTGCCGTCTCGCCGTCGCCGCTGTCATCGGCCGCCTCGGCGTCGCTCGGCTTCGCGGGGCTCTCCTCGCCGAGGATCGCGTCGATCAGCTCGGCCTTGCGAAGCCTCCTGAAGCCGTCGAGTCCGACCTGGTTGGCGATCGCGTGCAGGTCGGCCAGAGGGCTTGCCTCCAGCTCGGGGCGCTCGAGTACTGCCATGTGATGTTCCTTCTTTCGTATTGGAGGGGCGGTTGGCGTCCCGCCGCGTTGGACAGCGGCGGGCACCCGTGAAGCGACCATCAGCCTAGCGGCTCACCGGACGGCCCCGGCGCCGCGGCGCCCTCATCGCCGTTGCTCACCGGGCGAGCTGGGCATATCGCATTTCCTCGGCGAGCGCCAGATCCCTGCTCGGCGCGATGCTCGCCGAGCAGCGCGGCGCGCACGGCGAGGAAGTCGGCGGCGGCGGCGACGTCGTGGACGCGGAAGATGTGCGCGCCGCGCTCGACGCCGTGCGCGAGCGCCGCGAGCGTGCCGGCGAGGCGCTCGCGCGGTGCGCGCGCCGGTCAGCGCGCCGATGAAGTCCTTGCGCGAGATCGCCATCAGCAGTGGCCGCCGAGCTCGTGCAGGCGCTCGACGTCGGCGAGCAGGCGCGATCGTCTGCGCCGGCGTCTTTGCGAAGTCCGGGCCCGGGTCGATGATCAGCTGCTCCGCGGCCACGCCGCGCATGCGCGCGCGAGGCGATACGCTCGCGCAGGAACGCGAGCACCTCGGCGCTGACGTCGCGATACAGGTCGGGGTCCTGCAGGCGTTCGCGCGGCGCCGCGCGGGTGTGCATCAGGACGAGCGCCGCGCCGCTGTCAGCGCAGACATCGGCGAGCTCGGGATCGCGCAGGCCGCTGACGTCGTTGACGATCCTCGCGCCGGCGGCGATCGCAGCCCGCGCGACGGCCGGCTTGTAGGTGTCGACCGAGACGATCGCGCCGAGCTCGCCGACGACCCGTTCGATCAACGGCACGACGCGCGCGATCTCCTCCTGCGACCGCGACCGGCGGGCGGCCCGTCGAGGCCGACTCGCCGCCGATGTCGAGGATGTCGGCGCCCGCGGCGAGCAGCTCGCCCGGCGAGCTGCACCTGTGCCTCGAAGGCGCGGTAGCGCCCGCCGTCGCTGAAGGAGTCCGGCGAGGCGTTGACGATCCCCATCAGCCACGGCCGCGCGCCCAGCTCGAGGCGCAGCTCGCCCGCGCGCAGCGTGTACGGGGGCGCGTTCACGGCGTCGCGGCCGACGGGCGCGCGTCGGCGTCCTCGGCGAGCACGGTCTCGGCGAGGATCCCCTCCGCGTCGGCCTCCTCGGCGAAGCGCTCGAGCTCGAGTGCGAGCCGCTCGGCGCCCCAGCCGTGCTCGCGCGCGAGCACGTCGCCGACGCGCCGCACGGGGCTCGACTCGGGGACACTCAGCTCGTGCGCGGCGAGCAGGCCGAGGCGGGTGCGCCTGCAGCAGCACGTCGCCGATGCTGCGCGCCTGCTCGCTGCGCGCGGCGAGCGCGACCTCGGCGAGCAGGTCGGGCAGGCGCGCGACGATCGGCTGCGCGAGCTCGCCGCGGTCGGCGGCGAGCGCGAGCACGTCGCGCGCGGCGTGCCCGTAGCGCGCGGCGAGCGCCGCCGTAGGACTCCTCCGGCACACCCTCCACGCGCGGCAGCTCATCGGCCGCGACCGCCTGGCCGAGGGGGATCTCATGCGTCCGGCAGGGCGCGTCGCGGGCGTCGCGCTCGACGATCCGGTCGACGGTCATCTTCGCCATCCGCCGCCACGTCGTGAGCTTGCCGCCGGTGATCGTGATCATGCCCGAGGAGGTCTCATACAGCTCGGCCTTGCGCGAGATGTCGACCGACTTCTTCGGGTCGCCGGTGGAGATCAGCGGGCGCACGCCGGCAAACGCGCCGGTCAGCTGCGGCGGGCCCGATCGCGGTCCCGAAGAACGCGTTGATCGCGTCGAGCAGATAGTCGATGTCCTCGCTCGCCGGGCGGATGTGCGCGAGCTCGCCCTCGTAGTCGTTGTCGGTGGTGCCGACGAGCGTGTGCCCGAGCCACGGCAGCGCGAAGATCGAGCGCCCCGACCCGGCCGGCACGATCGCGCCGGCGACGAGCGGCAGGTCCTCGTTGCGCAGCGTGATGTGCGTTCCCCGGCTCGGGCGGATGCGCGGCAGCCCGGCCTCCTCGTGCAGCTCCTGCGGGCGCAGCTGGTCGGCCCACACGCCGGTCGCGTTGACAACGTTGGCGGCGCGGACCTGGAACTCGCTGCCGCTCTCGCGGTCGCGAACGCGGACCCCTTCGGCGCGCCCGTGCGGCTCGAGCAGCCCGGTGACGTCGAGGCGGTTGGCGCAGACCGCGCCGAAGCGCTCGGCCTCGCCGAGCACTGTCAGCACCAGCCGCACGTCGTCGGTCTGGCAGTCATAGAACAGGTATCCGCTGGTCGGCTCGCGCGCGCTCAGCGCGGGCAGCAGCTCGAGCACCTCCTCGCCGGAGATCACGCGGTGGCGCTCGGGGCTCCAGGACTCCCCCGCCTCGGGTTCTGCGTGGCGCGCGTTTGCCGCGGCGCGAGCGTACACCTCGGGGCACAGGCAGGCGGTCGCGGTCGACGGCCATCACGTCGTAGAGGTTCAGGCCGACGCCCGTCAGGCGGTCGGGGCGGGCGCCGTCGAAGGCCGCCACGATCAGCGGCAGCGGGCGCACGAGATGGGGTGCGAGCGCGACCATCAGCTGGCGCTCGAGCAGCGCCTCGCGCACGAGCCCGAGGTCGAAGTTCTGCAGGTAGCGCAGGCCTCCATGGACGAGCTTGCTCGAGCGGCTCGAGGTCCCCGAGGCATAGTCGGCGCGCTCCAGCAGCGCGACGCTGTAGCCGCGCGTGGCGGCATCGAGCGCGACGCCCGCGCCGGTGATGCCGCCGCCGACGACGACGACGTCGAACTCGTCCTCTGACAGGGCAGCGAGAGCCTGGCTGCGCTCGATCACGAGCGCAGTCTCGCAGAGGCGCGAGCGGAGTCCCGCTAGGAGATCTGCGCGAGCTCCGCGGTGATCTCGGTGACGGCGGACTTCGCGTCGCCGAACAGCATCGCGGTCTTCGGGTCGTAGTACAGCTCGTTTTCGATGCCTGCGAAGCCGGGGTTCATCGAGCGCTTGATGACGATCACCGAGTTGCTGTCGTTGACTTCCAGGATCGGCATCCCGTAGATCGGCGATGAGGGAGTGTTCTTGGCGGCGGGGTTGGTGACGTCGTTGGCTCCGATCACGAGCGAGACATCGGTGCGCTGGAACTCGGGGTTGGCATCGTCCATCTCCTTGAGCTGGTCATACGGCACGTCGGCCTCGGCCAGCAGCACGTTCATGTGGCCCGGCATGCGCCCGGCGACCGGGTGGATCGCATAGCTGACCTCGACCTGGCGCTTCTCGAGCTCCTTGGTCAGCTCGCGCACCGCGTGCTGGGCCTGTGCGACCGCCATCCCGTAGCCGGGCACGATCACGACGCGGTTGGCGTAGGCGAGCTGGATCGCCGCGTCGGCCGCGCTCGTCGAGCGCACGGTGCCCGCATGCTCGCCGGCGCCGCTCGCGCCCTCGACCGCGCCGCCGCCGCCGAAGCCGCCGGCGATGATCGAGGGGATCGAGCGGTTCATCGCGACCGCCATCAGATTCGTCAGGATCGAGCCGGAGGCGCCGACGATCATGCCGGCGACGATCAGCGCGGTGTTGTTCAGCGCGACCCCGGTCGCGGCCGCGGAGAGGCCGGTGAAGGCGTTCAGGAGGCTGATCACGACGGGCATGTCGGCGCCGCCGATCGGCAGCACGACCGCGTTTCCGAGCAGCGCCGCGCAGACGAGCATGCCGATGAAGATCACTTCGGAGTGCGCGCCGGCGACGAGGTCGATGCCGGCGGCGAGCGCGAGGATCAGCAGCACGAGGTTGACGATCTGCTGGGCCGCGCCGAAGGAGATCGGCCTGCCGGGAATGATTTCCTGGAGCTTGCCGAAGGCGATGTTCGAGCCCCAGAACGACACCGAGCCGACGATCGCGGCGAACACCGAGAAGATCGCGATGTACGTCGCGACGGCGCCGCCGGTGACGGTGAAGGCGCCGATGTGCACGGTGTGCGCGCCGTAGGTCGAGCCGTGGCGGCGGAACTCGGCCCACGCGATCAGGAACACGGCGCCGCCGCCGACGCCGTTGAACAGCGCGACCATCTGCGGCATCGCGGTCATCTTCACCTGACGCGCCGCCGGCACGCCGACAGCCGTTCCCAGGGCGACGCCGAGGACGATCAGCCCCCAATTGCCCGCGCTCGGCTGCAGCAGCGTCGCAGTCACGGCGATCGCCATGCCGACGGCGGCGATGCGGTTGCCACGGACGGCGGTCGTCGGGCCGGAGAGCCCCCTCAGCCCCTGGATGAACAGCGCGAAGGCGACGATGTAGAGGACGTCGAGGAAGCTCTCCTTCTGCAGGAAGGAGGTGGCGAGCGGGAGGCTGCTCACGACGCCCCACCCTTCGGCCCGTCGCCGTCGCCGTCGCCGGACGGCGTCTTGGGCTTGGACTTGAACATCTCGAGCATGCGGTCGGTGACGAGGAAGCCGCCGACGACGTTGATCGTGCCGAACGCGATCGCGATCACGAGGATGATCTTGTTGAACGTGTCGTTGCCGGCGAGCCCGATGACGAGCAGGCCGCCGAGCACGACGATCCCGTGGATCGCGTTGGTGCCGGACATCAGCGGTGTGTGCAGCGTGTTCGGCACCTTCGAGATCACGACGAAGCCGATGAACCCGGCGAGCACGAGGATCGCGAGGTTGGTGGTGAGCACGCTCGCGAGGATCATGACGCGGCCTCCAATGCTGCCTTGGCTCCGGGGTTGACGACCTCGCCGTCGCGCACGACGCAGGCGCCGTTGACGATCTCATCCTCGAAGTCGAGGCTCAGCGCGCCGTCCTCGCCGACGAACAGATCGAGCAGCGCGAGCACGTTGCGCGCGAACAGCTGCGAGGAGTGCTCGGCCATGCTCGCGGGCAGGTTCAGCGGCGAGACGATCTTGACGTCGTGGCGCACGACCGTCTCTCCCGGCACGGTCAGCTCGCAGTTGCCGCCCGCCTCACCGGCGAGGTCGACGACGACAGAGCCCGGCTTCATGCCTTCGACGGCCTCGGCGGTGACGAGCTTCGGCGCGGGGCGTCCGGGCACGAGCGCGGTCGTGATGACCACGTCAAAGCCCTTGATCGCATCGGTCAGCGCCTGCTGCTGGCGCGCGCGCTCCTCGTCGGTCAGCTCGCGTGCGTAGCCGCCCTCGCCGCTCGCCTCGAGGCCGAGGTCGAGCCACTGCGCGCCGAGCGATTCGACCTGCTCGGCGACCTCCGGTCGCACGTCGTAGCCGGTCGTGCGCGCGCCGAGGCGCTTGGCGGTCGCGAGCGCCTGCAGGCCGGCGACGCCGACGCCGAGCACGAGCACCTTCGCGGGCGGGATCGTGCCCGCGGCGGTCATCAGCATCGGGAAGAAGCGGCCCATCTCCTGGGCGCCGACGAGCACCGACAGATAGCCGGCGACGTTGCTCTGCGAGGACAGCGCGTCCATCGACTGCGCGCGCGAGATCCGCGGGATCGCCTCCATCGCGAACGCCGTCGCCTTCGCGTCGGCGAGCGCGCGCGTCGTCGACGGGCTCGTCAGCGGCGCGAGGAAGCCGATCAGGATCGAGCCCGAGCCGAGACCGCGGATCGCCTCAGGGTCCGGGGGGGCGATCGTCACGACGACGTCCGCGCCCCACACCTGTGCGGCGTCGCCCGCGATCTCCGCGCCGGCGTCCTTGTATGCAGCGTCGCTCAGCAGCGCATCATCACCCGCGCCGCTCTGCACGACGACGTCCAGGCCCTTGGCCTTGAGCTTGCTTACGACCTCGGGAACGAGCGCAACACGGTGCTCGCCCGCCGCGGTCTCCTTCGGAACACCGATCCGCATACGAGGTGCGAGAACGTATCCGATCCCACGGATGCGCGTCGCTGCGGTGTGCGAGACTCGACCTGCGATGACGGTCAATCTGACCCGTATCTACACCAAGCTCGGCGACGGCGGGGAGACGCATCTGGGCGACATGAGCAGGGTCTCCAAGCTGCACCCGCGCGTCGAGGCCTACGGCACGATCGACGAGCTCAACGCCGTGATCGGCGTGACGCTGCTCGCGCCCGGGCTGGAGGAGCGCTTCGCCGTCTGGCTGCGGCGCGTGCAGAACGACCTGCTCGACGTCGGCGCCGACCTGTCGGTGCCGGAGCCCGCGGACGACGCCCAGGCGTCGAAGGCGCACGAGCGCCTGCGCGTCGGCACCGACTACACCGCGTGGCTCGAGCAGGCGTGCGATGAGGTCAATGCGACGCTCGAGCCGCTGCGCTCGTTCGTGATTCCGGGCGGCACGCCGGCGGCTGCGCACCTGCACGTCTGCCGCACCGTCTGCCGGCGCGCGGAGCGGCGCACGATCGCCGTCGGCGCCGAGGTCAACCCGGAGGCCGTCCGCTATCTGAACCGGCTCTCGGACCTGCTGTTCATCCTCAGCCGCGCCGCCAACGCGGACGCGGGCGAGGCTTCAGAGCCGCTGTGGGACCCGGGAGCACACGCCGCGGGCGCGGAGCCGCCGTCCTCCTGAGGAGGAGGCGCGCGCCGCTAGCGCGGCGCGGGCGCGGCCGGCGGGTGCGTCGGCCAGCGCCGCTCGGCGGCGCGCAGCACGGCGACCGCGAGCGCGGTCCAGAATGTCGCCACGAGGATGCCACCGAGGACATCGCTCGGCATGTGCCAGGCGAGGATCAGCAGCGCGCAGCCGGCCGCGGCGGCGAACAGCGCGCCGGCGAGCGCGACGAGCCCGCGCGCGCGCGTCGGCGCGACCAGCACGGCGCACAGCGCGAGCGTCGCCGCCGCGGTCATGTGTCCGCTCGGCCACGATGCGGCGCCGATGTGGGGCTGGCCGAGGCGCGGGTGCGTGAGCGCGAGCAGCGGCTTGAGCGTCTCGGCGGTGTAGGGCGCGAGGACCATCACCGCGATCACGGCAAGCGCGATCCGCGGGCGTCCGCGGCCGAGCGCGTAGATGACGAGCGCGATGCCCCAGATGATGAACTCGAGCGGGTCGAGCAGGTGCAGCAGCAGGCCGCCGTAGCGTTCGACGTGCGGGCCGCTGAGCAGCGTGAAGTCGTGCAGCAGGACCCAGTCCTTGACCTGCACGACGCGCACGTGCTCGGCGATCAGCCACGTCAGCATGAGCGCGAGCAGACACAGCCCCGCAACCGCGAGCGCCGCGGTCGGGCTCGAGCGCAGCTCGAGCCCGTCGACCGTGCGCCGGCGCGCAGCGCGATAGGAGTAGGCGTGTTCGGCCATGCTGAGAAGAGTAGGGCGGTTCTTTAAGGTCGCCTGAAATCGGCGGGCGCGGGCGCCCACGTGACATTCATGCGCACCCGCGTGCGCGCCAGCACGCGCGCCAGCTCGGGGCCGAACGCGAGCGCGAACAGGAGCGTCGCGAGCACGTCGGTGATGTCGTAGATGAAGCCCTGCCCGGCGACGGCGAGGAACGCCGCCGGGCTGTGGCTCGCCCCGAGCGTCCACGTGTAGACGTTCATCACCTCCTTGGCGAGCAGCGCGGCGAGCGCGCAGCCGAGCGCGAGCGGGATCCGCGGGACCCGCCGCCGGCTGAGCCGGCCGAGCAGCGCACCGGCGAGCCCGACCATCCCCCAGGCCGCCATCTCCCACGGCGTGTACGGCCCCTGGCCGAGCGCGAAGTTGGAGACGAGCATGCCGAGCGCGCCGACGGTGAAGCCGGGAAGCGGCCCGAGCGCATAGCCGACGACGAAGGTCATCGCGGTGATCGGCTTGACGTCGGGCAGCGCGACGAACGCGTCGCGTCCGAGCGCGGCCATCGCCGCCATCACCGCGACGACCGCGGCAATCCGCGCGGACGGCGCGCGGCGCTCGTAGGCGAGCCAGCCGGCGGCGAGCACGGCCCCGACCAGCAGAAACGAGGCGAGCGGCCAGCTCATCGCGCGCGCCCTCCCGCGACGACGCTCGCTGTGGCGGCGGCGACCTCGCCGTGGGAGGGGTGCTCCAGCCCGCCGCCGAGCAGCAGCTCGGCGCCCTGCTCGGCGAGCAGCGCGCCGCCTGCGCCGCCGAGGATGCGAGCCGTCTCGGTTGCGAAGTACCAGCCGCCGGCGAGCAGCTCTGCGGCGCTGCCGTCGGCGATCACGCGACCGTCGGCCATCAGGATCGCGCGCGTGGCGCAGGCGGCTGCGAACTCGGGGTCGTGGGTCGCGACGATCACCGCCTGCCCGCGGGCGCAGCGCGCGTGCAGATCACGCGCCAACACGTCCTTGGCCTCGCGGTCCATGCCGCGTGTCGGCTCATCGAGCGCGAGCACCGCCGGTTCCTCACCGGCGCCGGTGACGATCGCGAGCGCCAGCCGCTGGCGCTCGCCACCGGAGAGGTCGCGTGGATTGCGCTCGGCCATCGCTGCCAGGCCGACCGCGGCGAGCGCCGCCTGCGGAGCCTCTTCGGCGACACGCTCGTGGATGAAGTAGTCGCCCGGGTTCTGCAGCAGCAGCGCAACCCTGCCGGCGCTCTCGATGCTGCCGCGGGTCGGCTCGAGCAGCCCAGCGGCGTGGCGCAGCAGCGTCGACTTGCCCGCACCGTTGCGGCCCATCAGCGCGACGCTCTCCCCGGCGTTCAGAGAAAGCGTGACGCCGCGCAGGATCGCCGGCCCGTCGCGGAGCTCGTGCCAGAGGCCGCTGCAGCGGAGCGCCGCCGGCGTCTTCGCGCGCGCGGAGCGCCGCCGCGATCGTGGCGTCGCGGGTGGCGCGGCGGGGCGCGCGAGCGCAGCCGGATCGGCTGCCTCGGGCAGCATCGAGCGGGCGCGCAGCGCCGCGCGCGCCTGGCGCACGCCGACCGGCGCGGGTGCGAGCCCCGACAGCGCGAACAGCTTGGCGGCTGGCGTCTGCAGCGCCGGCGAGCGCGCGGCCGCCCAGGCAAGGAACGCCGCGGGATCGCCGTCGCAGGCGACGCGCCCGTGCTCGAGCGCGATCACGCGATCGACCGAGGTCAGACAGCGCTCGAGCCGATGCTCGGCGAGCACGATCGTCGTCTCCCACTCCTGGTTGAGCCGGCGCAGCAGCCCGATCAGCTCGTCGCCGGCAACTGGGTCCAACTGCGAGGTCGGCTCGTCGAGCAGCACCAGCCGCGGCCGGCCGGCGAGCGCCGCGCCGAGCGCGACCCGCTGCTTCTCGCCGCCGGAGAGCTCGTGCGTCGAGCGATCCAGCAGCGAATCGATGCCGAGCGCAAGCGCGACCTCCTCGACGCCGCGGGCGACCGCGGCGGCGCCGTGGCCGCGACTCTCGAGCGCGAGCCCGAGCTCGGCGCGCACCGTGCTCATCACCAGCTGCGTCTCGGGGTCCTGGAAGAGCATGCCGGTAAAGGCGCCGAGGCGCGCCGGCCCGTGCTCGCGGCTGTCGAGACCGGCGAGCGTGACGCGACCGGCGAAATGGCCGCCGTGGAAGTGCGGCACAAGACCGCAGGCGGCCCGCAGCAGCGTCGACTTGCCGTGGCCGGAGAGGCCTGCGAGCAGGCAGAACTCGCCCGGCTCGATCTCGACGCTGACGTCTTCGAGTGCGGGCGCGGCGACGTCCGGATAGGCGTAGCTGACCCGCTCGAAGCGCAGCAGCGGCACGCTCATCGCTCGATCCCGCGGCGATCGGCGAACGGCAGCAGCACGGCCAGCACCAGCCCCAGGCAGAGCGCAGCGGTGGCGGCGGAGAGGGGCGCGTGGACTTCGGGATAGGCGGAGAAGCTCGCGGCCGAAGTGAGCCTGCCGAGCGTCGCGAGCACGAGGATCGCGAGCGCGGAGGCGAGGAATGCGAAGTCGTGGCGCGACCACGGGCGCTGGCTTCGCGGCGCGCGGCGCGCGCCGGCGAAGCCGCGCACCTCGAGCGTTGCGGCGACGTCCATCGCCCGGTCGAGTGAGCCGCCGATCACCGCGCGCAGCAACGCGACACGGCCACGGGCACCCCCGGCGGCGCCCTCGGGGCGGGTCCGCTGCGCCTCGGCGAGACGTTGCGCATCGGCAGCCAGCAGGGGGATCATGCGCGCGGCCAGCGACGCGGTCAGTGCCGAGCGGAACGACAGCCGCCGCAGGATCCGCAGCAGCTCATCGGGGTCGACGGTCAGGCTCGCGAGCGTCGTGATCAGCATCAGCAGCATCACCTTCAGCGCGATCACCGCGCCGTAGACGAGCGCCTCGACGGTGAGGTCACCCTGCCCGAACGGGCCGAGGTCACCGAGGCGCGCGAACACCGTGACGCCGTCGCGCGAGACGAGCACGTTGATCAGCACGATCGGCACCCACACGATCGCGCCGACGCGCATCGATTGCCCGAGCAGCCGCCCGACGCCCGCGCCGGCTCCGGCGCACAGCACCGCGCCGAGCAAGGCAAGCAGCGCGAGCGGGTGAAACAGCATCAGCACGGCGACCGACAGCGAGGCCGCCCACAGCGCGCCGACGCCTGCGCGCACCGCGTGCAGCGGGCTTGCCTGGCGCCGGTAGAACAGCTGCGTGGCTTTCATCGCACCCGGCCGTCGTCCGGCAGCGCGATCGCGCCGGCCGCGCCCAGCGCGACCGCGAAGCGGTTTTCGAGCGTCGCGCGGTTGAACGCGCGGGCGGCGACTTCGACGCCGTGCGCATCGGTGCCGGTCACGAGCCAGATCGGCGCTTCCTTGGCGTGGCGCGTCGCCGCGATCAGGCCTGTGCCGCCGTGCAGGCTCTGCACCGCGCGGCCGTCCTGATCGAGCGTCGTGAGCGTCTGCCCGTCGGCGGCGAAGCGGGCGAACACGCCGCTCGCGCGCGGCCCCTGCTCGAGCTCTTCGAGCTGGTTGGCTTCGAGGCTCAGGAACGGCGCGACGAGCACACGCAGCGATTCCGGCGCGCCGCCGCTGCCGATCGCGGCGATCGCCGCGGGAACGCCGAGCGCGCGCAGACGTTCGGTCACCGTGCGGCACGCGTAGGCACCGACCGCGGAGCATTCGATCCGCACCGGCAGGCGCTTGCCTTCGATGCCGTTGAGAAACGGCTCGGGGAACGAGCCGACGACGGCCGGGACCGTCTCGGTCTGGCTCCAGTCATGCCTGTCCCACCAGATGTGGTCGCCGGGATGAACCGTCGTCGCGGCCGCGCCGGCGGTCGCTTCGACGCCGTTGACGAAGTAGAACCAGTCGACCGGCCTGCCCGCTTCCTGGCCGCCGGCGAGTCCGTCGACGCTCTGCAGGAAGCCGCCGCCGTCACTCGCGACGACGTTGTAGTTGCGCATCAGCAGGCTCATCGCGGTCTCCTGCCCACGGACCTTCAGCGCGCCCTCGCGGCCGAGCGTCTGCGCCCCGAAGTCGCGCGTGACGACGAGCGTCACCGCGGTCGGCGCGGGCCCGGCGCCGAGGCCGCAGCCGGCCAGCAGGATGCCGGCGAGCACCGCGCCGAGCGCGGCTGCGAGCCGCCGCGCGTGCATGCTTGTGCGCACGGGCGGCAGGGACGGGAGACGGGCGCTGCGCATACAGCCGACCCCTTTCCACGAGGGGTAGTGGGCTTCGGTCGAAGGCAGGTCTCCTGACTCCCGGGCCTACCGCTCCGCGCCTTCCCAGCTCGCGGCGGGCGAGCCAGTGGCCGCACGCCTGGGCGTGCCACGGTCGGCATCCCCGGTCACAGTGGCGGGTCCGCGCCGGAATCGCACCGGCTTCCCTTGACCACCGACCGTTTGGACGCGACGCATCCTACTCCCCGGCGGCGGCGCGACCCCCGCGACGAGCCGACGCAGCGAGCCCTCGAGCGTGTCACTGCGCGTGCTCGACCGCCCGCTTGAGGCGCGCAAGGCGCCGATCCCAGTCGGCCTCGGCGACGCGCAGCCACTCACTCGCGGGCGCGAGCGCGTGCGGGCGCAACCGGTAATGGACCTCGCGTCCGGCGCTCGGCGCGCGCTCGATCAGGCCGGCGCCATCGAGCGTCGAGAGGTGCTTCGCGACCGCCTGGCGCGTGATCGGGAGCCCGGCGGTCAGCTCGGGGACGGTCGTCGTCCCTTCGCGCAGCAGCGCCTCGAGCATCCATCGCCTCCTCGGATCGGCGAGCGCCGCGAAGACGTTGTCGACCGCATCGCTCAAGCGAGCACCAGCGAGAAGTACTCGGCGAGCATCGAGATCGGGAACGCCGGAACGCTCTCGGTGACGACCACGCGACTGCCCGGCGGCGTCGCGACGATCCGGAATTCGACCCGCGTCGGCGGCTGATCGTCGCGCGCCCACCACCACACGATGCGGTTGGGTGCCTCGCGCAGCTCGACCTCGATCTCGCGGTCGGGCTCGTCGAGCCAGCGTTCGCGTCCCTCCTCGCTGTCGAGCGCCTCCCAGACCTCCTCCGGCGGAGCCTCGACCGTCACTTCGCGCCTCGCCGCCATCACGACCTCCTTTGACAACCACATGGTTGCTATCGTTGCGCAACCGTTCAGTTGTCGAAAGGATAGCGTCATGCCCCTGATTCCAATGGTCGTCGAGCAGAGCGCGCGCGGTGAGCGCTCGTTCGACATCTACTCGCGGCTGCTCAACGAGCGGATCGTGTTCATCGGCACGCCGGTCGACGACCAGGTCGCGAACCTCGTCGTCGCGCAGCTCCTGCACCTCGAGAGCGAGGACACCGAGAAGGACATCTCGATCTACATCAACTCGCCGGGCGGCGTGATCTACGCGGGCCTCGCGATCTACGACACGATGCAGTTCATCAAGCCGGATGTGCAGACGATCTGCTTCGGCGTCGCGATGAGCATGGGCTCGCTGCTGCTCGCCGGCGGCGCGGCGGGCAAGCGCATGGCGCTGCCGAGCAGCCGCATCCTGATCCATCAGCCCTCCGGCGGCTTCGAGGGCCAGTCGGCGGACATCGAGATCCACGCACGCGAGATCCTGCATCTGCGCGCGCAGATCGATGAGATATACGCCCGCCATAGCGGCCAGCCGGCCGAGCAGGTCCACGAGGACATGGACCGCGACCGTTTCTTCACCGCCGCCGAGGCGCGCGACTACGGCCTGATCGACCGCGTGATCTCAGCGCACGAGATGAACCGGCTGCCAACCGGCTTCGGCGCGCGGGCCGGCGGCGGCGATGGATAGCGCGCGAGCCGTGCTCAGGCGCCGACGGCGGCGAGGTCCGCGTCGAGATCGGCGAGCGCCGCCTGCTGCTCGGCGGTGAGCGCTGCGCCCGCCGCGATCAGCCGGCTCGCCTGCTCGAGGTCGTCGGGACGCCCGAACGTGAGCGCCGCCTTGACCGCGCCATCCTTCAGGTACCAGTTGGTGAACACGCCGTCGGCGAGCGAGCCGCGCACGATCTCCAGATCCCATTCGTAGGCCGGGCCGACGTATTCGAGCTCGCCCCAATCGGCGAACACCGAGTAGAAGTAGGGTACGACTTCGTGTGCCAGGTCGCGGCCGAGCATGTTCAGCGCGGCGGTCTTGCCGTGGTTGAAGGCGACGTCCCAGTGCTCGATCCGCACATGCCCGCCGTGCATCCGCGACTCGTATTCGGCGATGTCGCCCGCGGCGTAGACGCCCGGCGCCGAGCTCTCAAGGCGCGAGGAGCAGCGCACGCCGCCGCGCTCGCCGATCTCGAGGCCGGCGCGCTGCGCGAGCTGGATGTCAGGGGTCACGCCGGCGCCGATCACGACGGCGTCGGCCGCGAGCTCGAGGCCGCCGCGGGTGATCACCTTCGCGACCCGCCCGCCTGTGCCCGTCCGCGTATCGCCCTCGAAGCGCTCGAGCTCATCGCCGGCATGCACGGTCGCGCCGTGCGCTTCGAGCAGCTCCTGGAAGAAGAGCCCGGCGGTGGCGCCGAAACCGCGTTCGAGCGTCGCCTGCTCCTGCATCACGATCGTGCAGTGTTTGCCGAGCTTGGTCAGCGACGCGGTGACCTCGCAGCCGATGTAGGAACCGCCGATCAGGACGATCTCCTCCGCGTCCGCGACGCCGTCGCGGATGTGGTCGGAGTTCGCGAGCGTGCGCAGGTAGTGGATCTGCTCGAGCTCGCAGCCCTCGACGTTCAGCCGCCGGACGTTCGCGCCGGTCGCGATCAGCGCCTTGCCGAACTCGACCTCCTGCTTGTTCGAGAGCTTCGCCGTGCGCGCGCCCAGGTCGAGGCCCGTGACGCTGATCCGCTTGAGCAGCTCGATGTCCTGCTCCCCCCACCACTCATCCGGGCGGAAGAACGTGTCCTCGCGCGACTCTTCGCCGCGCAGGTAGCCCTTCGAGCACTCGGGGCGGTTGTACGGCGGGTCGGGCTCGCGACCGACCAGCAGCACCTCGCCGCCGGCGCCTTCCTCGCGCAGCCAGCGCGCGCAGTTCGCCGACGCGAGACCTCCGCCGATCAGCAGGTAGTCGACCTTGCGGTCCGCCATGGCGCCCACCTTACACGGGGCGGGCACGCTCGCCGCGCTCGGCGCGGCGGCGCCGCAGGTCGCGTGCGTTCACAGGCCCGGCGGGTGACGAACCGACCAGTCTGCCCACGTCGGTATGTGTTCGAGGATCCGCCAGCGCGGGCCGTCTTCGGCGCGGTTGGGACCGACGTCGGTGCCGTTGTGGCTCGTGTCAAGGCGCAAACCTGCCACGACGATGAAAACGTGCGGCGTCGGGGCCGCGGTGGCGTAGATCGTCACCCACCTGCCGGGCCCCGGCGCACCCCAGCGCACATAGTCCTGCGCGAGCGGGTTCTCAGCGATGATTTCGGAGATCGGGCGCACCCCCGAGCGGTAGAGGACATAGTTGACCGTGCTCGAGCAGTCCTCTTCACTGACGCCACGCGGGTCGGGGTGGCCGGCGGGACCGTAGGCGAGGTCCTGCAGCTCGTTGCCTGCGACGAGCATCGCCTGGACCGTTGCCGGGACGCCGGCCGGAATCATCGCCAGGTGGCCGTCGCCGGGGGCCAGCACAGCCCGTTCGCCCGAGATGAAGCGCACCGCCGTGGTCGTCTCGCCGGCCAGGCGCAGGTCCGGGCCCTCTCCCTCTTCCTGCGCCGGCCCCTGGAGCTGTCCGCTGGAGGGCGCGCGGTAGCGGGCCGCCCACGCCTCGACGTCCGCCACGTACCACTGGGCGTGGTTGTAGGCGAGGATCGCCCGCCCGTAGTCGCTCGGGGCGCCCGACGCTCGCAGGTAGTTGGCTGCAGAGTAGATCGCGTCCGCCGGATCCCATCTGTCGACGCGGCCGTCGCCGTCTCCGTCAACTCCATACCTCGCCCAGGTCGAGGCGATGAATTGCATCGGTCCGCCGGCCCCGGCTGAGTTGACTGCGCCCTCCTGCGTACACGACGGATCGGGGTCACGACCGTGATCGCACTCGACCCGGCCGATACCCGCGAGGATCGCCCAGTCCAGCCCATAGCGTTGCGCCGCCTGCTCATACAGGCGCAGATACTGAGCCGGGATTTCCCGGCGCGCAAGCGCGGACACCAAGTTGCCTTCCACGCCCGCGACGCTTCCATCTGTCGCGCTCAGCGACACGCCGGTCAGCGCCGCGAGCCCGACGAGCAGCATCGCTGCGCAGAACGAAAGCGCCGTCACGGGCAGCCATGTGAGTGGGACCGCGCGGGCGAGCACGGGAGCGGCGCCCGGCGCGCCCGCGCCGTCCCGGCGCGACGCACCCCGCGCGCTCGCGCCGGCCGGCAAATCGGCGATCACGAGCGATCGCGGCCCAGCTGGCGTTTGCGCCCCGCCGCCACCTCGCGGGCGTCCTGCATCACGCTCGAGCGATCGGACGGCGGCGTGCGCCGAGGACCCACGGTTCGCGATGTGTCGGGCACCGCGGCGCTTGGATGATCCGCTCGCGCGCGGGACGGCCCGGAGGTTGGCATCGCGAGGTTGCGCGCGCGGGTCATCCGTTCCCTGTGAGACGCGAGTTCGCGGTCGATCTGCAGGCGTGCCGCGCGCTGCGCGCGCGGGTCGAGGCGTTCGTACTCGGAACCGCCATAGCCGGCGAGACCCGCGAGGCGGCGATAATCGCGGCGCTCGCCTGCCGAGCGTGCCCGTGCCGCCGGCGCCAGAGCAGCCTGCGCGTCGAGGAAGCGAGCGCGCTCCTCAGGGCTCTCGGTGGAGCCGGCGGTGCGGCGGCGCCCGTGATCGGCGCCGAAGGCGATCGTTCGTGCGCGCGCGAGCTCCTCCTGCTCGCGCGTGAGTTGGCGCTCGATTCGCGCTCCCCGTTGAGCCAGTTCGGCGCCGCGTCTCGCGTCGCCGTCGGCGAGCGCGACGGCGTGCGCGCGCTGGACACGACCGAGCTGGGCGCGCCGAGCGCTCTGGTGCTGCTCGAGCCCAGGCGCCGCGTCGAGCCGTGCGCGCGCGTCGCGATGCTCGTGTTCGAGGCTGCGTCGGGCCGACTCGAGCGCACTCGCGCCCTCGGCGGCGCCGGTTGCCGCCGGGGCGGCGCGGCCAGCCGGCCTGCGGTGCGCGAGCGCCGGCGCCGGAGCTGGGCGTTTCGCCTTCGCCCTCCGCGCCAGCGTCAGCCCGCGTCGCCACTCGAGCGGGTTGGCGATCCGCCTGAGCGTCGGGCGCCGCTCGATCCGCTCCCGCCCGAGCGCGCCTTCGGCGACGCCGAGAGCCTCGTGGCGACGCAGGTAGGCACCCCACCAGAAAGCGGACATCAACAGCCACTGCGTCCACCAGCCGAGGGCGTTGAGATTCGCGAGGATCGTGAGCACGGCGAGAATCGCGCCTAGCAGGAACGACAGCAGCAGCTTCGCGACGACGGCGCCGAGGAGTCGGGCCCCCCAGCGTCGAAACAGTGCGCGCCCGCCTTCTCCGAGCGCCGGAGCGAGCACGATCGCGGGCGCGAGCAACAGATAAAGCAGGCTGAACACGGCTGCCGCCAGCAGCCGCAACGCGAGCGAGCCGAGAAGCAGCATCATCCCGAGCCCGCCCGCGACGATCAACAGCAGCCCTCCGACCCGCGACATCGTCTGCCCGCCCGTGCGGAACTCGGCCTCGGCGGCGGTCGGACCGCGACAGTTCGTGGCTTCGCTGCTCGCACACAGCACGCGCAGCAGCGAGCCCTGTTCGTTGATCGAGTTGCGCGCCGGCCCGTTCGCCGGCAGGGCGAGAAACAGCGCACCGTTGCTGTGCGCTTCGCGCAGGAGTTGAGCGCTGTGTTCGAGAGCTCTCGCCGCGCCGGTGCCGGGCGCGACGCACGGCGGTGTCGAGGTCAGTTCGGAGTGACATCCGATCGCTGCCAACTCCTGTGCGGCGATTCGCAGACCGCCGGCGCGCAAGCTCGGGTCCAGACGCGCCGGGTTGCGACACCACTCGACGTTGCCGAACTCCAGGTAGCACCACGGCGCTTCTATGACCGCGGCGAAAACCGTGTCCATGCTCTGTGCGAGCACGCCCGCCGGGCCCGACGGCGTGCCGCGCGCGGCCACCGCGAGCGTGCCGAGGCTCGCGCGGTTCGCCCATGCGGCCAGCGCCCCGACCGTGCCCGTCGGGTTGGCGATCACCCACAGCCCACCTACGATCATGGCCCCCATCAGCGCGCTGTGGCCAAGCGTCTCGGCGACGCGGCGACGGATCAGCCCGTTGTACACAGCGAGCACCGAAGCGATCGCGAGGACCGTCGCCAGCCACGGCTCGGTGAACGCGGCCTGCGCCTGGAGAAGCCCGCGACCGATGCCGGTGGCCGCGGCGCTGTCGAGCAGGTCGACCGTGAAGCACCACTCGAGCATCACGACGAGCGCGTGCACGATCCACACAAGCGCCATCCACAGCGGCGTCACGAACAGGTCCTGCACGGCGCTGAGCAGCCCTCCGGAGCTGACCCCAAGCACGCCCGTGTCGATGTGAACATCGATTCCGTAGTCGCCGGTTGGCGCGGCTGCCGCGACGAATCCTGACGTCACGCAATTGCGGCTCTCCGACGCCGACAGTTCGCCGGCTCCGAGCGCCCCCTTGCAGAGTGGGCTGCCGAGGCCGTTGCTCACCAGCGGGTCTGTCTCTGCCGCCGGCGAGCCGGCTGGAGCTTCTGCCGCTTCGAGGCCGGCGGAGCCCGTGCCCGTCTGCAGCGGCGGATCACGCGGCGCGACACTCCTCGGCCGTGCCGGCCGTGTGCGGCTGGGCAGCGAGTCGGCCCGGGCCGGCTGGGCGCCGCTCGCAACCGCCGTGGACTCGAGCCCGCCGCCGATACCGAGCAGCGCAACGAGCGTCGCCAGCGCTGCTCGGCGTCCATATCGGGCAGGCACTCAGCCGACGGGAGTGGTCGAGAATGCGCGCAGCAGCGACGGCACGACCACGTCGACCTGAATTGCCTCCACGCGCCCGCTGTGATCGCGGAACAGACAGCGCCCTGCGTCGAGCTCGAGCAGGCTCTCGCGCGTCCTGCGATCTTCAGCATCGAGGCCCAGCAGCCTCAGCGCGCGCTCTGCCTCGGCCTCGGAGCGCATCCCGAACACGAACGTCGCACCGAGCAGGTTCTCGAGCGACTGCTGTTCATCGGCGAGCGCGTCGGTGACCAGCTGGGTGCTGATGATCGGGACGGCAAGCTCCGAGCGCCCCATCCGCTGCAGCGAGTTGAGCAGTGCCCGGCCGACCGGATCGCCGAGCAGCCGCCATCCCTCATCGAAGGAGAACAGCTTCAGCCGCTCGCGCTCTGCGCTCATCAGGTGCATCGCGAACATCGCGATCAGTCGGACTATCTGCTCGCCCACCCGCTCCGCCTGGGAGTACTCCGCGCGTCGTGTGCCCGGTTGCGGCGCGGGCAGGTCGCGAATCGGCAGGTAGGTCACCTGCCGGGCACCCACCGGCGGAAGCTTCACCGCGGGATCGGCGAATCCCAGCTGCGTAAGGCCGGAGCGGGCATACACCTCAAGCGCCCGGCCAACTCGCTCCGCTGTCCCGTCGCCGTCGATCAGCGCTCGCACCACCTCCGAGCAGGTCGGCGCGCGTGAGCGCCGGATCACGCGGTCGACCGCGGCGACCACGGCCGTCTCCCAGTCGGGCTCGGCGCGGCCTGGCAGCAGATCGCGCAGGAACGAGACCGTCGCGTCCTGGGCGAGATGGCTCGGCGCGATGCGCAGCGGATCGAGCATGCCGCGCAGCGCGGGATCCGGCCGCAGCGTCACGCTCTCGACATGCGGCGCCACCTCGTCGAGCAGGTGAAAGCGATGGTCACCCTTGGGGTCGCAATCGATCACGCGGGCGCCCTGCAGGAACCCCTCGTACTTGAGCTTCTGCGCGAGCGTGGTCTTGCCCGAGCCGAGCGCGCCCACGCTGAGGATCGTCGTGTTGCGGTCGCTGTCTGAACCCTCACGCAGGTTGAACCGCACGGGCTGCCGGGAAACCGACAATGTGTGCCCGAGATAGAACCCGCGGCGAGAGCCCGCGGCGTGTGTGGCGGTTGGCATCATCGCCGCGACCTGCTCGGCTGTCAGCGTGTCGTCGTAGCCGGCGACGCGCGTGCGCTGCGCGGGCAGGTGCTGGGTGAACAGCGCGAGCTGGTCGCCGAGCGGGCGGTGCAGGCGAACCTCGCCAAACGCTCGCCTGCACATCTCGACGCGCCGCTCGAGCTGCTGCTCGTCCGCCGCGGCGACCGCGATCGCGATCGTCGCGCGCAGCAGCGGCGGTTTGCCGGACGCCTGCAGATAGGAGAGCAGGTCGCGTGCCTCCTGCGTGCGCTCGTATCCCATGTCTGAGACCCCCTGCTCGCCGTCGGACTCGGCGCGCACGATCTGATCGGCATCCTGAATTCTCCTGCGCGCGATCCGCAGCGCGAGCTCGTTCGGCAGGAAGCGAGCGTTCAGTGAGATGTCGATCGCAAACGGCAGGCTCTCGCACGGTGCGAACAGCAACTCGGCGCGCTCCCCCGGAAACGGCACCCGCTCGGGCAGCGCCCCCATCACGAGCTGTGCCTGCCAGCTCGTACCGAGCTCGGAATCGACCCGCAGCAGGTTTCCACGGTGCTCGATGTAACTGTCGGCCCAGCGCATCACATCGCCCTCCAGTGGAGCGAGCACGGCTTTCCCGTTGCGCTCGAACGCAAGCGCACGCGGCTCGTGCAGGCCGTCGATGAGCGGATCGCCGACGCCGCGGCAGAACGCCCGGCGGATCAGCCACTGGAGCTCGACTCCTCGCGCCGGACGCACCGAAAGGAACTCGGCGATGCGCGCGTGTGCCTGATCGGCACGCACGCGGGTCCGCTCGAGCTCCGCGCTCCTGAGGACGCGCCGGTCGCCGATCGCCCACGCGCGCCGACACCAGCCCCACCACTCCCTTGGGTGCTGGGCCGCGACGGCGGAGATGTACGACGCGACGTCCTGCCCTGGGTCGCGCAGGCTGACCAGCAGGAACACGCTCGGTTGCGCGACGCCGATGTCGGTGAGGCGCGAGGCGTGCTCCTCGGTGTAGCGCCGACGCGCACGCTCATGCCCCGCAGATGCCCGACTGCCGCGGCCCTCGCGCTCAATCTCCTCGACGTAGCGTCCCACCTGCCAGCTGCTGCAGACGCGGAGAATCTGAATGTCGGCGGCGACTCCCTCGATCGCTCCGACAAGGGCGAGCAGCCGCGCGCGCTTGGCCTGATCGGTAAGCCATGCGTATGTCGAGGTTTCCACCGCAAATGCAGCCCACGCGTCGTCGAGACCACGCGCGAACACACAGTTCCCGTATACGAACGCGATCGGCGCTTTCACCGATCAGAGCCGCGTGCGCGGATCGGACGGACCAGGAGCGTCGTCCCTCGCCTCAGTGACATCACCTCGCCGCGCTCCAGCGGCTGCGCCCCGGGAGCCTCATGCAACACGACATCGGCACGCGCGCCGCGGCGTGCGAAACCGAACCTGCCACGCTCGACCGCGCGACCGCCACGTCGATGCTCGCGCGTGATCAGGACGGCTCCCGGACCTGTGTAGCGCAGCCGACGCATGCGACTATCGGAGCCGTCGGGAAGTATCACCACCTCCCCCGGCCACTGCTGCCGTCCCAGTTCGGCTCGACGGCGCAACCCGACGAGCCGCCGTGGCCGCAGGCGATAGCGAACCACGGCCGCCGACGCAAGGTGAAAGCTCCGGCCCTCGATGCGGATGACGGTGAGAATCGCGGCGCCGGAGAGAGGGAACACGAGGTCGCGGAGATACCACGGCAGTACCGCCACGATTGCACCGAGAAGCGGCAACTCGCCGACTAGCAGGACGAGCGCCAGACTCACTGTCAGGTAGACGACCCCACGGACGGGAATTCCTCCGGGGTTCAACTGCAACCGATCGACGCTGTAGACGCGACGCTCGAGATCGAACACCCGGCGATAGGAGCGGATCTCGATCACTGCGCTCCGAACAACGACGCGACCGTCGCGCGCAGCAGGTTCACGCCGGCCGGCGTCGCGAGCAGAACGGACACGATCCCGACCGCGAACACGCCCGCCGCCTCCTTGAAGTCACGGCGGAAGGCCAGCACCGTCCCCGCCACCGCAAAGGCGAGACCGATCAGGCTCATCGCGACAGCGCGACCGGTGTTCCCGGCCTTCGCAGCCGCCGATTCGAGCGAGCTACCGCCCTGTTCTGAGACCGCAGCCGACGGCGGACCCGCTGGGCCGAGGGTGACAACGACGGCGTGCGCAGGCATCGGCGCGAGCGACATGCCGGCGTATAGCGCGAACGCCATGATCGTCGCAAACAGGCGGCACCTCTTCATCGCTGGCTCCTTCGATTGGTATGGCTACGCATCGGGATCCACCTGCACAGCGGATATCTCCCAGCGGCCCTGGTCTCTGAGCACGTCGAGTTCGTAGCCGAGCGTGTAGTGGAGCCCGCGACCGTCGTGGGCCTGGACGACCGCCAGAACAGAGCGGCGTGGGGTCGACCAGCTGAGGCGCTGCACCACATCGAGATCGAGCGCGATCCCCGGCAGCGACACGCGGGCGCCGCTTGAGAGGTCCGCCGCGAGCTCGCTCGGGGATCCGGCCAGGTAGTTGCGCAGCGCCCGGGTCACGACTGTCGCGAGCTCCGGTTCGGCGACTTCATCGCCGTGCGTCGCGATCCTCGCGGGCGCGCTCGCCGGCGCGCCGACGAACGCCGGGTAGCCGGTGATCGCGAGGCGGCCGTCGACCGTGCGCGTGACGCCGACAGTGAGGTACAGGAGCCCGGCGGTGTCGGTCTGCGCGGCGACGGTGTAGACGTGTTCGCCGCGCTCCGGTTCACGAGCCTGGACGACTTCGGCCCATTGCACCTGCTGCTCACCGCTGCTCGGCAGCACGCGACCCGAGTCGGCTTCCATACCAGCGCCAAGGAACGGTTCGAGTGCCTGCACTGCCGCCTGCGGTTCGGCCGCGTTCCACGTGAGGTAGCGGCGAGCAAACAGCACCGCGTAGGCGGCGGCCGCGGGGTCGCTCGGCGCCGTCGTACGGACAGTCGCCACCGGGCCCGCCGGACTCGGCGGTGCGATCGCGAATCGCGCGCTGGCGGCGATGCCGGCGACCGACAGCGCGTACAACAGGTATCTGCGTGTTTCGCGGCTCATGCGAATCAGCCACAACGGCCGGCTGACAATCGTCACACTCGGCGCGCGGCGGGCATCGTCTGGAGTCCCGCTCGTCAACGCTCGAACCCGAACTCTGAGCCCGATGCTCGGACGGCTGCGCTGGCGGCATCGGCGACAACTGGCGCGCCGAGCGGCGCGCGGCTCGCAGCATCGGCACGCAGCGAGGAGACATCCGCCGCGCTCGCCGTAGGGGCCGCCGTCGGCGGCCGGACGGCGCGCCTGCGCCGGCTGTGCGCCCGACGTTCGCCTACCGGCGCGGGACGTGGCGAGCCGCGCATTCGCGTACCGCGCAGAGTGCCGGCCGCCAACCGATACGCAGAGACGATCGCGCCGAGACGCGATGCGCTCGCAGGCCGCTTTCGGCTCGCAAGCCCCGGGCCCTCGCCGCTCAGCACGAACACGGTCCCGATCGTGCCGAGAACACCGAGTAGCGCCGCCGCACCGGCGGCGCGGGCGATCCGGCTGACGCTCGCGACCTCCATCGGCTCCGGCTCACTGCCGGCTCCCGCGAGAAACGCATCCTCGTCGTATAGGCGATAGATCTCGCGCGGCGCCGCGCGCAGCGGCGTCATCGCGCGACCACCGAACGCTGCACGCGGGCGGCCGGGAGCCGAGGCGGGGATGTCTCCGGATCCCGGCCGCTTGCGCGCGGGTGGGCTTCGCCGAGCCGTCGTCTAGTCAACCGACTGCCGGCGCGCCTGCAGAACGGACCTATGAGTGGGGGGAAAGTGTTCATAGGCCGGTTCACTCGCTGTTCCGACCGGATCGCCCAGGCGTGACATCGCCTTCGTCGATCGCCATCAGTTCACGTAGACGCGCACGACCTCGCTGCGCGACCTTCCGGTACTTCTCACCGGACCAGTGGAAGCGAGTGCAAAAGGTGACCCGATCCATCTGCAGCCCGACCTGGCAGGCGAGGAGAAGCCGCTGGTCGGGGGTCAGGCGCTGCGCGAGCGCGCGCACTCGCCGAAGCTCGTGTCTGCGGAGCACGAGCGTCTCGAGATTCGCTCGCTCGTCGATTACCTCAACCGACCGTGCTGCTGCCGAGTCGAGCGAGAGCGCTCCCTCGAGAGTCGCCTGCATCGGACTTCGCCCGGCGAGCGCGCGCCGGCGATCGTGGACACGCGAGATGAAACGCTGCTCGATCACGTTCGCGAGATGAGCCCGGCTCGCAAACACACCGCCGCGACGGGCGTGCGCGATGAGCTCGAGCGTCGCCTGGCTGTAACAATCTTCGAGGTCCTCCCGGCGCAACCGGTAGGAGTGCACCCTCAGCAGACGGTCGCGGCGCGCAAGTGCCACCCGCGCGACCTCCTCGGCCGGATCTGAGCGGCGGCCGCGCAGCGCGAGCGCGGGCCGGGGCGCCTGAGCCTCCGCCGGTGAGTCGGATCGGGTTGACACATACGTATGTCGCGCCGAGTCGCCCGCAGACCCCCCTCCCAATTCTGCGAATGCGCCCGCCGCCCGTATCCGGTAAACACACAGGTGTGGCGGCGCGCACCAAGAAGATCACGCCATGAGCATCAGCGACCGCCTGCGCGCACTTGACCGCCGCCAGCAGCGGAGCCCGCGGATCGGCTTCATCGCGGCGGTCATCAAGAAGTTCAGCGACGACCAGGCCGGCCAGCTGGCCGCGCTGATCTCCTACTACGCGTTCGTCTCCCTGTTTCCGCTGCTGCTGGTGTTCGTGACGCTCCTCGGCTTCGCGCTGCAGGGCGATCCCGACGAGCAGAAGAAGATCCTCGATGGCACGCTCGGGCAGGTTCCGATCATCCGCGATCAGCTCAAACTGCACTCGCTCACCGGCAGCACGGTGGCGCTCGTGATCGGGCTGGTGCTCGCCCTGCTGGCCGGCATGGGCATCACGAACGCGACCCAGAACGCGCTCAACCGCATCTGGAGCGTGCCGTTCAAGCACCGACCCGATTTCGTGCGCTCGCGCCTGCGCAGCCTCGGCATGCTCGGCCTGCTCGGCTCGCTCGCGATCATCTCCGCGGTCGTCGCCGGCTTCGTCGGCTCTTCGAGCCATCCCGCGCTGACGCTCATCGGCGGCATCGTCGTCGCCTTCGCGTTCAACCTCGCGCTGTTCATGCTCGCGTTCAAACTGCTGACCGCCGAAGACCTCTACTGGCGCGAGCTGCTTCCCGGCGTGATCACCGCGTCGGTGTTCTGGCAGCTGCTGCTGCACCTCGGCGGCTACTACGTCGACCACCAGCTCAAACGGCTGACGCCGCTGTACGGCGTGTTCGCGCTGGTGCTCGGGCTGCTCGCGTGGCTGTACCTCGGCGCCCAGCTGACGATCTTCGCCGCCGAGGTCAACGTCGTCCGCCAGCGCAAGCTGTGGCCGCGCAGCTTCTTCAGCCCGCTGCTCGAGGCCGACAAGCGCGCGTTGCGATCCGCCGCCGAGGCGCAGCAGCGAGTCGATGAGCAGAGCGTCGAGGTCTCGTTCGAGGAGGCTGAGCCGTGATCGCGGTCAGGATCGACCCCGCGCGCCGACGAGGACAGCCCGATGGCGCTCTTCGAGAGCCGTCCTTGGCTCTCCAATGCCATTTTCGCCCCTACCGCAAAGTCCTTGCGCACGCAACTACAGCGCGCTATACTAACTAAACTTTCGTAAGCTCATATGGAGCGATCACTTATGCCATCACCTTCATCCCCCGCAGAGAAGCCCACCATCGACCCCGCCCAGCAGAAGCCGCGGATGCGCCTGATCCCGCTCGACGACACGGTCGTGTTCCCGAACATGGGCATCACGCTGACGATCGACGTCGGCGATGACAAGCGCGTCGTGCTCGTGCCCCGCCACGAGAACGAGTTCCTCGAGGTCGGCACGATCGCCGAGGTCTCAGAGGACATCCGCCTGCCCGGCGGCGGCCGTGCGGTCGCGATCTCCGGCGAGCACCGCGCGCTGATCGGCGCTGCGCTGACCGGGCCCGACGGCGAGCTGCGCGTCGAGGTCGACGAGCGCCCCGATGAGATTCCCACCGACAAACGCACGCGTGAGCTCGAGCGCGAGTACCGCGCGACGGTCGAGGAGATCCTCGAGCTGCGCGGCGACGACGGGCGCATCTCGGCGTTCCTGCGCGCGATCGCCGAGCCCGGCGCGCTCGCCGACTCGGCCGGCTACTCCCCCAGCCTCAGCTACGAGCAGAAGGTCGAGCTGCTGCGCACGCTCGACATCACCAAACGGCTGGAGCTCGCGGTCAAGCTGCAGCGCGAGAGTCTCGCCGAGCTGCAGATCCGCAAACGCATCCGTGAGGACGTGCAGGAGGGCGCCGAGAAGCAGCAGCGCGAGTACTTCCTGCGCAAGCAGATGGACTCGATCCGCAAGGAGCTCGGCGACGACGACGCGTCGGTCGCGGAGGAGTACCGCGCGAAGATCGAGGACGCCGACATGCCTGAGGAGGTCAAGCAGCAGGCGCTGAAGGAGCTCGCGCGCCTGGAGCGGATGGGCGAGCAGACCGGCGAGTCGAGCATGATCCGCACATACCTCGACTGGCTGATCGCGGTGCCGTGGGGCAAGCGCTCAGAGGAGCACCTCGACCCGGTCGCGGCGCGCGCGGTGCTGGATGCAGATCACGCCGGCCTCGAGGACGTCAAGGACCGCATCACCGAGTACCTCGCCGTGCGCAAGCTGCGCCAGGACCGCGGCATCGAGGCCGACCCCAAGTCCGGGGCGATCCTCACGCTGATCGGCCCGCCCGGCACCGGCAAGACCTCGATCGGCGAGTCAATCGCCCGCGCGACCGGACGCGAGTTCGTGCGCATGTCGCTCGGCGGCGTCCGTGACGAGGCCGAGATCCGCGGCCACCGCCGCACCTACATCGGCGCGCTTCCCGGCCGCCTCGTGAGGGCGCTCAGGGATGCCGGCACGATGAACCCGGTGATCCTGCTCGACGAGGTCGACAAGGTCGGCGCGGACTGGCGCGGAGACCCCTCCGCGGCGCTGCTCGAGGTCCTCGACCCCGCGCAGAACCACTCCTTCCGCGACCACTACCTCGACGTCGAGCTGGACCTCAGCCAGGTGATGTTCATCGCGACCGCGAACGTCGCCGACACGATCCCGGGGCCGCTGCTGGACCGTATGGAGGTGATCCGCTTCGACGGCTACACCTCCGAGGAGAAGCTCGCGATCGCGAAGGGCTACCTGTGGCCGCGCCAGCGCGACCGCAACGGCCTGCGCGAGGACGAGGTCGAGATCTCAGACGACGTGCTGAGGACGATCATCGCCGAGTACACCCGCGAGGCGGGCGTGCGCACGCTCGAGCGCCAGTTCGGGACCGTGCTGCGCAAGACCGCCACGAAGATCGCATCGAGCCAGACCGCCGAGGTCAAGGACACCGACAAGGACACAGCGACCGTCGCCGAGGACGCCGGCAAGGCCGAGAAGAAGGCCAAGCCGAAGAGCACCAAGGCGAAGGCTGCCAAGGTCAAGCCTGTGAAGATCGACCTGGAGGCCGTGCGCGATGCGCTCGGGCGCCAGAAGTTCTTCCAGGAGTCGGCCGCGAGGACAGCCACGCCGGGTGTCGCGACGGGCCTTGCCGTGACCGGCACCGGAGGCGACGTGCTGTTCATCGAGGCGACCGCGATGAAGGGCGGCAGCTCGGGCGGCAACAGCCTCGTGCTGACCGGCCAGCTCGGTGACGTGATGAAGGAGTCCGCGAAGATCGCACTCTCCTACGTCCGCGGCCACGCGGAGGAGCTCGGCATCGACGAGTCGGCGTTCGAGAACCGCGAGTTCCACGTCCACGTCCCCGCCGGCGCGATCCCCAAGGATGGCCCGAGCGCAGGCGTGACGATGGTCACCGCGCTCGCTTCGCTGCTGTCCGGGCGCCCGGTCAAGCACACCGTCGGCATGACCGGCGAGGTCACGCTGCAGGGCAGGGTGCTGCCGATCGGCGGGCTCAAGCAGAAGGCGCTGGCCGCCCATGCCGCCGGCCTGACCGATGTGATCCTGCCCGAGCGCAACCGCGGCGACCTCGACGACATCCCCGAGGAGGTCCGCGAGCAGATGACCTTCCACCCGGTGATGACCGTCCAGGAGGTCCTCGACCGCGCACTGGAGCCGGCTCGCGATGTCGCGCACGTCTCGTAGGTGTCAGCCGGTCCCCCAGGAGGTCCGTCAGATGGCGGACCTCCTGGAGCGGCGCTGGCAGCTGTCGATCATCTACGCCGCGCTGACCGGCGCGCTGCGCTTCAACGAGTTCGCAGACGCCGTCGCGGGGATCTCGCCGCGGATGCTCGCCGAGCGCCTGCGCGACCTCGAGGCCGCCGGCCTCGTCGACCGCACCGTGATCCCGTCCTCGCCGCCGACCGTCGAGTACCGGCTGACAGAGCGCGGGCGCAGGCTCGGCCCGATCGTCGAGGCGATGCGGATCTACGCGAGCGAGCCCGTCTGAGCGCGATCTGAAGCACTCGGCGGTTGCTAGGATCAGCGGCTCCTGTTGGGATCCACGGCGGCGGGCGAATGCGGATGCAGGGCACACCGAACAACAGCTCCGGTCGGATTCCCGACTTCTACCTCGTCGGCCACGGCAAGAGCGGCACGACCGCGCTCTACACGATGCTGAAAAAACACCCGCAGGTGTTCGTCGGCCGCAAGGAGCCGCGCTACTTCGCCACCGAGATGTACGAGCGCGACATCCCGCGGCCCGGAGGGACACCGATGACGCTCGAGGCGTACAAGGCCTGGTTCAGCGACGCAACGCCCGAGCAGCTCGTCGGCGACATCTCGCCCTGGTACCTGTGGTCGCACGAGGCGGCGCACCTGATCGCCGAGGTGCGGCCCGACGCCCGCATCATCGCGATCCTGCGCGAGCCGGTGAGCTTCCTGAACTCGCTGCACCGCCAGTGGCTGCAGCTGTACGTTGAGAGCGAGACGGACTTCCGCACGGCGATCGAACTCGAGGAGCCGCGCAGCCGCGGCCGCGAAATGCCGCAGAACACATACTGGCCGAGAGCCCTGCTCTACTCCGAGCACGTCCGCTACGTCGAGCAGCTGCGCCGCTACGAGGCGCTGTTCCCGCCGGAGCAGACGCTCGTGCTGATCTACGACGACTACCGGCGCGACAACGATGCGCAGCTACGCAGAATCCTGCGCTTCCTCGAGGTCGACGACACGGTCGCGATCCCCCACCGCCAGCTCAACCCGAGCGTGCAGGTGACCGCGCCGCGCCTCAACGGGCTGCTGCGCACGTTCTCCGTCGCCGAGGATCCGTTCGCGCGCACCGTCAAGCGCGCGGTGACCACCCTGACGCCGATGCGCCTACGCCAGCGCGCTCTGAAAGCGACCCGCAACCGCGTCGTCTTCGGCGAGCCGGCGAAGCCCGATGAGCAGTTCATGGCGGAGCTCCGCAGCCGCTTCAAGGACGAGGTCGTCGCGCTCAGCGAGCACCTCGGCCGCGACCTCGTGGCCCTCTGGGGCTACGACAAGATCGACTGACACGCCGCCCGGCAGCGCGCCTCGGAGCCGCCGCGGGGCTAGGCCGATGAGACATGCGGGCTGCTGACGCCGACGAGCTGCCCGCCGGCGCATTCCGCCGCATGCACGCTCGGGGCACGCTCGTTGCGGATGCCGACGACGCCGACGACGCCGCCGAGCGCGACGAGCGCGGCTGCGATCGCCATCCCGAGGTGAAAGCTGTGCAGCGATGCCTGTTCGGCCGCCGTGCCCAGGGCACGGGCCTGCAGGGGCGGCAGACCGTGGACCTCGGGGCGCCCGAGCGGCAGCCGCTTGGCCTGCACGACGGCGGCGCGGGCCGCGCCGCCGAGCGCGGTCGCAGACAGGCGCCGGTCGAGATCGGCGGCGAACGAGCCGGCGATCGCCGCGCCGACGGCGGCCGTGCCGAGCAAGCCGGCGACCCGCGCGATCGCGTTGTTGACACCCGAGGCGATCCCCGCCTGCGAGGTCTCCGCCCCGGCGAGCACCGCGGCGGTGAGCGGCGCGACGGTCATCGAGAGCCCGAGCGCGAACACGAGCAGGCCGGGGAGCAGGTCGCTGAGATAGTCGACGTGGACGCCGACGCGCTGGAACAGCAGCAGTCCGCACGCCGCCACGAGCGGCCCGGCGCCCATGAACAGACGCGGGCCGAAGCGGTCGGCGAGCGCGCCGAAGCGGCGCGAGAGGGCGAACATCACGAGCGTCACCGGCAGCGTCGTCAGGCCGCTCTTGATCGGCGAGAAGCCGGCGATCTGCTGCAGGAACAGCACCAGGAAGAAGAACAGGATCGCGAGGCCCGCATACATCGCGAACGTCTCGATGTTGCCGGCCGCGAAGTTGCGCCTGCGGAACAGCTCGAGCGGCAGCATCGGGTCGGGCGTGCGCGACTCCCACAGCAGGAACGCGATGAAGATGGCCACCCCGGCGATCAACGGAATCAGCACCGCCGGGCTCGACCACCCCAGGCGCGGCTGCTCGATCAACGCGAACACCGGCCCACCGAGCCCGAGCGCGCACAGCAACGCGCCTGTCAGGTCGAGCCGGCGCCCCGCCGCCCTGCTCGCAACCGGGCGCGGGAGCACGATCAGGATCAGCGATAGGCAGGCGACCGCGAACGGCAGGTTGACGAGGAAGATCCACCGCCACGACGCGATCGCGAGCAGCTCTCCGCCGAGCAGCGGCCCGACGACGCCCGCGACCGCACCCCACGCGGTCCACGTCCCGATCGCGCCGCCGCGCTCGGACGCGGGGAAGGTGTTGACGATCACCGCGAGCGAGCTCGGCACGAGCAGCGCCCCCGCGACACCCTGCAGCGCCCGCGCGATCACGAGCATGGTGATACTGGGTGCGAGCGCGCACAACAACGACGCGGCGCCGAAGCCGCCGACGCCGAGCGCGAAGATCCGCCGCTCGCCGAACAGATCGCCGAGCGAGCCGCCGATCAGGATCAGTGAGCTGAGCGTCAGCAGGTAGCTGTTGACCATCCACTGCTGCGCCGCGAGACCGCCGCCGAGCGCACGCTGAATCGTCGGCAGCGCGACATTGACGACGCTGCCGTCGAGCAGCACGATGCCCGAGCCCATCACGCACGCGATCAGCGTCAGGCGCTTCACCGACGCCTCGCTCCGGGTCGCCATCAGCCCACCGTAGCCGCTGGCCGCGGCTCCGCTCAGCCGGCGCGGCGCAGAGCCGCGCGATCGATCTGCGCGGGGCTGGTGTAGCCGCTCAGCGCGAGCGTGAGATCGAGCTCGGCGAGCAGGCAGCGCAGCACGTGTTCGACGCCCGCCTGGCCGTCGAGGCCGAGTCCCCACACGAACGGCCGCCCGAGGCAGACCGCATCGGCGCCGAGCGCAAGCGCCTTGAAGATGTCCGCGCCGGTGCGGATGCCGCTGTCGAACAGCACGGTGAAGTCCGCCCCGACCGCTTCGCGCACCCCGGGCAGCGCGTCGAGCGCGGCGATCGCGCCGTCGACCTGGCGGCCGCCGTGGTTTGAGACGATCACGCCGTCGACGCCCGCGTCGAGCGCGCGGCGCGCGTCGTCGTCGTGGAGGATCCCCTTCAGCACGATTGGCACGTCGCTCTGCCCGCGCAGCCATTCGAGGTCCGCCCATGTCACCGCCGGGTTCGAGAACTGCTGCGCCCACAGGCCGATCGCCGGCCCCGGGTCCTCCTCCGGCGGGCGCTCGAGCGCCGCGCGGAACACCGGGTCGCTGAAGTAGTTGGCGACGCCCTCGCCTTTCAGGAACGGCAGGTAGGCGCTCTGCAGATCACGCGGGCGCCAGCCGAGCATCCACGTGTCGAGCGTGACGACGATCGCTTCATAGCCGGCGTCGCCGGCGCGCGCGAGGAAGCTCGCGGCAAGCTCGCGGTCCTTCGGCCAGTAGAGCTGATACCAGCGGCTCGCCGCGCCGACCGCAGCGGCGACATCCTCGATCGTGTTCGAGGCGGCGGTGCTGAGGATGAACGGCAGCTCCGCGGCCGCGGCCGCGCGCCCGACGGCGAGCTCGGCGTCGGGATGGACGATCGACTGGACGCCGACCGGCGCGAGCAGCAGCGGCGCGGGCATGCTCGTGCCCAGCACCGTCGTCGCGAGGTCGCGCGCGGAGACATCGCGCAGCATCCGCGGCACGATCTCCCAGCGCTCGAACGCGCGCAGGTTCGCACCGACCGTCAGCTCCGAGCCGGCGCCGCCGGCGACGTAGCCGTAGGCCTCCGGCGTCAGCCGCTCCCAGGCGAGCTCTTCGAGCGCGGCGAAGGAGATCGGCAGCTTCGGGCTTTCGCCGCCCAGCCCACGCGCATAGATCTCGTTCTGGAAGTTCCCGAACAGCTTCTCGCGCAGCAGCTCCTCACCGTCGGCCATCGCCAGACCCTAGCTGCGATCGACGCTCCGGCGCAGCACGGTCGCGGCCGGAGATTCTCAGCCAGTTCTTCATCGTCGCTGAGCAGTCCTTTCGCCCCATCTGCTTGTCTGGAGGTTGGCGAATGGACGTGATCGGCTCAAGCATCACGCGCAGACAGCTGCTGCGCTACGCCGGCGTCGGCGCCGCCGGCGCCACGCTCAGCGGCGCGCTCGGCAGCGTCATCTCCGGCGCGCTGGCGTCATCGCCGGTTCGCGCGCCACCGTCGCGCCCACGCTGGCGGACACGCCCGGATCTGCAGATCCCGGCACTCACGGTCACGCACCGGGAGCAGGGCGTCGCAACCGATCCGATCTTCATCGCGCCGTACAACGCCCCCAACGCGCAGGCGGGCGCGGTGATCGCCGACAATCGCGGCGAGGCGATCTGGGAGCACCCGGTCGCCGGCCGCGTGAGCACGAACTTCCGCGTGCAGAGCTATCGCGGGCACCCGGTGCTCACCTGGTGGGAGGGCACGATCGAACTCGGCCACGGCGTCGGCGAGTACGTGATCGCCGACTCGAGCTATCGGACGATCCGCCGTGTCCGCGCCGCGCGCGGGCTGCGCGGGGACCTGCACGAGTTCGTCATCACCGCCCGCGACACGGCGCTGCTCACGAGCTATCAGGTCCTCGGCGCCGACCTGTCGTCCGTCGGCGGATCGCGCGCGGGCACGATCCAGGACGCGATCTTCCAGGAGATCGACCTCGCCGACGGCAGGGTGCTGCTGGAGTGGCACAGCCTCGATCACGTCGCACTCGATGAGTCCTACGCCCCGGTCGGCGCAGACTGGGACTTCTTTCACATCAACTCCGTCGACCTCGACGGCGATCAGAACCTGCTGATCTCCTCGCGCAGCGCTCACACCGTCTACAAGCTCGACCGCAGCGGCGCGATCCTGTGGCGTCTCGGCGGCAAGCGCAGCGACTTCGCGATCGGGCCGGGGGCCGAGTTCGCCTGGCAGCATCACGTCCGCCGCCAGCCCGACGGCACCCTGACGATCTTCGACAACGGCGCCACGCCAGCCGTCGAGCGTCGCTCGCGCGGCCTGATCATCGACCTCGACGAGCAGGCGATGACGGCATCGCTGCTGCACCAGTACAGCCATCCGACCGTCCTCTCGGGGAGCCAGGGGAGCGTCCAGCTGCTGAGCAACGGCAACGTGTTCGTCGGCTGGGGCGAAGCTCCGCGCGTATCCGAGTTCGATCACGACGGCGAGCTGCTGTTCGACGCGCTGCTCGGCAGCCGCTACCAGTCATACCGCGCGTTTCGCCTGCCCTGGAGCGGGCTCCCGGCTGAGGCGCCGGCGATTGCCGTCGGCGGCGGCGAGCGGCCGCGGACCGTCTACGCGAGCTGGAACGGTGCCACCGGCGTCGACACCTGGCAGCTGCTTGCAGGGGGCCGCGAAGGCGCCCTGCGCGTCGTCGCGACGACACGCTCGCAGGGCTTTGAGAGCGCGCTCAGCAGATCCTCGAGCGGACCCTGCTTCGCGGTCGCTGCGCTCGACGCGAGCGGGCGCGAACTCGGCCGCTCGCGCACGCTCGCGCTCGCCAGCTGATCAGCCGAGCACGAGCTCGGCGGCCGTGCGCAGCGTCGCCGCGTCGCCGGAGATCAGCATCGTCGTGACGACCGACTCGCGCCACTGCTCGAGGTCGGCGCGGATCTTCTCGCGCGGGCCGATCAGCGACAGCGCTTCGATCAGCGCCGTCGGGATCTTCGCGCCGGCCTCGTCCTTCCTGCCGCTCAGGTAAAGGTCCTGGATTTCCTCGACCTCGCGCTCATAGCCCATGCGGATCGGCACGTTCGCATGGAAGTTCGCGCCCTTCGCGCCCATGCCGCCGAAGTACAGCGAGTAGAACGGGCGCAGCGAATCGGCGGCCGCCTCGATGTCGTCGGTGACGATCAGCGGCACGGTCGCGCAGACCTCGAAGTCGGCCGCACTGCGGCGCGCGCCCGCGCGCGCGAAGCCCTCCTCGAGCGACGGGCGGTACAGCTCGTCGTGGACGCTCGGCGAGAACAGCATCGCCAGCCAGCCGTCGCACAGCTCGGCGCACAGCGCGATGTTCTTCGGACCCTCGGCGCCGAGATAGATCGGGATCTCCTCGCGCAGCGGATGGATCGAGGACTTCAGCGGCTTGGCCAGCCCCGTGCCCCCGGGCAGCGGCAGCGGATAGAACGGGCCGGGGGCTTCCAGGCGCCCCTTGCGCGCCCAGATGTCGCGCAGGATCGCGATGTACTCGCGGGTGCGCGCGAGCGGCTTGGCGAACGGCATCCCGTACCAGCCCTCGACGACCTGCGGTCCGGACACGCCGAGGCCGAGGATGAAGCGACCGCCGGAGAGGTGGTCCATCGTCATCGCCGCCATCGCCGTCGCGGCGGGCTGGCGCGCGGACATCTGCACGATCGCGGTGCCGAGCTTCAGGCGCTCGGTCGAGGCACCCCACCAGGCGAGCGGCGTCAGGCAGTCCGAGCCGTACGCCTCGGCCGTCCAGATCGAGTCGAAGCCGAGCCGCTCGGCTTCGGCGACCGCCTCGACGACGCCCGGCGGCGGACCTGCGGCCCAGTAGCCGGTGTTCAGTCCGAGCTTCAGATCGTGCGCCACAGCGGCGAGACTACAGGCCTGCGACGGCCGGCGCGGTGAACCTTGGCCAGGCGGACAAGTTGCGCGCACGGGCGCGCCGCGGTGTGCCATATTTGTGACTCCCGAGCGAGGAGGGGATCATGGCTGTAACCGTAGGGGTGCTCAGCGACACGCGGCGGCGCACACTCGAGGCCGTCTGCGACACGTTCGCGCCGACGCTCGAGAGCGATCACGAGCGCCAGGTGATGCGCGAGTTCTTCGCGCGCTCCGCCTCCGACCTGGGCGTCCCCGCGCAGCTCGAGGGGCTGCTCGCGGTGTCGCTTCTTCCCGAGGAGATCGAGGCGCTCGGCCAGCTGCTCGACGCGTTCACCGGCCTCGACTTCGCCGATCAGCCGCTCGAGGCGCGCACGGCGCTCGTCCACGCGGTCGCCGCCTCCGGGCCCGAGGCCAAGCTCGGCGTGCGCCAGCTGCGCGCGCTGACGCTGTTCTTCTTCTACGGCCTGCCGGACGAGACCGGCCACAACGACAACTGGGACGCGCTCGGATTCCCAGGGCCGCTGTCGGCGCCGCCGTCGCCCGAGCAGGCTCCGAAGACGATCGCAGTCGAGCAGCTGCGCGGCGAGTCTGCGACGCTGACGGCGGATGCCTGCGTGGTCGGCTCCGGCGCGGGCGGCGCGGTGATCGCCGCCGAGCTCGCCGCGGCCGGGCGCTCGGTCGTCGTGCTCGAGATGGGCCAGTACCGCAACGAGTCCGACTTCAAACAGCTCGAGCTCCCGGGCTTCCTCGAGCTGTATCTCGGCGGCGGGCTGACGAGCTCGGAGGACGGCTCGATGTCGATTCTCGCCGGCTCGACGCTCGGCGGCGGCACGGTCGTCAACTACATGAACTGCATCCGCACGCCGCAGCCGATCCGCGAGGAGTGGGCGGCGATGGGCATCGAGGGCGTCGATCAGCCCGGCTACGAGCATCACATCGACAGCATCTGGGAGCGCCTGTCGGTCAACGAGCAGGCGACCACCCAGAACGCCACGCACCAGAAACTGATCGCCGCGTGCGAGCATCTCGGCTACCCGCACCGACCGCTGACACGCAACGCCGACGTCGGCTGCGAGGACCCGTCGGTCTGCGGCTACTGCTTCGCGGGCTGCCAGAAGGGCGCGAAGAAGTCGACGATGAAGACGTTCCTGCAGGACGCGGCCGACGCGGGGGCGCGCTTCGTCGTCGGCTGTCGCGCCGATCGCATCCTCGTCGAGGACGGCCGCGCGGTCGGCGTCGAGGCGACGATCACCCACGAGGACGGCTCGACGACCATACTGCGGGTCGACGCCCCGAGCGTGACCGTCGCCTGCGGCGCGATCGAGTCACCGGCGCTGTTGCTGCGCTCGGGCATCGGCGGTCCTGCGGTCGGCAGGCATCTGCGCCTGCATCCCGCCGCGGTCACGATCGGCGTCTACGACGAGCCGGTCGAGGGCTGGGTCGGGCAGATCCAGTCCGCGCTGTCGGACGAGTTCAAGCACTGCGACGGCGACTTCGGCTTCCTGATCGAGGCCGCCAACGTCGCCCCTGGCCTCGAGGCGATGGCGTTCCCGTGGGTCGACGGCGCGCAGCACAAGCAGCTGATGTCGCGCGTGCTGAGGTACGCCGCGCCGTTCATCTCGGTCGCCCGCGACCACGGCGAGGGCCGCGTCGTGATCGACGATCACGGCCGCTCGGTCACGCAGTGGTCCTTCGACGACGAGGTCGACGCGCGGCTGTTCCGCAAGGCGATGGTGGAGCTCTCAAAGCTGCACCTGGCGGCCGGGGCGAAGGAGATCCTGACGACCTTCCAGACGCCGGTCAGCTGGCGCGAGGGCGAGGACTTCGACGCGTTCCTCGCGGCGATCGAGGGCGGCTCGCTCGCGCCGAACGACTGCGCGGCATTCAGCGCGCATCAGATGGGCTCCTGCCGCATGGGCGCGGACGCGGCGGCCTCGGTCGCCGACGGCCGCGGCGAGCTGCACGACACCAAGGGCGTGTGGATCGGCGACGGCTCGGCGTTCCCGACCGCGCCGGGCGTCAACCCGATGATCTCGATCATGTCGCTCGCGCACCGCACGGCCGAGAACATGCTCGACCGGGGGTAGGCCGCCGGCGGCGCAGCTACACCCCCTCGACGAGCACCAGCGTGAAGCCGTCGTAGCCCTTGCTGCCGACCGTCTGGATGGTCGTCGCGATGAGCCGTCGCGCGCCCTTGCGGTCGGCGGCGAGCAGCTCGTGGAAGCGGCGCATGCCGAGCACCGACGGATCGCTGCTGCCGGCGTCGATCAGCTCGCCGTCGCGGATCACGTTGTCGACGATCACGATGCTCCCCGCCCGGCATAGCGCGAGCGCGCGCTCGAAGTAGGCGGGGGTGCTGCGCTTGTCGGCATCGATGAACACGAGATCGAAGCGATCGCCGCCCTCGGCGATCAACGCGTCGAGGCCGTCGAGCGCCGGGCCGACGCGCAGCTCGACCCGATCGAGCAGCCCGGCGCGCTCGATGTTGGCGGCCGCGACCGCCGCGTAGTGCGCCTCCAGCTCGAGCGTCACGAGCGCGCCGTCGGCGGGCAGCGCGCGCGCAAAGCAGATCGTGCTGTAGCCGCCGAGCGTGCCGAGCTCGAGGATCCGCCGCGCGCCGTGGATGCGAGCGAGCAGGTTCAGCAGCTCGCCCTGCGCGGGCGTTACCGCGATCGCGGGCAGGCCGGCCGCGGCGCTTTCATCGATCGCGGCCGCGAGCACGGGGTCCGGCCCGAGCAGCTGCTGCTCGATGTACTCATCGACCGCCGTCCACAGCTGCTCGCTCACGACGCCACCGCGTCGCGCTCGTCGCGGCTCATCAGCGCGAGCGGCACCGCGAGGCCGGCGGAGCGGCGCACCGTCGCGATCCTGCGCCCCGGCTGTACGGCCGCGCGCACCGTGCCGACGTGCGGCGCCATCGCCGCGACGGCATGGTCGAGGTCATCGACGAGCACGGCGAGGCCCCAGAAGCGCGCCGGACGGTCAGCGCCGCCGGCGCGCTCGACGACATCCTCGGGCTCCTGCACGAGCTCGAGGATCTCGCGCCCGACGCGGAAGAACGCCTGCCGCGGAGCCCCCGCGGGCGTCGGCTCCTCGCGCACACGGCGCAGGTCGAGCCCGGCTGCGCGCAGCGCCGCGACGCTGCGCTCGAGCGCGGGCGACATCGCGACGATGTGGTCGATCGCGACGGCGCCGTTGGCGTGCGCCGACTCGCCGCCCGCGCCCGCTCGCTCGCAGAGCGCCGTCGGCAGCCCGTCGAGCTCCGTGCTGAGCAGATCGCGCAGCGCCCAGCCGACGATCCCGCGCTGCCCGCCGCCGTCGCGGAAGCGGATCTCGACACCGCCGAGACGGCAGCCGTCGGCGCCGACGTCGAAGCCGAGCGCGGCCCAGCGCGCGGGCTCGTCGGCGAGCTCGAGCTCGGCAAGCGTCGGCGTTCCCATCGGCACTCCCTTCGTTGCGGCGGTCGGCGAGGAGCCACACGCTAGCTGACGTGCCGAGTTCCGCCGGCAGTGCGCGCTGCCGTTGTGACAACTGCGCATCCGCACAGCCGAGGGTTTCTCCAGCCGTCGAAGGTCACGAGCGGCCAATCCGGCGAAGCTTGTATCTGATGCCACGGCTTTCGACGACGGCGCTCGATGCGCAGAACGCGACGCCCGAGCTCGATCGCTACCGCACGCATGCGCCGTTTCTCGATGAGCTGTTCGACGACGACGGGACGCCGCGCGCGACCGCCGCGCCGCTCGTCGCGGAGCTGCGGCGGCTCGGCGCGGACGGCCTGCTCGACGCGGGGCGCCGGCGCGATGCGATCTTCATGCAGCAGGGGATCACGTTCGAGACGAGCGGCGGCGGCGACGGCAGCCACGAACGGCCGTTTCCGCTGGACCTCGTGCCGCGCGTCCTCAGCGGGCGGGAATGGCGCGACATCAAGCGCGGCCTCGCGCAGCGGATCCGCGCGCTCAACCACTTCGTCGACGACGTCTACCACGCGCGCGAGATCGTGCGTGAGGGCCTCGTGCCGTGGCGCCTGGTCGCCTCGTGCCCGCACTTCGCGCGCGCGGTGCACGGCATCCGCCCGCCCGGCGGCGTCTACACACATGTCGCCGGCTGTGACCTCGTGCGCCACAGCGACGGCAGCTGGAAGGTGATCGAGGACAACGTGCGCATCCCCTCGGGCATCTCCTACGTGCTCGAGAACCGCGCGGCGATGGCGCGGCTCGTGCCCGAGCTGTTCGCCTCCTACCGCGTGCGCCCGGTCGATCACTATCCACAGCTGCTGCTGCATGCGCTGCGCTCGGTCGCGCCGTCGGCTGAGAGCGAGGCGACGGTCGTCGTGTGGACCCCCGGCCCGGCCAACCCCGCGTACTTCGAGCATGCCTTCCTCGCGCGGCAGATGGGCGTCGAGCTGGTCGAGGCCTCGGACCTGGTCGTGCGCGACGACGTCCTCTACATGCGCACCACGCGCGGGCTCGAGCGCGCCCACGCCGTCTACCGCCGTCTCGATGACGACTTCGTCGACCCGCTCGAGTTTCGCGGCGACTCGCTGCTCGGCGTGCCCGGGCTCGTGCGCGCCTACCGCGCGGGCAGCGTCGCGATCGCCAACGCGTTCGGCACCGGCGTCGCCGACGACAAGGCGATCTACTGCTTCGTGCCGGACATGATCCGCTTCTACCTCAACGAGGAGCCGATCCTCGAGAACGTGCGCACGTATCTGCTGTCGGACCCGGAGGTGCTCGCGGACGTGCTCCCCCGCCTCGGCGAGCTGGTCGTCAAGCCGACCGGCGAGTCCGGCGGGCGCGGCGTGATGATCGGCCCGCATGCCGAGGAGGCGGAAATCGAGCGTATGCGCGCGGTCCTCAGCGCGCACCCCGAACGCTGGATCGCGCAGGACGTGGTGCGCCTCTCGACGGTGCCGACGGTCGGCGCCGGCGGCGCGCTGCAGCCGCGCCACGTCGACCTGCGCCCGTTCGCGGTGTTCGGCGAGCGCATCGACATCGTCCCCGGCGGGCTGACGCGCGTGGCGCTCGAGGAGGGCTCGCTGATCGTCAACTCCTCGCGCGGCGGAGGCTCCAAGGACACGTGGGTGCTCGAGGACGGCGACGACGCCGACCGCGCCGGGCCGCCGATCGCCGACACCCAGCCGCCCGCGCTTCCCGACCTGCGCTACGGCGCCTGGACCGGCCAGCAGCAGCAACAGCAGCAACAGCAGCAGCAGCGGCGGGCGCGCGGCGGCGGCGGATCGCCTGGGCGAGCGCTCTGATGCTCGCCCGGATCGCGCACGAGCTCTACTGGCTGGGCCGCAACCTCGCGCGCGCCGAGTTCACCGCACGCGCGGTGGAGGCCGTCTTCCAGGCCGAGATCCAGGGCACCTCCGACGCCAAGCCGGGCGTCAGCTTCGGCTCGGGCGGGTTGCTCGCGATGTTCGGCGACGTCGAGGAAAGCCAGCGCTCGAGCCATGCGCTCGGCCAGCTGACGCTCGACGCCGAGCGCCCCGGCTCGATGCTCGCGAGCATCGAGCGCGCGCGCGAGGGGGCGCGCACCGTCCGCGATGTGATCAGCGCGGAGATGTGGGAGGCGATCAACACGACCGCGCTCGGCCTGCGCGGCGGCGGGCAGCCTGGCTGGGCGGCGCCCGCGGGCCCATATCTCGCGTCGCAGTACGTCAAGGAGCGCACGGCGCTGATCTGGGGCGTCGCCAACCGCTCGATGCTGCGCGATGAGGCGAAGTGCTTCCTCGATGCCGGCGGCCTGATCGAGATCTCAGACATGGTGCTGCGGATGCTGCGGGTGGCGATGCCGACCCCCGCCTCCGGCGGCGGTGCCCGTGACTCGGCGCCGCCAGACGGGACGGCGCTGATCCTGTTGCAGGCGGTCGGCGGCTTTCACGCCTACCTGCGCGCGGTCACCGCGCCGCCGAACGCGCACCCGGTCGCGCGCTTCCTGCTGTTCGAGCGCGCCTACCCGGACAGCGTGGCCGCCTGCGTGGACTCACTGCACGAGGTGTTCACGAGCGCCGACGCAGGCCCGCGCAACTCCAAGCCGGTGTTGCGCGTGAGCCGACTGGCGGCAGACCTAGACTTCCAGCGCCGCGCGCTGCCCGACGGCGCGGAGCTGACCGAGATATGCGAACAGACCCAACAGGAGCTGGCACGTATCGACCAGGACGTCGCCGAGCGCTACTTTGCGGGCGCCGGGTCGGCGGGGCTGAGGAGGTGAGCCGCGCGTGCATTTCTCGATTCGCTTCCTGACCGAGTACCACTACGACATCCCCGTGACCGACAACCTCAACGCCCTGCGCGTGCGGCCCGCAACCACCTCCACGCAGCGCTGCGATGAGTTCCACACGCGCATCGAGCCGGAGGCGCGCGTCAGCCGCCACCTCGACTACTTCGGCACGGAGGTGCTCGAGTTCGGTATCCCCACCAGCCACGAGCAGCTCACGATCGACGTGCGCGCACGCGTTGTCACCTCGCCTCCGCCCGACCCCCCGGACGGATCGTGGGACAGCCTGCAGAGCCCCTCCTATATAGACGCTGCGGGCGAGTTCGCGCTGCCGTGGCAGGACCAGCCAGCGATCAGCGGACTGCAGATCATGCACGACGAATTGGATTGCGACACCCCGTTGGAGACGCTCGAACTGCTGTGTGAGATGGTGCCAAACCGCTTCGAGTACCGGCCGGGAGCGACGTATGTCGGCTCGACGGTGAGCGACCTGCTGGAAGCGAGCGCCGGCGTCTGCCAGGACTTCGTGCACCTGTCGTTGATCCTGCTGCGCCGCCGCGGCATCGCCGCCCGCTACGTCTCCGGCTACCTGTGGTCGGCGCCGGAGGACGACGGCACCGATTCGGTCGAGGTCGAAACACACGCGTGGCTCGAGGCGCTGCTGCCCGGCACGGACGGCCACGGCGAGCCGGTCTGGGTCAGCGCCGACCCGACCAACCGCCGCCTCGCGGGCGAGACGCACGTCAAGATCGGCCATGGGCGCTTCTACGCCGACGTGCCCCCCGTCAAGGGCCTGTACATGGGCGGCGCGACCTCCGAGCTGAACGCGGCGGTGACGATGTCGCGACTGGACCCGCAGGCGAGCGCCCGCGCCTGAGCGCGCCGCGGCTCAGCCGTGGAACTCGGCGACGACGTCGGTGAAGGCGAACGGCGACTGGCTGATTCCGCTGCATTCTTCTTCGGGCGCACCGCCGCTGCGGCACGGCCGGTCGCGGTTGACCGCCCAGAAGGTGAACCGCGCGAGGTGGTTCTGCTGCGCGAACGCGAGCATCGTTTCGAAGTTTTCGAGGCTCACGATCTCCGAGGATTCATCGGCGTGGCCGTTCATCGATGAGATGCCCTCGTGCTCATAGGCGACGGCCGGTGCGACGCCGTACGCGCTGACGAGGTCGCGGTTGAGCCCTTCCAGCGCCTTGATCGAGGCATGGCCCATGTCGGTCAGCGGGCGCCCGAAGTCGAACGGCATGATCGTCCACACGTTGGGCTGAAAGCCGATCGCCGCAGCGTCCGCGATCAGGCTCGTGCCGTCAGGTTCGGGCCCCGTTTCGGCGGTTCCGAACGTGATCGAGATCTCGACTTCGGGACTCTCGCCGCGGACGATCGCGAGCGCTTCGATCACCCGCCGGCGCGTCTTCGCGTTGTTGAACTCGCCGTGCTCGATGTCGATGTCGATCGCCTTCAGCGAGTAGACGCCGATCACCTTCTCGTACGCCGCGGCGAGCAGCGCGGGGGTTTTGCAGGCCGTGCCGAGCTTCTTGCCGCTCCAGCCGCCGAACGACACGTCGACTTCTCCGCCGGCTGCGCGGATGCCTTCGATCGCCGCCTGATCGACGCCGCCGGTGAGCGGCCGTTCGCCGTCCCACTCGGGGTTGCACTTGCCGTGGGAGAGCATGAACGCCATCGTCAGGTCCTGCACGCCGGTCGTCGTGATCACGCTGGCCGGCGGCTGCGGATCGCCCCAGCCGAGGTACTCATACGGCGCGGCCAGCTCGACCGGCTGCGCGGCCTGCGCGGAGCGCGGCGAGAGCGTCAGCAGCATGCCCACGCTGAGCAGCAGCGCCAGCAGCGCGCCGCCGATCCCCCGCTGTCTGACAGCCGCGACCATCAGCCTCAGCATACAGCGGGGCCGTGCGCGCCCGGCGGCGCTCGCGCGGGCTTGCGGGCGGGCCGCGCGGCTCACGCTCGCGGCACCTCGATCGTGTACTGCAGCCATCGCTCGCGCACGCCGCCGACGCGATCGTAGACGGCCTGGGCACGCAGGTTCTCGGGGCCTGTCTGCCAGTCCAGGCGGGTTGCGCCGCGCCGCGCGCACTGCTGCGAGCAGGCGGCGATCAGGCGCTCCGCGAGGCCGCTGCCGCGCGCGATCGGGGCGACGTAGAGGTCGTTCATGATCCCGATCCGCGTCGCCTCGGTCGTGTCCCAGCTCCAGAACACGCTCGCAAAGCCCACGGCCGCGCCGCTCTCGGCGCGCGCGATCATCTGCACGCCCGCGCGCTCGGGGTCTGCGATCAATCTGCGTGCGAGCGCGAGCAGCGCCTCGTCCGCGGGCGCGGTCTCATAGAACTCGCAGTACGCGCGCATCAGCCCGAGCAGCTCCGCGAGATCGGCCTCGACGGCGCGCTCAATCGTGTGCCGCGCGGGCGTCGCGGCGTTCATCGCGCGCGGCAGCGCGGGCGCACCGTCGGCCTGTCTGCGAGCGGGGCGGGCATCAAAGCGAAGCTCAGCCTAGTGCAGCACGACCGCGCGGATGTAAGGTCCGCTCGCCAGGCGGACAATACTCTCGTGTGAGCGAGACACCGGAGCAGTTCGAAGCGCTGTTCAACCGCTGCTACCGCGCGGTCAATGCGTACGCGGCTCGCCGCGTCGCGCCGGAGGCCGTCCAGGACGTCGTGTCGGAGACGTTTCTGATCGCCTGGCGGCGACGCGCGGAGCTCGACGAGCAGGCGCTGCCGTGGCTGCTCGGGGTCGCGCGCCGCGTCGCCGCCAACCACCGTCGCGCGGATGCGCGCCGCGGCGCGCTGCGGGAGCGTCTGCGCAACGAGCAGCCGAGCGGCGAGCAGGGCGCGCACGGCGGCCGCGACCCGGCTCTGCTGAGCGCGCTCGCCGGCCTGCCCGAGCGCGACCGCGAGGCGCTGATGCTCGTCGCCTGGGAGCAGCTCGACCATCGTGCGGCGGCGAGCGCGATGGGCTGCAGCACGGGCGCGTTCACCGTGCGCCTGCACCGCGCGCGGCGAAAGCTCGCGCGCGCACTCGCCGTGCAACAGTCGGACATGATCGACATCCCCCAGGAGGTGAGCTCGTCGCTATGAGGTTCAACGCGGATGACCTGATGGCGCGACTCGCGGCCGCCGACCCCGCGCACGGCCTCGTCCTCGAGGAGGCGGCGCGCGGCGCGCTGTGGCAGCGCATCCTCACGGGCGAGGTGCCGCATGCGACGCCCGCCCCGCGACGACGACGGGTCCGTGCGCGCTTTCTGATCGTCGTGCTGCCCGCGCTGATCGTGATCGCGGCGGGCGGCGTCGCGACGGGCGTGATCCGCTTCGGCAGGCCCGAACGGCAGTTCCCGATCTTCACCAACCCGCGCGCGGAACTCGGCGCGCTGACGCCCGGCACTGTGCGCCTGCTGCCGGTCGCGACGCCCGACCCGCACGGCGGCCCGCCGTGGGGCCTGCGCGTGCTGAGCACGACGCGCGGCGTCGGCTGCATCCAGGTCGGGCGCCTCGTCGATGGCAAACTCGGGGCGCTCGGGCAGGACGGCGCGTTCCACGACGACGGGCGCTTTCACGAAGAGCCGGTCAACGGGCTGTTCGACCGGTTCTCCTGCGCCGCGCTGGACGGCAAGGGCCGGATCTTCAACAACGTCACCGTCGGCGAACAGGCGGCGAGCGGCGCGTGGGCCGCGGCCCACGGCTGCTACCCGGCGAGCGCCGGCCCGTACGAACGCCTTCCAGGCAGCCGGCCGTGCGCAGCTGCGGATGAGCGCAACCTCTACTACGGCCTGCTCGGGCCGCAGGCGAGCAGCATCACGTACGTGATCGACGGCGAACACCACACGCGCGCGACCGTCGGCGCCGACGGCGCCTACCTGCTGGTCACGCAACCGCCGGCCCATCAGACGGTCCCCTATGCCCACGAGACGACCGCGAACGTCGTCCCGGTGCACGGCCCGATCACCGAAATCCACTACCGCGACGGGACCACCTGCCACCTCACCGAACGCAGCTGGATCGGCGGCGCGAGCGCGTGCACCCCGTCGCTGAGCGTGCCGGTCGGCTACGTGCCGGTGCCGGTGCCGACGCGCGCCGAGGTCATCTCACCGCTGCATGTCCGCGTGGCGAGAAAGCCCCATCTCTTCCGCCGCGGCGAAGGCCAATATGAAGTCCTCGTCAGCTTCGTCTCGAACGTCGCGATCACGACCGATCGCGGCAGCTACTCGCTGCAGTGGCGCGACGCGCACACCGCGCTCCCGCAGAGCGGCCCGCCGAGCCGCGAGGACATCGCGGCCGGGCAGACCGTGACGCTGCGCTTCGGCCTCGGCGGCCCGCACCAGCCGAGCGGCCTGACGCGCGGCTCGGTGACGCTCGTCTATGCGACGGGACCGGCGCTGCTCGAAGGCCCGGGCACGATCTACCTCCCCGTCGGACGCTTCGCCGTGCGGGTCCCCTGAGCGTCCCGGCTCGGCGGGGACCCGCACGGCGGACAGCTCGGACGCTACAGCTGCGTCGTGTCTGTCGGGAGGCCGAGCAGCAGGCGACCGGCGAGCTCCCAGCTCGGCGGCGCGATCATCATGTGCTGGGTCGCGACGTGGACGTCGCGAAAGCGCCGCTGCAGCGGGCTGGAGTCATAGATCGAGCTGCCGCCCGCGGCGTGATACATCGCGGTCACGACCGCCGCGGAGGCCTCGGTCGCGTGGCTCGCGGCGAGGCGCAGGCCGACGCGCTGCTCGACCGGGATCCCCTGCCCGGCCGTCGCCGACGCCCACGCCGAGCGCGCCTGCTCGAGCATCAGCGCGCGCGCTGAGCGCAGGCTCGCCTCGGCGTGCGCGAGCTGCGACTGGAGCACCGGGCGCTGCGCGAGCGCTTTCGTGCTGCCCGCGGGCGTCTTGGCGCCGGCGAGCGCGACCAGATCCTCGATCGCGCCGCGCGCGATTCCCAGCGCGACGGCGGCGATCCCGATCGACAGCAGGCCGAACAGCGGAAAGCAGTAGAGCGCGCCGGGATGCCGGGGCGCGTCGCTTAGCACCGACGCGGTCCGCGCGGCCGGGATGAGCTCGTCGCTGACACTGACGTCGTGGCTGCCGGTGCCGCGCAGCCCCGACACCGACCAAGTGTCGATCACCTCCACGCGCGCGGTCGGCATCAGCACGAGCCTGACGTCGGGGCCGCCGTTCTCCAGCAGCTCCGGCTGATCGCCGTCGTAGACGACACAGCCGCCGAGCATCCAGCCGCTGTGACCGACGCCGCTCATAAACGGCCAGCGCCCGCTGACCACATAGCCGCCCTCGCGGCGCTCGGCGCGGCCGCGGGGCGCGAACACGCCGCAGCAGACGCCGCTGCCGCCGGCGTAGATCTCCGTCGCCTCGGGCTCCGGCAGATACGCGCCGAGCAGGCTGCTGGTCGAGGCGATCATCGCGCACCATGCGCTCGCTCCGTCGGCGCGCGCGAGCTCCTCGATCGCGAGCACCATCTCGGCCGGCTCGGCCTCGCGCCCGCCGAGCGTCCGCGGCAGGCACATCGCGAACAGCCCCGCGGCGACCAGCTCGCTCACGAGCGCCGGCGGCAGCGCACGCTCGCGCTCGATCTGCTCGGCGAGCTCGCCGGCGCGCGGCGCGATTCGCCGCGCGGCCTGCGGCAGCGACTCGGTGGTTGCGCCGTCGGGCTCGCTCCTCATCGCATCACGCGCCGCTCGTGCTCGCCGCGCGCAAGCCGCCGACGGGCAACTCAGCCCTCCCCGGCGAGGAACTCGTCAAGGCCCGCGCGTGCGCGGCGCCCGACCGCGGCGCGCAGCAGCGGCGTCCAGCCGAGCAGCAGGCCGGACGGTCCGAGCGCCTGGCGCGCCCAGCGGTGGAAGTCGAAGTCGTCGACGTGGTCGGCGATCAGGCCGTGGGCGAAGCGAAACGAGGCGTGGACGTCGTTGACGACCGCGCGACCGCTCTGCGCGAACGTGTAGTGCGCGCGCCAGCTCGCCGAGCCGCGGTCGCCGCTCGCCTCGTGCTCGAGCAGCTCCACGCGAAGGTCCTCTGCGCGGCCGGTCAGCATCCGCCACATCGCGCCCGGCTCGCCGTCGTGCAGATCGGTGAACACCGGGTCTGAGAAGCTCGCCTGCGGCGCGTAGCAGGCGGCCATCGCCACGCCGTCACGTTCGGCGAAGGCGCCGTAGAAACGCTCGATCACGCTGTCGTTTGAGTCCCCCGCCACCGGCTTGAGCTTACCGCGAGCGATCAGTCGAGCTGAAACTCGCCGTCGCTGTAGATCACGCGCTCGCCACCGCCGCGCAGTTGCGCGGTCACGCGTCGATCGGTCGTCGAGACGATGTCGGTGTGCACGCTCGAGCTGTTGAAGCCGAGCTCCTCCCAGCGCTCGTTGGCGACCTCACTCGGATCGCCCGCGTAGGCGTCCTGATAGGAGCGCCCGACTGCGATGTGGGTGTTGCCGAACGCGCCGCCGACGTTCTCGTCGTACAGCGTCTGCGCCATGAAGCGCGTGATCCGCGAGAAGCGCCTGTCGGTCAGCGAGAACTCGCCGACGCGGTCGGCGCCCGCGGTCGCGATCATCTCGGTGAGCACGCGCTCGTTCTCCGCGGCGCTCGCCTCGACGACGCGCCCCTGCTCGAACTTCAGGCGGATGCCCTTGACGAGGTTGCCGTAGCGGTAGAGCGGCTGGTTGCAGTAGATCCACCCCTCGGTGCCACGCCAGTCGGGGCTCGTGAAGATCTCGAAGCTCGGGATGTTGCGCCCGCGACCGCCGAGCCAGCGGCGCTGCTCGCCGATGCTGACCCAAAGATCGACGTCCTCGCCCTCGACGTGGACGCGCTCGATGTCGAGCGCGTCCAGGCGCGCGCGCGTCTGATCGAGGCGCTCGCCGACCTCGCGCCAGCGTGCGAGCGGGTCCTCCTGGTCGAGGAAGCACGCGTGCACGATCTGCTCCCAGTACTCCTCGGCGGTCATGCCCGCCTCGGCGGCCATCGCCGCCGTGCCGTACAGGCCGAGCGTCCACGTGAAGCGGCCCGCGTTCTCCTTCTCCCCGCGCCAGTCGAGCACCGGGCGCATGCTCTCGCCGCGGCGCATGATCTTCGCCGGGTCGACCGAGTCGAGCGCGTGCGGGTCGTTGCTCGCGATCACCGAGACCTGGTGGTCCATCTGATCGACGAGGCCGCGCATGTAGCCGGCCGGGAAGAAGTCGAGCTGGGCCTCGTCGGCCAGCTCGTAGAAGTCGCGTGAGATGTTGATCGCCTCGTCGTCGTCCGGCTGGTAGCCGCCGATCACGTGCCCGCCTGCGCGCCAGACGGCCTTCTGCAGCTCGGCGTAGAGTGGCTTGGAGCTCTCGGGGGCGACGACGCGCACGACGTCGCCGGGGCTGATGCCGGTGCCTCCGCCGAGGGCGAAGTTGATCAGGACGGCTGCGTAGCGCTCGAGTATCTGCTGCGGTGGCGTGTAGGTCATGGCGGGGACCCTAATGGGCGGCGCGCGCAAGGGGCCGGCGAGGCGGCGCGGGCGGGCGCGCGGACGCCGCGCGGGCGATCCCGCCGTGTCGTCCCAAAAGGACGACACGGCGTCGTCCGAAAGGGTCGACATTGCGTCCAATTGACGCGCGTGGCTCTCAAGAGCCGCCGCGCGGGCGCCGAGTCTGCGGGCATAGGCACCAAGTCGCTCAGGGCAAACCCGCCGCGAGGTCGGGACGCAGAGCCGGGGATCTCCCCGAGACCGCCCGGTTGCCGGCCTCAATCCTCGCGCGCGCAATCGACAATCGGAGGTCCCGAGATGCCGTACACCGGCATCGACGACATCTTCACCGACCCGCACAGGCGCTAGCGATGCATGACCGGCGAGCTGACAGGACGACTGCATGAGCGAAGCGGAGCTCGACGACGCTCGCTCGGGCGGCCACGTGGAGCGGCTGCTCGAGGACTCCCGGAGATCGCGCTCGCGCCGGCCCAGCCGCCGCGAGCTGCTCGCCGAGCTGCTCGCGAGCGGCCTGTTCCTCCTCTGCGCGATCGCGCTCGCGCGCCTCAGCCCCGCCACGCGCCCATTCGACCCCGCCCTCGCGGCGGGGCTCGTATGCCTGTACGCGCTCGCCTCGGGGCTGATCAAGTTCCCGATCGGCGCCGGCCACGTGGTCCCCTCATACCTCGTGCTCGTGCCGATGCTGCTGCTGTTGCCGCCGCAATTCGTGCCGCTGCTGGCCGCCGGCGGACTCGTGCTCGGCACGCTCCTGCAGGTGCTCGCGGGCCGCACCGAGCCCGAGCGGCTGCTGTGCTCGATCCCCGACGCGTGGCACGCGCTCGGCCCGGCGCTCGTGCTCGCACTGGTCGGCGACGTCCACGGCGAGCCCGACCTCGCGCTCGTGTTCGTGGCGGCGTTCGCCGCCGGCTGCCTGCTCGATCTGATCTCAGCGACGTTGCGCAAGTCGGCGACGATGGGCATCGCCTCGCGGGTGCGGGTGCGCGTGATCGCGCACGTCTGGATCATCGACGCGTGCATCGCACCGGTCGGCCTGCTGGTCGCGCACGCGGCCCGCGAAACGAAGGCGGAGGTGCTGCTGATCCTGCCGCTGTTCGCCGTGCTGATGCTGCTCTCGCGCGACCGCAGCGCGCGCATCACCCAGGCGCAGCGGCGCCTGGACCTCGCCGCGCACCAGCGCACCCGCCTGCAGCAGGCGGTTCGCCGCCTCGGCGACGCGTTCGGCGCGAAGCTCGACCTCGAGGCGCTGACCGACATCGTCCTGCGCGGCTCGATCGAGGCGCTCGACGCGGATGCCGGGCGCGTCGCGATCAACGGGCCCTTCGATCCGCGGATACTCGAGCTCGCGAGCGCCGAGCGGTTCGCGCCGGCGCTGCGGGCAGCGGCCGATGCGGCGACCGCGAGCGAGCAGCCATGCCAGCTGCTCAGCGACGGAGTGTGGGCGCTGGCGCTGCCGTTCGGCTTCTCAAGCGACGCCGGGCAGGCACGACGGCGCGCTCGCGGTCGCGCGCGAGGACCGCGCCTTCGGCGACGACGAGGAGGCGGTGATGGCGAGCCTAGTCGAGCCCGCGCGCGAGGCTGCCGCCGAGATCATCGCGCACCAGCTGCTGCGCGAGCTCGCGCTCAGCGACGCCCTGACGAAGCTCGGCAACCGCCGCAAGCTCGCAGCCGACCTGCAGGCGCGACTCGCGCAGGCCACCGCCGCTGCGCCACTGGTGCTCGTGATGTTCGACCTCGACGGCTTCAAGAGCTACAACGACACGTTCGGCCACCTCGCCGGCGACGCCGTGCTCGCGCGGCTCGCCGACAAGCTCGCGCTGGCGATCGCCGCCTACGGCACCGCCTACAGGCTCGGCGGCGACGAGTTCTGCGTGCTCGTCGGCGCGCCGCCGGAGGAGCTGCAAAGCGTGCTTTCGCTCGCCGCCGACGCGCTCGCCGAGCGCGGTGAGAACTTCGCCGTGAGCGCCTCCTACGGCGCCGTCCTGCTCCCCTACGAGGCCGACCGGCTCGACTACGCGCTGCAGCTCGCCGACGAGCGCATGTACGCGCGCAAGAAGGGGCGCCCGTCGCTGGCCAGCGACCAGACGCGCGACGTGCTGCTGCACATCATGCACGCCAAGCAGCCCGGGCTCGAGGATCACTCGAGCGCGGTCGCCGAGCTGTGCATGCGCGTCGGACGCCGGCTGGGCATGGGCGCCGAGGAGCTCGACGAGCTCGCGCGCGCGGCCGAGCTGCACGACGTCGGCAAGGTCGGCATCCCCGACGCGATCCTCGACAAGCCCGACGCGCTGAACGACGCCGAGTGGGAGTTCATGCACCAGCACACCGTCCTCGGCGAGCGCATCCTCAGCGCCGCGCCGGCGCTGCGCCCGGTCGCGGTGATCGTGCGCGCGACGCACGAGCGCTGGGACGGCGATGGCTATCCCGACCGGCTCGCCGGCGAGACGATCCCGCTGGGCGCCCGCATCATCAGCGCCTGCGACGCCTACAGCGCGATGCGCAGCGAGCGCATCTACCGCGCCCCGATCGACCACGACGGCGCCTGCGCGGAGCTGCGGCGCGAGGCCGGGCACCAGTTCGACCCGCGCGTCGTCGATGCGCTGCTGCTCGAGCTGCAGCGCGAGCAGCTCGGTGCGCGCGAGCCGCGCGCACCGGAGGCAGAGCCGCAGCTGGCCGCGGTCGTCGCCGCGCAGCTGCGCGAGGTGCTCGCGCGCCACGTCGGCGATCAGCTCTGATGCGAGCAACCAATGCCCTGCCGCGGGGTTAGTAGAGCATGACCCGCCGCCTGCTGCTCGGCGTCGCCTGCTGCCTGCTCGCGCCGGCGGCGCTCACCGCGCGGTCGCTCGCCGCGAGCACGCCCGCGGCGAGGGCGCATGCCGGCGCCGGCGGCTGCCGGGCCCCGCGCGTGCTCGGCGAGGGCCCGCACCACGCCGCCGAAGAACTGCGCGCCGCCGGCTGCGCGGTGGGATCGATCCGGCGCCCGCAGGGGAACCGCTCGAACCGCCTGATCGTGGTCGCGCAGTCGGTCGCGCCCGGCGCCGTCGTCGCGCTGCACGCGCGTGTGCGCCTGACGCTCGGACCGCGCCCGCCGGCTCCGCGTGGTTGCCGCGCGCCGCGCTTCAGCAGCGTGCTCGTAGCAACCGACGAACTTCGCGCGTGGCTGAACCCGCTGGAAGAACTCGACAACGAGAACCTCGACGGCGAAGGCTCCCAGACATACGTCGTGTGCACGCCGCCACGGGGCCGCAAGTGGGAATTCTTCACCTCCGAATCCTCGCTCGAGGCCTACAGCACGATCGAAACGCTGCACAGCGCCGGGCATTTCCTGGCGTACACCTGGAGCTCGGCCGACCACTACAACAGCGGCCTGAGCGCGCTGACGATGCTCGACGTAGCCCGCCGCCAAACGCCGTTCAACGCGACGTTCCCGTTCGCCGAAGACGAACCCGGCTCCACCACCTTCGGGGAATTCGCGCTCGACGCCATGGGCACGCTCGCGTGGGTCAGGATCGACCGCGCGGGGTCGACGAGCCCGCCGCTCTACACCCTTCACCTCCGCGACGCGAGCGGCGACAGCACGCTCGAAACGGGCGCGAGCATCAGCCACCCGGCGATCTCAGACGGCGTGCTCAGCTGGGTCGGCGCGGACGGCGCGAGCCACTCACAGCCGCTGCCGGCCGGCGGCTGAGAGCAACGGCGGCGGGCGCCCGCGCGCAACACCGGCGAACGCCTGCGAGGTACAGTTGCAGCGGCGCTCCCGCAGGCCCCTGTTCCGCAGCCACCGCGACAGCGGGCCACGCTTCCAGGCAAACGAAAGAGACGAGGAGAGATACCATGGCTACCGCAACCGATCAGGCACTGCACGTCCACGAGAAGATCTACATCGGCGGCGAGTGGGTCAGCTCCAGCGGCAGCGGCGTGCTCGAGGTGATCAACGCGAGCACCGAGCAGGTGATGGGCTCGGTCCCCGAGGGAACCGTCGAGGACGTCAACAAGGCGGTCGCGGCCGCGCGCGCGGCGTTCGAGAGCTGGTCGCAGACGCCGATGCAGCAGCGCTCGGACTGGATGGCCAAGATCGCCGCGGCGCTCGGCGCGCGCATGGACGAGATCGCCGCGCTGATCGCGCAGGAGGTCGGGATGCCGCTGAAGCTCTCGAGCATGATCCAGGCCGGCCTGCCGACCACGACGTTCGCCTCGATGCCGCAGCTGCTCGCCGATACGGAGTGGGAGGAGGAGGTCGGCAACTCGCTGATCGTGCGCGAGCCGGTCGGCGTCGTCGCGGCGATCACCCCCTGGAACTACCCGCTGCACCAGATCGCGGCGAAGGTCGCGCCGGCGATGGCCGCGGGCTGCACGGTCGTGCTGAAGCCCTCGCAGGTCGCGCCGCTGAACGCGGCGCTGCTGGCCGAAGTGATCGACGAGGTCGGTCTGCCTGCCGGCGTCTTCAACCTCGTGACCGGCCGCGGCTCGGTGATCGGCGAGGCGCTCGCGCTGCACCCCGACGTCGATGCGATCTCCTTCACCGGCTCGACCGCCGCCGGCCGCCAGGTCAGTGAAGCGGCCGCCGGCACGATCAAGCGCGTCGCGCTCGAGCTCGGCGGCAAGTCGCCGAACATCATCCTCGAAGACGCCGAGCTGGAGCCGGCGATCAAGGACGGGGTCGCCAAGTGCTTCCTCAACTCCGGGCAGACCTGCAGCGCGCTGACGCGGATGCTCGTCCCGCGCGCGCGTCTCACCGAGGCCGAGCAGATCGCCGCGGCTGTAGCCGAGTTCTTCAAGCCCGGCGACCCGTTCGCCGAGGGCACGATGCTTGGGCCGCTCGTCTCCGAGCACCAGCGCAAGCTCGTGCGCGACTACATCGAGAAGGGCAGTGAGGAGGGCGCGAAGCTCGTGACCGGCGGCGTCGAGCCGCCCGAGGGCCTCGAGCAGGGCTACTTCGTCGCGCCGACCGTGTTCTCCGAGGTCAGCTCGGAGATGACGATCGCCCAGGAGGAGATCTTCGGGCCGGTGCTCGCGCTGATGCCCTATGACGACGAGGAGGACGCGGTGCGGATCGCGAACGACTCGATCTACGGCCTCGCCGGCGGCGTCTGGTCCGGCGATCAGGAGCACGCCAAGCGCGTCGCCCGGCGCATTCGCACCGGCCAGGTCGAGATCAACGGCGGCGCGTTCAACCCGCTCGCGCCGTTCGGCGGCTACAAGCAGTCCGGCTACGGCCGCGAGCTCGGCAAGTACGGCCTCGAGGAGTTCCTGCAGATCAAGGCGCTGCAGCTGTAGGAGCGGATACGGACGGGACGCGCCGGCACCCGCCCACGCGCGCCGGCGCAACCCATGCGCGCCGGCGCAAGCGGCCGCGCCACCACGACAACGGCGGGGCGCCGGGTCGAGCCGGCGCGCGCGGCCCTCACAGGGTCGCTGCGGCCTACAGCGGCAGGTAGGAGTGGCCGGGCAGTTTCGTGTGGCACGTGTGGTACACGCGCTTGCCCGTCAAAGTGTGACCGCTGCGCGTGCGCGCCTTGATCTCGATTGTGAACGTGCCTTTCGGCAGCCCGCGCAGGTCGATCGCCGTCGTCAGCTTTTTGCCGCGCACGGTCCGTGTCGAGTGGCCGTCGATCGAGATGACCGCCGAGACGATGCCGAACTGCTTGACGTTCTGGATGTGGATCCTGATGTCGCGCAGGCTCGTGCAGGCCTTCGGCACGCTGATCGTGAAGGGCAGCACGGCGCCGGCGGCAGGCGCCGGTGCGGGGACCGGTGCCGGCGTTTCCGGGGTCGTTTCGACCGGGCGCTGGTACTCGTACGCTCCGACATCGCAGGCGTCGCCGGGAATACCCGGTCGCACCGCGCTGCGCTGGTCGACACCTTCGGGGCCCTCGCCCGAGCCCTGGCAGTCGTTGGCGATCGGCACGACGTTGATCGCGTGGCTGCTCGCCGCAAGCGCGATCGTCTGCGTCGGCCCGCCGTTGCTGCCGAGTTCGCCGCTTTCAAAGCCCGGTTCGACGCCGACCAGGTCGTTTTCACCGGACGAGTTCATGCCGCAGGTGTCGTCTTCGCCGCCGGTCGGAGTCGAGGGAAAATCGAGGTTGTAGTTTTCGCCGTCCTCGACACCGCCGATCCTGCCCTCGCAGTTGGGCAGTCCGCTCGTCGGCTCGGCCACGATCGTGTTGCGCAGATCGATCGTCGAGTCGTCCTCGAGCTCGCCGGTGGCGAGGTTGTTGCCGATTTCCCCCTCCTCGAACGCAGGCTTGACGCCGGTCCGCGTCTCGATTTCAACCGGTTCTTCAACGCTGTTGTCATACACCGTGTCGCTGATCAGTTCGGCGTGATCGTCACCGTGGGCGTACACTCCGCCGCCCTCCTCATCGGCGAAGTTGCCTGAGATCGTGGAGTTCACGATCGGGTCGAGCGGCACGTCCTCATAGATCCCGCCGCCGTCTCCGTCGGCGCTGTTTTCCGCGATCGTCGACTGCTCGACGGTCAGACCAGCTTCTTCGCGCCCCGCCTCGGTGACGGCCGGGCGGGCCGTGCGCGCCGCGGCGTGCGCCGATGCGTTCGTGCGAACCACGGGCTGCTCACACTCTTCTTCGAAGACGACCGCCACACCGCCGCCGTTGCCTTCGTTCTCGTCGCCTTCATCGGCGCTGTTGTCGGCAATCGTCGACTGCTTGATCGTGACGCCGCCGAACAGGCTGGAGTCGGGCTCCGCGGCGCTTCCAGCGCGCGCCGCTGTTTTCGCGGTGTCGCAGTCCGATTGCGGCGTGAGCTTCTGGGCGTCGTCCGCACCGATGCTCAGTTCGACATCGCCGCCGAAGATGCCGCCGCCATCTCCTTCTTCGGCCGTGTTGTCCGTCACGCTCGAGCGTTCGACGGTGACGGTTGCACCCGGTTCACCGAAGATGCCGCCGCCGTAGCCCCCGGCGCTGTTTTCGGTGATCGTCGATTCTTCGACGGCTACAGACGCTCCCGATTCCCCGTCGATGCCGCCACCGAGGCGCGCCTCGTTGTCTGAGATCGTCGAACCCTTGACCGTGATCGAGGAGCCCGCTTCTCCGTAGATGCCGCCGCCTTCATCGTTGGCGACGTTTTCGGTGATTGTCGAGTCTTCTACCGTCACCGAGGTTTCTTCGCCGGCGTAGATGCCGCCGCCTTCATCGGTGTCGCCGCCGTGCTCGACCGTCAGCTTCTGAAGCGTCAGCGATGCGTTCGCTCCATCGACGCTGAAGACCGTTTCGTCCGAGGCACCGTCGATCACCGTCGCGCCCGCGCCGGCGCCGACGATCGTGACGTCCGCTTCGTCATCGATCACATAGGTACCGAGAATCGTTCCGGCGGGCACGTCGATGATCGCCCCACGGACTTCGTCGGCGAGTTCGGTCGCCGCGCGCAGCGTGCAGTTTTCAGAACCAGGATCGGTGCTGTGACATTCGGTCGCGCCCGCTTCGAGCGGCGCGTCCGAGGTGTCGTTCACGGTGAACGACGGCGCCGCGGATGCGGTTGCGGGCAGAAGCGCGAAAAACGCGATCGCCGCGATGACCCCCATCTGCCCCTTCCCCCAAATCTCCATCGCGGAAACCGTACGCGCCGAAACCGCGATTGTCAAGAAATTCGCAGTTTGCGCCGCGCCCGCTGCTGCGACGACGCGCGGACGCGGCGTGAGACGTGCGATCATCACGGCGATGCCCGCGCCGGAGACGCTCAGCCGCAGGCGCTATGAGGATGAGCTGCTGCATCTGCAGACCGAGCTTGTGCACATGCAGGAGTGGATCGTCAAGAAGCGCCAGCGATTGGTCGTGCTGTTCGAGGGCCGCGACACGGCCGGCAAGGACGGCGTGATCAGGCGCGTGATCGCCTATCTGAACCCGCGCACATGCCGTGTCGTCGCGGTCCCGACGCCGGGCGATCGGGAGCGCTCGCAGTGGTATTTCCAGCGCTACGTGGCGCACCTGCCGGCGGCCGGGGAAATCGTGTTGTTCGACCGCAGCTGGTACAACCGCGCGGGCGTCGAGCACGTGATGGGTTACTGCAGCGAGGCGGAGTACCGGGAGTTCCTGCGCTTCTGCCCGCAGTTCGAGCAGACCCTGATGAACGACGGGATCATGCTCGTCAAGTACTGGCTGTCGGTGAGTGACGAGGAGCAGGAGCGCCGCTTCAAGAAGCGCCTCAGCGACCCGCGCAAGCGCTGGAAGTTCAGCCCCACCGACCTGCAGGCGCGCTCACGCTGGGTCGACTACGCCGAGGCCAAGGACGAGATGTTCGTGCGCACCGACAGCGAGCAGAGCCCGTGGTACGTCGTCGACGCCGACGACAAGCGCAGCGCGCGCCTGAACCTGATCAGCCACCTGCTCTCGATCGTCCCCTACGAGCATGTCGAGGACAACTCGCATGTCAAGTTGCCGCCGCGCCAGCGCCGTCGCTACAGACGCCCGCCGAAGGAGGGCGAGCGGCTCGTGCCGACTCGCTATCGCGTCGAGAGTGGGTAGCGCGGGTACCTCACCGCCGCTGAGCGCCGCCTCGTGGCGCGCGGATCACGACGATCGTGTGCGTCGTCCCCGTCGTCCCGCTCGGGTCGCGTGCGAGGATCGTCGCGCGGGCGCGGAGCAGGTGCCTGCGGGCGAGCAGTTCGCGCCCCTCGCGCGTCAGGCGCAGCCGCACGCGCGTCGCCCGTCCGGCCAGGGCTGAGAACGAGCCGTGCGCGAGCGTCACGATCGCCGGCCTGTGCCCGCCCGCGGCAAGCGCGCTCAGCGTGCGCAGCGTCACCGTGCCCGTGCAGCTGACCGTCCCCGACGGACAGCGCACGATCACGCCGATCGTGCCCGCCGCGCCGGCTGTCAGCGCCACCGCCGCGAGCTCTGCGTCGGGCCGACGCGGCGGGGCGCTTTCCCGCGTCGCGAGGATGCCGAGACCGCCCAGCAGCTGTGGGGCGAATGGGCCTGCGGGCACAATCCCGATGCCGTGGAAGGTGACGTTGTGCTGGCCGGTCGTATCTTCGCCGGCGATCTTCCAGACGCCGCTTGCTTCACCGGCAACGGTCGGCGTGAAGATGACCGTTTCCGTGATGCTCTGCCCTGGCTTGATCGTCGTTTCTCCCTCGGGCAGCGGCAGCGGCGAGGCGGCGGCGAACTCGCCCCCGATCGGCGGCTTGGAGAGGGTGATCGGGACGCTCGTGCCGCCGGTGTTCATGATCGTGAAGCTCCTGCTCGCACTCGAGCCGATCGCCACCTGCCCGTATTCGTTTGCTTCGCTGCTGATGCTGAGGACGCCGGGCAGCGCCGCGCTGCCGGTCAGCGCGACCGAGTCATCCCCGCCGGAGGTGTCGAAGTCGATCTGGCCGGTGAAGTTCCCGACCGCGGTCGGTTCGAAGGCGACGGGCACGATCAGCGATTCACCGGGCTTGATCACCTTGCCTTCGATCGCGGACGTGCTCGCACTGAACGGAGGTGATGGCGCGGTCACCGATTCAACGGTGAGCGCCAGCGCGCCGATGTCCCTGAGCGTGATGTCGCCGTCGCGCACCTTGCCGGGGCTCGTGCCCCCCAGCGAGTCCACCGGCGGCGACGCTTCGAGCAGCGCCGTCGCCGACTGGCCGGTTCCGGACAGCGCGAACTGCACGGTGCTGCCGTCGCTCAGCGTCGCCGTCACGGTCGCGCCCAGCGGGCCGGTAGTCGTCGGCGTGAACGTGATCGGCAGTTCGATCGTTTCACCGGCTTTCGCCAGTTCCGCCGGCAGCGAGCGCGACGGCGGGCCGAGGACGAACTGCGATGAGCTCGAGCTCAGTTTCGTGATCGTCAGCTTCGATGTTGCCGTGAGCGTCAGTTTCGCTTCCGAGGAGCTGCCGACCGTCGTCGTCGGGAACGACGTCGGCGGGCCGCTCAGCAGCGGCGTGACGGGCGAGCCGAAGGCGAGCACGCGGCCGTCGCGCGTGCCGACGTACAGCCGCCCGGCGCCGACGCCGGGGATCGCGAACTTCGCGGATGTGCCAACTGCAGCGCTCCACACCATTTGCGGTTCACCGTGGACGGGCACGGGGTCATACGCCCGCAGCTGTGCGCCGACGCCGCTGCCGTTGGGCGCCCACACGATCCACACCAGCGCCGAGCCGGAGGCGGTGCCGTCGGAGGTGATCACGGGCGCGCTCGAGGAGAAGCCGAATTCTTCTGAGGAGACGCCCACCTGCGCCAGCTGCGGCGCGTCTTTGGCGGTGACGCCGTACTTGTACACGTACAGGTTGCCCGCCGAGCCCGACGCGCTGGTGCCACCGGACGCCGTCGGGATGTACACCCAGCCGCCTTCCCCGGGCCATACACCCGGGCGCGACCAGACGCCGCCGTTGGGCCCGATCCGCTGGACGACGTCATCTGCGCCTGACGGGCCCTCACCGATGCCGCCGAGGTGGTCGCGGTTGAGCAGATAGACGTAGCCGTCCTTGCCGACGGCGACCGCAAGATGGGGAATCGCGGCGGTGCCGAAATATTCCTCGGGCAGCCCGGTGACCCCACCGGAGGCGAAGTCGGCGTCCCAGGTGTCGAGCGAGGTGGCATCGAACGGGGCGAAGAAGTCGACGGCCTTGAGCGAGCCGTCGGGCTGGACGTTCAGGCGCACGATCGACTCGCCGAGGTCGAGCGGCGGTGTTTCCCCGGGGATCGGCCCACCCGGTGCGCCGCCGTTGCCGGTGCTCAGCAGGATGCTGCCGGGGCGGTCTGAGGTGAGACCGGCGCCGGACTGCCAGATGCCGGCGCCGTTGCCGAGCTCATCGGCGACCCAGCGCGCCTTGACCTGTCCTTCGGTCGAGACCCCGAAGACCCATCCCTGCCACGGCGTCGTGTCACAGTCCGAGCCGAAGGCCGCGTAGACGACGCCGTTCATCAGCAACAGCCCGGGGCGCTGCAGCTCGGTTCGCGGTTGGAACACCTGTGCTTCGCCTTCGAACGCATTCTGCGCTTCGCCGCCGAGTTCGACCGGGAAGCCTGCGCGCTCGCTGCCGTTGGCGAGGTCGATCGCGTCCATGTACCAACGCGACGGCCCCGAGTTACCTGAGACGTAGCTCTTGTGCGTCAGATAGGCCGTGTTCGTGGCTTCATCGATCACGGGGGTCGCGGTGATGCCGATCTGCGGGGCCAGGTCAGCGCAGCTGATTTCACCCGGGTTGAACGGCGTGCCGAGCGACTGTTTCCAGTTCTGCGCGCCGCTCGCCGGGTTGAGGCTGTAGATGTCGTTGTTCTCGGTGGCGACGAACAGCGAGCCGTTCGCGAGCAGCGGCTGGGCATAGACCTGGCCTTCGACTTTCGCCGACCACAGCTCGCCGAAGGTTCCGCCCTCGACGAGGCCGGGTGAGATCGCGGATTCGCCCGGGTACCAGCCTGTGCGCAGGTTGTCGCCCGAGTTCGTCACTTCGGCCGCGAATGCGTGTCCGCCCACCGTCGGCAAAAACAACGCGCAGAGCACCAGGACGGCGCGTATGCGGTGCACGGAACTCCTTTCCCCCGCGGCGCTGCCGGACAGGCGACGAGGACTCGAACGACGCCAAGCGTAGCTCTCGCGCGCTGGAACTGGAAGATCTGCAGGGGCTGCTCGTGTCAGCCCGTCAGCGGCGGCTCGGCGGCCTCGCGCGCCGCGCCGATCGAGGCGGCCATCACAAGCGCGATGCCGAGCAGCGCGCGCGCGCCGAGCTGCTGCCCGAGCACGATGAAGCCGGCGAGCGCGGCGACGGCCGGCTCGAGGCTCATCAGCACGCCGAATGCCGGCGCGGCGATGCGGCGCAGCGCCTCGACCTCGAACGAGTACGGGATCGCGCTCGAGAGCAGGCCGACGGCCGCACCGAGCGCGAGCGAGGCCGGTTCGAGCAGGTGCCCGCCGCCGGCGAGAATGCCGACCGGTGCGACCGCGAGCGTGCCGACGCAGAGCGCGAGCGTCAGCCCGGTCGAGCCCTCGAATGCCCGTCCGAGGCGCGCGTTGAGCACGATGTACGCGCCCCACAACGCGCCTGCGAGCAGCGCCAGCGCGACGCCCAGCTCATCGAGCCCGTCGACGCTGCCTCGCGTCAGCGCGAGGATGCCGGCGAGCGCGAGCGCGACCCACAGCAGGTCGAGCCGGCGGCGTGAGCCGGCGACGGCGACGCTCAACGGTCCGAGGAACTCGATCGCGACGGCGATCCCCAGCGGGATCCTGTCGAGCGCCTCGTAGAAGCTGAGGTTCATCGCCGCGAGCACCAGCCCGAAGACGACCGCGAGCAGCAGCTCTGCGCGCGTCCTGCCGCGCAGCCGCGGCCGCCACAGCAGCAACAGCATCAGCGACGCCGAGCCGAGGCGCAGGAACACCGTGCCGGCCGGGCCGAGGCGCTGGAACATCGTCGTCGCCAGCGACGCGCCGAACTGCACCGAGGTGATCGCGCCGACGACGAGGCCCGCGGATGGAGCGCGCGCGAGCGGCCCGGTGGCGCCCGACGGCCTCTCGCCATCGCCCATGCGATCGATGCTAACGCGCAGGCGGGCGCTTGAACTGCGCGCTCGTCGGGCATCATGCAGCGATGAGCAGCCTGCGGGAGCGCGATGTGCGTGCCGTGCTCGACCTCGTCGGCGAGGCCCACGACGCCCAGGACGTCGACGAGTTCCGCTCGGTCGTGCTGCCGTCGGTGCGGCGCATCGTGCAGTGCGACTTCAGCTCCTACAACGAGGTCGCCGACGGCCGCCACGTGGTCGCCGTGATGATGGACCCGGAGGCCGAACCGTGGGCATATGAGGCATGGGCGCGCCATGCCGGCGAGAACCCGCTGCTGCAGCGCTACCGGCGCACGCGCGACGGGCGCAGCTACCGCTTCTCCGACGTGATCTCGACGAAGGCGCTGCACGCGCTGCCGCTGTACCGCAACCTGTTCGTGCCGCTCGGCCTCTCCCACCAGATCGCGGTCGGACTTCCGTCGCCAAGCTCGCTGACGATCGGCATCGCCCTCAGCCGCGGCGGTGAGGACTTCACCGAGCATGATCGCCGCCTGCTCGACCTCGCGCGGCCGCATCTCGCGCAGGCCTACCGCAACGCGAAGCTCCGCGAGCGCACCGCCGGCACCGTCGGCGCGCTGCGGCGCGGCCTCGATGACTCGGGGGACGGTCTGATCGTGCTCGACGAGCTCGGCGACGTCGCCTTCGCGAGCACCGTCGCGCGCACGCTGACCGCCGCGGCAGCACACACAGACCTGCACGAGGGCAGGCCGCTGCCGGCAGCGCTGCGGCACTGGGTCGAGCGCCAGCAGAGCGGGCGCCTGATCTCGCCGCTCGTGCTCGAGGGCCGCACGCCGATCATCGCGCGCTTCATCCCGCCGCGCACCGGCGAGCTCGCCGTGATCGTGCTCGCGCGACGCGGGCGCGCGGTCGGAGTGGCGACGCTCGAGGCGATGGGGCTGACGCGGCGCGAGGCGCAGGTGCTCGACGCGTTCGTGCGCGGCTGCTCGACCGAGGACGCAGCCGAGCAGCTCGGCATCAGCCCGCGGACCGTGCACAAGCACGCGCAGGCGATCCACGCGAAGCTCGGTGTCAGCGGTCGCTCGGAGGCGATCGCGGCGGCGTGGGCGACGTCCGGCGGCGCCTGAGCAGCGCCCAGGCCACCGCGACGCCTCCGCCCCGGCTCGCGAATGGAGCACCGCGCCGGACGAGCCCGGACACGCTCAAGGCGCGCGCGAGCGACGCCGAAGAAGAGGTATGCGCAGGGCAGCGCAGATCCCGGCGCCGGCGACCACTGAGAGCGGGTGAGATCGCATGCCGGCAGTTTCGACCGAGTCACGCCGTTTCTACCGCAACCGCATCTCAAACCTGCTGGTGTGGTTGATCGTCGCGTTCTGCGCCGACGTCTTCCTGGTGGGCCTCGCGGGCGACCTGCGCAGCGGCCGCGCCGGGGTGATCCTCGACCTCGTCGCGCTCGCTCCCTGCCTGTTCCTGCTCGTGCGCATCCCCCGCCACGGCGTGATGGCGGACGAACACGGCGTGACGGTTCGCAACGTGTGGCGCACACACGTGCTCGCGTGGAGCGAGATCGAGCGTTTCGAGGCCGGCAGCTATCCGCCGTGGCCGCGTGCCGGCATCGCCGTGTTGAGAGACGGCACGCGCGTGCCGATCGTGGGCATCCAGCGCGGAATCCTCGGAAAGCTCACCGAGAACACCGTTGCCGCGCTCAATCAGCGCCTCGCCGCGATGACCAGGGGAGCCCCAGGCACGCTGATCGCCGGCTGAGTCGACTGGGCCTCGCGGTTGGCGCGGCCGGCCGCGCGCCGCCCTCGATCGTGAACCCGATAATTCAGCGCACGACGAGGAAGCGCAGCTCGACGGGCGAAGAGCGGCCGTCCCCATTGCTCGCAGCGAGCAGCGCCGCGTAGGCGCGCGGGCTGAGCGCTCGCCGCCCGATGCGCCCGCTGAAGGCGATCGTGTGCGCCCCGGCGGACAGGTTCGCGCGGGTGAGGACGCCGAGAGTCAGCGTGCGCGTGCAGCGCTTGGCGTGCGCGCGGCGCAGCTTGCGCGTCGGCGCCACGCAGCTGCGGCCGCGATGCAGACCGGCGGCCGCGCGCGTGATCGCGATCCGCAGCGACGCGGCGGCTGTGAGCTTGAACCTGAACGCGGTGCCGACCGGCGCGCGGCGCGCGGCGATCGCGGTGCGCCTCGCGCCGACGCGAAAGCGCGTGTTCGTGAGCTTGGCCGCGAGCAGCGTCGGCCCGGCGGGCCTGGCGGGCGGGGCCGCAGCGGTTGTGAGCACGGCGTCGGCGCCGACGACGGTCCCGGCGGCGTTGCTCGCGATCACGCGATAGTGATAGGTCGTCCGCGGCTTCAACCCGCCGAGCGCTGCGGCGACGGCCTGCGCGACGCCGCCGCTGCCGGCGGAGGCGCTGGCGCTCGCGCCGCCGTAGGCGGTCGTCGTGCCGAACTCGATGTGGTAGGCGGTTTCGCTGAAGTTCGGGTTGACGGCGGCGGTCACCGTCGCCGTTTCGGGCCCGGCGCTGCTGACCGGCCCGGTGCTGACGATCGGCGGCGCGACCTCGACGGCGCCGATGTCACAGCCGGCGCCCTGCGGGCGGGAGACCCCGCGCTGATCGGTCGCGGGGCAGGCCGCCGGATCGGCGGCGTCGAGCGCGGGGCTGCCGGCGAGCGGCATCAGCGTCTCCCCTGTGCCACCGTGTTCGCCGAGCGGCCCGAGCAGGGCATTGACCCCGGATCTGTCGCCCGCGCCGGTGAAACCGCAGGAGCTGTCGTCGTCGATGTCGTGCCCGGATGAGATGATCGCGCCAGAGCAGTCGCCGCCGGCGTTGGCCGCGACGATCGAGCTGCCGACCGTCGCGGAGGCCATGTCGAGGCCGCCACCGAGCGAGGTTCCGCCGCCGCCGCCGGCGCTGTTGCCGGCGACCGTCACGTAGGACAGCGACGCGCTGCTAGTGCTGCCGGTTCCGCCTGTGCTCACATAGATGCCACCGCCGGAGCCTTCCGCGTCTTCCCCGTCGCCGCCGGCAATGTTGCCGGCGATCGTCGTGTTGCTCGCGGTCAGGGTCTGCGCGTCTTCGTTGCCGATCGCGTCGAGGGCGATGCCGCCGCCGAAGCCTACGCTTCTGAACCCTCCACTCCCGGCGACGTTGCCGGTGATCGCGGAGTCGACGAGCGACAGCGAGTAGGTGTTCTTCCTGCCCGCGAGCGACGGGCCCGGGAAGCCGAGTTCGATCCCGCCACCGAAGCCGCCACCGCCGGCGCCTGCGATGTTGTCGGCGAGCACGCTGTCGGTGAGCGAGACCGCGACCGACCCACCTTCCAGTTCACTGCTCGCGTCGATCCCGGCGCCGCGACCGTTCGCTTCGGGGCCGCCGCCGGCGACGTTGCCGCTGACCGTGCTGCCGGTCAGCGTGAGCGTGAACGACAGGCCGTTGCCGGTCGGCTCGTAGTAGATCCCGGCGCCGCGGCCGTCGCCGCCTTCCCCGCCACCGCCGGCCCTGTTGTCGCTGACGGTGCTGTCGATCAGCGTGAGCGAGCCGTGTGCCGATTGGATGCCGCCGCCGAACCCTGGTTCGCCGAGGTCGGTTTTCGTCGTTCCGCCGCCGGCGCGGTTGCCGGTGACGAGGACTTCCTGCAGTGTCAGCGAGCCGGTCGCGTCGATGCCGCCGCCTTCGATTTTGTCGACGCCGTCGGTGATCTCGAGCCGCTGCAGCGTGACCGTCGGTTCGGCGGCGATCGTGAACACGCGCGAGGCGCCGTCGCCGCTGATCACCGTGGCAGTGGAACCGGCGCCGACGATCGTCAGGTTCGTTTTGACTTCGAGCGGGCCCGAGGTGAGCACGATCTCCCCGGCGGGCACGCTGATCGTGTCGCCGCTGCTCGCATCGTTGATCGCTTCGCGCAGCGACCCCGCGCCGCTGTCGTTGAGGCTCGCGACCGTGATCGTCTTCGCGGAGGCATCCGCAGCAAAGCCGAGCGCGAGCAGCGCGCAGGCGAGGAGGGCGACGGCGGCGGGCCGTAGCCGGGCGCGCGAGCAGATGCCCGAGCGGCTTCTCAGAGGTTGCCCACCCCCCATCGCCTCGCCAATCTAGCACCCGCTACGCCGCCTCGCGGGCGGCGCCGACGCGACGCGCTTGCGCTCAGGCCCTGCCCTCTGGCGCGAGGATCGCGCACAGCACCTCGAGTGCGCGCCCGCGGTGCGCGTCGAGCTCGGCGATCAGCCGGTCGGCGTCGCCGGCGCGCATCGCCTCGAGGATCCTGTCGTGCGACTCGATCGAGTGGCGCCGCTCGGCGGGCGAGTTGTAGTACATCGCGCGGTAGGCCTCGGTCGACTCCCACAGCAGCCGGATCAGGCGCATCGTCTGCGGCTGATCGGGTGAGGCGAGGATCGCGAAGTGAAAGCGGCGGTTCGCCTCGAGCTCGGCGATCACGTCATCGGCGGCGGCCGCGTCGTAGCAATCGCGGGCCGCGAGCGCGATCCGCTCGAACGCGTCCGCGTCGAGCGTTCCCAGCGTGTGGCGCGCGGCACGCTCCTCGAGCAGCCGGCGCAGCTCGTAGATCTCCTGCAGGTCCTCGGCGCGGAGCTCCGTGACGAAGTAGCCGCGGCGCGGGCGATAGGTCACCTGGCCCTCCTGCTCGAGCACGCGCAGCGCCTCGCGCACAGGCGCGACGCTGAGGCCGACGAGCTCGGCGACCTGGTCCTGGTTGACCCGCTGGGCCGGTCGCAGCTCGCCGGCGACGATCATCGCGCGCAGCGACTCGACCGCATGCTGCTGGGCGGTCGCGGGAGTCCCGCCGCTGCGCGCCTCGCTGCTCATCGGAATGCCTGGATACCGGTCAGCGCGCCGCCGACGACGAGCGCGTGCACGTCGGCGGTGCCCTCATAGGTGACGATCGACTCGAGGTTGTTCATGTGGCGGATGACCGGATACTCGAGCGTGATGCCGTTGGCGCCGAGCATCTGGCGCGCGGTGCGGGCGACGGCGAGCGCGTCGTTGACGTTGCCGAGCTTGCCGAGGCTGACGTGCTCGGGCAGCAGGCGGCCCTCGTCCTTCATGCGGCCGAGGTGCAGCGCGAGCAGCGTCGAGCGATTGACCTCGAGCGCCATCTGCGCGAGCTTGTACTGCTGGATCTGCGTCGCGGCGATCGGGCGGCCGAACGCGATCCGCTCCTTGCTGTATGCGAGCGCCGCTTCCAGGCACGCGCGCGCCGCCCCGGCGGCGCCCCAGATGATCCCGTAGCGCGCCTCGTTCAGACACGACAGCGGCCCGCGCAGCGAGGAGGCCTCCGGCAGCATCGCGGCCTCCGGCAGGCGGACGTCGTCGAGCAGCAGCTCGGAGGTGACCGACGCGCGCAGCGAGAGCTTGCGGTGGATGTCCTGGGTGCTGAAGCCCGCGCTGCCCTTCGGCACGAGGAAGCCGCGTGCGCCCTCGTCGGTCGCCGCCCAGACGACCGCGACGTCCGCGATCGAGCCGTTCGTGATCCACATCTTCTGCCCGTGCAGGATCCAGTCCGAGCCGTCGCGGCGTGCGCGCGTACGCATCGAGCCGGGGTCCGATCCGGCGTCGGGCTCGGTCAGCCCGAAGCAGCCGATCGCCTCACCGGCGGCCAGCCGCGGAAGCCAGTCCTGCTTCTGCTGCTCGCTGCCCCAGCGCCAGATCGCGTACATCGCAAGCGACCCCTGCACGGAGACGAGCGAGCGCAGGCCGCTGTCGCCGGCCTCGAGCTCCATGCACGCCAGGCCGTACGCGGTCGCGCTCGCGCCGGCGCAGCCGTAGCCCTGCAGGTGCATGCCGAGGACGCCGAGTTTGCCGAGCTGCGGCGCGAGCTCGCCGGTCGGGAACGTCGCCTGCTCGAACCAGTCGCCGACGTTCGGCACGACGCGATCGCGCACGAACGCGCGCACGGTGTCGCGGATGTCGCGCTCCTCATCGGAGAGCAGATGGTCGATCCCGAGGTAGTCGCTGGGGTTGATCGCCGTCGGCGCCGCCTGCGTGCTCGCCATGTGCAGTCTCCAATCCTGTGCTCGTAGATTTTCGAGGATCTAATATATAGATGGATGGCGTGCGCGCTGGAAGACCTGCGGATCGTCGATTTCTCGCGCGTGCTCGCGGGGCCGCTGGCGACGATGGTGCTCGGCGACCTCGGCGCGGAGGTGATCAAGGTCGAGCGCCCGGACGGCGGCGACGACACGCGCGGCTGGGGTCCGCCATACGACGAGGACGGGGTCGCGACGTACTTCCAGTCGGTCAACCGCAACAAGACAAGCGTCGTGCTCGACCTGCGCGCGGCCGCGGATCTCGAGCGCGCACGCGCGCTCGTCGCGAGCGCGGACGTCGTCGTCGAGAACTTCCGCCCGGGCGTGATGGACGGCCACGGCCTCGGCTATTCGCAGCTGCGCGATGCCAACCCGGCGCTCGTGTACTGCTCGATCACCGGCTTCGGCGCGGGCGCCGGCGCGACGCTCCCCGGCTATGACCTGCTCGTCCAGGCGGTCGGCGGGCTGATGAGCATCACGGGGGCTCCCGCGGGCGAGCCGCAGAAGGTCGGCGTGGCGCTCGTCGACGTGATCTGCGGGCTGTTCGCGAGCATCGGCATCCTCGCCGCGCTGCGCCATCGCGAACGCAGCGGCGAAGGGCAGCGCGTCGAGGTCGACCTGCTCACCTCGCTGCTCGCCGCGCTCGTCAACCAGGCCTCCGCGTACACGCTCGCGGGCGAGGTCGGAGCACGGATGGGCAACGCGCACCCGAGCGTCGCGCCGTATGACCTGTTCCGCGCGGCCGACGGCGAGCTCGTGATCGCGGTCGGCACCGACGGGCAGTTCACGGCCCTGTGCGCCGTGCTCGGCTGCCCCGAGCTGGCCGAGGATGCGCGCTTCACGAGCAACGCGCTGCGCGCGGCCGCGCGCGAGCCGCTGACGGCCGCGCTCGAGGCGCGGCTGATGGAGCGATCGGCGGCGGACTGGGTGGACGCGCTGTCGCGCGCGGGCGTGCCGGCGGGACAGGTCAACGACATCGCCGGCGCGTTCGCGCTGGCCGAGCGCCTCGGCCTCGCGCCGACCGTCGCGGTGGAGCGCGCGGACGGCGGCGCCGCGCGTCTGACGCGCAGCCCGATCGGCCTGTCGGCGACGCCGGCGAGCTATCGCAGCGCGCCGCCGCCGCTCGGAGGGTGAGCGCCGCCGACGTCCGCGCGGCGGGTGCCGGCCGCCCCGGACCCGGCGCCGCCGCTCGACGCTTCTAGTGTGCACAGCGATGAGCGTCGCGACCTCGAGATCCGCGCAGCGCCTGCCGCGAAGGCTCGTCCTGCTGATGGCGATCGCCTGCGGCGCGGCGGTCGCGAACATCTACTACGCGCAGCCGCTGCTGAACACGATCGCGCACGAATTCTCCGTCTCCGATGGCACCGCCGGACTGCTCGTGACCGCCTCGCAGATCGGCTACGCGGCCGGGCTGGTGCTGCTCGTGCCGCTCGGCGACCTGCTCGAGCGCCGCCGGCTGATCACGCGGATCCTGCTGATCACAACCGTGGCGCTGAGCGCGACCGCGGCGGCACCGACGTTCAGCGTGCTCGCCGCCGCGCTGCTCGTCGTCGGCCTGACCTCCGTCGTCGCGCAGATCCTGATCCCGCTCGCGAGCACGCTCGCCGCCGATCGCGAACGCGGCCAGGTGGTCGGCAACATCATGTCCGGGCTGCTCGTCGGCATCCTCGTCGCGCGCACCGCGAGCGGGCTGATCGCAGAGCTCGGCGGCTGGCGGCTCGTGTTCGCGAGCTCCGCCGCAGTGATGCTCGTGCTGTCGGGTGTCCTGCGCGCAGCGCTGCCGGAAGTCCGGCCGAGCACGACGCTGTCCTACCCCGGCCTGCTACGCTCGGTCGGCGAGCTCGTCGGCGCCGAGCCGACGCTGCGCATGCGAATGTTCTACGGGACCCTCGGCATGGGACAGTTCAGCGTTCTCTGGACGACCGTCGCGTTCCTGCTCGCCGGCTCTCCCTACAACTACGGCGACGCGACGATCGGCCTGTTCGGGCTCGTCGGCCTCGTCGGCGCGCTCGCCGCGCAGGCCGCCGGACGGCTCGCCGACCGCGGTCACCAGCATCGCTCGACCGGGGTCTTCTTCGCGGTGATGCTCGCCTCCTGGGCGCTGACCGCGGCCGGGCGCAGCTCGCTCGCCGCGCTGGTCCTCGGGATCGCGATCCTCGACCTCGGCGTGCAGGGCGCGCAGATCACCAACCAGAGTGTCATCTACATGCTCGCGCCGGAGGCCCGCAGCCGCATCACGACCGCGTACATGACCGCCCTGTTCGCGTCGGCGGCGATCTGCTCGGCGCTCGCCTCGACGCTGTATGAGGCGGGCGGCTGGGACGCCGTGTCGGTCCTCGGCGCCGCGCTCGCCGGCGTCGGCGTGCTCGCCTGGCTCGCGCAGTCCTGGGCTCGGGCCGGCGCACGCCGCGGGCGCGCGCAGACGCTCGACGAGGCCGCGTGAGCGGCTCAGAGCTTCCTCGTCACCGCCCCGGGCAGCGCGAGCGCGTTCGCGGGATTTGCCCCGAGGTTCCCGGGCGTTCCGAAGATCGTGAACCGGGCGACGACGTCGTGCACGCGCACCGCCGCGCCGGCCGCGTATTCGATGCCTTCCGCGCCCGCGGTGCTCGAGGTGAGCAGGTCGGCTTGTTCACCGACAGCGGGATGGCTGATCGACGCTGTTGCTCGTGCACTCGGAGTTCGCCGCGGCGGCACGCGCCGTCTCGGTGCTGATCCTCGCGCTCGTCGACGGGCTGATGCCCGGCTGGCTCGTCGACCCCGAGGCGATTCCGAGCGGGCAGGAGCTGCTCGATTCCGTCAGCGCCGCCGCCGGGCCGCTTCTCGAGCGACCCTGACCACGCCCGGCCGCCGGCCGCGACCGGCGCGCCTCAGACGGGTGCTGCGTCGTCGTGCGCCGCGGCGGCCGCATGCGCAGCGGCGCGGGCGCGGCGGTACTCGTTGACGACGATGTCGGTGAGCTCCTCGACCGAGGTCTCCGCGGTCGGCTTGTCGAGCGCGATCGCGCCGTCCTGGATCATGCTCACGCGGTCGCACGCCTCGAGCACGTGGACATAGTTGTGCAGGATCATGATGATCGAGACCCGCCCCTCGGCCTTCAGGCGAGCGACGAGGTCGAGGATCATCGCGCCCTCCTTCGCGCCCATCGCCGCGAGCGGCTCGTCGAGCAGGATGATGTCCGAGTCGGAGTTGACCGTGCGAGCGACAGCGATCGCCTGGCGCTGGCCGCCGGACAGGCGCGCGACGGCTACGTCGATGCGCGGGATGTTGATGCCGATCTCATCGAGCGCCTTGCGCGCCTCGAGCTTCATCTCGCGGTTGGCGAGGAACGGAAGCGGGCGATGGACCCTCTCGCGGCGGAGGAACAGGTTGTGGTAGACGGACAGTTCGTCGATCAGCGCGAGGTCCTGGTAGACGGTGTCGATGCCCTTCGCGCGGGCGTCGTCGACGCTTTTCGGCTCGTACGGCTCACCGTGCAGGAACATCTGCCCGCCATCCTGCTTCTGAAAGCCCGAGAGGATCTTGATCAGCGTCGACTTGCCCGCGCCGTTATCGCCGAGCAGGCCGAGCACCTCGCCCTTGCGCAGGTGCAGGTTGACGTCGCGCAGCGCCGTCACCGGGCCGAAGCGCTTGGAGATATGCTCGACGCGCAGCACGTCGTCGGGAGCCGAGACCGGCCCGACGATCGTCTCCGCCGGTGAGGGCTGATCAGCCAATTCGGGAACCCCTGCGCACACGCTCCACGTACACGTTGATGCTCATCGCGAGGATGATCGCAAGGCCCAGGTAGAAGAGCAGGTAGTCGGCGTTGACGCCCTTCAGGATCAGGCCCTCGCGCAGGACGCCGAGGAACAGCGCGCCAATCAGCGCGCCGACGACGGTCCCCGATCCCCCGGCCAGCAGCGTGCCGCCGATCACCGCCGCCGCGATCGCCAGGAACAGGATTTCGTTCGCCCCGGCGACGTCCGGCTCGACCGCGGACGCGCGCACCGCCTCGAGGATGCCGACGAAGCCGCCGGCGGTGCTGCAGAGGATGAAGTTGCGGATAACGACCAGGCGGACCCTCACCCCGGCCTCGGCGGCGCCGAGCTTGTTCGAGCCGACCGACACCGTGTACAGGCCCCAGCGGGTGAACGTCAAGACGACCTGGCCGACGGCCACGATCACGATCGCCCAGATCAGCTCGGAGTAGGTGCCCTCGCCGAGCACTTTCGCGAACGTCGAGACGTGGTTGACCGTTTCGGTGAGCACGATATGCGCACCGTTGATCACCTTGTGGACGCTCACCTGCGAGCTCGTCACTTCCGCGCCGGGCATCGACACCGGCTCGGCATGGGAGATGATCAGCGTCAGCCCCTCGAGCGTGAACAGCGTGCCGAGCGTGGTCACGAACGAGCTGATGCCGACGACCGCGGTGAAGAAGCCATTGATGAAACCCACGGCCATGCAGCCGACGAGCGCGATCAGCACGCACGGCACGTGCGGCACGCCGGCGACCGCGAGCTTGTAGTACAGGAACGGCGCCAACAGGTACGTCGCTCCGATCGACAGGTCGATCTCGCCGAGGATCATCACGAACACCTCGCCCGCGCCGAGGATCGCGAACGGCGCGAAGTACGGCAGCAGCGTCTTGAAGCTCGCGCTCGTGAGGAACGTGCTCGTGCTCAGCGAGAAGTAGATCGCCACGAGCAGCGTGACGATGATGATGCTCCCCTCGCGCAGCGAGAGCACGCGTTCGAGCAGCGCGCGCCGAGTCAGCGGCGAGGTCCGGCGCGCGGGCGCCGGGCCTCCCGCCGCTGGCGTGGACATCCCGGGCGAGGCCGGGGTTCCCGCCGCCTGCGCCATGGCCTAGGTGGCCGGGGTACCGGCCGGGATCGGCACCACCTTCGCTTCGGATGAGGTGCCCTCGAAGCGGCTCTTCGAGTTGACGTACGGGACGACGCTTTCCTTGTCGATGAACTTCAGGCCCGTGTCGACTTCCGCCGGGCCGGTCAGCGACCCGGAGACCTGGTACAGGAACAGCTGCAGAACCGGCAGGAACCCCTGCAGGTAGGGCTGCTGGTCGATCGTGAATTCGATGAAGCCTTCGTGCAGCAGTTTCTGGGTTTTTTCGGTCAGGTCGAAGCCGCCGGCCTTGACGCCTTTGTTGGCGAGCCCGAGCTTCTGCATCACGCCGGCGAGTTCCGCGGTGTCGCCGCCGTCGACCGCGTACATCCCCTTCGTCGTCGGATGGCCCGTCCAATACGCTTCGATAGCTGTTTTCTCACCCGATTCCAGCGATCCGGTGACGATCGTGTTCAGTTTGATCGGCGCGCCCGATTCCTTGATCGCTTTTTCAGCTCCTTCGAGGCGCGGCTGCAGGTTCGCCGAGCCCGCGCTGGCGGTGAAGATGACCACGTCGCCCGAGCCGACGTCGGCGACGATCCGCTTGCCCATCAGTTCGCCGGCCAGTTTCAGGTCCTGGCCGATGTAGGCCAGGCGCTTGTTCGGCGGTGAAGGGGCGTCGGCGTTGTATGCGACGACCGGGATGCCCGCCTTCAGCGCGTTTTCGATCGGCACGTTGAACGCGGTCTTGCTGATCAGCGACACCGCGATCCCATGGGCGCCCGAGGAGATCGCGGTGTTGATCGCGTTGACCATCTGATTGATGTTTTCGCTTTCCGAGCCCGTCCACTCGTAGCTGCAGCCCAGCAGTTTGCTGGCGTCCGCAGCGCCGTACTGCGTGGGGACGAAGAACGAGTTCGTCGTCACGTGGTTGACGATCACGAATTTGTATTCGGGGTGCGACCCGAACACGCTCGAGGAGCCGCTGCTGCTGCTCGCGCTGCTCGTGGAACTCGAGCCGCAGGCGGCGAGCAGCGTCGTCGCCGAGCCGGCCGCGAGTCCGGTCAGCGCGGTCCGCTGCAGGAACGCCCTGCGGTCGAAGCCCTGCCTCTCCCCCAACTCCCCACCCCCGTCCGCGAAACGCTCCTCTGCTCCGTTGGCCTCAGTGGTGTCCGACATGTGCGCCTCCTTCTGCTCGAACGAGCTGCCTGTTGGCGAAGCGGCGTCCTGCCCGGTATGCCTCCTGGCCCTACCTTTTCTCCCGAGAGGACGTGAGTCAACCCCAGTTTTCACGCAAACTCCGAACGCCTGTCACCGCCATCTGCATTCGAGCCAACGGCATCGCGTAATCCACGTTGGGTATACCCTCGCGCGATGCCCGGGAAACCCCCCGAGCCCCCCGCACCGAAGCCGCCCGGCGGCGAGACCGCGGGCGGCGGAACGCGCGCCGATGAGCGCTTCGGCCCCGTCCTGATCGCGCGTCACAGCAAAGACGACGGGCGCGCGCTGATCCTCTACCGCCGCGCCGACGCCAACGCGCGATGAGCGCCCGGCGCTTCTCGGAGCTGCGCGGCGAGCAGGTCGTCTACGCGATCCAGCGCCAGGAGCGCACGTTCCTGCCCGCGCGCGACCATTGCCCGCTCGACGCGACGAAGCCCGGCGGGCCGATCACCGAGATCCCCTTCCCGGCGTTCGAGATCGCCGTCTTCGACAACCGCTTCCCGTCATTTGAGGCGCCCGCGGGGGCCGCCGAGGTGGTCGTCTACACCGACGATCACGACGCCTCCTTCGGCACGCTCAGCGCCGCTCGCGCGGAGGCGCTGATGTGGGTCTGGCGCCACCGCTACGGCGAGCTCGGCGCGCGCGCGGACATCGACTACGTGTTCATCTTCGAGAACCGCGGCGTCGAGGTCGGCGTCACGCTGCACCACCCACACGGGCAGATCTACGGCTACCCGTTCGTGCCGCCGGTCGCGCTCTCCGAGCTTGCCGCCGACGAGCGCCGCGGCGGCTGCGCTCCGTGCGCGCTGCTCGCGAGCGAGCTCGCGGCGGGTGAGCGGGTCGTCCACGAGAACGACGCGGCCGTCGTGTACGTGCCCTACGCCGCGCGCTGGGCATACGAAGCGCACGTCGTGATGCGCGCCCACCGGCCGAGCCTGCTCGACTGCGAGCCCAACGAGCTGAGCGCGCTCGCGAGCGCGCTGCAGCGGCTCGTGCGCGGCTACGACGCGCTGTTCGAGCGGCCGTTCCCGTACGTGATGGCCGTCCACCAGGCGCCGACCACGGGTGCCCGCAGCGGGCACCTGCACGTCGAGTTCTATCCGCCGCTGCGCACCGCCGAGAAGCTCAAGTACCTCGCCGGCTCCGAGCAGGGCGCCGGCACGTTCATCTCCGACACGCTGCCCGAGGAGTCCGCCGCGAAGCTGCGCGAGGCGATCACCCGTGGCGCCTGAGCCGAGCCGCGCGTTCGCGCCCGGGCGCGTCAATCTGATCGGCGAGCACACCGACTACAACGGCGGCCTCGCGCTGCCGTTCGCGATCGCCGCCGGCATCACCGTATCGGCCGTCGCGCAGCCGGCCCCGCCCGGAGCCGCCGAGCAGATCGACGTCTACGCGCGCGACCTCGACGAGCACGATCGCTTCACGCTGTCGAAACCGCCGCGCGCGAGCGGCTGGCGGGCGTTCGCGCGCGGCGTCGTCGCCGAGCTCGCCGGCGCCGGCTTCCCGCTCGTCGGCGCCGAGCTCGAGGTCGGCGGCGAGCTGCCGCGCGGCGCCGGCGCTGTCCTCCTCGGCCGCGCTCGAGGTCGCGCTGTGCCTGGCGATGATCGACCTCGGCGCGCGCGCACACGGGCACGCCCACACGCTCGAGCGGACCGAGCTCGCGCGCCTGTGTGCGCGCGTGGAGAACGACTGGGTCGGCGCGCAGACCGGCCTGCTCGACCAGCTGGCCTCGCTCTACGGGGCGCCCGAGAGCGCTCTCTGCATCGACTTCAGCACGCTCGCCGTCGAGCCCGTGCCGCTGCGGCTGGGCGACTGGCGGCTCGTCCTGCTCGACTCCGGGGAACGCCACGAGCTCGCCGGCTCGGGCTACAACGAACGGCGCCGCGAGTGCGCGCGCGCCTGCGAGCTGCTCGGCATCGGCTCCCTGCGCGAAGCCCGCGAGCAGGAGCTGGAGCGCCTCCCCGAGCCACTGCGCTCACGCGCCCGCCACGTGCTCGGCGAGAACGACCGCGTCCGCGCCGCCGTCGCCGCGCTGCGCGTTGACGACCTGCAGGCGATCGGTCCGCTGCTCGACGCATCGCATCACAGCCTGCGCGAGAACTACGAGGTCTCCACAGCGGCGCTCGAGCGCGCCGTCGCGCGGCTGCGCAATGCCGGCGCGAGCGGCGCGCGCCTGCTCGGCGGCGGCTTCGGCGGCAGCGCGCTCGGCCTGTTCGCCCCCGGAGCGCCGCCCCCCGACGGCGCATACGAGGTCCGCCCCGTGCGCCGGCGCGCACCTGCTCGCGCGCTGATCAGCGCACCCCGCCGGCAGGGTCGCTGATCCGCGTGTACGCCGCGCTCAGCGCCGGCTCGAGCTCGGCGAGCATGTCGATGTGACGGTACGCCCACGCGATCGCGACGCCCGGCTGCAGTCCGCGGCCGACCGCCGCCGGCTCGAGCACCACCTCGCGCGGCGGCGCGCCGCCGCTCCCGCCCGCGAGGCGTGCGGCAACCGGCTCGGGCCGCGGCGGCGGCGTCCCGTGCGCGATCGCCGTGCCGAGCGAGCGGTACCACGCGCTGCGCGCGTGGCGCTCGCGGTCGAACGCGTCGCGCGCCTGCACGAGCCGTGGCAGATCCTCATCGACGGGCGCCAGGTGCACGAGCGCTTCCGGGTTCTCGAGCACCGCCGCGACGCGCCGCAGCCGCACCGCGCCGCTGCTCAGCACGGTGAGGTCGTGCAGGCGCCCGCTGCCGGCGCTGCGGTTGGCGAGGTAGTCGCGCACCGCCGCGTCGAGCAGCTGCCCGCTCGCGATCGCCTCGCGCGCGGCACTGTCGCGGAGCGCGCCCTCCGCCTCGCCGAGCAGCGCCGCGATCGTCGCATCGAGATAGCGCGATGCGCTCACGTACGCCGCTCCGATCGACCTGCGCATGATCGCCGCCGCACCGCGCGGCCAGATCAGGACGCCGACGAGCAGGCTCACGCCGGCGCCGATCGCGACGTCCTCGAAGCGCACGAGCCCGACGCGCCAGCCGGCCGGCGCGAGCAGGTCGAAGAGCACGATCACGACGACGCTGAAGGCCGCCTGACTCGCCGCGAAGGAGATCGCCTGGCCGGCGTATGAGGCGAGCAGCACCGCCAACGGCAGCACCACCCAGAGCACGCCGCGCTCGCTGCCGACAGCAAGCAGGATCAGCCCGCCGATGAAGATCCCGGCGAACGTGCCGAGCAGCGCCCGCGCGATCGAGGCGCTCGTCGAGAGCGCGTTGGAGCGCAGCACCGAGAGCGTCCCGAGCACGATCCAGAAGCCGTGCTGCAGATCGGTCAGCTGCGCGACGAGCACCGCGAGCGCCAGCCCGATCGCGCCGCGCACGCTGTTGCGCAGCCACACCGAGTCGGTGCTCGCGTGCGTCAGCGCGAGCCGCGTCCCCGCGCCGATGCGCGTCCGCCGCGACTTCCGCGAGGCGGCGTGCGCGCGATCCTCGGATGCCTCGATCGCGTCCTCGCCGGCGCTCAGCGTGCCGTAGGAGAGCTGGCGCAGACGGTAGGCCTGCTCGACTTCGACGGCCGCCTCGACCTCCTCGCGGTCGGACCGCAGGCTCGCGAAGTACGCGAGCTGGGCGCGGCCGAACGCGTCGTGCGCGCTCCTCATGCGCGCGAGGCCGGCCTCCAGCTCCACTGCGCCGCCTGCGAGCCGCGCGGCGATGTCGCGCAGCGCGAGCGGCGCCGCGAGCACGAGCTCGGCGCGCTCGGCGTGGCAGGGGGCGCCCGCCTCGGCGAGCAGCGGAACGCGCTCGGCGGTGCGGTGAAGCGCGGCGAGATCCTCGATCAGCCGCGCGAGCGCCGCGGTCGGGCCGGCCGTCCCGCTGGGACGCTGGCCCATCGCGACGAAGCGGTCGCGCAGCGCGATCGTCGCCGCCGATGCTTCCCGCGCCGCCGCCCCGGCAGCGACGAGCTCGCCCTGCGAGCGCGCCTCGACGAGCCGGCCGCGAGCAGGCGTGCGAGCGCGGCCGCGCGCACAAGCAGCGAGCCGCGCGGGCGCGCCGGCCACAGCAGCAGCGCCGCCGCGACCGACAGCGCGCTCGCGATTCCCCAGCCCGCGAGCCGCGGCGCGATCGCCGCCGCGCCCGCCGGCACCATCACCGGGAGCACGAACGTCAGCAGCGCCGCGGTGCGCGCCGCCGCGACGTAGTCATCGAGCACGCCCGCGAACAGGATCGCGAAACCAACGAGCGCCATCGCGGCGGTCGCGAGCAGCGTCGAGCGCGAGCACAGCGTGCCGATCGCGATCAGCGCCGCGCCGGTGAGCATGAGGCCGAGATACGCGCGCAGCCGCGAGCGCCGCGAGCCGCCGAAGTCGACGAACACGAGCAGCGCCATCGAGCCGAACGCCGCGAACAGCGCCGCCTGCTTGTCCGCGCTCGCGAGCATCGCAAGCGCAAACGAGAGCGGCACGACGATCGCCGCTCGGACCGCGCTCTTGAGTACGAACAGGCCGGGGTCGGCTGTGCCCACGGGAGCGATCATAGGTCGCGCGCGAGCCGCGATCGCGTGCCCGCCGGACACGAGTCCTGTCACAACTTTCTGCCTCGCTCCAAGATGGGGTGGTGCGACCAGGAGATCTGTCGAGGTGCTCGGATGAGGAACTGCTTGAGCTTGGGAGGACCGACGCGCAGGCGTTCGGCGTGTTCTACGACCGCCACGAGGACGCCCTGCTCGGCTGGCTGCGCCGGGCGAGCGGGCGGGCGGAGATCGCCGCCGACCTCACCGCCGAGGTGTTCGCCGTCGCGCTGTCCTCGCTCGAGCGCTTCCGGCCGGAGCTCGGCACGGGGCGGGCCTGGCTGTTCGGGATCGCGCGCCACGAACTCGCGCAGAGCTGGCGCCGCGGCCGTGTCGAGGCGCAGGCGCGACGGCGCCTGGGGATGGAGCCGATCGCGTTGAGCGACGAGGACCTCGAGCGCATCGACCGGCTCGCCGACCTGCCCGCGATCGACTCGCTGTCGCTGCTCGAGGCGCTGCCCAGCGACCAGCGCGCGGCGGTCCGCGGCCGCGTGATCGACGCACGCGACTACGAGGATCTGGCGCGTGAGTTCGAATGCTCCGAGCTGGTCGTGCGCCAGCGCGTCAGCCGCGGCCTGCGCGTGCTGCGCTCACTCGTCGGGCAGGCGCGATGAGCAGCCTGCCGCAGCTGCGCGCGTCGCTGCTGACGGCCGCCGAGCGGCGCGCCGCGCGCGCGCACGAGCCCGCGCGCAGCGCCGCCGCGCGCGGCGTGCGCCGGCGCCCGCGGTACGCGCGGCGCGGCTCGCTCGCGGTGATGCTCGTGCTCGGCCTGCTGATGCTCGCCGCAGTCGCGTACGCGACCACGCAGCTGATCAAGACCGGCTCGCCGGTGCAGTCCGAAGAGCGCTTCGCGCCGAATGCCGGCGCGGGCGTCGCGATCGCCCGCAGCGAAGGACTGCTCGGGATCGCCGCCGCCGACCCCGCCGGCGGCCCGCCGTGGACGATGCGCGTGTACGACACCAGCCGCGGCCTCGGCTGCGCGCAGGTCGGCCGGCTCGTCGCCGGGCGCATCGGCGTGCTCGGTCAGGACGGCGCGTTCAACGACGACGGCCGCTTTCACCCGCTGCCCGCGCAGGCCAGCCAGGCCGAAGGGCAGTGCGTGCTGCTCGACGGCCACGGCCACGCGTTCCTCGGCGTCGCCAACTACGGCGTCGCGGCCAGCGGGCTGCGACGCCAGTGCAACATGGCGCTCGCTCAGCGCGGCGCCAGAGAACGCTGCGCGCGCGCCGACCCGCGCGACATCTACTACGGGCTGCTCGGCCCGGACGCGCGCAGCATCACCTACACGCTCGGCGGGCAGACGCACACGATCCCGACGGTCGGGCCCGACGGCGCCTACCTGATCGTCGAACGCACGCCCGCGGCGATCACCGCGCTCGGCGCCGGCGGCGGCGGCGCCGGCGCGCTGCCTGCCGGCGGCGGCACGCTCAGCGGGCGCACCCGCACGATCGCGCTGCCGCAGCCGATCAAACTCGTCACCTACAGCCGCGGGCGAACCTGTCGAATCGGCCGCGCGCACGACTGGGACCGCTCGGGCGGGCACTGCGTGCCACCGGTCGGCTACGTAGCCCAGCGGCTGACGATTCCGAGCGCGCGCGCGATGGCCTCCGCGATCGACGTGCAGGTCCTCCACGGCGGCCGCGCACACGAAGCGGAGCTCGCGGTCTCGTTCATCGCGCACGCCGCCGTCACGAGCGCGCTCAGCGGCTACAGCGTCAGCCTGCTGCCCGCACGCAGCGGGCACTGCAGCGCCGGCAACGTCGGCGGCGCCGCGCAGGATCTCGGACGCAACGTGCGTGCCGGCGAGCGTGTCCGCGTCACGCTGTCCTCCGGCTACCGCGACGCGCACAGCCTGTTCCCGACCTGCCCCGGCATCGCCCGCGGGACCGTCTTCTACACCGTCCCCGCCTCGGAATTCTCCTCCGCCGCCTCCTACGGCCCGTTCGCCCGGCGCCACTCGCGCATCATCGTCGTCGGCCGCTTCACCTACGACGCGCCGCGCTAGGGTTCGCGCGGTTGAGCGAGCCTGCCGAGAAACGCGCGATTCGAGCGGTCATCAGCGGCGCCGTTCAGGGCGTCGGCTTCCGCGTGCAGACGGTTCGCCGCGCGCACGAGCTCGGCGTCAGCGGCTGGGTGCGAAACGGTGAGGACGGCGCCGTCGCGGTGCACGCCGAGGGCGCATCGGCGGCCGTCGGGGAGCTGCTCGAGTTCCTGCGCACGGGGCCGCCCGGCGCGGCCGTCGCGGAAGTCGCGGTGCAGGAGACGCGCGTCGAGGGGCACGAGCAGTTCGCGATCCGCGGCGTCAGCGCGGGCGCGTTCGTCGTCCAGGAGCATCAGGCGAGCACGCACCACTTCGACCTGCGCCTCGAGCTCGCCGGTGTGATGCGCTCCTGGGCGGTGCCGAAGGGCCCGTCGCTCGACCCCGCCGCCAGGCGCCTCGCGGTCCAGGTCGAGGATCACGAGATCGCCCACAACGGCTTCGAGGGCGCGACCGGCGCGGGCGGCGGCGTCGCGATCTGGGATCGCGGCGGCTACGAGCAGGGCGGGCGCGTGCCGTGGCCGCAGGCGCTCGAGCGGGGCCACGCGGTGTTCGTGCTGCACGGCGAGAAGCTGCGCGGCGGCTTCGCGCTGCAGCGCACACGCCCCGGAGCGAAGCCGCAATGGCTGCTGATCAAGCGACGCGATGACGATGCCCGTGCCGGCTCGAACATCGTCGCCGAGGCGCCCCGCTCGGTGTTGAGCGGGCTGACGCTGGAGGAGATCGTGCACCGCGGCGGCTGAGCCGCGGTGCCGGCCGCGCGGTGCTGCCGCCGGCTGCGCGCGCGTATTGTCTGCGCGATGCTGCGCTTCGCGCCGAGCGAGCTGAGCGACGCCGAGCTCGCGCTCCAGGCCGAGGTCCGCCAGTTCCTCGCCGAGCCGAGCTTCCGCGCGGAACCTTCGCGCCGGGGCTCGGCATGGCGGCCGGCCGCGACCAGGGCTTCTCGCGCGCGCTCGGCGCGCGCGGCTGGCTCGGGATGGCGCTGCCACGCCGCTACGGCGGCGCCGAGCGCGGCGTCGTCGAGCGCTTCATCGTCGTCGAGGAGCTGCTGCGCTGGGGCGCGCCCGTCCGCTACCACTGGGTCGCCGACCGCCAGAGCGGGCCGTTGCTGCTGCGCTACGGCAGCGAGGCGCAGTGCGCGCGCTTCCTGCCGGCGATCTGCCGCGGCGAGGTGTCGTTCTCGATCGGCATGAGCGAGCCCGACGCCGGCAGCGACCTCGCCGCCGTGCAGACGCGCGCGACGCCCACCGACGGCGGCTGGCTGCTCAGCGGAACCAAGCTGTGGACCGGCGGCGCGCACGAGAACGACTGGTGCGTCGTGCTCTGCCGCACGAGCGAGGAGGACGACCGCCACCGCGGCCTGACGCAGCTGATCGTCGACCTGCGCGCGCCCGGCGTGAGCGTGCGGCCGATCGCCTACCTCGACGGCAGCGAGTTCTTCAACGAAGTCGTGCTCGAGCGGGTGTTCGTCGCCGCGGACCTCGTCGTCGGCGAGATCGGCGCGGGCTGGGCGCAGAACACCTCCGAGCTGTCGTTCGAGCGCGCCGGCCCCGAGCGCTGGCTGTCGACGTACCTGATCGCCGAGCAGTACCTGCGCGAGCACGGCGCCAGCGGCGAGCGCGAGCGCGCCGTGCTCGGCGAGGCGGTCGCCGGCTGGTGGGGGGTCCGGGCGCTGTCGCTGTCGGTCGCCCGCCTGCTCGACCGAGGCGAGGCTCCCGCAGCGGAGGCCGCGCTCGTGAAGGAGCTCGGCACGCGCTTTGAGCAAGAGGTGCTCGACGCGGTCTGGGGGCTCGTCCCGGAGGCGCCCGACCCCGACGCGTGCTCCCTGTTCGAGCGCCTGCTCGCCGCCGCGATCCTCGGCGCGCCGTCGTTCACGATCCGCGGCGGCACCAACGAGATCCTGCGCTCGGTCGCGGCAAGGGCGCTGCGCGGATGAGCGCCGAGCCGGCACTGGCGCTACTGCGCGAGCGCGGCCCCGACGAGCGGGCCGAGTCGGCACTGCTCGGGGAGTGGCTGCTGGCGCAAGCCGAGCTTGCGAGCGCGGGCGGCACGGTGACCGTCGCGCCGGGCGGCAGCCGCGACAGCCTCGCGCTGCGCGACGGGCGCCTCAGCGGCAGCGTTGCGCGCGTGCCGTGGGCGCGCACCGCGCGCGAGATCGCGGTGCTCCACGACGGCCGCACGCTGCTCGTCGCGCGCGCGGACGTGACGATCGAGCCGCACGTCAACCTCGCCGGGGACGCCCGTGACACGGTCCTCTTCGCCCGCGCGCCCGCACGCTCCGGGCCCGCGCCGCACGCCGATGAGCTGTTCCTGCGCGGTGCGCTGACACGCGTCGCGCTGATCGCCGGGGCACTCGAGCGGCTGTACGAGATCGCCGTGCGCCACGCCCGCGAGCGCCACCAGTTCGGGCGGCCGATCGGCTCCTTCCAGGCGGTGCAGCAGCACCTCGTCGTGATCGCCCAGCAGACCGCGCTCGCCGGAACCGCCGCCGAGGCGAGCGCGCGGCGGCCCGCCGGATTCGAGATCGCCGCGGGCAAGCTGCTCGCCAACCGCGCCGCGCTGAGCGCGGGGCGCGCCGCGCACCAGGTGCTGGGCGCGCGTGGGACGACGCTCGAGCATCCGCTCGGCGAGCTCACGCGGCGGCTGTGGGCGTGGCGCTCGGAGTACGGTGACGAGCACCACTGGAGCACGCGGCTCGGCGCGGCGGTCGCGCGCGCGGGCGCCGAGAACCTGTATCCGGCGATCACCGGCGGCTCGAGCGTGGTGAACATGTGATGAGCGACATCGCGTATACCCGCCACGGATCGCCGAGCGCACGGCCGCCGATGCTGCTCAGCCACGGTTTCGGCGCGAGCCAGGCGATGTGGCAGGCGAACGTCGAGGCGCTCGGCGCGCAGCGCGAGCTGATCACCTGGGACCTGCCCGGACACGGCGCGAGCGGCGCCGGCGGCGAGCTCTCCCAGGAGCGCTGCATCGCCGAGATGCTCGCGCTGCTCGACCTGCTCGACGCGCCGCGCGCGGTGATCTGCGGGATGTCGCTCGGCGGCTATCTCTCGCTGCTGCTGTGCGCGCGCCATCCCGAGCGCGTCGCCGCGCTCGTGCTCGTCGACACCGGGCCCGGGCTTTCGCGATGACGCTGCGCGCGACCCGCTGGAATGCGTGGGTCGCCGAGCTCGCCGACAGGCTCGACGAGCGCGGCCTGAGCGCGCTGCGCACGGGCCCCGAGTCGCTCGGCGCCGAGCACCTCGCCGGAGCCACCGGCCTCGCGGCCGCGGCGCGTGCGATCCTCAGCCAGCGTGACGGCGAGGTGCTCGCCTCGCTCGAGCGGATCACCGCGCCGACGGTGATCGTCGTCGGCGCAGAGGACGAGCGCTTCCTGCCGGCCGCGCAGGTGATGGCGCGGCGCATCGCCGGCGCGCGCGAGGTCACGCTCGCGAACGCCGGGCACGCAGCGAACATCGAGCAGGCCGCCGCGTTCAACCTCGCCGTCTGCGACTTCCTGGAGGAGCTGTGAGCGACGCGCTGACCGTCGCGATCGATGAGCAGCACGTCGCCACCGTCGAGTTCGCGCGCCCACCGCACAACCACTTCGACATCGACCTGATCGCCGCGATCGCCGATGCGTATCAGGCGCTCGACGATGACGAGGCGTGCCGCGCGATCGTGCTGTGCTCGAGCGGGCGGCACTTCTGTGCGGGCGCGAACTTCGCCGGCTCGGGCGATGCGGCCGGGCTCGCCCTGTATGCCCAGGCGGTGAGGCTGTTCGCGGCCGCGACACCGGTCGTCGCGGCCGTCCAGGGCGCCGCGATCGGCGGCGGGCTCGGGCTGGCGCTGTCGGCGGACTTCCGCGTCGCGAGCCCCGCTTCGCGGTTCGCCGCCAACTTCGCGCGCCTCGGCATCCACCACGGCTTCGGGCTGAGCGTCACGCTGCCCGCCGCGGTCGGCACGCAGGCCGCGCTCGAGCTCCTCTACACGGGCCGGCGCGTGAAGGGCGAAGAGGCGCACGCGCTCGGTCTCTGCGACCGTCTCGCCCCCGACGGTGAGCTGCGCGCGAGCGCGCACCTGCTCGCGCGCGAGATCGCCACCTCCGCGCCGCTCGCGGTGCGCTCGATCCGCAGGACGATGCGCGGCGATCTCGCCGAGCGCGTGCGCACCGCGACCGAACGCGAGCACGCCCAGCAGGCGCCGCTGTTCGCCACCGACGACTTCGCCGAGGGCGTGCGCGCGAGCGCCGAGCGGCGCGCGCCGCGCTTCAGCGGTCGCTGAGGACGCCGGCACCGGGGACGCTTCAGACGGGCACGCGGGCGCGCGCGACATGCGAGCCGCGGCTCGGGCTGAGACCGTCGCTGCGCATCGCGCAGTAGCGCGTCGCCAGCTCCGTCGGGCCGAGATCCTCGACGAGCTCGAGCCGCGCCGCGCGCAGTTCGCCGGCGAGCAGGGCGGGGTCGAATCCCGAGACCCACGGCTCGCCGATCGACGCGACCTGCGCGCGCGCCCGCCCCATCGCGCCCTCGCCGTCATCGCCGTCGAGCAGGCGCTGATCGAGGTAGCTGAAGACGAGCTCGCTGCCGGGCGGGGCGCACGCCGCGACCGCCGCGAGCGTCGCCAGGTTGGCGGCGCGCGTGAGGTACGTCGTGACGCCGAGCCACGAGAAGAACGCCGGGCGATCGCTGCGAAACGACGAGCCCGCGAGCGCCTCGTCGAGGCCGGTCTCGCTGAGGTCCGCCGCGACCAGGTGCAGGCCCTGCGGCATCGCCGTCCCGCACGCTCGCACGCGCGCCGCCTTCAGCTCCTGCGTGCTCGGATGGTCGACCTCGAAGATCTCGACGCCCGCGGCGAAGGCCGGGCGGCGCAGCGCGAAGCTGTCCATGCCGGCGCCGATGATCACGTACTGCCCGACCCCGCGCGCGACCGCCTCCGCCAGCGCGTCCTCCGCGTAGCGGGCGCGCAGGATCACGGTCCCGTAGGACGGGTGCGCGCGCAGCGAGCTGTCGAGGTCCGAGCCGCCGCTGCGCGCGGTCATCGCCGCGCGCTCCTCGTCGAGCACGAGCAGATCGCCCCACGGGTCATCGATCAGCACCGGCCGGTCGAGGCGCGTGTGCGCCGAGCGCATCAGCGCGGTCCCGATCGCCGTAATGCTCGCCCGGCCGCTGTCCATCCGCGCGATTCTACGAGAGCGCACGCGCGGAGCACCGTTCAGCGTACGTCGGGGGCACCCGCCTGTTGACGGTGATCGGGCGCTCGGCGAGGAGCTCCGCGAGCACGAAGCCGGCCGTGATCTGGATCGTGCGGGTGTCGCTCACGAGTCCGCTCGCTTTCGTCCCTGCGCTCAGCCCGGCAGGATGCGGGCGAGCAGCGCCGGCACGTCGCTGATCGAGTCGACGATCGCGGTCGGCGTGAGGCGCGTTTTCAGCGCATCCCGGCGGTACTTCCCGGTCCGCACCAGGACCCCCGCCAACCCCGCCGACATCGCGCCGCCGACATCGGCCTCGACATCGTCGCCGACCATCACCCCGCGCTCCAGGCCGATATCGGCCATCGCCGCCAGAAAGAAGTCGCGCGCGGGCTTGCCGACGGTGACCGCCTCGCGGCTGCTCGCGTACTCGAGCGCGGCCGCGTAGGCGCCGACGTCGAGCGCGAGGCCGTCGGCGCGCCGCCAGTAGCGGTTGTGCTGCAGCGCGATCAGCTCGGCGCCGTCCATCAACGCTCTGAACACGCCGTTGAGGACCGCGGGTGTGAAGCCGTCGCCGAGGTCGCCGAGCACGACAGCGTCGACGTGCCCGCCCGGGTCGGCGCTGTCGAGCGCCGCCAGATCCTCGCGCAGCCCGTCGCTGACGAGCACGCTCACAGAGCGATACCCCTGCTCGCCGCAGTAGCGCTGGGCCATCGCCGCCGGCGTCAGGATCTCCTCGAGGGCGACATCGAAGCCCATCGCGAGCAGGTGCTCGTGCACCGCCCGCCGCGATCGCGAGGTCGTGTTCGTCATCAGCCGCACCCCCGCGCTCAGCGCGCGCAGCTCGGCGAGTGCCGCGTGCGCCCCCTCGATCGGCTGATCGCCGACATAGAAGACGCCGTCGATGTCGAGCAGAACGCCGAACGGGACGGGCGCGGCAGCGGTCATCGCCGGGACTCTAGAGGGCGCGAGCGCTCGCCGTCCGTGGAGCTCAGTGGCGTCCGCACGAGCAGCCCGCGGTGGCGCCGCACAAGCGGACGCCGCCAACCGACCGCGGCTGGACCCGCGCGAACCCTAGGCCCCGAGCGGCGGGCGGGCACCAGGTCGCGGGCCGATCGTAGCTCCGCGGGAGCGGGGCAGCGCCCGCGCGGATCGCTGCGGGTGCGCGCGCTCGGCGGCCTCCGCATCGCTGACCGCCCAGGCGAGGCGCTCGATCAGCTGAGCTGACGCATGGCCGGTACTGAGATGAACCGAGTGCACCTGCTCGTCCAGCAGCAGCGGTACGTCGGCGTGCAGCAGGGACGGCTCGGTCGTGACGATGATTCTGGGCATCGTGGCTCCTTGCAGAATGGCGTTGATCGGCTGCTTGCGGGAGCTGAACGCCTTCCCGAGGCCTCCCGGACCGGATTCAACGAACGGCCCGAGCTGTCGCCGTCGGCATTCGCCGCCCGGTGCAAGCGTCGCATCGGCATCATGCCCGCGTGCCGCCGCGTGAGCAATGGTCGGCGGGCCAAATATCGCCCTTTGGAATTGCGACGTCTGCGAGTCGCCGCCCGTCTCGCGGCCACAACCCGCGAGGGTCGAACAGGCGGTCGGAGATCGACATGCGGATCCCGCCCCGTGCGCCGTCAGCTGCTCGGCGGGAGGCACCGGCGGGATCAACGCACACTGCTCGCCGCGGCACCAACGCTGCGCCAATGTTCGGCGCCTAGATTGCCGACATGCACAACACCGCTCCCAACAGCTTCCCGGCGCCGAGCGCGGGCATCGCGCTCGCACACTTCCTCGTCGCAAGCGATGTCGAGCGCTCGCTGCGCTTCTACCGCGACGTGCTCGGCGGCGAGGTCGTGCGTGAGGGCGCACCCGCGGCCGTCGCGCTCGCGAACAGCTGGATCATCATCAACGCCGGCGGCGGCCCGACCGATGACAAGCCGACCGTACTGCTCGAACCGCCCGCCGAGCCCGACCGCGTCAGCAGCTTCCTGAATATCCGCGTGGCGGACATCCGCGCCGTATACGAGCAGTGGACGACCGCAGCCGTCGCGACCACCGTGGCCGTGACGAGCGGCGTGCGCGGCGGTGATCAGGGCCTCGCCGCCGCGCTTCGCCAAACGGCCTATCAGGTCGGGGTCGCGCTCGCGGTCGCGCTGACGGTCTCGATCGCAGCCAGCCAGAGCCGCAGCCTGCTGGCGTCTGCGCATCCCCCGTCCCATGCCGATGCGCTCACATCCGGCTTCCGCCTGGCGTTGACGCTGCTCGCCGCCGCAGCCGCGCTCGGCGCGGGCATCGCCAGGGTTGCGCTGCGCCGGGGCGCCCCGCCCACCCCCGCTTAGGGCCGCCGGACGTCGATCTCAGAACGGGAGCGAGAAGGCGGCGTCAACGCGGATCGTGCCGCCCCGCGCGGCATCCAGCTCGGTCCAGTCCTCGGCGCCTTCGCTGGTCGTCGCCATCCCGCCTGCAACGCTCCAGTAGGGCGTGTAGTGGATGCGAACGAGGAACTGCCCGGGGCGGCGGGCGAGGAGCGTGAAGCCGTCGCCGCTGAGGCTCGTCAGTTCGCCCGGGCCACTGGCGAGCGGGCGCGCGTCGCGCACTTCATAGATGCGCCAGTTGCTCGAGCGGAACACGAGATGCAGGAACGGCAGGCCGCCCTCGACGAGCGCGCCCTCCTGAACGCTCGAGAAATCCAGCGGCGCATCGGAGAGAACGACGAATCGCACGCCGTTTTCATCAAGCCATCGCTGATAGGCCGAGGGCGTCAGATCCGGTTCGTAGAACAGCGAGTCAAAGCGCGTATCGATCTGGCGCTCCCAGCCGCGGGCCAGCGCGAAATGCGTGCCGAGGACCGCCGCGTCCCAGTGCGAATCGGTGAACGGAACCTCGATGCGCATCGGCGCGCCGCCACTGCGCTCGTCGAGATAGCGGATCGCGGGCGTATAGAAGGCGTACGTGCTCGAGGCGCTCGCCGATGCGGTTACCGATTGCGCCAGCGGCCCGTTGACCTGCCACCCAACGAGCACCGCGGCGCTTCCCGCAAGCAGCAACGCGGAGGTGCGCGTGCTCATCGTCGCACCGGCGGCCCGCCCGCGAGCGCGTTCGCCGCCGCCGGCGAAGCGGCGCCTCGCGCCGAGCAGCCGCCGCTGCACGTCGGCGGGCTGGACCAGCAGCACGAGCGTGGCCGGCGCGAACAGCACGCCGAAGCGCACCGCGTTGCTCCCCATCGGCGACTGGATGACGTAGGCGAGCAGCAGCGCGAGCAGGTACAGCCACGCCGTGTAGCGCGCCAGCTTCTCCTCGCTCGGCACGAGCAGCAGGATCAGCGCGCACGCGCCAACCGCGGCGAGCAGGGAGCTGAGCGAAAACGGCTCATAGCCACCTTCGGGAAACACCGTCGAGATCAGCGCGACGACCGCAAGCGCCGGCACGCCAAGGCATGCCGCGCGCGCGGCACGCCGATGTGCGAGCAGCTCACCGCATGCGACGAGCCCGAGAAAAGCGGCGGCCACCGGGCTCGCCGCCGCGCAGGCGACGGAGCAGATCACGCACAGCAGGCGCGATCCGCGCGCCGCGGCGAGCGCGCTGGCCAGCCCGAACGTGACGCCGAGCGCGAACGCGACGCGGCCGATGTACAGGTCGCCGGCGGCCCCGACGACGAACAGCGCGACGGACAGGCCGCGCCGGCGGGCGTCCTGCTCGCCCAGCAGCAGCCAGAACAGCACGCTCGAGGCGGTCACCGCGAGCACGCCCGCGATGCGCAGGCCGAGGAAGTCCGCGATCGCGGGGAAGATCAGGCTGTAGCTGAGCAGATAGTGCCCGCCGTACCAGCCGTTGTCCCACAGCGCAAACCCGTCCTTCGCGAACAGATCGATGCGATACGCCTGGGCCGCGAGGTCGGGGCTCTGCGGATACCACAGCACCCAGCTGAGCAGCAGCACGAACAGGAGCGCCCATGGTGCCGAGCGTGCCTGCAGGCTCGCCGCGTGCGTGGACCGATACGACGGATGCACATCGGTCATGGAAGCAACCTAGCCGCGTGCCGCGATTCGTGCCATCAGCCCAGGGGATGATCTTTGCCGCCCGGCATGCGACGAGCGGAGGACACGGCTGGCGCGCCCGCCGCGGAGGGCCGAAACCCGGGAAGTCTCAGCTCGATGCGGGCGCCGCCGAGCGTGCTCGCGCGGGCGCTGACCTCGCCCCCGTGCGACTGCGCGATCGCGCGCACGATCGCGAGCCCGAGGCCGGTGCCGCCCGTCGCCCGGGTGCGGGCGGCATCGGTGCGGTGGAAGCGCTCGAACACCAGCTCGCGCTGATCCTCGGGGATCCCGGGACCGTCGTCCTCGACGATGAAGCTGAGCTCGCGCGACCCCCTCGGGAGGACCGTCAGTCGCACCGTCCCGGTCACAGGGGTGGTGTGCGCGACGGCATTCGCGAGCAGGTTGCGCAGCGCCTGCAGCAGGCGGTCGGGGTCGGCGTGCAGCGTGCCCGCGGCGATCGCGCCGAGCTCGAAGCGGCGCTCGGAGCTCGCCGTCGCCGCGCTCCACAGATCATCGACGAACGCCATCAGCTCGATCTTCTGCGGCTGCTCGAGGCTGCTCGCTTGCGAGCGCGCCAGCAGCAGCATGTCGTCGACCAGGCGGCCGATGCGGCCGACCTCCGCCTGCACCATCGCCTCGACGCGGCGGACCTCCGCAGCCGGCGGATCGCTCTGCGCAGCGAGCACCTCGAGCTGACCCCTGATCACCGTCAGGGGCGTGCGCAGCTCGTGCGAGGCGTCCGCGACGAACGCACGCTGACCGGCGAACGCGTCGGCGAGGCGGTCGAGCATGTGGTTGAAGGAATCCGCGAGCACGCGCAGCTCATCGCGACGCTCGCCGACGTCGTGGATACGGGGTTGCAGATCGCCGCCGTCCACGCGCGCGGCGACCGCGGCCATCCGCCGCAGCGGTCGCGACACGCGCGAGCCGACCAGGTAGGAGGCGCCGAGGGCGAGCAGCAGCGTCAGCGCGCCGGCGAGCAGGAATGCCGAGGCGACCCCGGCCTGGGCGCGCGCGACCGGCCCCAGCGGCGCCCCGACCCCGAGCGTCGCCGGAGTTGCCCCGACGAGGACCGGGCGCTTCAGCAGGCGCAGGCCGCCGACATCCGGGAGCTCGAGCGTCGAGTACCCGTTGCCGATCGTCAGCAGCCGGCGCGAGAGTGCGTTCTCGTGTTCCTGCTCAGCGACCGACTCGCCGTTGTCGGGTCGCTCGGCACCGAAGAACTCGGGCTGGTTGGTCGCGGGCGCGGCGCCCGGCACGAGCGCGAACTGCAGCGTCGAGCCGGCGCTGAACGGCTGTACGCGCACGTAGGCGCGCGCCGCGCGCGCAATCTGCTGCGGCGAGCGCGCATCGAGCGCCGACATGTGCGCGGCGAAGCCCGCCATCTGCTCGCCCAGCGTGCGGTCGATCTGCTGGTTGAGCTCATGACCGGTGCCGCGGTAGACCGCGAAGAAGATGACGGCGCCGCTGAGCAGCAGCACCGCCGCCACCCATGCGGTCAGGCGCCAGCGGATGCCGACGGGGGCGAGGCGCCTAATCGTCGACGTCATCGTCCAGGCGATATCCGACCGAGCGGATCGTCGAGATCGGCGCCGGGCGGCCGGGCCTGCCCAGCTTGCGGCGCAGGTAGCCGATGTAGACGTCGACGACGTTCGTGCTCGGATCGTGCTCGTAGTCCCAGACGTTCGCGAGGATCGCCTCGCGCGTGAGCACACGGCCGCGATGGCGCAGCAGATACGCGAGCAGCTCGAACTCGGTGCTCGACAGGTGCACCCTGCTCGGCGCCGCGGCGCACCTGGCGCGTGAGCAGGTCGAGTTCGATGTCGGCGCCCCGCAGCGTCGAGGTCGCGGGCGACTGGCCGGCCAGGCGCAGCTGCGCGCGGATGCGCGCCGCTAGCTCGGCGAGCGCGAACGGCTTGACGAGATAGTCGACCGCGCCTGCATCGAGGCCGCCGACGCGGTCGCCGAGCTCGCCGCGCGCGGTCAGCAGGATCACGGGCAGCAGCGGCTTGTGCTGTTGCAGCGAAGCGAGGATCTCCAGCCCGCCGCGCCGCGGCAGCATCAGGTCGAGTACGAGCAGGTCGAAGCTCTCGCCGAGAGCGCGCTGTTCGCCCGCGAGCCCGTCCCCCTCCGCCTCGATCGCGAACCCCTCCGCGCGCAGGCCACGTTCGAGGAAGTCGCGGATGCCGACCTCGTCCTCGATGATCAGCACGCGCGGCTGACCCTCCGGCCGGATCGCCCCGCTGCCATCACCGGCGCGCGCCATGTTCGAGCAGCATAGGCGCAGATCCAGCGCCGTGGTGGACAATCCGCGCGGATGTGAGCATTCTCATCGGGCGGTAAGCGCCTCGTTAGGAAACGTTCGCAGACTGCGTCAATGAAGTTCGAGGACCAGGTGCGCACGCCGGGCGCCGTCAACCCCGCGACGCCGCGGGGCCGCAGCGCGGCGACGCGCGCCGGCGCGCGGCCAGGCTCAGCGATCGCGCGCCTGACGGCCGGCGGAACCGAGGGCAACGAGCGACTGACGGCGGCGACCGGCGTCGTGCTGCTCGTGCTGCTCGCGGCGCTCGGTTTGACGATTCTGCGGATCCACCCGCTGTTGAGCGAGCACATGTTCCTCGGCGTGCTGCTGATCGGGCCGGTCGCGCTGAAGATGGGCAGCACCGGCTACCGCTTCATCCGCTACTACACCGCCGAGCCCCGCTACACGCGCAAGGGGCCGCCGCCGCTGCCCCTGCGCCTGCTCGCGCCGCTCGTCGTCCTCAGCACGATCGTCGTGTTCGCCAGCGGAGTCGCGCTGCTGCTGATCGGCCCGAGCTCGCGCCAGCCGCTGCTGCTGATTCACAAGGCGAGCTTCTTCGTCTGGCTCGCGGCGACGGCGCTGCACGTGCTCGGACACCTCGCCGAGCTGCCGCGCGCGCTCGGCTCCGACCCGTTCGAGCACTCCCCGCTCAGCGATGCCCACCCAGGCGGCGGCGGGCGCGCGCTCGCGCTCGGCGGGATGCTGCTCGTGGGCGTCATAGCCGCGGTACTCGTGATCCCCCAATTCGGCGCATGGACGTCGGTGCACTTCTTCCACCACTGATGCCGCTTCGAGCCGACAGCACACGCCACGCGAGCGGCGCCCGCGACGCGGCCCTGCTGCAGCTGAGACGCGCAAACACCTGGATCGTGGCGGGGAGCGCCGCGCTGACCGCGGTGCTGACAGCCGTCACCGCGAATGCGTCGATCGGCGCCTCGCACAGGACGGCGACCGGCGGATCGCGCGCGGCGATCCGACACCGGCCGCCCGGCCACCACCACCATGCGGCGGCGCATCCGCTGCAGGCGCCGCAGCAGGCACCGGCTCCGGCAAGCGAATCCGCCCCGGCGTCGACGACGCCCGCCGAAACGACGCCGGCCCCACCGGAAGCGGAACCGCAGACACCGTCGGAAGCAACCCCTGAAACGACGCGCGAATCCGCGCCCGCGGCGGAACCGTCGGCGCCCGCAGAAGCGACGCACGCAGCCGAAGCACCGGCGCCCGAACCGGCGCCCGAACCCGAACCAGTCATCTCCGGAGGCTCCTGACGTGCCCGCGGCGATCGCCGCCGGGGAGCGGGCTGCGCATGAGCTGACGTGGGCCGCGCTCGGCTCGAGCGTCGTGCTGCGCCTCACCGACGGCGAGCTCTCGATGCGGGCGCGCGAGCTCGCGTCGCGCGAGCTCGACGCGATCGACCGCGCCTGCAGCCGCTTTCGAGCCGACTCGGAGCTGTCGCGCGTGAACGCGCGCGCCGGGCGCTGGGTCGAGGTCGGTGCGCTGCTGATCGGCGCGCTGCAAGTCGCGCTGCGAGCCGCCGCGACGACCGCGGGCGACGTCGACCCGACCGTCGGCAGCGCCCTGTCCTCGCGGGCTACGACCGCGACTTCGGCCTGATCTCGGATACGGCCCATGCGCGCGCGGCGCCGCTCGAGGGGCCGCCGCCGACCGTGTACGCACGCGAGCTCAGCGACTGGCGCGCCGTCGAGCTGGATCCCGCGCGCGGGCTCGTGCGTGTTCCGCGTGGAATTCGCCTGGACCTCGGCGCAACCGCGAAAGCGTGGGCCGCGGACCGCTGTGCGGCCGCTGTCCACGACGAGCTCGGCTGTGGTGTGCTCGTCAACCTCGGCGGCGACATCGCGACGGCCGGCAGCGCCCCGCTCGGCGGCTGGCCGATTCACGTCACCGACGATCATCGCTCGGGCCCGGAGGCACCCGGGCAGAGCGTGTCGGTCCTGTCCGGCGGCCTTGCGACATCGTCGATCACGACGCGAGCCTGGACGCGCGCGGGCGCGGCGATGCACCACATCATCGACCCTCGCCGCGCGGCCCCCGCACGCGGCCCCTGGCGTACCGCGAGCGTCGCCGCCGCCGACTGCACGGACGCCAACATCGCGAGCACCGCCGCGCTCGTCCGCGGCGCCCGCGCGGAGCGCTGGCTGAGCGGCCTCGGACTGCCGGCGCGCCTCGTCGCCCACGACGGGACCGCACACGAGCTCGCCGGCTGGCCGGCCGCAGTCGAGTCAAGCGACGGGGCACCGCCGTCGTGAGCTTGCCGATCGCGGGCAGCGGCTCGATCGACTGGTACCTGACGCGCTCGACCGGGGCGGTCGCGCTGGTCCTGCTGTCGATCACGCTGGCCCTCGGGGTCGCCGACGTACAGCGGCTCAGCAGCGCGCGCTGGCCGCGCTTCGTGATCGACTCGCTGCATCGCAACGTCGCGCTGCTGGCCGTGCTGTTCCTCGCGATCCACGTGCTCACCTCGATTCTCGACGGGTTCGCGAAGATCCAGCCGATCGATGCCGTGGTTCCGTTCGTCGGCTCCTACCGTCCCCTCTGGCTCGGCCTCGGAGCGGTCGCGCTCGATCTGATGCTCGCGGTGACGCTGACCAGCGTGCTGCGCCGGCGGATGGGTTACGCGAGCTGGCGGACGACGCACTGGCTCGCCTACGCCTGCTGGCCGATCGCGCTGCTGCACGGCCTCGGCACCGGCAGCGACGTGCAGTCCAGCTGGCTGCTGTACCTCAGTCTCGGCTGCCTCGCACTCGTGCTGATCGCGGTGCTCGCGCGCATCGCGTCCGGGTGGCCCGTGGGCCTTCGGGTGCGTGCCGGGGCGGCCGGAGCGGCAGCGGCATTCTCGTTGGGCCTCGCGCTGTGGCTGCCCGCAGGCCCGCTGGGCGAACACTGGGCGAAGCGCGCCGGGACCCCCACCTCGCTGCTCGGCGGCCACGCGAAACCGGCGGTCGGCAGATGACGGGTCGCGACAGTTGGATCTCGCCGCTGCCGCGCCTGCTGAAGGGTGTCCCAGCGCAGGGCGCGATGACCCTCGACCAGCACCTCGCCACCCATGGCGAGGCGCCGCTCGCGCGCGGTCGCCGCAAGCGCCGCGGCTCACCGGAGCTGATCGACCTCGTCGAGCGGGCCGGGCTGCGCGGGCGCGGCGGCGCGGGCTTCCCGGCGGCGCGCAAGATGCGCGGCGTGCACGACGCGCGCGGCCGCGCGATCGTCGTCGTCAACGCGGCCGAGGGCGAGCCGGCGAGCGAGAAGGACCGCACGCTGCTGCGGGTGCTCCCCCACCTCGTGCTCGACGGCGGCCTGCTCGCAGCGCAGGCGCTCGGCGCCGACGAGGTGATCGCGTGTGTCTGCGAGCTCGAGGGAGGCGCGATCTCGAGCCTGCAACTCGCGCTCGCCGAACGTGGCCGGGCTTCCGGCGGGGCGCGCGTACGGATCGCGACTGTCCCCGCCGGCTACGTCTCTGGACAGGAGTCCGCGCTCGTCAACCACCTCAACGGGGGGCCTGCGCTGCCGACCTTCACCCCGCCGCTGCCATTCGAACGCGGCGTCGCGCAGCGCCCGACGCTCGTCAACAACGCGGAGACGCTCGCCCATCTCGCATTGATCGCCCGCCATGGGCCGAAGTGGTTTCGCGAGCTGGGCACGGACTCCGAGCCCGGCTCCACGCTGATCACGCTGAGCGGTCCGGTCGCGTATCCGGGGGTCTATGAGATCGAGCCGGGATCGTCGCTGTCCTCGCTGATCGATGCCGCCGGAGGGCTGACCGCGCCGATCCGGGCAGCGCTGCTCGGCGGCTACGGCGGCAACTGGGTCGCGACCGAGTCGCCGGAGCGGCTCGCGCTCTCGAGCGACGGCCTGTCAGCGCACGGAGCATCGCTGGGGGCAGGCGTGGTCGCGCTGATCTCCGAGCAGGCATGCGGTGTCGCGGAAACCGCACGCATCACCCGCTGGCTTGCCGGACAGAGCGCGCGCCAGTGCGGGCCGTGCATAAACGGGCTCGACGCGATCGCCGGCTCGCTCGAGGAGGTGGCCGCGGGCATCGCCGCCGCGCGGGCACGGCAGCAGATCGCCCGCTTCGCGACGCTCGCCCGCGGCCGCGGCGCGTGCGCGCATCCCGACGGGGCGGTCCGCCTCGTCGTCAGCGCGTTGCAGCTGTTCGGCGACGAGTTCACCGAACACGCCAGCTACGGGCACTGCGACGGCTGCACGCGCGCGGAGCTGCCGCTCGCGGCGCACTCGCGGGCACTGGTGGGCGCGGGCCGATGAGCGAGCAGCTGCGCGTCAACCCGATTGCCTGCGAGGCTCACGGCATGTGCGCCGAGCTGCTCCCCGAGCGGATCACGCTCGACGAGTGGGGCTACCCGATCATCGATGAGCAGCCGCTGCCGCGGGAGCTCCTCGAGCACGCCCGCCGGGCCGCGCAGGCATGTCCGACGTTCGCGCTGATCCTGCGCCGTCGCTGATCTCGCGCCGCTACCCAGCAGCTGCCGCCCGCTCGTTGCCGAGCAGCACGCGCACGATGCCGACCGCGAGCTCGGTCTCCGGCTCGTCACCGATCGCGATCGTCGACCACTGCAGCGCCGTGGCCATGCGCACGATCGCGTGAACCTGGTCCTCGAGCGCGGCGGTCTGCTCGGCCGTGTGCGTTTCGGCGATCACGTCGAGCAGCGCATGTGCGACCTCTCCGTGAATCGCACCGGAAGCGCCGACGAGCAGCCGCAGCGCCAGCTGGGGCTCGCGCTCGACGAACGTCCGCAGCGGCTGAAACTCGCCGGTCGCGTTCAACAGCGCGCGCGCGAAGTCGACGACGCGCTCGTCCCCCTCCCCGGCCGCCTGGAGACGGCCGGCCGCGATGAACTCGGCAGCGAGCTGGAGCAGAAGCTGCTCGAGCAGCTGCTCGCGCGAGCCGAACCAGCGGTAGAGCGTCACGCGCGAGATCGACAGCTGTGCAGCGATGACGCCGATCTCAACGCGCGCTTCTTCGAGAAACGCCGTGCGTGCGAGGTCGAGGGCGTCCTCGCGGGTGGGACGGCGAAAGATCGGGGCAGCCCCCGCGGGCTTGGCCCGCGTCGCTCGTGTCACGGCCACTACTGGCTCCCGTTCGCGAGCGGGTCGATCATCGATGCATCATAGCGCGCCCCGAAGCCATGCGCAGCATCGCTTCGTGATCTTACAGACGCACCGCTTCGGTGTAAAGTCAGGCACGTAACGTTGTTGGCAAATGTTGCAGTGATCTGCTACGGTCGCCCCCGATCAAGGAATCCCAACCGTTCACGGAGACTTAGGAGAGTGGGAATGCATCAACGCAGAACATCTCGAAGCAGCACAGCGAGGAGTCATCGCTCGCACCACGGGCACTGGCTCGCCGTAGTCGGCGTCGTGCTCGCGATTGTGGCGCTGCCCTCGGCAGCCTTCGGTCAGGCGGCCATAGGCGCGATCAAGTCCGGGACGATGGGCCAGGGTCCTGTCAATGCCTGTTTCTGGGGACAGCCGTCCTCGAACGTCGGCCCGATCAACGAACTCAACTACCCGGTCGCCGGCGAGAACATCCTCGCCGTTGACACCAACGTCGTCTACTACTACACGCGCTTCCAGCTCCCGGCCGGGGCGAGCATCACACTCAACGGGCAGTTCCCGCACTCGCGGTTCTTCTCGCTCACGACCTACGTGAGCAATGGGACCGAATCCGGCCTCCCGGCGACGTCGCTGTATGACTCGCAGATCAACCCGAACGCGGGCTCGGTCAACCCCTTCCGCGATGGCGAAAGCCGCAAGGCGAAGAACCGGTCGTACACGATCACGATCAGCGGACAGCCGAAACCGGAATCACCAGAACCCAACACGTTGTACGCAGGCCAGGTCGGAAAAACAGGCGAAACGCAGCAGGTCGAGATGATCATGCGGCTGTACCGACCCGACAAGAACGTCGAAGCCAACGGCGGAGTTCCGCTCCCGGCACCGACGTTCAACCCAGCGCTGGGCGAACCAGTCGGCGACGAAGGGGCGGCCTGCACCGCACTCGACGACGTAAGCGGAGTCACCGAGGTGCCACTGGCATCACTAGGCGTACCTGCGGCCACATACCTGAAACTCCGTGAACTCGCGCCTGCGCCCCATCCTGCGGTCAACCCGATCGTATGGGAACGTTTCCGCAACCAGGCGTATCTGGCTAAGCCGTTCTACACGGGGGCCGGCGAACCGTACGAAAAAGCAATCGCGACGCTGCCGACGGCGATCACCAGCGGGTTCTATGCGACGCCGGCAAACGCCTACATCCTCGCTTATGCCGATCGGGACATCGGACCGAACGCCGAAGGCCACAACATCTTGGTGTTGCACGCGAAGATGCCAACCCATCCAACGACGTACAAGGGTGACAAGACCAACAACCAGACCTCCGAAACCCAGGTGCGCTACTGGTCGATCTGCACCGGTTCATCGATAACGAAACCGGCAGTGATAGAAGCCAACTCGGCGTGCCTGTTCGATCAGCAGGTGCCGACGAACGCGAACGGCGAATATACCGTCGTGGTCAGCCTGCCACAGGACCGCCCGAAGAACGCGAAGCCCGGCTGTGGTGTCGCGTGGCTTGATTGGGGCACCAACGGCGACGGCCTGCCAGGAGAATACGCTGCCGATACGCGGCCCAGCCTGGACATGCTGATCATGCGTAACCAACTGTCTAATCCGTCGTTCGCACAGAGCATCGAAAAAGTCATAACACCAGGATCAGAGGAAACAGTCATGGGTGCGTACTACCCGCACGGCAAATACATGACCGCGCAGGAATTCGAATCACGCAAATGCTGGAGCGCCAACGCCTGACGTCCAGCCAGGACGAACCACAGAGGCGCGGATCGCAACACGGCGATCCGCGCCCACGCCGCAGCAGCAAACCTTCGCGCATCGCGGGCATCCCCGAACGCCAGCTTCCAGAGGAGAGCGACATGACCACGTTGACCGCACCCGAGTCAGACCTCGCACGCGTCGACCTCGGCAACCTCAACCTGTGGCAGGACGGCCCGCCACACGAGCTGTTCGCACGGATGCGGGCGATCGACGGGCTGCACTGGAGCACGCTCGACGCGTTCCCCCAGGAGAGCGGCTTCTGGTCGGTCGTGCGCTTCGCAGACATCGCGGCCGTCGGCCGCGATCACACGACCTACTCCTCCAAACGCAGCATCGTCGTCGTCGACAAACTCTCGTGGGACGGCGAGACACCCGACCCGCTCGACCTCGCCGAAAACATGCTGATCACGCAGGACCCGCCGCGCCACGACCGCCTGAAGGCACTCGTACAGCGGGCGTTCACGCCGAAGCGCGCGATCGAGCACACCGCGCGCATGCGCGAGATCATCAACCTCGTCTACGACCGCGCGCTCGCGGCGAACCCCGACGGTCACCTCGACCTCGTCCAGGACGTCGGCATCTACGTGCCCTCGATGGTGATCGGCGACATGCTCGGCGTGCCCCGCGAGGACGCACCGAAACTCGTCGACTGGACGAACCGCACGAGCGCGTTCGAGGACCCGCGCCTCGTGCCCGACCTCGGCGACGTCTGGCGGGCGCTCGAAGAGTTCGTGCCGTACGTCAACGCGATGCTCGAGGATCGCACCGAGCGACCCACCGAGGACCTCACCACCGCGTTCATGCAGGCCGAGGTCGAAGGCGGCCGGCTCTCCGCCGAGGAGGTGCTGATGTTCTTCTTCCTGCTGATGATCGCCGGCAACGACTCGACGCGCGCGGTGTTCACCAGCGGTATGAAGAACCTGCTCGAGGACCCCGAGCAGATGCAGCTCGTGCGCTCCGGAGCGGTTCCGCTCGAGCAGGTCGTCGAGGAGTTCGTCCGCTACAACCCCGCATTCGCCTACATGCGCCGCACCGCCACCTGCGACACCGAGCTCGCCGGGCAGCAGATCAAGGAAGGCGACGAGCTCGCGCTGTGGTACGTCGCAGGCAACCGCGACGAGTCCGCGTTCGAGAACCCGCAGCGCTTTGACGTGCGCCGCGAGAGCGACCATCAGGGCTTCGGCGGTGGCGGCCGGCACTTCTGCCTCGGCGCCGGCCTCGCGCGCCTGGAGCTGAAGCTGTGGATCGAGGAAACGCTGCGCCGCTTCCCCGAGGTGGCGCTCGACGGCGAGCCCACCCGCGTGAGCTCGACGTTCCTGAACCAGTACCGCACGATCCCCGTCGCGCTCGCGGGCTGAGCCGGGCGGCCCACCCGCCGGGCGAAGCTGACGATGACCCTGCAATCGCTCATCTCGCTCGTGATCCTCGGCCTCGGTATCGCGCGAGCCGTGAACGTCTTCTCCTGATCGCGCGCGCCGAGCGGGCTCGCGGATGCGTCAGTCGACGGTGACCGCGGCAACGAGCCGCGCCGGCGAGTCCGGGTCGTGCGAAGGCAGGTAGACGGTCGGGTGCTGTGCGCAGTGAGCCATGATCGTTTCAAGCGTCGCCACGTGCACCTTCGGATCCGGCGCGACCGCGTCGGCTCGCAACGCGCGCAGCTGCTCGAGCGTGTCAGTCGCGTCGCCCGCGAGCATCACGTGGCGGCCCTCGTCATCGATGCAGATCACCGATATATGCCCGGGCGTGTGCCCGGGCGTGTCGACCGCGACAATGCGCCCGTCGTCGCTCAGCTTGCGGCTGCGCTGGAACGCGCCGAAGGGACCATCCTCGAGCGCGAACCCGTCTGGCGCGAACCCCGGCGGCAGCGGCTGGCGCAGAACGCGGCGCATCACGCTCGGGAATCGGGCGGCGACGTAGCGCAGCTCCAGCTCGTTGCTCAACGCACGCGCGCGCACGTGTACGAGGCCGTCGATGTGGTCGCCGTGGGCATGGGTCAGCACCACCTCGGAGACATCCTCGAGCGACAGTCCGGACGCGGCCATCGCCGCCGGCAGCTCCTGTCTGGGTGTCACTTCCATGCGCGCGAACGGCACGTTGCGCGCGGCGGCCGTCTCCCCCGTGTCGATCAGCCGCAGCGTGCCCTCGTGCTCGATCGCCCAGCAGAGGATCGGCAACGGGTCCGACCAGGGGCCGGGCATGAACAGGTCAAGCTGCCGGCGGGCTCCCTGGCGCGGGAACAGGAAGCTGCGCTTGACGCTCACCGTGCCGGTCTGAATCGCGTGGATCTTCATTTCGATCTGTCCTTTGTCGTTGCAGGCTTCCTAGCACAGCTCGGCGGACGCGCGAGACGCCGGCGCCCGAACCGGCGCGCACGGGCGACGGCCATCAGTACGATCGCCTCGATGCGGAGCGCGAGGATCACAGCGGTCGGGGCATCGCTGCTCTCAGCGCTCGCCGTCCTGCTGAGCGGACCGTCAGGAGCGCTTGCGGAGCACGATCCGCTTCCTGGCACCGACCTCAGCCCCGTGCTCGGCTACAGCACCTGGAGCTCGCTGCGGCTCAACGTCAGCACCGAAAAGGACGAGGCCGAGGCGCTGGCGCTCGATGAGGACGGCCTGCAGCAGCTCGGCTACGGCTACATCAACCAGGACGACGGCTGGTATCAGTGCCCGGGTCCGCAGGGGCCGAACGTCGACGCCGACGGGCGATGGGTGACCGAAGCTCAGCTGTTCCCGCCGGGGCCGGACGGTGAAAACGGCATCAACGCGCTCGCGAGCTACGTCCACGGGCTCGGCCTGAAGTTCGGGATCTACGTGACGCCGGGCATCTCCAAGCAGGCTGTCGCCGAGAACACGCCGATCCTCGGCAGCGACGAAACAGCCGCCGAGATAGCGACCGGCAAGCGCGAGAACAACTACAACTGCGGCGGCATGGTCGGCCTCGACTACGCCCGGCCGGGCGCGCAGGCATATGTGGACTCGATCGTCAGCGAGTTCGCGGCCTGGGGTGTCGACTACATCAAGCTCGATGGCATCACCGACGCCAACGGACCTGACATCGAAGCGTGGTCTGAGGCGATCAGGCACGCCGGCCGGCCGATGCAGCTCGATGTGACCGAGGGGCATTTCAACACCGCGCTCGCGCATACGCTCGATGAATACGCGACGCAGTGGGAGGTCAGCCCGGACATCGAGTGCTACGAATGCGAGCGCGAAGGCAGCTCGTTTCCACTGACCGACTACAAGAACGTCAAGCTGCGCTTCTCGACAATCGCCAAGTGGCACAAGTTCAGCGGCAGCCAGTTCGACGCCTATGACGACCTCGATTCGGTCGAGGTCGGCAACTGCGAAGCAGACGGGCTGAGCGTTCCCGCGCGAGAGACGGTGCTGAGCCTGTGGTCGCTGGCCTCCTCACCGCTGATCATCGGCAGCGACCTGACCGATCTGTGCGCGAGCGACCTGGGCCTGCTCGAGAACACGGCCGTGCTCGCCGTTGACCAGGACGGAATCGTCGCGTCGCAGGTCCCACACGGCAAAGGCGGGCAGATCCTCGCCAAGACCATCAAGGCGGGCGACGTCGCCGTAGGCCTGTTCGACACAGGCCACAAGACGCACACGCCCTCGACCAGCACAACCGCGCTCGGCATCGCCCGTTGCAGCCAGGGCTACCACGTCGAAAACCTGTGGACCCGGCAGCAGAGCAACAACAGCGACGGAGTCATCGCGGCGAGCGTGCCGGCCGACGGCGTGGCGCTGCTCGACGTCAGCTCGTTGTGCAGCGGTTGACGCGCGCGCCCGGCGAGATGGTCGCGCGCCTCGCGAGCCGGATCCGCTAAACCTTGCAGTCGTGGCCAGCGTCGGGCAGACACCGGCAGCCGATCACGCTCGCGTGATCGGGCCGCCGCGCGCGCGGCACAGCGGACGCGCTGCCACCCGGGCCGCGGGTGGCGCCGATGATCCAGGCGGCCCAGCGCATCTGGCGCTACGCGCAGTTCAGCGAGCGTAACCACGCACGCTTCGGCGACACGTTCAGCGTGCGCATCGGAGCGTTCCCAGCCGGCGTGCTGACGAAGGACCGCGAGGCGATCCGCCGGCTTTTCACCGGGGATCCGCTCGTCAAGCGCCACGGCAACGACCTGCTCGCTCCGCTCGTCGGCGAGCAGTCGCTGCTGACGCTCGAGCCGGCCGAGCATCTCACCCGACGGAAGATGCTGCTGCCGCCGTTTCACGGCGAGCGCGTCCGCGCGTACGCGCGCCTGACGGAGGAACTCGTCGGCGACTCGCTCGAGCAGATACGCACCGGCGAGGTCACGGCGATCCAGCCGCTCGCGCAGGAGCTCACGCTCGACGTGATCCTGCGGGCGGTGCTCGGGGTCGATGCTCCGTCCACGCGCCGCCAGCTGCGGCGCAGCTTCGACGCGATGGTCACGCCGATCAGCAACCTTGCGCTGTTCGTGCCGAAGCTCGCGCGCCGGTCGCGATGGAACCTTCCCGGCGAGCGCTTCTGGCGCATCAAGGATGAAATCGACGCGCTGTTGTTCGGGCAGATAGCGGCCACCCGCCTCGACCCGCGGCTGGCCGAGCGAGAGGACATTCTCGCGATGATGGTGCTCGCGCGCGACGAGCGCGGAGACGGCCTCAGCGACGGACAGCTGCGCGATGAACTCGCGACGCTGATCGTCGCGGGCCACGAGACGACGGCGACCGCGATCGCCTGGGGCGTCGAGCTGCTGACGCACAACCCGCACGTGCTCGGGCAGGCGCGCGAGCACGATGACGCATACCTCGACGCGCTGGCGAAGGAGGTTCTACGGGTCAGATCGCCGATTCCGATCGCTGCCGCCCGCTACCTGAGCGAGCCGTTCCCGATCGGCCCATGGACGATCCCGCCCGGCGTACCGCTGATCGTCGACGCGTACGGCGTTCACCACGATCCCGAGGTCTACCCCGAGCCTGATGTCTTTCGCCCGGCGCGATTCTCCACCGAGCAGCCGGATGCCTACTCGTTCGTGCCGTTCGGTGGCGGCGCCCACCGCTGCATCGGCGCGACACTCGCGCTGCTCGAGATCAGAATCTTTCTCCTCGGGGCCAGCTCCTCGCTCGCTTCGAGCTCGATGCGGTATCCGCGAAGGAAGCGCGCCCCGTTCCCCGCGCGGTGACGCTCGCTCCGCGGGCGGCGCACGCGTGCGCGTGCTCGGCGAGCGCCGCCACCGGATCCAAGTCACCGCGTCAGCGCTAACGCTGCCTCGGCGGCCAGTCCTTGAGCGGCGCGCGGGCGGTTCCGTTGTCGCCGAGGTGATCGACAGCGACACCGGCCGCACGCGCGGTGAAGGCGTCAAACGATTCGGCCTCGATGACTTTCAGTGATCGCTCCCCGCTCACCGGCCTGTCCCTGGATCGTGTACCTCCGTGAACAGCGCGCCCTGTCCTGCGCCTGAACCGGACGCACCGCCGCCGCGGCCGCGCAGCACGAACGCCGATGCCGACCGCGACCGCAGCTCCGGCGATCGGCCCTGCAGACGTAGACGAGGTAGTGCGCGAAGTTCCCGCCGACGAGGTCCGGAATCCCGAATGTGCGGGCGGGGTTCATCGAGGCACCCGAGATCGGGCTGCCCCACAGCCCGGCAAGAGCGATGTAGCCACCGACAGCCAGCGCCGCCGAACAGACCCACGTTCTGGGCGCCCGAGGCGGTGCCGAGAATCACGCTGACTAGGCCGACGGTCAGGATGAACTCCATCCAGAACCGCCGAGCCCGCCGAGTAGGAGGCGGCCACATAGTTCGACCCGAACGTCGCCGAGACGTTGATGACCGCGTGCAGGAACAGAGCGCGGCGAGCGTCGCCCCGGCGAGCTGCACGACGATGTAGCCGGGCACCCGACGCCACGGGAAGTCCTGGCGCAGGGCGAACGCGAAGCTGACCGCCGGATTCAGATGCGCGCCGGAGACCTTACCCATGAACAGGATGATCGCCATCACCGTCAGCGCGGGTGCGACCACGGCGTCGGTGTGGCTGATCACGCCCGGAAACGCGTGACCCATCATCCCGCCGCCGGCCGCCGCAAGCACCAAAAAAAACGTGCCGAGCAGCTCGGAGAACAGGCGCCGCCACTCCTGGCGGGGATCCTTGAAGTCTTCGACCCGGTCGATGATCTCCTGCTCATACTCGCGATCGGGCCGCCCGCCCTAATGGCCGGTCCCGGCGGAGTAGGTGCTGCTGCCATCGGAATGCCCCTTCCCACATCGAGGACGCAAACGCCGAGTCTTCCAGAGTTCTCCCCCTCCGGGCAGGTGGAGATCTCACCGCGCGGGGCCGCCGATCAAGCCCGACACCGCGGTGGATATCGTGGACGGTGGCAGGCTCAGGCCCACATTGTCGAACACCTCGAGCAGGTGTCAAGCGAACCTGAGCTTTCGCCGGAGCAGATCGATGCGACGATCAACAGCAGGGGCTTCGTCGTCCTGCTCCTCGTCGCGGCGGTCGTCGGCGTCGTCGTCTCGCTGGCCGCGTGGTGCTTTCTCGAGCTCGTCAACCAGATTCAGCGAGGCGTGTTCGTGCACCTGCCGAGCGATCTCGGCTATCGACAGCGGGCCGCCGCTGTGGTGGGCGCTCCCGGTGCTCGCGCTCGCCGCGCTGATCGTCGCGATCGCGATCGAGCGCATGCCGGGGCGCGGCGGGCACATCCCGGCCAACGGCCTCGTCACCACCGGCGGGCCGACCCTGCCGGCTGAGCTGCCCGGGGTGATCCTCGGCAGCGCTCGCGACGATCGGGCTCGGCCTCGTGCTCGGCCCGGAGGCGCCGTTGATCGCGCTCGGCTCCGGCCTCGGCGTCCTGACGATCAAGCTCGCGCGCAAGGACGCTCCACCGGCGCTGCTGACGGTGGTCGCGGCGGCCGGCAGCTTTGCGGCGGTCTCGTTCCTGTTCCAATCGCCACTGATCGCGGCCGTGATCATGATCGAGGCGATCGGGCTCGGCGGCCCGAAGCTGACGCTCGTCCTGCTTCCAGGGCTGCTGGCATCGGGCGTCGGCACGCTGGTCTCGTTGGGCATGGGCTCCTGGACAGGGCTGAGCACGAGCGCCTACGCAATCGGACCCGTCGAAGGTCTGGCCAAGTTCGTCCGTCCCGACATCGCCGATTTTGGCTGGACGATCGCGCTCGCCGTCGCGGTCGCGCTCGTCTGCGTGCTGTTCACCCGTGGCGGGCGCCACACCGAGAGCGCGGTCACGCGACGACCGTTCCTGCTGTTGCCCGCGGGTGGGTTGATCGTCGCCGGACTCGCGATCGCCTTTCAGCAGAGCACCGGCAAGCTTCAGGAAGTCCTGTTCTCCGGACAGGCGGCGCTCCCCGGGCTGCTCGGCAAAGCGGGCGCGTGGTCGATCGGGACGCTCGCTCTGCTGATCGTCTTCAAGGGGCTCGCGTACAGCCTCTCGCTCGGGAGCTTTCGCGGCGGCCCGACATTTCCCGGGCTGTTCCTCGGCGCGGTCGCCGGGCTGATGGCGGGGCAGCTGCCCGGGTTCGCGATCACGCCGGGCATCGCCGTCGGAATGGGAACGGCGACCGCGTGCATGCTGCGCCTTCCGCTTTCAGCGATCGTGGTCGCGGCCGTGCTGACGATCGGTGCGGGGGCCGGGAGCGAGCCGCTCGTGATCGTCGGCGTCGTCATCTCGTACATGATCGCGCGCACGCTCGCTCCACACGCACCCGCGAACACCGCCAAACCTCCGCCTGCGGCTGCCGCGCCGACGCCGGCATGAGCGCAGCGCCAGATGAGCGAAGCTGCCGGGACGCGGTGGCCTGATGGCCAGCGAGACCGCCGTCTCCCGCGACCCCGAGCACAAGCGCTGGCGCCGTACGGGACGCCTGCTCGTCGAGGTCCGCACCCACCTCTCGCGGCGGGCGCTGCGGCTGATCGGGTTCGTTGTCTTCGTCTACCTGTTCCTGAAGCTCATCCCGGGATTTACGAAAGCGCTCGAAGACCTGCAGAACGTCCGCCTGCAATGGATCATCGGCGCGATGGCCGTCGAGACGGTGTCAGAGATCGGATACGTGATCTCCTGGCGCGGGATCCTCGATCCCGACGACCTGCTGCGCCAGGACGGCCGCGGCAAGCACCTCGGCGCCCGCGTGGCGTGGGCCCAGCTCGGCGGCGGCATGATCGTGCCGGGCGGGACGATGGGCAGCATGGGCGTCGGCGCGTGGATGCTCCATCGGCTCGGGATGTCGATGGACCGCGTCGGCGAGCGTCAGTTCACGCTGATGTTCCTCAACACCGCCGTCGACGCGCTCGCGATCGTGTTCTTCGGGCTGGGCCTCGCGATCGGGCTGTTCGGCGGCGAGGAATCGCTCGCGCTCACGCTGCTGCCGGCCGTGCTCGTCGTGCTCGCGCTGGCGCTCGCGCTGTACGTGGCCCGCGGCGCCGAGCGCCTGTCGGGCCGCTTCGAGGCGGCCCGACCGAAGCTCGCAAACGGCATCCGCGCGCTCGCCAAAGCCGTCGACAACACGAAGGAGATGCTGCGCCATCGCGGCAGTGCCAAGATCGTCCTCGGCGCCGTCATCTACCTCGGCTTCGACATGGCCGTCCTGCAAGGCGCTTTCGTGGCGATCGATGCGCACCCCGTGCCGAGCTTCGCGGTCGTCGCGATGTGCTACCTCATCGGCGGCCTCGCCGGCTCGATTCCGCTGCCGGCGAACCTCGGCGCCGTGACCGGCATGGCGGGAATGCTGATCGTGTTCGGCGTCAACCACAACCAGGCGGTCGCCGCGGTCGTGCTCTACCAGTCGATCGGCTATCTGGTGCCGCTGATCGGCGGCGGCATCGCCTACCTGTTCCTGCGCAGAGAGTTCGCCTCGATGGACCCGGACGAGCCCGTGCTCGTCGCGCCGGGTCAGTAGCGCTCTCGATACCCAGGCTCAGCAGGGCTCTGACAGCCGTACTCACGGCCGCGGCCCCCTGGGCCCCGTCCAGACATAACGTCCGCGCGCGTCGCCGGGCGGTCGCGCTAAGGGACGATCCGAATCAGCTCCCCGACCGCGAACGAGGTCAGGCTCGCAGGCTCGTTGGCGTCAGCCTGCACGTTCACGTAGAGGTGCCGGTGCCGTGCAAAAGCGCGTTGGAGCGCCGGCAACGCCGCCTTGGGCAGAAGCAGCCGCAGCGTCGCCGTCGCGCCGACTTCCGCCAGCTTCACCGTTCTGCCGACGAGCGTCACCGAGCGCGAGCCGGGCAACGCGATCGTTGCGTGGACGTGCACCGTCAGCGCCCTCGCGACCGACACCGTCAGCAGGACATAGCGTCGTCCGAGCACTGCCTGCGTGTGATGGTAAGTGACCCTGATCGTCTCACTCTGTTCGCCGGGCGAGGACACTCCCGCGGTCGGCGTGGCGCCCGATGACCCGGGCTTCGATTTCGATAGCACCGGTGACGAGGACGACGACCCGGCCGAAGGGGAGCTCGGGGGCGGCGTGCCGGGCGGTTCGGGTATCACGGCGCAGTCGGGAATCAGGATGTCGTTGAAGTCGGCTTCGACGACGTCGGCCGGGCACGTGTGGACGATGTCGATGAAGCCGTTGCTGCTGTTCAGCGTGCCGCCGCCGAGGCCGCCGTAGAGTACGTTGCCGGCGATCGGCCCCGCGGTCACATCGCTCGCGCCTGCGTTGACGCTCGCCGAGCCGCCGCTCAGCATCGCCGGCGTCGGCGCGGTGATCGTGATACTCGAGTGGCGTGTGGGGTCTTCATGCGCGGCGTTGCCGGTGCGGATGTAGAGCCCGGTGATCCCGGCGGCCGGGCAGCGCACACTGAGGTCCGTTTCGACCAGCGGCGTGCACTGTTCGGGGAAGAACATGCCGGTGCTTTCCGGGTCGCTCACAACGTAGTAAGTCCCGGTTTCGTCGGTTTTCTCGGAGATCGTGACATCGTTGTCGTAGTCGATCGAAATCCCGGGGAACTGCTGGTAGATGAGCGTCGAGTCCTGGATCAGGATCTGCGCGGTGTGGGCGTCGGCGCTGCCCGCGCCACACAGCGCGAGCACGACTGCGGCGATACCCGTGCGGGCCGCGAGGCGAACGCGAATCATGGTGAGAACAGGACGCTCCATTGACGTCCGCCGTCCGAGGACGTGAAGATGCGCCCGTCGGTGAGCGCGGCGTAGAGCTCGCCCGCGGCCGATGTGACGAGCTTGCCCGCGGTTCCCGGGAGTCTCCCGACCTGCGTCCAGGTGCGCCCGCGGTCGCTCGAGCGCGACACGGCACCTTCGGCGTCGGCGCGGAACAACCCGTCCGGCGTCCACGTCAGGCGCGCTTCGTGCGCCGGCGTCAGCCGCCGCCAGCTGTTGGCCTGGTCGCTCGAGGCGAAGATCGCCTGCGGCGTGCTCGCGAGAATGTAGCGGGCATCGTTCGGGTCGACGGCGAGGTCGAGGACGGTGGGCCCTTCGGGCGCCGAGCGTTCGGCGAACGTGCGGCCGCCGTCGGTGCTCACCACGACCCCGCCGTAGATGGTGTCGAAGGCATAGATCGTGCCGCGCACGATCACCAGCACGTGATAGTCGGAGAACCCGGCGTGCGACACCGAGCTCCAGGTGCGCCCGCCGTCATGTGACTGCAGGAAGCCGAGGAACGGCGGCAGGTGGGTGAGCACCCGATCGGGATGCCCGGAGCCGAGCAGGAGGCTCGGGCCGTCCCACGCGAGCGAGGAGACGCGTTCGCCGTACGGACCGGCGGCACTGCCGACGCTCACGTGAGCCTGAATCGGGTGCATTTCGCGACCGTTGGCAGAGATCTGGTAGAGGCCGGTGTTGGTCGCAAGCAGCAACGACTGGTTTGAGGGGTTGATCGCCAATCCGGCGATGAGCGGCGGGCGATCGGCTTCGACGAGCGGCGTGGCCGGCGCTGCGCTCGACGCGTCGTGCGAGCCGGCGCCGCCGCACGCGAGCAGTGTCGCGGCGGCCAGTGCGCTCAGGCCCGCGCAGATAGGGCGGCGGATGCTGAGCACGGACCCTCTCGGTAGAATTGCGATCGGCGAATGATAGGCTTCGCCCAACGCGAATTGTAGATCGGCTGGTGGCAATGCGGCGTTGGATCTCTGTGTTGATGGCGGTGGCAACCGCCGTGGCGGGCGTTGCGATGATCGTGGCGACGCAGGCCGAGGCCATCCCCGCGGTCAGCTGCGGAACGGTCACGGTGGGCCACTCGAAATATCCCGTGCGCGCGCACGTGCTCAACTGCAACAGTGCAAGGCGATGGACGGTCGCGTTCCTCGCGCACGGCTCGGTGCCTGCGGGCTATGACTGTGCGCGCTACAGCGCGAAGGTGACGCGGGTCCTGTTCCTCTGCGACGACCCGGCGACCGTCACGAACATCGACGGCGCGTATAGCTTCAGCGCGACTCGCTGACGCGTTTGCCCTCGCTGGCGCGCCGCCTGTCGCGAGCGCGCCGATCCCTGAGAAGCGCGAACACGCCGACCGCGACGAGCAGACCCACCGGGACGGCAAACAGAGCAACAGGCGCCTGACTGCCACCGCTCGCATTGGCGACGGGCACCGACGGCTTGACGGTCCGCCCCGCTTCATGCAGGAGCGCGACGACCGCCGTGATCGCCGAGCGCACGAGACCGTCGGTCCCGTGCTGCGCGTCGATATGGATCGCTGCGAGCGACTTGGCCGGCCCGGCGGCCGCGACGCCGAAGCCGTTCGCCATCACGACCAGCAGCGGTGGGTGGTCGTTGAAGGAGATCTCGCGCTCGAGGAACTGCGCGTAGGACTGCGGGTGCCTGAAGAAGCTCGGATCGACACCGAGGTCGCCTTCTGAGCCGATCACCGCGACCCTCAACGGCAGAGGTGAGTGTTCGGCAGAGCCGAGGAGCTTGTTGAGCGTCGCTTCAAGGCCGGGTGAGACGGTCGGCTGATAGGGGTAGTACGCGTTCTGCGCGAGCAGCACATCACTGGCCGGATCTCCGTCCGCAAGCGCCCCGGGTGGTCGCAGCGCGCCGATCAGCAGGGCTGCCCCGACGAGCGTGCAGCACAGCAGCGAGCCCACGTTTTCGCACGGGCGAGGACAGCGCGCGCGGGTGGTCATGGCGTCCAGACTACGCGAGCGTGACAACGGCACGCAGAGCGCCGGCTAGCTTCCCGGCGCCGCGGCCTGCAGCGGCGGAAACGTGTAGTGAGCGTGAGGCGTCACGCGCGGTCCGACCTCGATCGTGATCTGCGCCCCCGGCACGATCGGGGCAAGCGCAGGATCTTCGCGCCAGCGCGAGCCGTCGATGAACACCGACACTTCCGCACCCCGCGATGCCGAGAACCCCGCGACCCGCCGACGAGTCAGGCGCTGCCCCCAAAGGTCGAACAGCCGGCCGAGCGTGAGGGGGCGCCCGGCCTCCATCAACAGAACCCCGGTCGGTGCGACGGTCCGCACCTCATAGGCACAGCGCTGACCGCGCACATAGGCGCCGCGGCGAGCGAGCGGAGGCGCCAAGCCGATCCCGGCCGGGATCACGACAACGTGACCGGCGGCGAACACTTCGATGTGGGCGAGCGAGACCACTCGCCCCGGTGGGCGGCAGCGCATCCCATCGACAGGCCTCGCCCGCGCCGCGAGTGCACCGATCGGGCGCGGGCGAAATCGAGGCCCCCGGCCGACGTTGCGCGCGCTCGCAAGCGCAGGCGCCGGCGTTGTCGCGGTGGTGCGTGAGGAACCGGCCTCCGCGGAGCAGCCGCAGACGAGCAGCGCGAGCAGGAGCGGCGGCGCGCACCTGGCACCGCCGCGGAAGATCATCGAGCACCGGCCGAGCATCGCGGCGCCCCGCGCCGCCCGCGGGGAATGCCGCTTGCGCAGTCGACCTCGCACTGGAGCCGATCAGTCGTCGTTGCGGGCATGGGATCGTGCGGCAACGACCGTTTGCTCGAGCAGGACGGCGATCGTCATCGGCCCGACACCCCCCGGGACCGGTGTCAGCAGGCTCGCTGTGGTGAGCGCCTCCTCGAAATCGACGTCGCCGACATTGCCGTCGTAGCCGGCGTCGACCACGACGGCGCCTGGTTTCAGCCAGTCGCCGCGCACGAAGCGTCGCCGGCCGACCGCGGCCACCACGATGTCGGCGTCACGAACGACGCGCGGAAGCTCATCCGTGTGTGAGTGGCAGTAGGTAACGGTGGCGTCGCGGGCGAGCAGGAGCATTCCGATCGGCTTGCCGAGAATCGGGCTGCGGCCGATGACCACCGCGTGCCTGCCCGCGAACTCGACTGCGTAGGCATCGAGCAGGCGCATGATCCCGCCCGGGGTGCACGACAGGAGCCCGGGCAACCCAAAGGCCATCGCGGCAAACGACCGCGTCGTCACGCCATCGACGTCCTTGTCGGGAGCGATGGCCTCGAACACGGCGCGCTCGTCGACGTCCGCCGGGACTGGATGCTGGACGAGGATGCCGTCCACCGTTGGGTCATCCGAGAGCTCGGCGACCGCCGCGACGGCGTCTGCGGTGCTCGCATCTGCCGACAGTGAGGTCAGCCTCGACTCGATTCCCACGCGCTCGCATCTGGCGCGCTTCATCTTCACGTAGGTCACCGATGCGGGATCCGCTCCGACAAGCACCGCGGCCAGGCACGGGCGCCGGCCGACATCCTCGAGGAACCTGGACGCGTGGTCGGTCGTCTCGGCGAGAAGCTGCCTGGAGAGGCCTGTACCGTCCATCAATTCGGCATGAGCTGATGCCTGCATGGGCGCTCCTAACGCTCGTTTCATCGCCCAGGCGCTCGGCTCGTTCGCTGAGGCCGCTCCCCGGTGGTTGATCCACCTCAGCGCCAGTCACGGCCTCAGTCGAGGGTAGTCCGTGTGCGGGACGATTCCGCCGGCGACAGCCGGCGAGCACGCTGTCGCGCGCCGGGGCTGTGGGCATCCGCCCGCGACCCTACGCTCGTTGAAGGACATGCAGGCACTCAAGACCGCCGTCGCGATCGGATGGATCATCTTCTGGCTCTATTGGCTCGTTTCGGCCTTCGCTGCGAAGCAGGGCAGGGCCAGCCGGCGCCGCATCCCGTTGAACGGCCTCACGGCCCTCGCCGTACTGCTCCTGCTCCGCGTGTTCCGCGGCGGCAGCCTCGCCGTCGACAGCCCGCTGCTGGGAGCGATCGGGGCCGTCGTTTTCGCGGCCGGGATCGCGCTCGCGGTCTGGGCCCGCGTCTATCTCGGACGCAATTGGGGGATGCCGATGACGCAGAAGCTCGAACCGGAGCTCGTCACCTCCGGTCCCTACCGATACGTCCGCCACCCGATCTACTCCGGACTGCTGGCCGCGCTGCTCGGGACCGCACTCGTGACCAACCTGATCGGCCTGGTCATCGTCGCGATCCTGATCGCCTACTTCTACTACTGCGCATCCGTCGAGGAACGGAACCTCGCCGCGACATTCCCGACGACGTATCCGGCATACCGAGCCCACACGAAGATGCTGATTCCGTTCGTCCTCTGACAATCCCCGGTCCGGCCGGCCGACCGCGATGTCCGTCAAGCTGTAAGGCTGGCGCCGTGAACGATTCGACCGCAGCAAAGACCGCCGCCACCGGTGCGCAGGTGATCCTGCTGACGCTGGCCGCCGGCCAGTTCCTGATGGCGCTCGACAGCTCGGTGATGAACGTCTCGATCGCGACCGTCGCAGAAGACGTCGGCACGACCGTCACCGGCATCCAGGGGGCGATCACCGCCTACACGCTCGTGATGGCGATGCTGATGATTCCCGGGGCAAAGGTCGGCGCGTTGATCGGGCGCAAGCGGGCGTTCATGATCGGCTGCGTGATCTACGGCTGCGGCTCGTTCACGACCGCGCTCTCGCAGAGCCTGCCGGTGCTGCTGTTCGGCTGGTCGTTCCTCGAGGGCGTCGGGGCCGCGCTGATCCTCCCGTCGATCGTGGCGCTGGTCGCCGGCAACTTCCCGGCTGCCCGCCGTCCCGCGGCCTATGGGCTGGTGGCCGCCGCCGGGGCGATCGCGATCGCTGTCGGTCCGCTGATCGGCGGGCTCGCGACAACCTATGCGTCCTGGCGCTGGGTCTTCGCCGGCGAGGTCATACTCGTGCTCGTCATCCTCATGCTCGCCCGTCGCGCCGAGGACGCCCCGCCCGACCGCCGGCCGGAAATCGATGTGATCGGCGCAGTGCTGTGCGCAGCAGGACTCGGCGTGTTCGTCTTCGGCGTGCTCAAGTCCGGCTCCTGGGGCTGGGTGGCGCCGAAGTCGGGCGCACCGCAATGGTTCGGAATGTCGCCGGTGCCTTGGCTGATGGTCGCCGGGCTCGTGCTGGTCTGGTCGTTTCTGCACTGGGAGGCGCGGATGGTCGCGCGCGAGAAGGAGCCGCTCGTGGATCCTGCGCTGCTGCGCAACGCGCAGCTCGCTGCCGGTCTGACGATGTTCTTCTTTCAGTACCTGGTGATGATGGGGATCTTCTTCCTGCTTCCGCTGTACCTGTCGGTTGCGCTCGGGCTCTCGGCGATCGACACCGGCGTTCGCATACTGCCGATGTCCCTGACGCTGCTCGCCGCGGCGCTGGGGGTGCCGCGACTTTTCCCGGATGTCTCGCCGCGGCTGGTCGTACGCGTCGGGATGCTGCTGATACTGCTCGGCCTGCTCGTGCTCCTGGCCGCGATCGATATCGACGCGGGGGCAGAGATCGTGACCGTCCCGCTGCTGCTCGCCGGACTCGGCCTCGGCGCGCTGGCGTCGCAGCTCGGCGCCGTGACGGTCTCGGCGGTGCCCGACGAGAAGAGCTCCGAGGTGGGCGGCGTGCAGAACACCGTGACGAACCTCGGCGCGTCGCTCGGCACGGCGCTCGCAGGCTCGGTCCTGATCGCGGTGCTGACCGCTTCGTTTCTGACGCACATCGAGATGAACAACGCGGTTCCGCAGAGCGTCAAGGACAAGGCGCACACGGAGCTCGCCGCCGGCATCCCGTTCATGTCGGACAAGCAGCTGCAGGCCGCCACCAAGGAAGCGGGCGCTAGCAACGAGGTCACGCAGGCGGCGCTCCAGGCCAATGCTGAGGCCCGCCTTGACGGACTCCGCGCCGGCCTCACGGTCCTGATCCTGATCGCGGCCGTCGCGCTGTTCCTCGTCGGGCGAATGCCGACGCGACAGCCCGGCTCGGACCCGCCCCGCGCGCCAGCCTAGCCGTGACTGTCGCCGTGGTACAGGATTGCCCAGCCGCTCACGACGACAAATGTCCCGAGGAGATAATAATTCACCTGTTTGGCGCCTGCTTTCCTAAATTAGGCCCACCGCCCTTGACTCGCCACGTCAAACTCGGCTAGGTTCGCGCGACAAGCGCTCGGGGCGCCGACGGGCCCGCACAGACGTCATCGGCTTCGCGCGACATGAGGCGAGGAACAGGAGAAGACATGGGGAAACGAGCCCGCATCGTCGGTTTCGTTGTGCTGGTCATCGGGGTACTGGTACCGGTCGCATCGGCATCCGCGTCGCAGTACGTGGCGCTTGGGGATTCATACTCCGCGGGAGTAGGCTCGCGGGTGTTCTATGAAGAAGCGGGCGAATGCGACCGCAGCCCGGACGCCTATCCGCCGAAGGTCGCGGCGGCCAAGAGTTACACGCTGAACTTCGAAGCCTGCAGTGGAGCGAAGACGCCCGAAGTAAACGAAAAACAGCTCGGCAAACTGAGCAGCACCACGTCCCTCGTGACGATCACGATCGGCGGCAACGACGCCGGCTTCAGCAACGTGATGCTCAACTGCGCACTCTACTACTTCACCTGCGGGAGCGCGATCAGCGAAGCCGACGAATTCATCGCGAAAAAACTGCCAGGACTTCTGGAAACCACCTACAAAGACATCCGCGCCAAGGCGACGACCGCCCAGGTGATCGTGCTCGGCTATCCGAAGCTGTTCACCAAGGAAGGCACGACGTGCAACGTCAACTTCCTGACCTCGGGCAACGAGAAGAAAATCAATGAATCGGCAGAAAAAATCGACGCCGCCATCAAGGCCCGGGCGGAAGCGATGAAATTCACGTTCGTCAACCCGACGAGCGCGTTTGAAGCGCACGAGGTGTGCGCATCCGAAGAATGGCTGAACGGGCAGTCGAATCCGCTGTCAGAAAGCTACCACCCGAACACCAAAGGACAGGCAGAGTTCACAAAGCTGGTTGAGGCGGCGATCTAGAGCGAGCGTCGCCCGCCGACAGCGGGTTCGATCGGTTGCTCAGCGGGGAGGGCTCGGCCACGGCCGGGCTCTCCCCGCGCTGTGCTCGGCGCGTGCTCGTGCCCGCGCCAACAGGCCGTGCGGCGCCTCTGAGACGCGGCCCCGCGCGGGGTGGTTCCGGGTTGGCTCTGCCCCCGGGCACCTCGAGCGCCTACCGTCCCGGATGAGCAAGTCTTGTAGTCTCGCTGGCGCGCAGGTCGGCTAGACACCATCTGATCTTGTCCCCTCCGGATAAAACGCCGCTTTTGGAGCGGGATGCTCCTCCCGCGCAGCTTCGCGCCGCGCTGGTGCCGGCGATACCGATGATCGTCGACGCGGTAATCGCCGCGATTCGCGGCGAGGCGCGTCGCGCCGGTCGCCGTGGAAGCGCACTCGAGCGGAACCTCAGGCTGGGCCTGACCCACGCCGTTGAACGCTGGTTCGCAACCGCGTCCCCATCGGCGGATACCGACCTGCACTTCGCGCTCGGGAGGGCGCACGCGCGCTCGGGGCGCAGCCTCGATGAGCTGATGGGCTTCTACCGGATCGCCGCGCGCACGGCGTGGCTGCGCACGAGCGAAGTGGGCGCGGCCCAGGGCATCGAGCCCGAGTACCTCTACCAGCTTGCCGGCACTGGCTTCGGCTACGTCGATGAGCTCTCCACGCAGGCCGCCGCGGGCTACGCGGAGGAGCAGTCGCACCGCTCGGGTGCGACACAGTCGCGGCGAACCGAGCTCCTGCGTCTGCTGCTGCGTACACCACAACCCGATCGCGAAGTGCTCGACGCCGCCGCCGAGGCGGCCGGCACGCAACTCTCGCCCACGCTCGCGTTCTTCGCCGGCCCGGCCGAGCTCTATGACGCGTTCGTGCGCACGAGCCACGAGCATTTCGTGCTCGAGCCGAGGGGCGGCGAGTTCGTGGGTGCGACGCTCGACCCGGACGCGCCTGGACGCCTCGCGCGGCTGCTGGCGGCGAGCGAGCGCACCGGGGCGCAGCTCGCGCTCGGCCCCGCGGTCGCCGTCGCGCACGCGGGACGCAGCCTCGAGCGAGCGAGCGCGCTGCTGGCGCTGATGCGTCGCGGCCTCGTCGAGAGCTCTCCGCTCGTCCGCGCCGATGATCACGACCTCGCGCTGCTGCTGTCCGCGCAGCCGCAGCTCGCAAGCGATCTGGTCAGCCGACGCCTCGCGCCGCTGGACGCGATCCCGGGCGCAAAGACGCGACGGAACCTGGTTCTGACACTGCGTGCGTGGCTGCGCAACCCGGGCCAGCGCAAGGCGATCGCCGACTCACTCGGCGTGCATCCGCAGACCGTGCGCTACCGCATGGCCCAGCTGCGCGAGCTGTTCGGCGACTCGCTCGACAACGCCGACGGGCGCTTCGAGCTCGAGCTCGCATTGCGACTGGCGCGCTACGCGGCGCCGGAGGACAGCGAGGACTAGCAGCGACCGAGCAGGGGCCTCGAGCGAGAGCGACCGCTGTCGCCGGGTCCAGCGTGCTCGTCGCCAACTAAAGCTGGCGTCGGGGTACGTCGACAATTTTGTGTGTTGGCCCATCGCCGCAGGAAGGCAAAGCGCGTCGCCGGCCGTCGGGCCGCTGCGGCGTCGTCCGGGCGCGCCGCTGTGTCGGTCGCGCGACAGCCGATCCTGGACCGAGATGGAAGCCTGATCGGTTATGAGCTGCTGTTTCGCGAACCGAACAGCGAGACGGCGGGCGTCCTCGACAATCGCGCTGCGACGTCAACCGTGATTCTCGATGGGCTCTTCGATGTCGGCCTGTTCGACCTCGTCGGCGAGAACCTCGCCTATGTGAACGTCTCCCGCGACTTTCTGCTGAGCGTGCGGCCGCCGCCGCTGCCGCCCGGGCGCGTCGTGCTCGAGCTGCTCGAGGATCAGATCGTCGACGATGCGCTCCTCGACGTGCTGGCAGACCTGGTCGCTCAGGGCTTCACGATCGCGCTCGACGACTTCCGCCTCACCCCGGAGACCGAACGGCTGCTCAGATACGCGAGCATCGTCAAGCTCGACGTCCTGGAGCACACCGATAAGGCCCTTGACGGTCTCGTAGAGCACCTGCGTGCCGACTACCCGGGCCTGAGCCTCCTCGCAGAGAAGGTCGAGACGCGGGCGGAATGGGTGCGCTGTCACGTACTCGGCTTCGACGCCTTTCAGGGCTACTTCTTCGCGCGGCCCTCACGCCTGCAGCGCTCGCGCCTGCCGACGCAAGCTCTCACGTCGCTGAGCACGATGGTCGAGCTCAGCGCGACCGAGGACTTCGACGAGCTCAACCGCATCATCACGCGCGACGCCGGTCTGAGCATGCGCCTGCTGCGATACGCCAACTCGGCATCCGTCTCGCTGCCGCGGCGCGTCGGCTCCGTCCAGGAGGGGCTCGCGTGGCTCGGCGCGGCGACCGTACGACGCTTCGCGATGATGGTCGCCCTGGCGAGCGCCCACGACGTGCCCAATCAGCTGCTCGTAACCGCGCTCGTGCGCGCGCGCATGTGCCAGCTGCTCTCCGGCGCGGGAGACAGCGCAGCCGGGGACTCCTACTTCACCGTCGGGCTGTTCTCCGTCGCAGACGCGCTCGCCGACGTGCCGATGCAGCTCGTGATCGAGCAGCTGCCGTTCCGCTACGACGTCGTCGACGCGCTGCTGTACGGCAGCGGCACGCTCGGCGAGCTGCTCGGCGGCGTCATCGCCTACCAGCGCGGCGACTTCACAGCCGCAGGCGAGCTGATCGCCGATCACCTCGATGTCGAGCAGGTCTACCGCGAGTCGACCAGCTGGGCCGACCGCAGCCTCGCCGAGCTCGTGTAGGTTCGCCTCGCCGCGCGCCGTAGCCTCGCGCCACCCTCGGGCGCCAGCATCCTCTCCGGTTTCAATTTATACCACCCAGGAGGCCTTCATGAAGCCTCGGATCGTCCTGTATAACCGCCGGCCGAGACCAAAACCTTATGGAGATGGGAGTCGCGAAATGAGCGTGCTGTCCTCGACGTACCCGACGGGAGCGTGGCGATGAGCGAGCATGCGGTGGTGATCGCCGGAGGAGGCCCGGCGGGGATGATGCTGGCGGCTGAGCTGGCGCTCGCGAAGATCGATGTCGCGGTCCTCGAGCGGCGTCCCGATCATGTGCTCGCCGGCTCGCGGGCCGGTGGCTTTCACGCGCGCACGATCGAGGTGCTCGACCAGCGCGGGGTCGCCGAGCGATTCCTTGCCGAGGGTCAGGTCGCTCAGGCCGCCTCAATCGGCTCGACCGTGCTGGACATGAGCGACTTTCCGACGCGCCATCCGTATTCGCTTGGGATCTGGCAGAACCAGATCGAGCGGATCATGGCGGCATGGGTCGCCGAACTGCCTGTGCTGATGGACTACGGCCGCGAGGTGACGGGCTACGCGCAGGACGACACCGGCGTCGACGTCGAGCTGGCGGATGGCGAGTCGCTGCGCGCGCAGTATCTCGTCGGGTGCGACGGAGGGGCTAGCATCGTCCGCAAGGCAGCGGGCATCGAGTTCCCCGGCTGGGATGCGACCAAGAGCAACCTGATCGCCGAGGCCGAGATGGCCGAGGAGCCGGAGTTGGGCGTCCGCTACGACGCCCTCGGAGTACACGGGATCGGCAGGTTGGAGTACGAGATCCGCGACGGCGAGGTGCTCTACAGCGATCGAGGCCCGCTCCGGCTCACGTTGACCGAGAAGCAGATCGGGACCGGCGGCGAGCCCACCCTGCGCGAGCTGAGCGAGGCGCTCCTCACCGTGTACGGCACCGACTTCGGGGTCCATAGTCCCACGTGGATCTCGAGGTTCACAGACATGACGCGCCAGGCGGCTGCCTACCGCGCGGGACGCGTCCTGCTCGCGGGCGACGCCGCGCACGTGCACTCCCCGGCCGGCGGACAGGGCCTCAGCCTGGGCATGCAGGATGCCGTGAACCTGGGATGGAAGCTCGCTCAGGTGGTCAACCGGATCTCTCCCGAGAGTCTGTTGGACACCTATCAGGACGAGCGCCACCCGGTCGCCGCCCGCACGCTCCGCTACACGATGGCCCAGAGCACCCTCCAGCGCCGCGACGAGCGGATGCAGGCGCTCGTCGATCTCCTCTCGGAGCTGGCGAGCATGGACGAGCCGCGCAGACAGCTCGTCGGAACGTCCTCTGGACTGGACATCCGCTACGACCTCGGCCAGGGACACCCGCTGCTCGGGCGCCGGATGCCCGACCTGGACCTCGTGGTGGCCGACGGGCCGCTGCGGGTCTTCGAGCTGCTGCACGGCGCCAAGCCGGCGCTGCTCAACCTCGCCGGGCCCGACCGCTTCGACATCGGCCCGTGGACAGACCGCGTCCAGCTCATCGACGCCGAATATGCCGGCCCGTGGGAGCTCCCGGTGCTCGGCGCGGTCACAGCCCCCGCCGCGGTTCTGATCCGCCCGGACGGGTACGTCGCGTGGGTCGGAGAGCCGCCAGATCCCGGGCTTCCCGACGCGCTCAGCACCTGGTTTGGAGAACCGTGACGCGACGCGATGCCACTCCGCGCCTGACGCCACGGAAATGGGTGTCTAGAACCTGGTGATGAGGCGACTCAACCCTCCGGATGATGCAGGGCGCGGTCAGTTGGTCCTCTGGGCTGATTGATATCGAGCGCCCCGCAGTTATCGTGCTCGACGTGATCGAGTCGCGGGATCTGAACGCGCGCCAGCGGAATCGGCCGCCTGCCGCGGTCGCGCTCCTCTAGTCGGGGGAGGCTGCCACCGCGTGGAACCCGTTCGCCCACATCGCCGCTCCTCGCCGAGCCCCAACGGGCGCGGCGCCGAGCTTCCGCTGATCGGTCGTTTCCTGCCCCTGCCGGTCGCGGCCAAGGTCCCCGAGGTCATTCTCATCTTCTGGGTGGTGAAGATCCTGACGACCGCCGGCGGCGAGGCCACGTCGGACTATCTGAAGACATACGGCAACTTCGGCGGCGGCGGCGTCGAGGTGCTCGTGATCGTCGTGGGGCTCGTGCTGCAGTACAGCGCCCGTCGCTATGAGGCATTCGCATACTGGTCCCTGGCGTTTGCGATCGCGATCACGGGGACCGGCGTCTCGGACTTCCTGCACCTCGATGCCCACATCCCGTATGCCGGGACGACGCTGCTGTGGGCCGTGATCCTGGCCGGGATCTTCTGGCTTTGGCAGCGCCAGGAGGGCACGCTGTCGATCCACAGCATCACAACCCAGCGGCGCGAGACGTACTACTGGGCAACCGTGTTCGCGACCTTCGCCCTCGGGACGGCACTCGGGGACTTCACCGCGACCTCGCTGGACCTCGGCTACCTGGACTCCGGCATCCTTTTTTCGATCCTGATCTTGATCCCCGCCCTCGCGCGCTGGAAGCTTGGCCTGAACGGGATCGCCGCGTTCTGGATGTCGTATGTCCTCACACGTCCGCTCGGCGCATCCTACGCCGACTACATCAGCAAGCCGAAGAGCCTCAGCGGGCTGAACTTCGGCGACGGGCCCACCGCAGTCGTGTTCGCCGTCGCCGTGTTCGTCCTCGTCGCCTACCTCGCGCTCGCCCGCCCGGACATCCAGCAACCGCTCGACGACCTCGCGACACAGACACGACCGACGAATCCGCGCGCTGAGCCGCCCCATGCGGGCGAGCCCGGGCTCGAGCCGTGACCCGTTTCCAAGTACAGCGCCACTCGACCCTACCCGTGCTCTGCCCTTCATAGGCAGCGAGTGCCTGTAGCGGCGGTGATCCGCATCACAACGCGACAGGCCGGTCCGGGTTTCTCCGAACCGGCCCGTCTCTCATCGTCGAGGCGGCGCCTGAGCCGCCCTCAACGCAGCGACCTACAGTTCGACTTCGACCGCTTCACCTCCTGAGGTCGCGCTCGCCGTGCCACTGAGCAGGCCGGACTTCGGGCAGCCCGCGTTGGCCATCGCCTTGCCGACCTTGAACGCCTGTTTGGTGATGGCGGTTTCGAACGGAACGGGTTTGCCTTCCGCACCCGTCGCGAACGTGCCATCGACCTTCGAGGCTTCGTAGGTGCAGTTCTCCCCGAGGTCCACGACGACTACAGTGAAGGCGACCTTCTTGGTCCCCTTGATGGTCACTGCTCCCTTGGTGGTCAGTTCCTCGTGCCACGGCAGGTCTTGGCCGATAACCTCCACGGGTCCGAGCGCGCTCGTTTTGCACAACCCGCCTATTTCCAGTCCTGCGAACTCGGTTTCGGCGAGCGTCAGGAGATCCTTGACCGCCCCGTTGGTGGTGACCGTGCCGAGAAGTTCGTTGGTCGAGCATTCGACGTTCCCGGCCGAGGTTTCGAAGATCAGGTTCGAGCTGGCCTGATCGGTTGCGGCGCCCGACGGGAGAATCCCGGCTTTGGCGGTCCGCAATTTCACGTTCGGCTTTTCTTTGGCCGCCGAGACGACTTCGACCGCTTCGCCTTTTGAACTCAAAGTCAAAGTCTCCGAGAGGAACCCGGCTGTCGCGCATGAGCCCCCGATCAGTTTGAATTCCTGTTCTTTAGTCGTGATGACCTCGGCGCCACCGATGTTGAATTCGCTCGTGACTCCCGTCGCGGTGTAGACACATAGGCCCCCTTCAGCGGTGTTCACTTCCAAGCAGACCCCTCCCTTGCCTGTCGTCACTTTCTTTCCGAATTTCGCGATTTGTTCGGATAAGGTGGTCTCCCAGGTCCCGGCCCCGCACTTCACGAGCGTCGCACTGCCACCGACGGTTTTGCAGCCGCTGGCGGAGAACGTGCTGAACGTGCCTTTGGTGGTCTTGGCGGCGTTGACCAGCAGTTCGCCAACCTGTTCGCTGCTGGCGCATTCAACTTTGATCGCGCCGGCCTTGAAGGTCAGGTTCGAGCTGCTGGCCTTCAGTTCGCCGCCGGTGGGCACGGCGCCCGAAGATGTTTTCAGCGTGATCGCCGATTTGGCGTAGGCGCCCGCGGCGGACGCCGCCAGCGCGACGGCTACGGTCAGGCAGACCGCGCCGATCCGTACAGACCTCATGTCATGCTCCCCTCGTCCCGAATCATCGGGATCTCGTTTCGCCCGCGTACGCCTTCTTCAGACCCCGAGGCGCTCGCGCGAGCCTAATCTGGTGCCGGCGCGCCCGCGATCAAGCGGAACATCAAAAAACCCGCAAATTGGGCAAAAAGCCAAAAAGCGGGCCCACCAACGTCCTGCAGTTGCTGGAAAGCGGGTTGGCGATCGCCGCAACGTGGGCGACTGGCAGCGGCTGTCATTTGGGATCGCCCGAGGACCTGCGGCCTGGGCGGCGAGAGAGCTTGTCGAGATAGCTCTCGGCGACGCGGCGCGATTCTGGGTCGCCCACGGCGGTGAGGACCGCGTCCGCGTCGCTCCACGCCCCTGACGTCGCGACCATCGCAGCACTGGCGGCGTTGACCCCGAGCTTGGTCGCTGCAAGCGTGATAGCTGACTTCTCAGCGAGTTGGCCTGCCAGCGCCTCGACCGTCTCACTCAGGTCCTGTTCGGCGACCACACGGTTCACCAGGCCCAGCTTCCGCGCCTCCTCGGCCGTGAACGGCCGGCAGGTCATCACCAGCTCCTTGGTCATTGCAGGGCCGATCTCGCGCACGAGTCGGGGAATCCCGCCCCACCCCAGGGGGATTCCGAGCTCGAGCTCAGGGATCGAAAAGCGGGTTGTGTCGGCCGCGACGCGCAGATCGCAGGCAACGGCCAACAGCACCGCGCCGCCGACGCAATGACCGTGGATGCGAGCGATTGTGACGGCTCGCATCGACTCGATCGCCTCGACCATCTGGCGGCCCGCATCGGCGGCCGCTCGGCGAGCCACGCCGGGGCCATCGCCCGAGAAGATCGAAAGGTCTGCTCCTGCGCTGAATGCCCGGCCCTTGCCACTGAGAACGACGACCTTGACCTCATGCGAATGTTCGTCAAGCCGGTGTGCCGCGTCGACGAGCTCGCTGAGCGTCTCGGTGCTGAGTGGGTTCAGCTTGTCGGGGCGGTTCAGGGTGATGGTGGCGCGCGCGCCGACCGCGCTCACCTCGATGTTGTTGAAGGACATGCAGCTCGTCGTATCAGTCTACGTCGAAGTGAGGCGTCGTAGGGCGAGATAGCGCGGCGCGGGAGCTGCACGGTCCCCAACCGTGCAGCTCCCTCCGTCTGGGTCTACTTCAGGCGCAGCGTCGGACTGATCGCATCTTCGGCGACTGAGGCCGGCGTCCACGGGAGCGTGATCCATTCGTTTTTGGAGAACCGCTGAGTCTGATCTTCGTAGTAGGGAGACGTCGGGTCTTCCGACTGCGAGTAGGCCAGCAGGCCTTTCGTCAGAGGATCGTGACCGGCGAGCAGTTCTGTGAACATCACGAGGCTCGTGCCGCCCGTGACTTCGGTCTGTTTCGAGGTGGCCGTTGGGAACAGCCCGCCGATGGCGGCGAAGCATTCCCCGCCGTCCGAGCAGCCGGGCAGCGGGGCCGATCCGGCCTGCGGCGCATGCTGCACTTCGCCGGTGTCCGCATCGAGCGGGATGCCGCGCGCTTCCATCGAGCTGACCGCCGCCGCGAGCGCTTCCTTGCTCGCCTGCAGCGAGGTGTTGAGCGTGTTCGGGGTGTAGACCGCGTCGCTCGCCGTCCACGGGTGGACCCAGAAGCCCGCCTGGGTGTTGGGTGCGCGCTGGAACCATTCCTGGAACAGCCACGCACCTCTGTCTTCGAGCGTGGCGGTCGCACCGTAGGCGTTGAGCACGGGGCATGCGGCGCTGACGTTGACACCGTTGATCACGCCGCCGTCTTCGCTGACCGCGTTCGCGCAGATTTCGCGCAGACCCGGCAGGGCTCGCTCAGCTGGGAGCGAGCGGAACTTCGTCCACGATTCCTGCATCGTCTGGGCGGTGAACCCGGGCGTCGGGGAGATCCCGTCGGTCGGGACGCCGCCGTTGTACGTGCCCATGCGCTGGGCGACCATGTCGATCCCCGTCTGGGAGCGCATCCCGGGGTTTTCTTCTTCGCCTCCGAGACTTGGCGCGAACCCGGTGAGCGGGCTGTTCGCGTTCGCCAGCCAGAACGAGTTGTTCGAGTTCTCGACGTAGTCTTTGCGGATCAGCGACGGCTCGGCGCTGCCCGCAACGATGCCCGGTTCGAGCGCACCCGGGCTTTCGGGTAGTTCACACGTGCCGTTGCCCACGAACGGGCCGGTGAGTGACCCCGGCTCCAGGTCGCAGTACGAGGCAAGGTAGGCTTTCGTCCGGCTCGAAGCCACGACGATCTCCGTGTAGAACGCGTTGCCTTCGGCGTCCGCGCCGATCGTGTTCACCCACGGCACGCCCTGGATGGCACGCTCGGATTCGATCACCTGAGACGCGTTTTCGGCTTTGCTGATCGCGAGCCACTGGTTCACGCCACGCAGGTTGTTCGCGTTGGCGTCATCGATCGCGACGGGCAGGCCATTCTCCCAGATCACCGGCCCATAGCGGCTGTAGTAGAGCGTGCGGGTAACCGGCACCAGTTCGCCATGTTCCAGCGCCTCGACCGTCACAGTGCGCTTCTTCATCGCGACTTTTTTGCCGTCGTAGTAGTAGTTGGTTCCTTGGATCGCCGACAGGTACCAGAGCGTGACGCTGGTGTTCGTCGAGACGGTGTGCGTCCAGGCGACGTTCTGGTTGTGACCGATGTTGATCCCGGGCAACCCCCAGATTCCGGCACCCATCGCGTGATATCCACCGCCGACTTCTACGTTCATCTCCCAGAAGCGTTCTGCGCCGTGCCACGGGAAGTGCGGGTTGTCGAGCACGACGCCGCCGCCGTTGGTGGCGTCTTCGCTGCCGACGGCGAGCCCGTTCGAGCCCATCAGGGTGCTGTGCACGGTCGGCGTGATCAGCTCGCTCGCGGCCTTCGCGAGCGATGCCGGCTTCATCGCCTGCGGCTTCGCCGTCGGGTCAGCGGGCGGCCCGAATGCCGGGTTCGCCTCGGCCTCCGGACCGAGAGCGGAGTTGCCCGCCAGGTCGTCGATCTGGTAGATGCGCAGCCACACGTCGAGCGGGCTGATCTTCTTCACCCACGCCGCACCTTTACAGGCGGGGTTCGTGACTCCGCTCGCGCCGCCGATCTGCTTGAGGTAGGCGTCATAGCCGGCGGCATAGCCCTTCGCCGCTTCGAGACCTTCCTGTGAGGGTCCCTGCGGGTAGGGGAGCTTCAGCAGGTTCTGGACCGTGTGACTCTTCCTGATCGAGGCCCAGTAGATGTCCGAGTTGAGGTTCGTGAACACCGCGCCCCCCTCGGATTCGTTCTTGAAGACCCCTTCAGGGCCGAAGAACGCAGAACGTTCGCCGTCGACCGTCAGGAACGTTTCGGCGAGCACACAGATCCCGTCCTGCGCCTGTGCGTAGCCGATCCCGAAGCCGGCGTCGCCGAAGTTTTCGCCGGAGACGTTCGCGACGCCGCCCGTCGTCCGGGTGAGCGACACGTTGTACTTCGCCGCGGCCGCAGCCGGGAAACACATCGCAGCAGCAGCGATCGCGAGCGCCGCGAGCAAGCGGACCCTCACAGACCGCGTCCCCTCGACGCGGTCGTCGTGCGCGCGAGGCGCGGAATCCGTGCTCAACGGGCGTCGCATGCGTGTGGCCGCCTGACCCTCCATAGTTCCCTTCCCTCTCCACTCCGAAGCATTGATGGACTAGCTCGTCCCTTACTCGTAGTAATGTACCAACATGTCCACTACTGCGCAAGCGGGAACCGAACGGCTCCCACGCGGGCCGCACCGCCTCTCTCGCGAGCAGGTCGAGAACCACCAGCGCGAACGCATCATTGCCGCGATGATCGCCGCCGTCGGCAGCAAGGGCTACGGATCGACGACGATCGGCGACATCACCCACCGCGCGCGCGTCTCGCGCGACACCTTCTACGAGCAGTTCGCCAACAAGGAAGCCTGCTTTCTCGCCGCCTACGACGCGACAACACGCGAACTGCTGGACGAGATGGTCGCCGCCGGGACAAGCCAGCCGAGCTATATCGAGGCCATACGCGACGGCGTGCGTGCCTACCTGAGGTTCTGGAGCGAGCGCGCAGACGCGGCGCGCGTCTGGTCACTCGACATCCTTGCCGCCGGCGAGGAGGCACAGGTCCACCGCGAACGCACGCTCGAGAGCTTCACGCGCCTGTTTCAGGCGATCGCCGAGCGAGCCGCCACAGAGCAGCCCGGCCTGCCGACCGTCCCGGATCTCGTTGCGCGCGCGATGGTGGTCGCCGGGGTCGAGCTCACGACCCAGTACATCCGAGAGGATCGCGTCGGCTCGCTGCCGGAGCTCGAGAACGACGTGCTCTACCTGTGGCTCATGGTCTTCGCCGGCCACGACGTGGCCGCCGCCGCAGTCGCAAGCTGAGCAACGAGCCCTCGGTAGCTGATCAAGGCCGGTTCCTGCCTGACGCCGACTGACGCTCGGGTCACGTTTGATCTGCCTGCTCCCGGGTAGACAGCGAGCCATCGGTATGTCAAGACCGGCCATTGTCTGGGGGCCAACGATCGAAGCGGGAGGCAAGATGAAGCTGGGGATCTCGACCGGAGCGATCACTCATGGTCCGGGCAGGCGGCGGAGCTGGACGGTCTGGTTCCTCGGGGCGCTGCTCGTGATGGCCTTCGCTGCCACGAGCGCACAGGCAGCCGAACCGCCCGCGCAGGATCCCTTCTACAAATACGAAGGCAAGCCCAAGCTCAAGAACATCGCCCCTGGGACGGTCCTGAAGACCCGCAGCGTGCCCTTTCACATCGAGGGCATCGAACTGCCGGTCACGGCGGTGCAGCTCTTGTACCGCTCGACGTCGGAGCTCGGCAAGCCGACCGTGAACGTGACGTCGGTGTTGTTGCCGCCGGTGAAACTCGGCGCCTCGGTGGTCTCATACCAGTCCTTCTACGACAGCCTCAACACCGAAGACGACCCGTCCTACGCGATCTCCGGCGGCACTCACTCGGGCGGCGAAATCGCACAGGCCGAGTCCGGTCTCATTTCACCGGCGCTGCTGGCGGGCGAGACCGTCGTCGTCCCTGACACGGAGGGCGAGGAAGCCGACTTCTCGGCCGGCCCGGTCTATGGCTACAACACGCTCGACTCGCTGCGCGCGGCACTGAGCTCGCCGGCGACAGGTCTGAGCACGGCAAGCAAGATCGGCCTGGCCGGTTACTCGGGCGGAGCGATCGCCACCGAGTGGGCTGCGGAGCTCGCGCCGAGCTACGCCCCGGATATCAACGCCGACCTCGTCGGCGCGGCGATGGGCGGGGTGCTCGTCGACCCGGCCCACAATCTGAAATACGTCGAAGGCTCGAGTACCTGGGCCTCGATCATCCCGATGTCACTCGATGGCCTCACGCGCGCGTTCCACCTCGATCTGACGCCGTACCTGACCCCCTATGGACAGGAACTGCTCGAAGAGGACCAGGACAAGTCGATCACCAACGAGGTCTCGACGCCGGGCCTGACCTGGTCGGAAGTGGCAAAGCCCGAATATCCGACGCCGGACAGCATCCCGGTCTTCGTGCGCACCGCGAACAAGCTCAACGTCAGTACCGGCACACCGACCGTGCCCTTCCTGATCGGCCAGGGCAACGGCGGCGAAGAATTCGAAGGCACCGCCGGCAACAAGCCGGGCATCGGGCCGGGCGATGGCGTCATGATCGCCGGAGACGTGCGGACCCTGGCCCGTGAATGGTGCAGCCGCGGCGTGTCCGTGCACTTCACTGAATATCAGCACCTCGGGCACATCGAGGGTGCGGCTCCGTGGCTGGCCGAAGCAGCGCCTTGGCTGACCGCTCGCTTCCTCGGGCAGGCAGCGCCGCAGAACTGCTCGGAAATCGCCCCCGGCAACTCGCTGGCGCCGGAGAAGAGAGCCAAAAAAGCCAAGTAGGCGGAGGTCCGATCATCGAATGGGCAGGCCGCTCAGCGCCTCGCGAGGGCGGACTGCATCCCGGTCTCGCGTCGCAGGTTGTTGTCGCGGCCTCAGCGGGCCGGGCTCTGCTCGGCGGCCCATTCGACGATCGCGCTCGTTCCCTGCACGGTCGTGCCGTCGTCGAGTACGAGCACCGGCACGTCCTGCTGGCCCGTGAGCGCAATGATCTCATCGCGCTTGCCGCGGCGGCTCAGCGGGATCATTTTGAAGCCTCCCACCGTCTTCACCGCAAAGGTGTGTCCTGAGCGGTCGAGCGCCTGCGCCGCGACGCCGCACGGGTGCGGGACCAAGGGCGCGCTCGCACCGTGCGTTCGTGCTGGACAGGTATAGAGAACCATGAGTCAAGCATACGCCTGCCGCCACGCGATCCTGCGCCGGGCACCCACCGTGCGCCTCGATTTCCGGCGGGCGCGCGTGCGGTCCAGCACCGAGAGCTAGGCCGTGCCTCGCCGAGAGCTAGGCCGTAGGCCTTCGAGGAATTCGGTCTGCCCCCCGATGGATCGCACGACGCCCTCATGTCCACGGATCGTACCCTCCAAAAGCCCCATTTCCATCACGATCTCGGGGTCGTAGAACTCGCGCACGTACGTACTCAAATCGCCCTCGGCGAGCGCCGTGTTGAGCGCCTCGTAACCCTGCCGAACCATCTCGACAGTTACCTCCGACACCGCCTACCCCCGTTCCTCGGCTAGGCGTACGGCGGCAGCACGGGCCTCGTCGGGGTCTACGTATGTCGTGACGCGCTCGATCAGTCCCTGCGACCACTCGTAGACCAGTACTGCGTCTTGTTGGATTCGTGATGGGGCTTCGCCGAGACGACCGCTCTGGCGGATCACCGCCATCACGACACCGTTCCCCAGATCGACGGTTTCAAGCATCTCGATCCGAACGTCCTCGTAGGCCGCGTACCACTCCATCCAGAAGTCGCGGATCGCCTGCCCCCTGAATGTTTCGAGCGCGTCGATCGCGACCCAGACCGCGTTGGGGGCGAAGAACTCCATCGCTGCGCCCCAATCCCCACGATCACCCAAATCCAGGAGCACACGAACGCGCTCCACCAAGTCGGGTGTCCTGGACTCCTTCTCGGACATCAGGCAGCCAAGTATGACGTTCGGCTCTGGCTGTCGCTTTGCGAAGTCAGCGCGCGTACGCTCCGCAGTAGGGCAGGCGACCGAAAAGGACGAGGAGCCGGCGTCGTGTCGGAGCTTCGGGGCGCCGCCGCTTTCGCGCCTGAGCGGTTGCTTCAGCCTGCCGGAGCAGAGGATCAGGATGCCCCTAAAGCGCTCCGTCCGACGCCGATAATGCACCGAGTCGTCTCTTGTGGGCGCCGGGTGAAAACTAGGCCACCTGCGCCGCTCGAAATCTAGGCCAGTTCGGCGTGGCGGTCGGTTGTCCGGCTGGGTCGCGACGCTCGCTCGATCTGATTGGGATCGAACGGGAGGAAGGCTGTTGGTCGGCGTGGAGCAGTGGGCTGAGGTGCGGCGGATGGGGCGGGTCGAGGGGCTCTCGGCGCGGGAGATCGCTCGCCGGACTGGGCTGGCCAGGGACACGGTGGGCAGGCTGCTTGCGGCGGAGGTGCCACCGAGCTATGCGCGCTCGCCGGCCGGGTCGATAGTGGACCCGTTCAAGGAGTGGATCTGCGAGCAGCTGCAGGCCGATCCGAAGGTCCCTTCGCAGCGGTTGCGCGAGCTCGCTGGTGAGATCGGGTATCGGGGCGGGAAGAGCGTTTTTGATGACTATGTGCGTGAGGTCAGGCCGCGGTTCCTCATCAAGCGCACGTTCCAGCGGACGATCTACCGGCCGGCAGAGTTGATCCAGTGCGATCTGTGGGAGCCGAGCGAGCACGTCCCGGTCGGCTATGGCCAGAGGCGTCGTGGCTGGGTTGTCACGACGCAGTCGTGCTGGTCAAGGGCGTTCGCGGGCACCCTGATCTTCGGCAAGGAAGCGCCGGACATCCTCGCCGGCCTTGAGCGCTCGCTGTCGCGGCTGGGAGTGCGGGCGGAGAAGCTCGTCTGGGACCGCGAGTCAGCGATCGGCGCCCGCGGGAGACCGAGCGAGCCGTTCCTGTCCTTCTGCGGCCAGCTGCAGGTCGGCTGGATCATCCTCGATGCTGGTGATGCGCAGGCGAAGGGGCAGCTCGAGCGTCAGCACCGCTTCCTTCGCTCGAACTTCGAGCCGCGCCGGTTTTTCGCGAACCACCTGGACTTCCAGGACCAGCTGGACCGCTGGGCCGAGAAGGCGAACGGCCGCTCGCATCGCACGATCCGTGGTGTCCCGGCCGAGCGGCTGGCCAAAGAGCGAACGCTCAGGCCGCTCGGCCGGGCGAGCGTCGACACGGACCGGCGCTGGGTGGTGAGGGTTCCCCAGCAGCCGCTGATCAGGGTCGATCGCAACGACTACTCGCTGGACCCGCGCTTCGCCGGCAGGCGCGTCGAGGTCCGCGTCTCCCAGACGCAGGTCACCGCGACCGTCCTGGACACGGGCGAGCAGGCCGCGCGGCACAAGCGGGTCTTTGCGGGCTCCCAGACGATCGTTGACCCCGAGCACCAGAGCGAGCTGGAAACCCAGCGAGTGCGCCGCCGCCAACGACATGAGGTCGATGTCGAGCAGCGCCCGCTGTCGGTCTATGACGCACTGATCGCATGAGCGGCCCAGCCTCAGAGCTCGCGCACCTGTTCCGGGCACTGAAGGCGCCCGCGGCCGCCAGAGCACTTCCCGCTTTGGCCGAGCGGGCGCGGGAGGAGTCCTGGAGCTATGAGAAGTTCCTCCAAGCGCTGCTCTCCAGCGAGGTCTCCGCACGCGACAGCCACGGCGGGGAGCACAGGATCAAGGCCGCCCGCTTCCCGGCACGAAAGACGCTCGAGGAATTCGACTTCACCTTCCAGCGCTCGGTCAAGAAGCAGATCGTCGAACACCTCGGGCAGCTCGACTTCCTGCACGGCCGCCAGAACGTGATTCTGCTCGGCCCTCCGGGCACCGGCAAGACGCACCTCGCTACCGCGCTCGGCGTCAGGGCGTGTCTCGCCGGACAACGCGTCCATTTCGCGACCGCCACCGAATGGGTCGCAAGGCTCGGCGACTCAAAGCGCCAGGGCCAGCTCGAGCCAGAGCTCAAACGTCTAGCGCTGATCCCGCTGCTCGTCGTTGACGAGGTCGGCTACATCCCGTTCGACCCTGAGGCTGCGAACCTCATGTTCGCCCTCGTCAGCAGCCGCTACGAGCGCGCCTCGATGATCGTCACCAGCAACAAGCCCTTCAGCGCCTGGGGAGAGATCTTCGGCGACGACGCCGTCGCCACCGCAATGATCGACCGGCTCATCCACCACGCAGACATCCTCAGCCTCAAGGGCGACAGCTACCGCCTCCGCGGCAAGGAACTCAGTCCCCGGCCCACAACGCCCGGGGACCTCCCCTGACCAGCACCGCCGCCGGCAGTTTCCTGCGCTCGCCTACGGCTCGCTCCAGAAACCGCCGGCGCACCAACCCTCAAGTGGCCTAGTTTTCAACCGGCAGAACCGGCCTAGTTTTCAAGCGGCCTTGACATCTCTCGATCGCCGGGCTCGATCACGAATGTAGTGTCGCTTCTAGTGACAAGCGCCTGCAGGACGGCACGCGTTCGAGGAGTGCCGCTTGTCGTCCCCTGCGAGCGTCTCGGGCCCGGCCAGCCAGACGCTCGCTTGCGGGCCCGAAGCGAGCCTGCTGCGATTGCCCGCTTCGGTGGTGCCTACGTAGTGCCGCCTCAGCCCGTGCGATGGGGCCGAGCGTGGTTCCCACGACTCTTTGCGTGGGCTGTGGCGCGGCGGTGGGGGGTCGGGCGGGAAGGCGGTCTGCTTGACTTCCTGGCTGAGCGGCGTAACGTTGTCTGTTGCAAAGCCGTCCATTCCTTTGCACGTTTGGGGGTATCGCGGAGATGGGCGCACACGCAAGCGATCCGGCTCTCTAGTTAGCTGGTGCCAGCTTTGGGGCGCTTGCCTAACTGACGGGGGCAAGGATGTTCGCTCGTGAGAGCTTGAGAGTGCGGTTTCACCAAAGGGGGGAGCGTCTCGGCGCGTCTGCTCGTGCTGTGCTCGTCTGCGCGCTCGTAGGCCTGCTCGGCGTCCTGATCGGGTGTGTCCGACGAAGTGTGTGGGGTTTGGGTGAACTGATCGGCTTGTGTGCCGACCCCGGTTCGTCGCGAAGCCCGTAGGGCGAGCGGCGATCCCGGGGTCGGCGCGGCCGGAAAGGACCCCCATGACCACCACCACGAAGAACACGAAGTCCGCCACTATTGAGGGCGTGTCTGATGCTGAGGTCGTGTCTGATGCTCGGAGCGACCGGGAGGCCGCGCTTGACCGGCTCGCCGGGCTGCTGCCGCGGGAGGAGCTCGAGGATGCGCTGAAGGGCCTTGACGCGAGCGAGATCACGGGGCCGGGCGGGCTGTTGACCCAGCTCGCCGGGAGGGTGATCGAGACCGCGCTCGGAGCGGAGCTGAGCGACCATCTCGGCTACCCGCCGGGGCAGGCGCCTCCGGGTGGCGCCGGGAACGTCCGCAACGGGTCGACGGCAAAGACGGTGCAGAGCGAGCTCGGCCCAGTCGACGTCAAGACCCCGCGGGACCGTCATGGGACGTTTGAGCCGCAGCTGGTCGCCAAGCGCCAGACGCGGCTGGCCGGGCTGGACGAGAAGATCCTCGACCTGTACGCCGGCGGCATGTCGGTCCGCGACATCGAGAGCCACCTGCAGCGCCTCTACGGCACCACTGCGCTCGGCCGGGACACGATCAGCCGCGTCACTGACGCTGTGCTCGCCGACGTACAGGCTTGGCGGACCCGGCCGCTGGAGCGCCTCTACCCGATCGTCTACCTCGACGCGCTGATGGTCAAGGTCCGCGAGGACCGCAGCGTCCGGAGCCGCGCGTGCTACCTCGCGATCGGCGTGAGCGTCGAGGGCGAGCGCGAGGTGCTCGGGCTCTGGTGGCAGGAGACCGAGGGCGCGAAGTTCTGGCTGGCGGTGCTGAACGACCTGCACCACCGCGGCGTTGAGGATGTCCTGATCTGCTGCGTCGACGGGCTCACCGGGTTCCCCGAGGCGATCGAGGCTGTCTTCCCGCAAGCGTGGGTCCAGACATGCATCGTCCACCAGATCCGCTCGAGCTATGCGCTACGTCGCCTACCAGGACCGCAAGAAGGTCGCGGCCGCGCTGAAGCCCGTCTACGGCGCTGTGAACGCCGAGGCCGCCGAGCACGCGTTGGAGGCGTTCGACGAGCTCTGGGGCACCAAGTACCCGATGATCGCCGCGTCCTGGCGAGAGCGCTGGACCTACATCACCCCGTTCCTGTCACTGCCCGCCGATCTTCGCCGAGCTGTCTACACGACCAACAGCATCGAGAACCTCAACCGCCAGATCCGCAAGAGCATCAAGACCCGCGGACACTTCCCCGACGAGCAAGCCGCGACCAAGCTCATCTACCTCGCGATCCTCAGAGCCGAGGGAAAGTGGCGGCAAGCCTACAACTGGACAGCAGCACTACGAGGCCTCAAGATCCACTTCGGAGACAGACTGCCAGACTGACCAACAACCCAACGCCCCGACCTCACACACAGAAGATCGGACACCCTCTCTCGGCGCGTCTGCTCGTGCTGTGCCGCTGCGCGCTCGTAGGCCTGCTCGGCGTCCTGATCGCCCCCGGCAGCGCCAGCGCCGAACCCGAAATCACGATCTACCAGCCGTCGGTGACGCTCCGCAACTCCGTCCCAGCGCCGGTGATCTCAGAACCTGCGATCTTTATCGACCCTGCGAACGTGACCATCGGCAACGGCGCTCAGCAGCCCAACGGAACGTACCTGAACGCGCAACAGATTGCCAACAACCTCGTCTTCACGAGCATCACGGTTCAGGCCACTGGGAGCGTCAGCATCGTCGAACCCAGCGACCTGTCGGAAAGCTCATTTGGGACGCCGCAGTACAACCTCTCCCTGGTAACGCCCACGCTTAACGTCGACGCCAGTCTCAATCTCGCTGCGGCGGGATACCTCTACATCACCTGCAACACCCTCAACCTCAATGCCCAGATAACGTCGGGCGGCACCACGATAGCCCCGTCGCGCGTGATTGGCACGGCGACGCAGGCCAACGTGCTCAGCAATGCGGAGAGCATCCAACAGGCGATCGACGATTCCTCGAGCACCGCGCCCGTTACCGTTCAGGTGTCCTCTGGTCAGTACGCCGAGAACCTGACCATATCTAAGTCGAACCTGACGCTCGACGGCAACGTCGGTACGCAGTCGGAAGGCGCTGACCCGAACGCACCGCTGCTCATCGGCCTTGAATCGGGCGGCTCCCTGATCCACGTGACGGCCGAAAACGTCACGATCTCTGGGATACGACTGCACGGCGACAGCACGACGCCGGGTGCCGTCAACGGCATCTACGCGAAAGGCGCGAACGATCTGACCGTCAACCACAACACGTTTGAAGGGTTCTCGGGGCCGGCCATCGAAACGCCCGAATCGACCGAAGTCACGCTGAACGCCAACGCGTTCACGCCGACGCTGCTCTCGACCGCCGTCACCCCGGCCACCCCGGTCGTTGCGGTCGGTGGCAACGAACAGATGACCGACACCGGCACCTACTCCGAAGGGCCGACTCAGAACGTGACGGACGAAGCGACCTGGACCTCAAGCGAACCGGCCGTGGCGACCGTCAACGCTGCCGGGCTCGCACACGCCGTTGGCCTGGGAACAACCACGATCACCGGGAAAGTTGGCACGCTCAGCTCCTCGACCACGCTCAGCGTCCTCGGCCCGCCGACAGCGACGATCAGCCCCCCCGCTGACGGGCAGAGCTTTGGCCTGAATGAAACGGTGCTGACGGGCTTCTCTTGCGCGGATGCGAGCGGCGCTCCGGGCATCGCGTCATGCGTGGACTCCAACGGCGCCACCACTGGCACCGGCAGCCTGAACACCGCGGCCGCCGGGACCTTCGCCTACACCGTGACCGCGACGAGCCTCGACGGGCAGACGGGCACCGCGACGGTCCACTACACAGTCGGGGAAGCCGGGCAGTGCAGGCCGCTGAACAAAGGCACGACACCGAAGATCAAGCACGGCGCGTACAGCGACGCGACGTGCGAGGTCTACTACGAAAAGAAGGGCAAAGTAGAGGCGAAGGGTGCCTACGAATGGTATCCCGGGCCTGTGGCCGACTGCGTCGCCGAGAAGAAGGGGGAATACACCGAAAGCGGGTGCTCGACCAAATCCTCGAAGGCGCACAAGGGCACCTACGAACGCCAGCCGTGCTACCCCGACTGCAGCGGCGAGACCGAATACCGCAAACCACCGGGTTGAGTCTCGGCAGCATCTCGTCAGGCTTGTGCTTTCCAGGCTGAGCGGGCGTCCGAGCACGGCGCGCGCTCGCTAGCGCCTCGGACGAGGAGCAGCAGTCTCAGAGGCGTGATGCTGGCTGTCGCTCTGAGATCGTTGCGTGCGCGCGTCCAGTCGCGGTGCCGTGGCTGGGAGTGGAAGCCGGATGGAAGCCTCAGGGGTCGCCAGCGGACCCACGGAGATCGCCAGGGGGGCGTCCCGGGCCCCGGGATTTGCTGCGCTCGTCGCGGTCCGGCCCGCAGCGATCTGGAGCTGCCCGCGTGTCAAGGCCGGTTGAAAATGCACCCCGTTTCGCCGGTTGAAAACTGACCCCCCTTGGGTGTGCCGGCTGCGTGTGGAGCGAAGGCGCGTAGCGCCGAGCGGAGCACGCTGCCGGCGGCGCGCTCGTCGTTGGGGGGGTCAGGCGGTGTCGGGGGTGCGGGCGGGGCGTGGTCCGAGGTCGCGGTCCTTGAGGCGGTAGCTGTCGCCCTTCAGAGAGAGGATCTCGGCGTGGTGGACGAGCCGGTCGATCATCGCGACCGCGACGGCGTCATCGCCGAACACCTCGCCCCAGGCGGAGAAGGGCTTGTTGCTGGTGATGATCAGGCTCGCGCGCTCGTAGCGGCGTGAGACGAGCATGAACATCAGGTTCGCTGCCTGGGGGTCGAACGGGATGTAGCCGACCTCGTCGCAGATCAGCAGCGGGATCCGTTCGAGGCGTTTGAGCTCGTCCTCGAGCCGTCCTTGGCGCTGGGCGTCGGCCAAGAGCGCGACCCACTCGGTGGCTGTGCGGAACAGGACGCGCTGCCCGGCGAGGCATGCACGGATCCCGAGGGCGATCGCGAGGTGCGTCTTGCCTGTCCCGGGTGGCCCGAGCAGGACGACGTTCTCGCGGGCGTGCAGGAAGTCGAGCTGCCCGAGGTGCTCGACGACCTGCTTCTTGATCGAGCGTTGGAATGTGAAGTCGAACTCCTCCAGCGTCTTTCTCGCCGGGAACCTTGCGGTCCGGATGCGGGCATCGCCGCCGTGAGCGTCACGGGCCGATGTCTCGGTGGAGAGCAGCGCCTCGGCGAAACGCTCATAGCTCCATTCCTCAGCCCTCGCCCGGTCGGCGAGCTTCGGAAGCGCCTTCGCCGCGGCCGGGGCCTTCATCGCCCGAAACAGATGCGCGAGCTCGGAGGTCGCGCTCACGCGATCAGCCCGTCATAAACAGCCAGCGGACGCTGCTCGACGACGACATCCTGCTGGCGTTCACCGCGGCGCTCCTTCAGCGTCCGGGCGTGCTCGAGCATCGGTCGACATCAGGCTCCGCGTTGGGGAGCGCTCGCATGACCTCGAGCTCCTCGGCGAGCCGGTCGACGGGCCTGGCTCTGAGCATCCGGTGCGCCCTGCTGTTCGCCTTCGCGAACCAGTCATCGAGCTGCAGCTGGAAATCGAGATGGTTCGCGAACCTGCGGCCCGGCTCGAAGTTGCTCTCCAGATACCCCTGCAGCCGCTCGACGCCACCCTTCGCCTGCGGATCGGCCGGCTGACAGAAAAGCCAGTCGACCTTCAGCTGTCCGCAGAACGCGGAATAGGCATCGGTCGGGCGGCCTGAGCCGGCGTGCAGGCACCCCTCTCGGTCCCAGACCAGCACCTCGGGCAGCGCGCCCAGCGACCAAAGGCAGCGGCTCATGCCCCACAACACATCCGGGGCTTCCTTGCTGAAGATCAACGCGCCCGCGCCCGCGCGGGAGTACCCCATGCAGGCCACCACAACCCACGCCCGGCGCAGCTGCCCGTGCCCGACCGGAACATGCTCGGAGGTCTCCCACAGATCCCACTGGCAGAGCTCCCCCGGCCGATAAACCGTCCGCTGGAACGTCCTGCGCGGCAGAAACAACGCGCGCACCTCGCGCAGATAGTCATCCACGATCGACTTCCCGCCATCGAACCCGAGCGGCTCGATCAGCTCACGAACCCGCACCCCCGGCAGCCTCGGATCCTGGCGCAGCAGCTCATGGATCTCATCCTTGAACGGGTCGAGCTTCGACGGCCTGCTCGAGCGCTCATAGCTCGGCGGGGCATCAGAGCGAAGCGCCGTCCTGATCGTGTTCCGCGCGAGGCCCGTGCGACGCTCAAGCTCCTTGATCGAGACCCCGCGGACGAAGTGTTCCCTGCGTAGCTCAGCCCAGCGCTCCACGTCCAACACGACCCTTCTCCCGGTCTCGATGACATGACCGAGCCAGGCTCACCAGAACCCCGGACGCCACCGCCTACGTCCCAAGGGGGTCAATTTTCAACCGGCGGAGGGGGGTCAGTTTTCCACCGGCGCCGACACCGCGTCTTGTAAACAGGAGGTCAGGGGTTCGAGACCCCTCTCCGGCTCTCAATGAATTACCTGCAAAACGGCCTAAACAGCGAAAAGTGCCGATTTGCAGCCTATTCCTTAGTCGGGGAGACAGGATCTGAACCTGCGACCGCCCGGCCCCCAGCCGACGGGATGGGGTCTCGCTCGGTTGAGAGGGCCAGGATTAACTGGGTTCTATGTGCCCGAGTGTGCCGATGTTTCGCTCAGCTTGTTCCCCGTCTTGTTCCCCGTCTTGTTCCCCGTCTTGTTCCCCGTGCGCCTCATGACCCGGGCTCCACCGCGCGTTGAAGATACTCGCGGTCCTTGGGTCGATCGGCCTGACGCTTGGACTCGTGGACGTCATCGAGGGCGGCGACTGACACGACTACAGTCGTTTCAGCGACCGCTCGCTGCCTGGCGCGTGGCTTCAGATCGGTGTAGCCGTGCGGGAAGCCGGCGGGCGTGAAGCAGAGATCGAGCTGGCCGTGTCGGGTGGCGAGGTTCCAGAGGCTCGCGGAGCGAAGGCTGCGCTCAGTGAAGTAGTCCGACGGAAGCGAGACCCAGCTGCCAGCGTTGGCCGGATCGGTAATCAGTCGGCAGTCCAGCTCGTTCAAAGCATCGGCGAGCGCGGCCAGGTTCTCCGGCGTCGTGTCCGGCGTGACGTCCATGTCCCGGGTGTCATAACGGAGGCCGTGCGATTGGATCGCGGCGCCACCGATCAAGACGAACGCCACCCCATGACGAGCGAGCACACCGAGCAGGGCCTCCCGGTCGGGATCTATGCCACCGGAGTCTGCTTGCAGCCACGCTTGGATTCCCTCCTCGTCGGTATGGCGGTCGACAGTCCCGACCTCAGCCTGGGCACGTTGGACGTCAAGCACCGCCCGGTAGGCCAACGCATCGCGCCGGGCGTCCGGATCTGGGGAGGCATCGGCGATCCGCACGAGGTCCAGAAGGCCCGCCACCTGCACCTCGCCCGCATCGACCTCGACCGATTCGGCACCGCGTGAAAGGTCGGCATAGCCCATCGTGCCGTTCGGAGCATCCCTGATGAGGAGGTGCCCACCCGAAGGGAGGTCGTAGGTTCCGGCGCCTGCCTCGCTTGCGCCCACGCTCTCCAGTAGGGCTCTCACAGCGTCCGCACGGGTGCAGATCTCAACAACATTCCCGCTCAGCACGAGTGGCCAACCGTGAAGCGCCCCTGCGACCTCCCCGATCACGATCACCGGTGCGCGCGCGTCAGCGACGGCCGCAAGCACAGCGGCGATATCGCCGAATACGCCGGGCGGACTGAGCTGGCGCAAGCGCTCGATCGGCCTGAGCCCGAGTTGCGTGGCGATCTGCGGCCACCACGAGCGGTCCTCCGTGAGAAGGTGAGCGTCGAGCTGCAGTCCGCATGCGCCGACCACCTCTTGCACGTCCCGGAAACCGGGTTGGCGGTCACCCCGCTCCCAGCGCGCGATCGTCGCCTGCCGACACCCCAGCCGTGAGGCCAGCTCCCGCTGGGTCAGCTGCGCCCGGCGGCGGGCCATCAGGATCATGTCTCCACCGGTCATACCGTTATGGTATCAATGCTTCTGGCGGCCAAACCCATCGACCAGGGACGTACAGGCGTCAACTATGGAAGCGCAGGACCCACCACGAACGACCCGGTGGTCGCAGGTTGGCGGCCGTCGCCCACGACGGGCACGACCTCGACGCGATGGTCGTAATGCCCTGCGATGGGCGATCGGGCCAGCGACCACTGAGGCGTCCGAGCCGCGAGCGAGCGTCCCGGCACGAGAATCATCGTGCCGTTGTGTCGATTTGTTCCTCGCGTGCAGACTCGGCAGGCACGGTACCAAACCAGAAGAATGCCGATTTGCAGGCTATTCGTAAGTCGGGGAGACAGGATTTGAACCTGCGACCGCCCGGCCCCCAG